>JBAVOO010000061.1:0-1581 GCA_049692125.1 Verrucomicrobiia bacterium | reverse complement strand
GGCAGGCTCTATGACGAGGGCTGTGTTGGCTCTCATGGGTGTATCCTTTCTTTGGTTTATGGTTCTCTTGTTCAGAACCGGGATACACCCGCTCGCCTTTTTACACACGTTTCCTTACACCACCTCTCAAATTGCGGCGGGGATTTTCCTTTGCCAGATCCTGCCCGGTTGCTCATAATTCGCGGCGATGAAATGCCTTGTCCTGCTTGTTCTGCTCCGTTTTCTCCAGGCCCCCGCCATGGCTGACGAAGTCCGCTTTTACCTTGGCACCTACACGGAGGGGCGGATCAGCCAGGGCATCTACACGGGCAAACTCGATACCGGCAACGGCAGGCTCGGCCCGCTCGAACTGGCGGTGGCAACCACCAACCCGAACTTCCTGGCGCTTTCGCCCAACGGGAAGTTTCTCTACGCTTCAACCGGGAGTTCGGTCGCCGCATTCCGGGTTGAGGACGATGGCCGGCTCACGGCGCTCAACGAGCTGCCCGCCGGTGACGGTACCTGCCATGTCTCGGTGGATGCCACCGGCCGTAATGTGTTCGCGGCAAATTACAACGGCGGCAGCGTCGCGTGCTTTCAAACCCGGCCGGACGGTTCGCTCGCGGCGCGCACGGCTTTCATTCAACTCACCGGTTCGGGGCCGAACCCGGAGCGCCAGAAACATCCTTATCTGCATTCGATTTACGCGGCTGACGGCAACCGCCTGGTCTATGCCTGCGACCTCGGGACGGACAACATCTGGTTGTTCAAATTTGACGCCCAAAATGGCACGCTGACCTTCGGCGACGATAAGGCTGGCAAAGTCCCGGCCGGCAGCGGACCGCGCCACCTGGCTTTGCATCCCGGCGGCCGGTTCGCCTACGTGAATGGTGAAATGGGCCTCAACGTCACCGCGTTTGCGCGCGATCCCGTCACCGGGGCGCTGACGGCGTTGCAGACCCTTCCGACCCTGCCGGAGGGCGCTTCGTCCAATGGCGTCACCACCGCTGAAATTTTCTGCCACCCGTCCGGCAAATGGCTCTACCTCTCCAACCGCGGCCACGACAGCATCACCGTTTATGCCATCGCCGGTGATGGCCGGCTGAAATGGATTGAAAACGCGCCGGCCGGGGTGAAAGTGCCACGGGGGTTTGGCATTGACCCGACCGGCCGGTGGTTGATTGCTGCCGGCCAGCAGGACAACAAAATCGCCTTGCTCAAGATTGATTCCGCAACGGGTAAACTGTCAGCCACCGATCAATCCGCCGGGGTGGGCGCGCCCATTTGTGTCATCTTCGCCCCGAGGCCGCGGGCGACGGTCATGAAATAACCAATATCAGTCCGCCGGGTGTACAAATCCTGGCGGACAGTCTGGTTTTTGAGACGCGGATTGCCGGGAAGAAACAATTTGTGTCCAACCATCTCCCGGTCGGGAAATTTCCTCCTCCCGTTGCCTGCCGCGGCTTGAAAACATCCGTTTTGTGTCATTTTCGCCCCGACGCCGCAGCCGACGGTCATAAAATAATCAATCCGCCGGGTGTACAAATCCTGGCGGACAGTCTGGTTTTTGAGACGGGGATTGCCGGGAAGAAACAATTAGTG
>JBAVOO010000060.1:0-26045 GCA_049692125.1 Verrucomicrobiia bacterium | reverse complement strand
AGGAAGCTGGTCAAAGGAAACCAAATGTGTAACCTCTAACCAAAATAGTGTTACCGATGTATTGACCCACGAGTGTTACCGATGTTCTGACTGCGCCGAATGAGATGAACGCTCAACATTCAACATTCAACATCCAACATTCAATTACGGAATTGCCCGGCGTTCGACCCGATGGATGTTGGGCGTTGAATGTTGAATGTTCGATGTTCTCCTTTTGAGATTCATGTTAAGCCGCGTCGCCAACTCGCTTTACTGGATGTCGCGTTACATCGAGCGCGCGGAGAACATCGCGCGCATCCTGGACGTAAATCTCCAACTCCTCCTCGATTACCGCAGCCTGAACGGCGCGCAGATGCGCGAACACTGGCTGCCGATCATCCAGACCACCGGCGATCATGACGCCTTTGTGACCCGGTATCGAAATGCCAGCGCGGAGGCCGTGGCGGAGTTCATGGTGTTCGCGCCGGACAACCCGAACTCGCTCGTCTCGTCCGTCTGCCAGGCGCGCGAAAATGCGCGGATGGTGCGCGACCAGATCGCCGTCGAAACCTGGGTGGAACTGAACCGGCTTTATCTTTTCGTGCAGTCGCCGCAGGCGCGGCAGATGTGGCACGACAGCCCGACGGATTTTTTCAACGAGATCAAGGCCAGCTCGCTGCTGCTGATTGGACTGAGCTACGCCACGCACATTCACAACGAAGGCTGGTCGTTCAGCCAGGCGGGCAAGTTCATTGAACGCGCGGACAAGACCTCGCGCATTATCGACATCCGCCATCACAGCCTGCCGGCGCGCGGCCTGCCGCAAACCGTCAGCCAGACCGACGCGCTGGGCTGGACGGCCATCGTGCGTTCGTGCAGCGCGTGGGACGCTTACAAATCCATCTACGGCGGCGAGGTGCATCCGCGGCACGTGGCGGAATTCCTTCTGCTGAACGAGGATTTCCCGCGCTCGGTCCGGTTTTGTGTGGATGGACTCAATGACGCCCTCCGCCACATATCCGGCGTGTCGGAAGGACGTTTCTCGAATGACGGCGAAAAACTGGCCGGGCGGCTCGTGGCCGAACTTCAATTCAGCACCATCGAGGAGATTTTTGAAAATGGCCTGCATGATTATCTCGACCAAACCCAGCTCAAGCTCAATGCCATCGGCGAAGCGCTGTTCAACGCCTATATTTTCCATGCTTTTCCGCCCGAAGGCGACGGTGAAGCGCGGGTGCAGCAGGAAGAGCAGCAACAGCAGACCGCGCCCCGGCCCGGGCGGTTCGGGTGAGTTTTTCGGCTCGCCTGGCCCGGCACGTTTTGTTACCCCCCGCCGCGATGAAATTTGAAATTCTTCATCGCACGCACTATGCGTATGCCTCGCCCGTGCGTGAGAGCTTCAATGAAGTCCGCCTGCAGCCCCTCTCCAACGAGCACCAGACGGTGGAGTCATTTCTGCTCAAGGTGCTGCCCACGGCGCGGCTGCGGCATTACCACGATTTTTACTCGAACTGCGTTCATCACTTTGAAATTCCAGAGCCGCACTCGGCGTTGAGCATCGAGAGCCGGCTCGAAGTCACGACGCGGGCGAACCAATCGCTGCCGCTCGACGCCCGGCCCGCAAATGTATCGCGCCTGCCGGAATCGCTCCAGCACGGGCGCTGCTATGACTTCGTTCAGGGCAGCCGTTTTGTGGAACTCACCCCGGAGGTGTGGCGGCTGGCCGTGGACGCAATGCACGGCGAGGACGATGTCTGGCAGACCGCATTGCGGCTGATGCAATACGTGCATGGCACGCTGACCTATCAACCCAAATCCACCACCGTCCATACCCACATGCGCAACGTGCTGGAGCAACGCAGCGGCGTTTGCCAGGACTTTGCCCACGTGATGATCGGCCTGTGCCGGTCCCTGCGGATTCCCGCGCTTTACGTCAGCGGTTATCTCGCGACCCAGGCCGCCAGCGCCACTCATGCGTGGACGGAAGTCTATGTGCCCGGCGCCGGCTGGCAGGCGCTGGACCCCACGCATAATTGCCAGCCGGATGAAACCTACGTGAAAATCAGCGTTGGCCGCGATTACGCCGACGTGGCGCCCGTCAGCGGCACCTACAAGGGAACAACCGATCGAACCCTGTCGGTGGAAGTGAAGATCGAAAAGCGAAATTAGCCGCGTTTCCGGCATTAAAGGTAGGGCTGGCTCTCCGAGCCGGCCGCGGCGCGATGGGACATCGCGCCCTACCGAAGAAATTTGGGCAGCGACGAAGCGCTGCCCTCCAATCAAGAAGATGGACAGGCGACCGTTCGCCGTTCGCCTTTGCGGGCTTGAATCGTCCGCCGCCATTGCGGAAGATTCGGAAACATGTTTCGCATCGGCATAGATCTTGGTGGTACGAGGATTGAATCCCAACACACCCTGTTGATTCCCCGTTTGTTTTCCATTCTGGCTGCCTGCCTCCTGGTGGGTCCGGCACGCGCGGAGAATCTTTCCCCGGTCCGCCTTTACGCCCTCACCTGCGAACATCTCCAGAACCCCATCGGTATCGGCATCCAGCAGCCGCGCCTGTCGTGGAAACTCCGTTCCGACCGCACCGGTGAAATCCAGATCGCCTGGCAAATCCGCGCTGCTTCCTCCAGCTCCGGCCTCAACACCAACCCGCCGGATCTTTGGGACTCCGGCAAAATCGTCTCCGACCAATCCGTCCTCGTTCCGTGGGCGGGCAAACCGCTGGCCTCGCGCGCCCGGGTTTTCTGGCAGGTCCGCATCTGGGACAAGGACGGTCGTCCATCTCCCTGGAGCGAAGTCGCTTCGTTCGAATTGGGACTGCTTGCTCCCGCCACCGAATGGAAGGGCCAATGGATTACTGCCGACCTGCCGCGGTATGACATCGAGCAGTCCGCTCTCGCGAAGTCATTTTGGATCAATGCCGGGTCCGCTGCCCATCAGGCTGCCGCAGTCCGCTTTGTCCTCAACCTTCCGGCCGACACAACCATTCGCAGTGCCGCCATCGATGTTGTGGCTGACGGTCTCATTACCGTTTATGTCAACGGCCAGCCCACCCGACAGGGCGCCAGCAGCCGCACAGCGCCGATGCACGCCGAAATCCGCACTCAATTGGTGCCCGGCAAAAACATCATTGCCGTTGGCTCCGCCGCGGTGCGGGATGCCATCCGCCGTGACCGCGGCGGGACCGGAAGAAACGCCATCGCCGCCCGCGGCGTCGTCGAACTGGAAAACGGCCGGCGAATCGAGTTTAACACCGATGATTCCTGGAAAGCCGCGGTGGCTCCCGGTAACGATTGGTTTGCAGCCTATTTCGACGATTCCGCCTGGCCGGCCGCGACCAGCCTCGGGCCGTATGCGGCGGCGACTTCAAAATACACGGACAACACCATCGGGCCGGGCCGTTACCTGCGGAAGAATTTCACAGTGAAAGGCCCGGTCGCCAGGGCCCGTCTTTATGCCACGGCGCTGGGTGTCTATGAAGCATCAATCAACGGCTGGCACGTCAATCAAGATTCGGTGCTGGACCCAGGTTGGACCGATTACCACAAACGCGTGATGATCCAGACGTATGACGTAACGTCACTGCTCGTTGCCGGGGAAAATACCGTTGGGGCCGTGCTCGGTGATGGCTGGTATGCCGGCCGGTTGGGCTGGATGGGGCTTGCGCAATACGGCAGCCGCCCGGTTTTCAATGCCCAGCTCGAAATCACTTACGCCGATGGCACCCAGGACATCATTGCCACGGACAATTCCTGGCAGGCGGGTCCGGGCGAAATCCTCGGCTCGGACGCGCAATGGGGCGAAGTCATTGACGCCCGCAAGGCCGTCCCCGACTGGAACCAGCCATCTTTTACTTCTTCCTCGCCCCGCGACAGCGGAGCGGGGAGAGGACCGAGGAGAGGGGCGGCTCTACAGTCGGCGGAACGGGAGTTAAGCGCCTCCTCTCCCCGGCCCTCTCCTCCGCTTCGCGGAAGAGAGGGAGATACCGCTGACGATTCCATTGAACAGTGGACCAATGCCATCATCGAGCAGCACGACATCGCGCTCGTTCCGCAACTTGGCCCTCCGGTGCGCCGGTTGCTTGAACTTGCACCCCAAAAAATCACCCGCCGGGGGGACACCTGGATGGTTGATTTCGGACAAAACCTGGTGGGTTGTGTCCGCCTCGCTGCCCGCGGTCCCGCGGATGCTACGATCACGCTTCGACACGCCGAAATGCTCAACGCCGATGGTTCCCTCTACACTGAAAATCTCCGGCCCGCCCTGGCCACCGACACCTTCATCCTCCGGGGCGCACCGGAGCGGGAAACTTTTGAGCCGCACTTCACCTTCCACGGTTTCCGTTACGTCGAAATCACCGGTTATCCCGGAACCCTCACCGCTGATGCTCTTCGCGCCATCGTCGTCGGTTCCGACACGCCGTCAACGGGGACTTTCGAATGCTCCAACCCCGATCTCAACCGCCTCTACGAAAACATTGTCTGGGGCCAGCGCGGCAATTTTTTGAGCGTGCCCACCGACTGCCCGCAACGCGACGAACGCATGGGTTGGATGGGCGATGCGCAGGTGTTCGCGCCGACCGCCGCGCGCAATGCCGACGTGGCCGCCTTCTTTGCCAAGTGGCTGGTGGATGTTGATGACGGCCAGGGTTCCAACGGCGACTACGCCGACGTCTCACCGCGCGTTGCCCGGACCCAGCCGGCGATGCCGGTGTGGGGCGACGCCGGGGTCGTCATTCCCTGGGTCATGTACACCGCCTACGGTGACCGGGCGTTTCTGGCGGACAATTATCCCTTCATGGTGCGGTGGGTTGAATTCAGCCTTCGCCGTTCCACCAACCTGATCCTGAGCGGCGGCGTTGGTGATCACCTGGCGCCGCAGCGCACGCCTGCCGACGTGGTGGACACCGCCTACTTTGCGAATTCCGCGCACCTGGTTGCCCGGGCGGCGGCATTACTCGGCAAGACGGACGACGCTGCCAGATACGACAAACTTTTCCACGACATTGCCGATGCCTTCAACCAAGCCTTCGTTTCCACCAACGGCATCGTCAAGGGCAACACCCAGACGGCCTACCTCCTCGCGCTCCAATTCGAGCTTCTCCCCGAAAATCTCCGGGCCGTCGCCGCGCGGCGACTGGTCGAAGACGTTGAACAGAACGGCCACCTGACCACCGGGTTCGTGGGCGTTGGTCTCATCTGTCCCACGTTGACGCAAATCGGTCGTTCCGACCTCGCCTGGCAACTCGTCCTGACCAACACCTATCCTTCGTGGCTGTTTTCCGTGAAAAACGGCGCCACCACCATCTGGGAACGTTGGGACGGCTGGACCCCGGAACATGGTTTTCAGGATTCCGCGATGAATTCCTTCAATCATTACTCGCTGGGTTCCGTCGGTGCGTGGTTTTACTCCGGTGCCGCCGGCATTCAACCGGACGAGTCAAATCCGGGTTACAAACACTTTTCCCTGAACCCCCAGTTCACCACGCGGCTCTCCCGGGTCAAAGCGTCGCTTGATTCCCCCTACGGCCTCATCTCTTCCGATTGGCAAATCGGGAACGACCAAATCCTTTACGAGGTCACCATTCCCCCGAACACAACCGCAACGCTCACATTGCCTATTCCGCCATCGGACGTCCGGCAATCGGGCCGGCCACTCCAGATACCGGATGATCATATCACCCGGCTCCCGCTCGTTGCCGGAACGTATCATTTCTCCCTGCCGTGGAAACGGGTCCAGTAGAGCAGGCATTCCTGCCTGCTGGTTTTGGCGACTTTTCCGCCTTCGCGGCGCGCCAAAGCGCCGCTCCGGCGCGACGGCGGCCAGTCGCCAGTTCAACACGGGACTGGAAAGTCCCGTGAAACCGCAGACAAGAATGTCTGCGCTACGCCGTTGCGCGCTTGAATCATTTGCCCCCTTGGCGGAAGATTTGAAACCATGTTTCGCATCGGCATCGACCTTGGCGGCACGAAGATTGAAGGCATTGTTCTGGATGAAGAGGCGATCCGTCTTCGCCAAGACTTCCGCCGTCGCCAAGGCTATGGCGGACAGGCCGGCGCGACAGGTGCGACTGGGGAAGTTCTCCGCAAACGCGTGGAGACCCAGCAGGAAAAGGGTTACAATCACATCCTCGACCGCATCAAGAACCTGCATGACGAACTCGCCGCCGGCGTCCAAGGCGCGCCGCATACGTTCGGCATCGGCACGCCCGGGGCCATCTCGCCGCGCACCGGCTTGTTGAAAAATTCCAACACGGTTTGCATGAACGGCCAGCCGTTGAAGGCGGACCTCGAACGGATTCTCGGCCGGAAAATTGAGATCCAAAACGACGCAAATTGTTTCGCGATGGCCGAGGCGCTGCTCGGAGCGGGCCGGGGAAAGAAACTGGTCTTCGGCGTCATCATGGGCACGGGCTGCGGCGGGGGAATTGTCCACCAGGGCGAAGTCATCACCGGGCCACAGGCCATTGCCGGTGAATGGGGCCACATGTCCATCGCCCCGGATGGCCCGTTGTGTTACTGCGGCCAGCGCGGCTGCGTGGAAACGTACATCAGCGGCGGCGGACTGGAAGCGCGCTACGCCGAACAGTTCGGGAAGAAAAGGTCATTCAAGGAAATTGTACAGGATTATCACGCCGGCGATGCGAAGGCGGTGGCGTTCATGAAAATTTTCTTCCGCAACTTCGGCCGCTCGCTCGCCAACCTCATTGACGTGCTGGACCCGGACGTGGTCGTCCTTGGCGGCGGCGTCTCAAACTTCGATGCGCTCTACACCGAAGGCGTGGCCGAAGTGGCAAAGCAGGTTTTCAGCGATTCGCTGGAGACGCCCATCGTGAAACATCAGCTCGGCGATTCCGCCGGCGTCATCGGCGCGGCCTTGATCGGGGTTTGATGAAACAAGCCGGAGCATTGTCGGTATTGATCAATGTAGCGCAGGCGTCTCGCCTGCAACCGGCAGCCGGGACGGCTGCGCTACTTTCAATTCAAGAAGCTTGCGGTGTCACAATTCCCGCAATGCCGCGGCAATGGGCAATCGCGCGGCGCGGATGGCCGGGAACAGGCCGCCAATCAAACCGATGAGCGCCGACCACACGATTCCGCGCACCAGCAGCTCCGGCGTGACTTTGAAGGCGAAGGCGATCTGGCTGAAGCTCTGCCAGTTCATTGTCGAAGTATGGAAATTGTTGAATGCCAGCCAAGCCAGCCCGCCGCCCATCAGGCCGCCGGCCAGCGCCAGCAGCAGCGATTCCAGCATCAACGAAACCACCACGGCGCTGCTGCCGAAACCGAGCGCGCGCAACGTGGCGATTTCCCGTGTCCGCGCCGAGACTGCGCTGTACATCGTGTTTAGCGCGCCGAACACCGCGCCGATGGCCATCAAGAATGCAATCAGGAACCCCAAGGTCGTGATCAGCCGCGTGATGGTTTCCGATTGTTCGGCGTAATATTCGGATTGCCGGACGACTTTCACGTTGAGCTGCGGATTCGACGTCAGCGAATCCTTGAACTCCTGAAACGCGCCCGGCGAATTCAGTTTTGCGTAAACGGACTGGAACGAGTCGCCGCGGTTATACGCTGCTTGCAGCACTTTCGCGTCCGACCAGATTTCCGATTCAGCCGCGCCGCCGTTGGCCGAAAAAATCCCGACGACCGGCCATTCGTAGCGGCCAACTTTTATGTTCGAGCCGACGTCCAGCCCGGCAAATTCCCGTGCCGCCCCGGCGCCGATGATGACTTCGTCCTTGCCCCATTCAAACATCCGGCCCTGGACGATTTTCATGTTGTCGCGCACCTGCCAAGCCGTGTTTTCCACGCCGCGCAATGGCACGTTCGCGTCCAGACCGGTCGAGCGTTTTGGAATATTGATGATGACGAACAATTCCGCGGACGCGAGCGGGCCTTGTGCCGTGCGCGCCACGCCCGGCGCATCGGCAATCACGCGCGTCTGGTCGCGGCCCAGGCCGCTGACCATTTCGCTGTCGGCCCCGCTGCGCAGAACGACGGCCCCGTCGGGCGACGCGGAAACGGTCATCGCCTGCCGGAAACCCGCCGCAATCGAGAGCACGCCGACGAGCACGGTGACGACTCCGGCGATGCCGATGACCGTGGCCGCCACCGCGCCGCGCCGTTGCGGGATGCTCAGCAACCCGAACTTCGTGATGGAGACGATTTGTGAAAACCAGTTGATGGGGCCGGCCATAATCAAATGTGAATTTCTGGAAAGGTGGGGACGCCGCGCTGCGGCGTCCGGTCGGCGCAGCGCGCCGACCCTGCCACGAATTGAAAATTAGTTTGGAAAATCATTTTACATCCTCCTCAAAGCGTCCGCCACGCGCAGGCGCATGGCTTGCAGCGCGGGAAAAATTCCCGTGACCAGACCGAGCGCAACACTGAGGCCCAGCCCAACGAGCAGGTCGCGTGTCGGGAAAAAGAACATCGGCAACAGGCCGTTCGTGGGGTCGCCGCGAACAATCACCAGCCACGCCAGTCCCAAGCCCAGTGTTCCACCCAGGACCGTCAGCAGGCACGACTCGGCGAGCACCAGCCCGACGATCTGTCCGTTGGTGAAGCCGATGGCCTTGAGCACGCCGAGTTCACCGGTCCGCTCGCGCACCGCCTGCGCCATGGTGTTGCCGGTCACCAGCAGGATGGTGAAAAACACCGCGCCGAGGATGGCGGCGACAATCAGCACGATGTTGCCGATTTGACTCGCCCACGCCTGCACAAACGCGCCCTCCGGCTCCGTCTTGGTTTCCGCCGACGAATTTTCAAACTCCTGGTCCACCAGTTTCGCCACTTCCGCCGCTTGCGCCGGGTCCTTCACGCGGATGCTGTACCAGCCCACCAACCCCTTGGCCCCCGGTTGCCGGGCCTCATCGAAGTAATCGTAGCGGAAAAACAGCGGCGTCGTGTCGGTTTCTTTTTTGTCCCCGTCATAGATGCCCACGATGTCGAACTCCCAATTCCGGCTGCCATCTTCCTGCGACCAAATAGAAGACTGGATGGGCACCTTGTCACCGATTTTCCAATGGAACCGTTCCGCGGTTTTCCGGCCGACGATGGCGCCGGTCCGCGTTTCCAGCCACGCCTTTTTTTGATCCGGCGAAAGGATTATTTCCGGATGCATGTTCAAAAATTCCTCCGGCACCACGGGATTCTGCATGAAGAAATTCTTCGGGTCCTGGTAAATGCCGCCGAACCACGTCTGGTGCGTCGCCAGCGCCACGCCGGGGATTCGCTCCATCCGCGCCTTGTAACTCTCCGGCAGCAACTGGATGATGGACACCTTGTGCCGCACGATCAGCCGGTCCTGGCGTGTCAGGCTGACCCCGCCCGCCAGCGCCTGTTTGATCGCCATCAAAAACCCGAACAGGATGAACGCCACCAGGATCGAGAGCAGCGTCAGCGACGTGCGCAGCTTCTTCCGCTTCAGATTGCTCCAGATGAGATGGAAGAATTTCATCGAAAACACGGGGTGCTGGAGTGATGGAGTGATGGAGTGATGGGAAAACGCGTCGCGCGGAAATGTTCCAACACTCCAATATTCCAATGCTCCATTACTCCAATTCTTCTCATTTCACCGGTTCGTTGCTCAGTTGTCCCTTGTCCAGATACACCGTCCGCGTCGCGCGCGCCGAGGCGTGCGGGTCGTGCGTGACCATGATGATGGTTTTGCCATGCTCCCGGTTCAGCGCCTGGAGCAAATCCAGGATTTCGTTGCCGGCCTTGCGATCAAGGTCGCCGGTTGGTTCGTCGCAGAGCAGCAACGTCGGGTCGGTGACAATGCCGCGGGCGATGCCCACGCGTTGTTGTTCGCCGCCGGAAAGGGTGCGCGGATAATGCTTTGCGCGATGTGACAGCCCGACCACCGCCAGCGCCGTTTCCACGTGCTTCATCCGGTCCGCCTTGGACAGGTGCGTCAGCAGCAGCGGCAGTTCCACGTTCCGTTCCGCCGTCAGCACCGGCAACAGGTTGTAAAGCTGGAAGACAAACCCGACGTGCCGTGCGCGCCACGCGGCCAGCCGGTGGTCGGACAACTGGTCGAGACGTTCACCCGCGACGGTGACGAGGCCCCTGGTCGGCCGGTCAAGACCGCCGATCAAATTCAACAGCGTGCTCTTGCCCGAACCCGACGGGCCCATCAACGCCAGGAATTCGCCGGCGGGGACCTGCAGATGCAGGTCCGCCAGCACGTGGATGTCTTCCGAGCCGCGATGGAAGATTTTTTCCACATTCTCAACGCGCACCAGCGCCCCATTGTTTGATTGGTTTTCGTTCATAGCTTCCTTGCCCTGACGGCGGTTCCATCGGTGAGACTGGTGGGTGGGTCCGCGACCACGCTTTCGCCGGCGGAGACGCCCACGCTCAACACGGAATCGTCACCTTGCGTATCAATCACCGTGACGGCACGCCGTTCGGCGCGGCCATGCTGGACGACGAACACGACATCCCGTCCGTCCCGGCTTTGCACCGCGCTTTTCGGGACCAGCACCGTACGATTCGCCGTGGCCGGCACGCCGCCAGTCTCGTGGAACGCCACCTTTACCGACATCTCCGGCAGGATGCGCGGATCCAGCTTGTCGAAACCGACGCGCACCTTGACCGTGGACTTTTGCCGGTCAGCCGTTGGGATGATGGCAATGACCTTGCAGGGAATTTTCCATTCCGGATACGCGTCCAGCGTGGCCACGACCGGCTGGCCGGGTTGAACGCGGTTGATGTAGCTCTCGTTGACGTCAATTTCAATTTCCAGCGAGTCCATGTCCACCACGGTGCCGATGCCCGTGCGCGTGAACCCGCCGCCGGCTGACACCGGTGAAATCATCTCACCCGGCTGGGCGTCCTTGGTCGTTACAATGCCGTCGAACGGCGCGCGGATGATCATGTCATCCATCTGTTGCTGCCACATGGCTACGTTGCGGTCCGCCACGGTGACATCCACTTCCTGCTGCGCCAGATGCGCTTGCAGCGATTTGGCATTCGACTCGGCCAGGTCCAGGTCGGATGGGGACGCGATGTGTTGTTTGGCCAGTTCGGTGATGCGCTGAAATTCCTGGTTTGCCTGTTTGAGCTGGGCGCGGGTCTCGTCCAACGCCGCCCGGGCCGATTCCGACTGGGCCTGCGCCACGTTCAGGCTGGTCTTGATGTTTGTATCGTCCAGCCGCGCCAGAACCTGGCCTTCCTTCACTTTCATGCCCTCCTCGATGAGCACCTCGACGACTTTGCCGGTGACTTTGGAGGAAACCGTCGCCGCCCGTCGCGCCGTGACGTAACCGGAGGCATTCAGCACCGTGTGGTCCCCGCCGGCACCGCCAATTTCGCGCGCGACCGCCGTCCGCACCTCGATGGCTTTGGGCCGCGTCAGCCACCAAATCACCCCGGCCGCCAAGACCAGAACGAAAATGCCAATGGCGACCGGCCGGATTCGTAAATTCGATTCGGGCTTGTCGCTACGCTTGATGCGCAAATCATCCAGAGTGGGTTTCTGTGGGTCCATAAATCCGACCGGGCACAGGAAACCGTTTTTTTTCGTCAGGGTCAATTACGTTGTCCCCGGCTGAGCTGGCCATTGAGCGGCCAAAAGAGGCAGCTCGGCCGGGTAGAGCAGGCATTCCTGCCTGCTGGTTCTGGCGACTTTCAAGTCGCCAGTTCAACACGGGACAGGAAAGTCCCGTGAACCCGCAGACAAGAATGTCTGCGCTACTTTCATGGCGAACGGCAACTCTGTCCGTTTTTCTCTTCCGCCAATCGCGACGCATTACATACCTAAGCTCATGATGCAAATACACTTGCGGCACAAATACACGGCCGGGGAAACTTCCGGCGACAACAAATAATTTGATTTTGAGCAATCTGTGATAAGTTACAATCAATATAACAATTATGTCATTTAACTTATGACCACTTATGACCAGACGCGACCGGCCAGCCATGATCCCGGATGGGGATGCCGTTTTAGCCCTGACGGCGCCGGTCGCGGTTTATCCCGCATTGAAAGCCATTGAAAAATGAAAGCTCCATTACCAACCAATGAAGCCGAACGGCTCGCGGCCCTGAAAGAGTATCACATTCTCGATACCGATACCGAGCAGTCCTACGACGATATCACCATCCTGGCCGCGCATATTTGCAAGGTTCCCATCGCCATGATTTCCCTGGTGGACGAAGCCCGGCAGTGGTTCAAATCGAGAGTGGGGCTGGAGCAGCAGGAAACATCCCGCGACGTCGCGTTCTGTGCGCATGCGATTCTCCAGACCGAACCCCTTATCGTCAGAGACGCAACGAAGGACCAACGGTTTGCCGACAGTGCGCTGGTCACGGGCGAACCTCACATCCGGTTTTACGCAGGCTTTCCACTGATTAACGCGGAGGGATTGGCACTGGGAACACTCTGTGTCAATGACCGTCAACCGCGCCAGCTTTCCGCCGAACAGTTGAAGGCGATGCAGGCTCTGTCGCGGCAGGTCATGACGCTGCTGGAGTTAAGGCGGGTTTCGGCACGGCTGGCGGATGCGCTCGATCAAGTCAAAACGTTGCAGGGATTGCTGCCCATCTGCGCCTGGTGCAAACGAATCCGTGATGATGAGGGATACTGGGAACAGATTGAAGCTTACTTCCATAAATACACGGGCGCTGATTTTACCCACGGCATTTGTCCGCAGTGCCTGGAGAAGGCGCATGCCGAATGGGAGCACAAACGATCAGAAACTGAAACTGCCCACGCGGAGACCTGATATTCGCCGCGCATCGGTGCGCCGGATGGCATGAGCTTGCCGGTCACGGCGGGTGTGGGCAAAAAACGTTTCTCTTCGGGCCGGTTGTGGTAAGGTTGGTGCAGAAATCACTGGCTTGAATTATGAGCAATCCCTTGCCGCCCAAGGCCGACTCAGAACTGGATGCCACGATCCTCAATGAAGTTCAGGTGCTCCTGTCGGAAAAGCGCACCTCGCTTTCCACCATGCGCACCGGCATCGCCGTCTTTGCGTTCCCGCTGTCGGTGTTGAGCATTTTAATCGCCACGTCGCGCATGTATCAGTTGCACGAGGTGGCGCAATGGCTGGTGCCATTGCTGCTGCTGAATCTGGGCCTCACCGCGCTGGGGGTTTACCTGATCGCGCACGCCTTCCGGCGGATTCATCACTACGACCGGCTGATTGACGGATTCAAACGCAAGCACAGCAAGCTGGCCGAGTTGCTGGATTGAGGACCGTGTTGAGGGACAAACCCGGCCGGTTCCGCCGTGAGATTTGCCAACGAAGCTGATGGGTTGCGCGCAAACGTCTGACTGCTATCGTTTTCGCGTGACGACCATCGTGATTGCCACTCGCAACGCCCACAAGGTGGGCGAAATCCGCGCCATCCTTGGCGGCGCGTCCCAATTCCTCACACTCAACGATTTTCCCGACCCGCCCAAAGTCGTGGAGGACGCCGGCACCTTCGATGGCAACGCGACGAAGAAAGCCGTTGAACTGGCGCGCTGGCTTGCCGTCACTTTCCCTCCCACCCGTCACTCGTCACCGCTTTTCGTGCTGGCCGACGATTCAGGGCTGGAGGTGGATGTGCTGGACGGCGCGCCGGGCGTGCATTCGGCGCGCTTTGCCGCGCCGGATTCCGCCAAATCCGGCAACGCGCCTGACGCGGACAACAACGCCCGGTTGTTGCAACTGCTCAAGGATGTTCCGTTTGAAAAGCGCCGGGCGCGATTTCACTGTGTCATCGCGCTGGCTGAAGTCCAAAGTCCAAAGTCCAAGGTCCAAGGTCCGCAATTATTTGATGGTGCCTGTGAAGGACGAATTGGGTTCGAGCCGCGGGGAAAAAGCGGCTTTGGGTACGACCCACTGTTTGTGCCGGTGGGATTCGAGCAGTCATTCGCCGAACTGGGTGAGGATGTGAAAAATCGCCTGAGCCACCGCGCGCAGGCATTGGAGAAGCTCAAGGAATTTTTCATCGCGAACAATTTGCGGTAGGACTGCGCGGCAGGCGTTCCTGCCAAAATCATTTCAGCAAGCTGCCCAGTTGAAGTTTCCGGCGCAGCCGGCCGTTGTCGGCCACCATGCGGAACTTCCCGCCCGGCGCGGGCCGCGTGTAAAATTCGCCGCCGGCACATTCCACCATCAAGGCACCCGCCGCGATGTCCCACAGATTGATGGTGCGCTCGATGTAGGCGTCCAACCGCCCGGTGGCCACATAGGCCAGCTCGAGCGCCGCGGAACCCATGATCCTGACTTTCAACGCGCGCCGGGAAAGCCGGTTCACGTGCGGCAGGCTTTTCTCCAGGTTCAGTTTGCTCTTGGAAAATCCCATCGCAATGATGGCGTCGCCCACGTTCGCGCGTTGGCTGACCCGGACGATGCGCCCGTTGAGCCGCGTCGGCCCGCCGCGAGTCGCGGTCCACAGTTCATCCGTAAACGGACCGTAAATCACACCCAAAACGGTGACATGTGACACGTGACATGTGACAGGAAATCGCGTGCAACTTCGGTTGTCTTTCTTGTCACCTGTCACTTGCCACTTGTCACTCTTTGCCTGCAAGGCGATTGACACGGCGGCGTGGGGGATGCCGAAGGCGTAATTGACCGTGCCGTCAATCGGGTCCACCACCCAGCGATATTCGGCGTTCACATTCCCGGAATCGCCTTCCTCGCCGAGCAGTGAAATTTGCGGGAACGCGGCGCGCAAAGTTTTTTCGATGAGTTTCTGGCAGCGCACATCCAATTCGAGCTTGATGTCGTGGGCGTAGGCGGAATTGACGCGTTTGGGCGCGTGCCAGTTGGCCAGCATGAGTTTGCCGGCGGCGCGCGCGGCCTGGACGGCGGCTTTTTGTGCGGATTGTAAATTCACAAACGGGTTAAATGCCAGCAAAACGCCATCCGGTCGAGATTTTTTCCGAAAGAAAGCTCTACTTGGCTAGCCCATGCTCACCGCCATCTGCGTCGAACCACACAAAGTCCACTCCATTTGTGCTTTGACGCAGAAGGTAATTGCCAGGGGAGTCTTCCTCGCGAACAGCGCCCCCAAGCAATAGGTTCTGTTCGGTCAATTGCGGATACTGGTTTTCAATCTTTTTCACGACGGCGCGCGCTTCGGCCAGCGACGACACTCGATTCGATCGGCTTTCCTCAGTAAATCCAAGCTCGAGTTGGCGCAAATTCATTATGGAATGCAACGCAGGGCGTCTCGTGAGTCGCACCGGGATTTTAGGAACTGCGACAAACACCCCTGCAGCCACAACCGCTCCGATAATCACAGTTAGTCCGAGCAGCCGTTTTAGATGCGGTCGCCATTCCCGTCTAAATCCGGTGACAATGCTTGCCGGCAATAAGACCGCCACGAAGATGATGGTTCCGCAGTTCAGGCCGAAAATGGCAGCGCCTTGGTTGCTGTAGAACTCACGTTGGTATTCGGAAAATGGCGCCCACCGTAATTCGACATCTTGAGACATCATTGCTGGACTCAAATTTGCGGTTAGTTTTGTTGCGACAGCAGTCCCGGCAACCCACTTTCGCAATAGCGGATGGACGATATGAAGCTCTTTGGTCGAGCCGCGTAAAATATCTTCGGGATTCGGGAAAAGCGGCTTCGCGCACCGAACGGTATGGAAGAATGTGGCTTCGGCGCGTGAAGGGCCAAACACGAACAAATCAACAGTCAAATTGGTAGTCCCAATGCTCGTCAGTTGCATAGGATAAACCGCTTTGTCGGTGTGGAAGTTAAAGCACAATGGGTGTGGCCAATTGGTGCCTTGAATGGCGGAGTCACGCTGCAATTTGGTGGCGACAAAGACCCATCCCCGGCTCACATAATTGGAAACGACTTTGTCGGCAGCCGGGAAAACAGCGTACCCGTTGCGCTTGAGCCATTCGGCCAAGGCTTGCGAGTCTTTGGCGGTGATAGTGGTTGTGTCATACTCGCCGATGATTTCGTGGCTCAAAACGGAAACCCCAGTTACCGACACACTCACGCCCGCTGTACCCAAGGCCGGCAGCAGCATACTGCTCATCAGGAACAAAATGAAAAGAAGAGCGAGAATTGCCCATGGTGCTTCCCGTCCGGTCCGTACCCTCCAGACCGTATAGGGAAGCAGAACCACGAGCGGAAGTGCCATGCACGCAGAAAGTGGCATTATTGCCAAGCCAACCAACACCGAAATCAGCGTATCAGAAATTCGTGGTTGAGTGTTCCGTCGTACGTTAAGCAGAAGGTAGATAACGCCGACGCCGATCAAGAGCAACAGGTGAAAGGGGAAGACATTGTGAATGATATTGGGCCGGAAAACATATTCCAGCGTAGTAAAGAGCCCGGGTGAGGCTTCCTCTATAGTTGGCTTGCTTGGTAACGGCACCACCCAGGCGAAGTTCGTCCCTGTTCCGATGAATTCCGTCCCAATGGCCAAACGTTCCAGTCCATTTGACCAACAGATGAGTGCGCTCTGGGCCGGCATGGCAACTTCAGCCGGATAGGCCACAGGCGGAATCACAACCCCGTCGGCCCATGCCGCAACCGGCAGCAACAGGAGAAGCAAGAATGAAAAGCTTCGTTGCACTCTGGCGGGAGGCTTATAACTCTCTGGTGTGGAAGCAAATCAAATTTTCTCCGGTTGAAAGGCTGGAACGGAGCGCCGATTTCCAAATCGGCATCGGCAGATAAGCTCTGGACAGCACGCCGGATCAGAGTCCGGCGCTCCGGTTATGGAATTACCTCGTTGCGCCCTTCAAGTTGTTTCAATTGTTCGGCGTGTTTCTGGTCGAGCATTTGTTTGCCGGTGGCCTCGATGGCGCGCAGCAAATCAGCGGCTTCGAGCAGACGCGGCGCGGTGACGTAATTGGCGCCCATCGAATACAGAATCGGGATGTCGGCGAGCAATTCGGCATGAACAATAATTTTTGCCCCCGGATTCAGTTCGCGGAGTTGCCGGAGCATTTTCAAGTTGTCCGCGCCTTTGAGCACCATGTTGGGCAGCGAGCAGATGATGATTTCGCACCCGCCAACGCCGGCATGGTGCAGGACATCGCGTTGGGTGATGTCGCCGTAAACAACCTGCACCCCGCGCTGGCGCAACTGTTCATAAACCTGCGGGTTGAAATCCACCACGACCATGTCCGCCAGGAGCGCGGATTGATTGCGGCTGATTTCCTCAATCAGCGAACTGGCGGTCCAGGAGAAACCCAGCAGGCAAATGCGTTTGGGCTGCCCGGCATTCACTTCCGCCGGCGCGATCTGGTCGAGGTCGCGGCAGCCGATTTTATTCAACCAGGGAATGGTTTTTTGGAGGAGATAATCGTTCCTGAAGATGGCATAGGTGGAATTCACCGCGAGCAGCGCGAACGAGAACGCCGCCACGCCAATGAGGTTCTCCGCGACATCGCCGCTGGCCCGGCCCAGCGCCAGCAGGACCAGGGAAAGCTCGCTCATCTGGCAAAGATTGATGGCCGGCAACAGGCTGACCCGATAACCCTGCCGCATGAAATAGAGCACCGGGAAAACCGTTACGAGCCGGCTGCCGATCAGGACCAGGCAGAAGAAAAGGGTCCACAGCACGTAAGCCACCGTCGGCATGGGGATGGCCATGCCCAGCCCGACAAAAAACAGCGTCACAAAAAAATCGCGGAGGCTGGTGACCTTGGCGACGACGTCGAGCGTATAGGGAAACGTGGAAATCATTACGCCCGCAATCAGCGCCCCCATGGCGGTGGATAGACCAAGCCAGCCGGCGAACCCGGCCAGCGCCAGGCACCAGGCCAGCGCGCCGACCACGACCAGTTCCGGCAGGCGCGCGACGGTGCGGAACACCGGTGGCAGCACATACCGGCTGGCCAGGAACGCCACGGACAACAGCAGGATGACATTGCCGAGAGCATGCGTCAGTGGACCGAGAGCTGGATTTTTCAGATTTGGCTGGATGGCCAGGAACAAAATCACCGCGATGTCCTGCAGCACCAGCACGCCGAGCGTGACCCGGCCGGCGAGGGTTTCGAGTTCGCGTTTGTCGTACAGGATTTTGACGATAATGACCGTGCTGCTCATCGCCGCCGCCACGCCGAGATAGAGCGCTTCCAGCCGGTTTCCGGCCGGGCCGAGCAGTCCGAACACCATCCAGCCCAGCAGAAAGCAGCCGATGATTTGCGCCGCGGCCGTGAGCAGGATGACCCGGCCCGCGGTCATCATTTTTTTCAGGTCAATCTCCAGCCCAATCATGAACAGCAGCAGCGACAGGCCGATCCCGGAAATGGTTTCAATGTTCCGGGCGTTGGTGATCCATTGGAAACCGTGCGGGCCGATGATGAACCCGGCGACAAGATAGGCGAGCAACACCGGCTGGCGCAGGACCTGCGACAACACCGCCAGAATCCAGGCGGCAATGATGCTGATGGCGATGTCGTTGACGAGTCCTTGCTCCATGCGGGCGTGAGGTTAAAGGGAACGTGCAATATGAGTCGAGGCAGGAGTTGCTGCATCCGAAAACCGAAACCCGAGGGCCAAAATCCCGCAATGCGGGACGAAGCCAGAAATCCGAACCGTCTCGCGTCGTGGAATGTTACTCCTTCGGAATTCGGGCTTCTTTCGGGTTTCGGGATTCGGCCTTCGGATTTTCTGTCAACTTTGCAACGCGGCCAGCGCAGTCTTGACGTGGTCGCGTTTGCCGTGCAAGTCGGCGAGGCGCTGCCGGTGCTCCTGCAACACGTTCGCCGGAACTTTTTGTGTGAAGTTCGGGTTGGCCAGTTTCTGTTCGACTTTGGCGGTCTCGGCCTCGATTTTCTCCAACTCCTTTTTCAACCGCGCTGTCTCGGCTTCCTTGTCGATCAAACCTTCCAGCGGCAGAAACAAATCGCCCAGTTCGGCGCGCACCGTCATCGTGTTTTTGCCAGGCTGGTAATTCGCGTTCACTTCGAACTCCTCGGCGTTGAGCAGCAGCTTGAGCACTTCGACATCGTGCGTCGCCAGTTCGCACGCCGGTTTGAGGATGAACTTGATTTTCTTGTTCGCGGCGATGTTCGCCGTGCGGCGCAGGTTGCGACCCTGGGTGACCACTTCGTTCCGAGCCTCGATGTGCTTCTCATCGCGTTCGGTCAGGCCGTAGTGCGATTTGAAATCGTCATCGAGCGGTTTGGGCCAGGGCGCGAACATGATGGTTTTGCCGCCCTGTTTTTCCGGCATGTCCTCGGCGTATCCCATCCCGTGCCAGAGTTCCTCAGTAATGAATGGAAGGAATGGATGGAACAGACGCAAGGTATGCGAAAGGACGAAATCAATCACGGCCAGAGTGTTGGCCTTGCGCGCCTCGTCCTCTTTTGTAGGAGACGACGTGAGGAGTCTCTGATTTTCTTCAGATGAAGTTTGAGTCTCGTTACCTCGACTCCTGCTAACTAGCACGGCTTTGCTCGCCTCGACATACCAGTCGCAATACTCGCTCCAGAAAAAGCGATACAATGTCGCCGTGGCCTCGCTGAATTTGTATTCGGCGAAGGCATCGGTGATTTCGCGGATGGCCTGGTCGAGCTTCAGCAGAATCCATTTGTCGTCGCTGGTGAGAAGCTTGGGATCGATTTCGCCCTGCACCTCAAACGTGCTTCCGGCATCCTGCCGGAAGTTCTGACTTCCTTTTGAAGTTTGATCTGCCGGCGGGACGCCGGCAGCACCTTGACCCTGCATCTGCCGGAAACGGCAGGCGTTCCAGAGCTTGTTGCAGAAATTGCGGCCCAGCTCGACGTTCTGTTCGTCGAATAAAATGTCCTGGCCGAGCGGCGCGCTGCGCATGGTGCCGAACCGGAGCGCGTCGGCGCCGAACTTGGCGATGAGGTCGAGCGGGTCGGGCGAATTGCCGAGGCTCTTGGACATCTTGCGTCCCTGCTTGTCGCGGATGATGCCGGTGAAATAGACGTTCCGGAACGGCAGTTCACCCATGAACTCGTAGCCCGCCATGATCATGCGCGCGACCCAGAAGAAAATGATGTCCGGCCCGGTGACAAGATCGGTGGTCGGGTAGAAAGCTTGGAGTGTTGGGTTGTTGGAGTCTTGGGATTTGTCACCCGTCCAGCCCATCGTCGCAAACGGCCAGAGCCACGAACTGAACCACGTGTCCAGCACGTCGGGGTCTTGGGTGAAACCTTCCTGTTCGAGACGGCTTTGCAGCGATTGATTGATGGTCGCAACACTGTCAACTATGACGTCTCCAGGTTTTAGATCCTCAGGAGAATCATAGACTTCCCCATTAGCTAGAGAGTCAGCGGCTTCACCTTTTGCCATCAGAGAAACAATAAAATCTTCACCACCGTGCTGTATGTCGCTGTTAAAAACATAACTCCTTGTCCACACCGGGATCCGATGTCCCCACCAAAGTTGACGGCTGATACACCAATCTTGGATGGAGTCCATCCAGTGTTCATAGACCTTCTCCCACCGAAGCGGCCTAAACGCAATTCCACTCTCTTTAGCTTGCTGCTCCAAAGGAGTTGGTCTCGATTTAGAGACAAGTTTGGGGTTGAATTCGCCCCCATGCTCTTTCATGTCTTCTTCAATCGAATCGTCCTTGATAAATTGAGAACCAAAAGCAACTGAGTGTTTAGCTTCAGTAACGCTCGGATATTTCAAGAACCACTGCTCGCTCAGGCGCGGCTCGATCGGCACATCGGCGCGTTCGCTGAAACCGACGTTGTTCGTGTAAGGCTCCTCTTTTTCCAGAGACCCAAGTTCCGTGAGCTTTTCCACAGCAACCTTTCGCGCCTTGAAACGGTTGAGTCCCTTCAAATCCACACCCGCGAGGTCGCTCATGTGGCCGTTGGCGGTGATGACCTCAATTTGCGCGAGTTTGTGGTGCTGGCCGATTTCGAAGTCGGCCTTGTCGTGCGCGGGCGTCACCTTGAGCACACCGGTGCCGAACTCAAAATCCACGTGTTCGTCGCCGATGATGGGGATGAACTTCTGTTCGCGCGGCAATTCGGCAGGCAGGGGACGGATGACATGTTTGCCGATGTATTTTGCGTAGCGCGGGTCTTTGGGATTCACGGCCACGGCGGTGTCGCCGGGAATCGTTTCCGGCCGCGTGGTCGCAATCGTCAAAAAAGTTCCCGGCACTTCGGCGATTTCGACTTTGAAATAATAGAGCGAGCCTTTCTGCTCCTTCATGATGACTTCTTCATCGGACAGCGCGGTGAGCGAGACGGGGTCCCAGTTCACCATGCGTTTGCCGCGGTAGATGAGGCCCTTTTTGTAAAGCTCCACGAACACCTTCTGCACGCAGCGCGAATATTCCGGGTCCATAGTAAACCGTTCGCGGGTCCAATCGCACGACGCACCGAGCTTTTTCAACTGCTGGATGATGATGCCACCGTGTTTTTCCTTCCAGGCCCAGACGCGTTCGAGAAATTTTTCACGGCCCAAATCATCGCGATGCCGGATTTCACCGGATTTCTTCAGCGTCTTTTCCACAACCGTCTGCGTGGCGATGCCGGCATGGTCGGTGCCGGGCAGCCAGAGGACTTCCTTGCCGTCCATGCGCGCCTTGCGGGCGAGGATGTCTTGGATGGTGTTGTTGAGGACGTGGCCCATGGTAAGCACGCCGGTGACGTTGGGCGGCGGGATGACGATGGAATAGGCCGGGCGTTTGGGCGACACGCGCGCCGGGTCGGCGGTGAAGCAGCCCTGCTTCAGCCAGAAGTCGTACCATCTGTCCTCGACGGACTGCGGTTCGTAGGCCTTGGGGATTTCGGACATAATCACAAGGGAAACATTCAACATTCAACATTCAACACCGAACGTCCAATGAGCAAAATTCGATGTTGGGCGTTGAATGTTGAATGTTCGATGTTTTTCACTGCAAATCGTTGTGCCAGCGCGGCGAAGCCGGATTCACGTTTTTAACAGCGCGAACTCCATTGAATCCACCAGCGCCTGCAAGCTGGCTTCAATGATGTTCTCGCTCACGCCAACGGTGCCCCATTCGCGCTTGCCGTCGGTGGATTCGATGAGGACGCGCGTCTTGGCCGCCGTGCCGGTGTCGCTGTCGAGGATGCGGACCTTGTAATCGGTGAGCGACACCTTTTTGAGTTGCGGATAAAACTTCACCAGCGCCGAGCGCAACGCGCCGTCCAGCGCATTCACCGGGCCGTCGCCCTCGGCCACCGTTTGCGCCCGCCGGGCGCCGACGCGGACCTTGACGGTCGCTTCACAGACGGATTCGCTGGCGTCGCGGCGCATGGAAACGTGATAGGCATCCACGTGAAACAGCGGTTCGCGATGCTTGAGCGTCTTGCCGATGAGCAGCGCGAGCGAACCTTCGGCGGCCTCGAACTCGATGCCCTGGTTTTCCAGCTCCTTGACGCGTTGCGTGATGGTTTTCACTTCCGGCATTTCCGGCTTGAGCTTGAAACCCAGCTCGGCGGCTTTCATCAAAATGTTCGACCGGCCGGACATGTCGCTGATGAGCACGCGACGGTGATTTCCGACGGCTTCCGGCTGGATGTGTTCGTAGCTGCGCGCGAGACGGTCAATCGCATGGGCGTGCATGCCGCCCTTGTGCGCGAACGCCGTCTGCCCCACCCACGGCTGGCGCGGGTCGTGCCGGACGTTGGCGATTTCATCCACGAACTCGGAAAGCTCCTTGAGCTTGGCCAGCGAGTCCGCGGGCACGCCGGTCTTTTTCAATTTGAAATGCACCAGCGGGATGACGCTGGTCAGATTGCAATTGCCGGTGCGTTCGCCGTAACCGTTGATGGTGCCCTGCACCTGGGTGGCCCCGGCTTCGATGCCGGCCAGGGCATTGGCCACACCCACACCGCAATCGTTGTGCGTGTGGATGCCAAGGCGCACCGTAAGTTTGCCCTTGGCTAAAGCCGTGATGCGCGCGATTTCCTCCGGCAGACAGCCACCGTTCGTGTCGCACAACACGATGCACGCCGCGCCGGCCTTCTCCGCAGCCTGCCACGTGGCCAGCGCGTATTCCGGTTCGTCCTTGAAACCGTCAAAGCTGTGTTCGGCGTCGTAGATGACCGTTTTGCCGTGGTCCTTCAAAAAGCGGATGGTGTCGCCGATCATCGCCAGGTTTTCATCCGGCTTGGCGCGCAGCACCTCGGTGACGTGCAACAGCCACGTCTTGCCGACGATGGTGACGACCGGCGTTTTCGCGTCGAGAATCTGCCGCATCAACTCGTCCTTCTCGACGGCGACGCCCTTGCGGCGCGTCATGCTGAACGCGGCGATTCTGGCGTTCTTCCATTTGCGCCGGCTCGCCTGCGCAAAAAATTCCATGTCCTTGGGGTTCGAGCCGGGCCAGCCGCCTTCGATGTAATGCACCCCGAACGCGTCGAGCTTCTCGGCGATGCGGAGTTTGTCCGCGACCGAGAAATTGATGCCTTCGCCCTGCGAACCGTCGCGCAGGGTCGTGTCATAGATTTCGACCTGGGGTTTCATAACATTTCGGCGAAAAACGGCGGATAATATCCCTGAATCTGGCGGCACTGGCAAATCCCAAAACGGGGCAACGCGAAGACGCCAAGGAGCAAAGGTCGCAAAGAAAAAGCCCAAAGGGATTCTCGAATGATACCTTGCCGGTGTTGGTGTATTGAACTCAGGCCAGATCACCAACAGATGAAAGGTTCCAACGGATAGTTTTTGCTTTA
Source organism: Verrucomicrobiia bacterium (assembly GCA_049692125.1). GTDB lineage: Bacteria > Verrucomicrobiota > Verrucomicrobiia > Limisphaerales > UBA11358 > UBA11358. Next base: position 2,446 of record JBAVOO010000060.1, on the reverse strand, counting down.
TCGGCTGGCACTCTTCATCCGTTGGCAACAAGAAGGTCTGCTGATTGAGGGCGTTGCGATCCGTCGCTTTGCGCCCCGACATGCTGCGGCTGCGGACAGCCGCGCTCCGGTTCAAATCACTTCGCGATAAACGTCCGGATGCGGGCGGGAGATGACGATGGCGCTCACCAGCACGCCGGCTTCGGCGATGACCTGCCGGCCCGCCGCCACTGCGGCTTGCACCGAACCCACATCGCCGGTCAGCGTGACAAACGCCTTGCCGCCCAGCGCCATCGCCAGGCGGATTTCCATCAGCGTCACATTGGCGGCCTTGGCGCAGGCGTCGGCGGCCTGCAACAGCGTGGCCACGTTGAACGATTCGAGGATGCCCAGCGCGCCGGTCGGTTCCATCGGCGAGGTGCGGCCAAGCGCGGCGATGACGTCGGGATGCACGTTGGGAATGACAAATTGGTCGATGAGACAGCCGTTGGCGGCTTCGGCGCCGGCGGCCACGGCGGATTCGACCCCGGCGGTTTCGCCACCGATAAGCACCATGTATTTGCCGGAGCAAATCGAGCGGGACAAAATCAACCGCACGTTGCCGGCCTTGAGCATCGTGTCGGCCACGAGGAACCCGGCCGCGACGCTGGACAATTCAATCAACCCAATGGATTTCTCAGCCATAAATCAAAAAATGTTCAGAATCCTTGTGACGTGCATAGAATACCAGGGACCGAGGATTTCAATGCCCACGCCAAACCGCCGCGAGGTCTTGGAGGGCGGTGGCCCTCCACCGCGTTTGTCATACCCTGCGATCCGGCACAAAGCGCCAGAGGGCTGGCGCACTCCAGGACGCTGCCGCGTCGACGCAAGCGCCTTGCCGTTTCTGTCCCGTCGTGTGACTTCAAGTCACTCATCGTTCCAAAATAATTTGTTGTTCGGTGACTTCTCGAATCCTACCGGCGAGTGGCGCGTGCAAGATGGCGCCCATCGTGTTCGGCGCGGGTTCGCCGATGACCTGGCCGGCGGACACGCGGTCGCCGATCTTCACCTTCGCCAGGCACGCGGTGCCGGCGCTTTGTTTGAGCGGCAACACAAGATGGTTCGGTTCGATTTTCTCCGAGTAAAGCGGCGCGGGCAGGTCGTATTGCTCCACGTGCAGTTTGCGCGTGAGGGTCTTGATGGGCACATGACGTCCGTCGCGCATCCCGTGCGGTTTGACGGTCAGCGGGCCGGTCCATTTCATCTGTTGCCGGCGCATTTCGGCCCTGGAATCGTCGCAGGCTTCCTTTGGATACAATTCCTCCGGGCAGGCGTAGAGCGTGCACAGTCCGCACGAGCAGCAGAGCGCGGCGAACTGGTTCCAATAATCCGCGCCGGTGGCGGTAAAGGCGAGGCTGCGCATGACGGCGTGCGGCTCGACCTGGTAACCGAGCAGGAAACGCGGGCAATACTCGGTGCAGTAACGGCATTGGTCGCACGCGGACTTGCCGATCCTGGCCTGGACCTTGTTCGGCTTGAGCTTGCGTTCCATCACGTGATGGTCGCGCGGCAGAATCACCACGCCCGTGGCTGTCTTGGTGATGGGCGTGTCCAGATCGTCGGTGTGCTGGCCCATCATCAATCCGCCGATGACGAGGACAGGGTCGTTCGTCGTGAGGCCGCCCGCGGCGTCGAGCACGTCGCGGTAGGTGGTGCCGATGGGCACGCGCAACGTGACGGGCGATTTCACCGCGCCGGCAATGGTAAGCATCTTGTGCGTGACGGGCCGGCCTTCGGCGGCGTGCGCGATGTTGATGAAGGTCTCGATGTTGTTGACGACCACGCCGACTTGAATCGGGATGCCCGCCGGCGGAATCAGGCGGTCGGTGACTTCATAGACCAGATCGTATTCGTCGCCCGCCGGATAATAATCGCCGAGCAGATGGACGCGGACGTTGGTGCCTTTGCAAGCTTCGGTGACGGCCTCGACGGCGTGTTTTTTCCTGGCCTTGATGCCGATGACGACTTCCTTGGCGCCGACGGCCTCGGCGGCGAGTTGCATGCCCTTCACCAGCGCGGCGGATTCCTCCTCCATGAGCACGGCGTCCTTGTGGAGCAGGGGTTCGCACTCCGCGCCGTTGGCGATGAGGGTGTCGGCCCTGGCGGCGAGCTTGACGTGCGCGGGAAACCCGCCGCCGCCCGCGCCGACCACGCCGGCCTGTCTGACTTTGTCCGCAAGATTCATCAAATGTGGAATCACCGAATCATCCGGTGAATCAACACATTATGGCGATTGGGGACGCGAAATCAATGCGGAAGGTGGCTGCGGGTGCGACTGTTCGGTGTCCCGCCTTTAAGGCGGTTCCATCTTTCATGTAGCGCAGACATTCTTGTCTGCGGGTTTGCGGGACATTCTTGTCCCGTGTTCCATCCGTACGAAAGTGGCGACTGGAAAGTCGCCAGAACCCGCAGGCTGGAAAGCCTG
>JBAVOO010000059.1:0-39318 GCA_049692125.1 Verrucomicrobiia bacterium | reverse complement strand
CCGCCCCACGACCTGGTCGATTGCCTTCAATCTGCCCGATGCGCCGCACGGCCAGGCGACGCTGCGGCTGGCCATTTGCGGCGTCGGCACCCGCACCCTCACCGCGAGCGTCAACGACCAGTCCATCGGGAGCATCACCAACCTGGTTTACAACGCCACCATCAATCGCGACGGCATTGGCGGTTACTGGTCGGAACACGACATCGTTTTCGACGCGTCGTTGATGAAGGCGGGGGAAAACGTGATGAAACTGACCGTTCCCGCCGGCATGCTGACCGGCGGAATCATTTACGATTATCTCCGGCTGGAACTGGATGAAAACGCGCGGGTGACGAAATAAAAATTTAGTTCAACAGCACCCCGCTTGTTTGGAGTTCCGCCTTCAGGCGGCTCGGACCGGCTAAAGCCGGAACTCATTGCAACTGAACTGCATCGAGAATTCAATCGCCTCTTGACCCGGTCGTCCATCGCAAAATGATTTTCAAAGTGGCACGCCCGCCCTCATCCCGGCCTTCTCCCCCGGGAGAAGGTGAATCATTCTCCGTCCGGCTTTCAATTCACAGTCAACGGTGCTCGCCCAGCCATCATTCAAATGTTTAAAAATCGTTCGTTGGCATGTCCTCTCCTGGGGGAGAGTAGCCCTGCTGGGTATTGCACAACGCCAAATTCGCATAAATTACGCCCAAAAATCGAGAAAACAGCAACGGTCTAAACCGTTGCCGACGAGCATAAAGACAGTCGGCGATTGGATTTAAGTCAAACGGCACGAGAAAAACCTGTCACACAGTCACTTGGCAGCAAAAATGGGCGTCGCCACGGCTTTGATCCGTTCATGGGAGGACGGCACCACACAGCCCGACATTCGGCAGTTGGAGGTGTTAACCAAACTCTTGTAATTTAATGCTTGGCCCACCAAGTCCTGATAAATGCGCAGGCTGGTCTGCCCCCGGACCGGTCTCGTTACGCTGGCACCAGATGGGTGACTGAACGGATCACCTCCCGAAGGGAAGGATAGCATCCGAATCAACAACTGAAACGACAGGAACGAATCGCGCCTTGAATGCCGTCCGCGCCGACAAAAGACAAAAAACAGCTTTTAAGAAAAAGGCTGTTTGAAGAAGGCGCTTTTTCGCTCCTGACCGCTCACGCTAAGGGGTGACCCTTTTAAAAGTATGGCTTGAAGTTGGCCCAAGCCATTCATGCAAAGCTGGCACTATCCCCGCCTATGGCTCTGGCCAAGCCCGCCAGGTGATGGTGATGGTCCACCAACCAATGCAGTCGCCACAGATCGGATCGTCTGTTGCAGTGACGGGAACACTCAAATGGTTGCCAACCACCGTCACTTGATCTGCCGGCACAATGGCATCGGTGATTTCATCGGGCAAAGTGCAGGATGGATCATCGCTCATATGGCACGTAAGAGACCCAATCGTGCCCGTGTCATCAAATTTTGCAAAATTGACTATTACTTCATAATTGCCCGCTGTCGGCGTGAATCCAAAGTCGTCGCTCTCCAGGTTGGTAGTGATCGTGGAACCGTTCGTAAGGCCAAGGGAAGCCAGAGAAGGTTGATAATAATACGTGTTAGTCATGTTGATCCACAACCGGCTTGCGGCAATGCCAATGCCCGCATCCACCGGATCAAGCGCATTGGTCCCGTTGGTGACGCCGATGGTGCCTTGATAGACAAGGAACAACTTGTTTTGATTGGTTGGCCAAAGGCCGGAAAAAGTCATGCTCGTGCCGGCGCCGCTCGCCAATATACCGCTCAAAGCGTTTGATTGAACCAGGGTTCTGACGCCGTTCGTCTCCAGCAACAAATAGAACGCACCGCCGCTGAAATCCTGGGGTGAGGTGTTGACGATCTGGGTCGTATATTGCACCAAATTGGTGTCGTAACCGATGAGGCTTACGTCCATGGTGCCGCGGAAGAAATAATCCAGAAGCCCGGCGCTGTATTCCACCGCTTTGGGGATGAAATTGTCATGATACTCTTGAAGAACGTTGTCGTCGCGTATTGTCGTTGATTTTGCCTTCATTATGTTAGGATGATGCACGCCCCAAAAGGTCAATGCGCTGTGGTGCGTAACCGAAATGCCGTCGCCGGATTTCGTCAAGTAACGCCGAGTAATGACGTCCCCATTCTTCAAGGTCAAAGGATAGTCGTTTGTTTGATAACTCTTCCGTGCCGGATAGGGATAATACCGAATGTCTTGGACATTATCGGGCGTGTAATATTCGGCGTATTTATGCCGGTCGCCAATGAAATTACCGTTGGAATATTCAGCAAGGCCTAATGTATTTGCGCCACCATTTTTGTCAGCATTTAACGCGGTGACGCCTTGTGCTTGGTATTTACCTCTATCCCAAAAGTCCTGCAATTTTGTGAAACCATCTCCCCACCAATCCAACATACCCACTTGAACACCTGCCTGATAATTCAATTTTGAAACATTCTTCAACCCATACTTTTCAATGGAACTGTGCCAAGGCGCCCAAACAATCAGAACCCGCTTGTCCAAATGCTGTTCGTTGCGGACGTGTTGCGGCTGGCTCGTGTCCTGCAAAAGATGCATTTCATGCCCGATGGCCTCAAACATGTTTTCCAGGGCAAAGGTGCGATCCAAGGCATTCGTCGCTGTCAACCCGAGCCACTCGTAACCGCGCGCGTTTTGCCAAGACCAGGCATTCACTGTGTTGTTATTTGCTGCCACGCCGAAATAACCGCCATAATTCACACCCAGACAATTCGAGATGGAACCCCAAGCGAACGAATTGGTGCCGACCAGACTTCGATGGTCGTTTGGAACATCTGAAAGCCCTTTGCCATAGGTTGTATCCAGTGGGTCATAAAAATGGTTGTATGAGCGCCAACCACCGGCGTCTTTGGCATACTCGGTGGTCGGCGCGTCCTCTGCGGCGCTGCCTTCGACCATGCATTGGACGGCCAGTGGCGTGCCACAATCAGCAGAGATAATGTTCAAGAAATCGCCATAGCCGGGAGAATCATTCCCCGCCGCGTCGGTGGCGCTTTGAGTGATTCGCCGGTGAACAGGAACCTCGTGGCCGAAGGACACGGTTCCGCATAGCGCGAGTACGAACATCAAAACATATTTTGGCTCAATGTTTGTTTTCATAGTGCTTTGCGTCGGTTGGCTTCTCGGGCTGATTCGTGACCTCCGCCCATGTGCCGGTGGCGGGGTCATATAATTCCTTGTCAAAAGGCTTAATGCTTGGAGTCCACCCACCAGAAAAAATCATAGCCTCTCCATTGGACTGCAAAGTTATTCCACCTCCAGCGTGAGGTTTATTCAATGATCCCGTAATTGTCCATTTTCCAGTTGCTGGATCATAAAGTTCTGCGCTCGAAAAGGTGCCTTTATCAGTTAGTCCTCCCGCGACCAACACTTTCCCAGTGGGGAGCAAGACCGCCACATGACCGGAACGAGTTGTCGTCATCTCTCCTGTTTCCTGCCATTTTCCAGTTTTGGGGTCATAGAGTTGCGAACTGGACAAATAGCGAAATGCCTCTTTCGGAACTTGGATCCGAATGTATCCGCCGGCAACCAATTCAAGCCCATTGGTCAATTCAGTTCTCGTGTAGCCATCCCGAAAAGGATTTAGCGGATTGCTGTTGATGGCCATGTCCTGCGCCTTTTCCGCGGTTTCCAAGTCAATCCGTTTTAAGTCTCCGAAAATTTGCCGGTCAAAACCATTGGTGTAAATCGAAAGCAGCTTGGGCGCCGCGTCCTTTGCCTTTGCCCCAAAACTGGCCAATGACATGGCCGCCCATCCCCTTAAATCCTGGTCGTCCAACAAAGGCAACAGCGCGGTCATCGCCTCGTCTGAGTATCGCATAAAACTGGCGGCCATGTGCCGGACATCCGGTGATTCGTCCTTGAGCAAAGAAATCAACACCTGATTGACAGCTTTGGCGTCCTGTCCATTTTGACCGATGCCAGCGGCAATAGCCGCCCGAACCGAAGTTTTTTGCATCGCCAGGTCGTTGGTCAACGCAGCAAAACCTTTTGGCCCCACCGCTACCAGCGCCACTGCGGCGTAGGGAGTAACATCATCATCGTTTTTGTTCAGAAATTTAATCAATCGAGGGATGGCAAATTCGGCGTTGGTTCCATAAATCCAAAAGGCTTGCGCGACAGTCTCCCGGATGTCGGCAAGGGTGCTTTCGTCCTTCACCGCTTCCCGCATACCCTTGCTCTCCAGCCGCAATGCGACCCATTTGATGCTTTTGTCGTTTGCGCCCAGAAGCTCTAGCAGAATAGGAACGGCATTGGTTCCAATGTGGTGGAAGGCCTCCTGTTGCTCGTCCGGCGAGGCGCAACATATCCAATCGCTCAAGGGGTGGTCCTTGTAATATGGCTCTTTGGCTGAAAGAGATTGAACGGCCGACAGGCAAAAAAATGCCGACACTAAAACAACGCAATAGTTAATGATGGATTTCGGCGGATTTTTCATAGGTTTGTTTGATGGTTAAAATTCTAGGATTTTCCAAACACCGTTTTCCTTCACAAATTCCACGGGGAACCCTAAAATTTGTCCGTTGATGGTCTGCGTGAAATAATATTCCGCTTCGTCGTCATTGATGTAAACCGGCGTCAACGCCCCAATCTGGTTGATGGTTGAAATAGTGCCGCTTGTTCCCGTCGCAAGGAATAAATCCCGATAATCATCCGCTGATTCGATCGAAAAATAAGAGTTCGCACCGGAAATATCCCCTTGGACAACGCAATTTGTCATGCCATTCCAGCCGGCTTGTATTTCGTCGGCGTTGCTGTCATGCAGATTGCAAAGCAGAATCCGGTTGTTGCCGGTGTCGGCCACGTAAAACTGTTCGTTCGTCAGGCTATCCACGGCAGCCGCAGCGAATGGTTCACTGAAATTGTCGGTCAAAGCGAAACGAACGGTAGAGGGTACAAGGCTGAAAGAATCATGCGGCTCCGGCGGATCGAAACTCTGGATTCGATTGTTGCCGGTATCGGCTACATAAACTCCACGCTCTCCGACACTGACGTTGACGGGCTGGTTGACTTGTCCCAAAGCCGTTCCGTAGGTTCCCGTTCCTCCTTCCGCGATAGCCCCTTCTGCCAGCACGATGCGGTTATTGCCCGAATCCACGATATATAACGTGCCGGATGAATCGTAAGTGAGTCCTTCGGGCGAATTAAACTGACCGACATTGCTGCCGGACGAACCGAAAGAGGCAACAAACGCGCCGTTCGTCGCCGAGAATTGCTGAATCCGGTTGTTGCCGGAATCGGACACGGAAATTGTTCCTCCATCCGGCGTTACTGCAACGTCAAACGGAGCATTGAACTCGCCGTTATTTACCCCGGAAGCTCCGTTCGTAAGACCGATACAACCACCGATGCCAAAGTTGGTGTCCGCCACAAATGAACTGTTTGTCGGATTGAATTTCCAGACCTGGTTGCTGCCGGTCACCGCCACATAAACATTGCCGGCGCCATCCACGTCAATGCCCGATGGATTTGTCCCGATGCCGCCCAACGATCGGATGGTGCTGCCGTTGGTGGCGAATTCATAAATGGCCGCTCCACTCCCAGACAGGGCGTAAAGATGCGTTCCATCCCATTTGATGTCCACCGGGTCAGCGATGCTGGCGAAGGTGGATTGCGCCGCCGGCATCTGGACGTTGATCCGTATCGGCTGGTTGCTTGGGTCGAGCGAAGCGCTGTTCCATCCGCCCACGCTGGAAAACCGCCCGGCATCTGTCTGAATGGTGACGACCGGGAAATATTCGCCATTGGTTTCGTAAGTGTAGGTGATGGAATCAAGACTGTTTGTAATAAAGTCGGCAATGTCATCGCCATTGAAATCATAGAGCACCTGTTGGATGGTCCCCGGCACATTGGCCTGCACCTGGAAAGTCACCGGCAGGGGGGCAAAACCGGCAACCGGCGTGGCCTGAAGTTGAACCGTGTTGTTCATGCTGCCATCGGCATTGGTCAGGCCGATGATGGTGATTGAAGCGGTGTTTGTTCCACCGGTCAAACCCTCGATGATAGCGGTCATGATATTGGGGCCGGCAGCCAGCGGTACATTCAGGGCTTCGAAGTTCGTGCCGCTGACGAATGCAATGATGTCATTGACGGTGATTTGTTTCAGTGAGGCGGCGGCGAAATTCCCGCAAACAGTCACTCTGGACGCATTCAATGAAACACCATCCACGGGGTTGGTGATTGAAATTGTGGGCGGAGCAGAATCCAGAACCAGGGTTGTTTCCTCCCAAGTCTGGTAAGACGTATTCAACGGTCCGCGCATTCCGATCCAAATATCATGCGAACCTTCAGTCGAGCCAAGATTTACCGTGATGTTTGATGAAGTGTAGGCTGTCCAGGCCCCTCCCGCAAAATTGGTATTGTCCACCAGCACAGTAATGCTCGAAGGCACACCGCCTAAAATCGTGATGACACCGCTGACTATGTTGGTATTAACATATTGGTTCGCGACCGAGAATAAAAAGCTGATTGTGTTTGGGTTAATGCCGTTTTGGTAGTCATACCAGATGCTTTGACCGTCTCCATCTGGGTCGTAACCCACGCCTGTGCGCCCAAAATACTCTATCTCCCACCAGTCCGGGACTCCGTTGCTATAAGTAGCGGCGTTGGTCGCATTCAAAGGATAATCAAATGTTTCCAGTTCATCGAAAGCCCCCTCAGCCTGGTTGCCGCCATCCTGGTCGCTGCCGATTCTGAAGCCATTGGTCAGTTCATCGGCATTCGGAAAATAAATCACCCCGGCGCCATTGGTCAACAATTGACCGTCCACATACAATGTACTGCCAGTGGGCGAGTAAGTAAGCGCAATCTGATACCACTCATTGGAAACCCAGGAGGTGTTTGCGGATAAATTCGTCATGCCGCCGCCGTTGGTGGAGGTGCCAAATGATAGTTGAGTGCCATCGGGACTGAGATATAACGCCCACCAACCATTGGTGAAAGCGGGATTGTAACTGCCCATTTCGATCAGCCGTCCGTAAGTATCGGGGCCGGTCCCTCCCTGATCAACACTGCTCCAATCCGGCTTAAACCAGAATCGTACTGAACCTGCCTGGCAAGTGATGTTGGTATTGCCATTGGCTTCCACAACGTTGTAGGAGAGCGAAGCCGGACTGATGCTGTCCACCAACACCGCATTGCTGCTCCAACTGGGAATGCCGACAACATTGGTAGCCAGCAATGGCAACTGGCCCTCCTCGCCAATCCAAGTGTTTGTGTCGTCGAAACGCCAGTGGCCGAGCGGGACGGATTCATTGACGATGACGGCGACAATGTTAGTTCCGCTGGTGGCACTGGCCATAATCGTGCTGTCGGGAGAATTGGAACTTGATGGAGGAAAATATACCCACGCAGAAACTTGGCCATCCGGTCCCGTCAGCAGAGCAAGAGAGGTGACCGGAGTATCATTTGTGGTTGCGGCAACTTGAGCGGTTCCATTGACCACGGTAAACACCACAGGAGCATTTGAAAGAGCGAAGGAATTGGTATCGGTGGCTCTTATTGTTACTGGCAAGGGAAGGAATGAGTCATAATTCCCGCCCTGGTCGTTGCCATCCAGAATTTCCAGATTGGGCAAAACACCATCATAATAATCTGGTGGGTAGGCGCCTTGCAGGTAAGTCTGCAAATTGTTCAAGCCATTACCAGATGGGTTGGGAGCATCGGGGTCAACACCCAAATGACCGAAATACTGCAATTGCCAATAGTCCGGCATCCCGTTGCCGTCCGAGTCCAGAGCAATTGTGATGTTCACGCTTTGAGGTTCAGACAGCGTACCTGCATCATCCACCGCCACTACCGACAGGGTATATCGGCCAACAAAAGCATTCGACCACCATAAGCTGTTGGTCCAAATGAAGGAATACGGGCTTTGAGTTGAAACACTCAGCAGTGTATCTGCGGTCCCATTTGTTCCGTAATAATAATCCACTTCCTGAATGGAAGTGCCGGGAACGGTGGCTTCGGCGTCAACGGTGATGGTCAAGGTTTGGTTTATCCCGACAAGACAGGTGCCGCCATTAGACGGACTGGTGATGCTGATGGTGGGTGGCAGAACGAGCGTTTCATTGAAATCTGCCTCCACAATTCGTTCCCGGCTGGCAGCCAGGACCCGGACAAGGCAGTCTGGATTGCTGAAGTCTTGGTCCGCATATCCGGTCAAGGAAACTTTGCCATTGGCATCTGTCGTCAGCCGAAGCCCTTTGTAATTGTCGCCGCCACTGACGGTTCGCAATTCCATGTCGCCTGCAATGATTTCAACTGAGACAGGCGCATTACTTAACGCCACACCGTTGGTACCAGTTACCTGAAAAACCAAATTCTGCGGAAATTCCAGACCCGCACCGGGTATCTGATTATTTCCATTCAAAATTGTCAAATTGGGCAGTTGCCCATTATAAAAATCAACATATCGGGGAGCCAATGCAGGCAGCCCATTTTCATCTCCCCACACCCAACTCGTGCCATCGCTATCAGAAGCCCCCCATTGCCACAAGTTGCCATTGCCATCTAAAGCCACAGAGGCATCAATACCCGCCGCGATGGAAACGATGTTGGTTATACCTGCAATCTGCTCGGGAAGGTTGGCATTGTTGTAAGTGCCATCGCCCAACTGACCATCGCCGTTGTCGCCCATGGCCCACAGACTGCCATCGCTCTTGAGAAACAGGCTGTGGGTCCATCCGGCGGCAATCGCCGTGACGTTGCTGGCCACAATCTGCTCGGGAAGGTTGGCATTGTTGTAAGTGCCGTCGCCCAACTGGCCAGAGGCATTGTAACCCATGGCCCACAGACTGCCGTCGCTCTTGAGAAACAGACTGTGTTTACATCCAGCGGCAATCGCCGTAACATTGCTGGCCACAATCTGTTCGGGAAGGTTGGTATTGTAATTGCCGCCATCAATGGAGCCGTCGCCCAACTGGCCATAACCGTTGTAGCCCATGGCCCACAGGCTGCCGTCGCTCTTGAGAAACAGGCTGTGGGTACATCCGGCGGCAATCGCCGTGACGTTGCTGGCCACAATCTGCTCGGGAAGGTTGGTCTGGTTGTAAGTGCCGTCGCCCAACTGGCCATCGTCGTTGTAGCCCCACGCCCAAAGCGCGCCATTTGAGTCAATCGCCAGGGAATAATTCACCCCGGAGGCGATTTGGGTTATATTGGTCAATCCAACCACATGAACCGGAATCGCACTGTCGAGGTAAGTGTAATCTCCCAATTCGCCATACTGATTTCCACCCCAGGAAACCACGTCCCCAGTGGCGGTTAATTCCATAATACGCTCTCCGCCAACCGCAAGCATGGGAATCGCCACCTGAACTGTTAGCGTGGCATTGGAACTGGTTAAACTGCCAGCCACGTTAGTGACTATCACATAATAAGTGCCTGCATTCGTTGTCTGGACATTCGTGAGGATCAGTGAAGCGTTTGTTGCCCCGACAAGAAGATTCGTCCCATTGAAATACCACAGGTAACTCAACGGCGTCGTGCTGCCACTGCTCACGTTTACACTGAAAATCGCATTGCTCCCTTGCAACACGGTCTGGTTGGTCGGTTGCTGTGCAATCAAGGGTGGAACCAGCACCGTCAGCGAGGCATTTGAACTGGTCAATGAACTGGTCAATGAACCGACACTGTTGCTGACAATAACGTAGTAGGTTCCCGCATTGTTGGTCTGGACATTGTTGAGCGTTAAGGTCGCATTCGTTGCATTGGCTACCAGTGCCGAATTAAAATACCATTGGTAGGTCAATGGAGCAATGCCTCCTGCTGTCACATTGAATGTCGCATTGCTGGTTTGAACCACCGTCTGGCTGGTCGGCTGCGTAAGAATGGCAATGCTCCAATTGGTTTCTCCTGAATCATCCAACCCATTCCCATTCGCATCCTCCAGATAATCGGGGATGCCATCCCCGTTTGAGTCAAGCGGGATGCCGTTGGTGTCGGTAGCGACATAGTGATAACCGATGTCCACGATGCTGTCGCCTTCCACTGTCTGATTGGTCTGCGTGGTGAAGTGATACAGGCCAAGCAGGTTGGCGTTGGTGTTGCCCATATCAATGAGCGGAGAATTCGTCGGCAGATAGTAATTGCCCAGCCAACTGCTCTGCCAGTTGTAGCTGACAAGATTGGTCACTTCATGGCCACCCATTACGGCCGTCAGGTTGGCATTCGTCAGAAAGGCGTTGTAATCACAATAGGCATCACTCGCGTCCATATCAAATGTGGTTCCATCAAAAGCACTGTTTATAATCGTGACCGGCCAGTCACCCCAGTGGGTGATCAGCATACTTCCACCATACAACGTGCAGTTTTGCATCGCCATTTGCGCACAACATTCCGCCTGTAGTGCTAAATATACGCGGTCAAAAAGACAGTTGCTCGGACACAACCACATTCCATAGCCGCCCTCGCAGCCATTGTAAAACTCACAGTCATTGCCCTGAAAATGAAGTTGAATGGTATAGTCTCGAAAATAGACATGGGTGTTGGCTAACTGTGAAAAATGAGTAAACTGTGCCATTATCAGCGGCGCATAATTGGGATCATCAATCGCTCCGATGGCAGCCATGCCAAAGGCAAACCAGCTTTGCGCCGACCAATTAACGGCGCTGCCTTCTTGAACCGTCGTGTAGTGTGTGAAAATACATGGCGCAGTCACCGTGCCGTTGAAATTGACGTTGATGCTGTTTGGCAAGGAAATGCCATAACCACTGTAGTCAAACCAGCCCACAGCCGTCCCGGCGGTAAAAGTCAGATTTGTGGAGGTATCAACACTTCCAAAAATGTAATCCAAAGGATCGTAATGATAGCCCAAATCCGGCATGTCGGTATCCCGCTGGGCTTGGGGTGAAAAGGTGGTAGCTACAGATATGGTGGTGTTGGAATAAACGATGGGGGGATAGGTCGTCTTCTGTCGCAAAGCTGCCAGCAGGGCGGAATCAATGTTGGTCGTCCCGACATTCTGAAAACCGCACCCATTGGTCAGATAATAATTCCCGGCACCGACTGATTGAAAGGGATAAACCGCACTCCCACTCGTGACTGTCCCAAATGTCGGGCTGTTGTAAAAGCCGTTGTAGCTGCCGCTTAAGGTTAAGACCACATTGGTGAGGCTATTCACATTGGCCAGAATACAGTTGGTTAAGGCAAGGGATTCACCATATGGTGTGCCCGTCTCCAACCAGGTGCTGCCATTGATTGTGATATTTTGCCCATTAATGATCACGCCGCCACCCGTGGAAAAATCGGTTTTAACATTGGCGAACAACGCATTCCGTAGACTTATTGTCGCGCCGCTGGAGGTAATGCCATTCTGACAGTTTATAAATTGGGCATGGTAAATGGATGGGTTGGAATCATAGAAAGCAAGTGCTGATTGCGCATAAGCTACCCGCAAGTAAGCCAGTGTGGGAGAAGTATCAATGATTTCCAGCGCCATATTGGCATAATAATTCGTTGGATTGCCCGTCGAACCGCTGATGCTTTCGCCCACCGAGTCGTCATCCTTGGCCGTGAAGATCACGGGCCGATACGCACTCGCCCGCCAGTTGAGCACGGGACCTGGAGACACGGGCACCAAGATTATTGAAGCGCCATTGGTGTATTTTATAACCGCTCCGCCTTCAAAGGTATTGGTTTGCCACAAGTCTAGAAAACCGCTGATGTAATAGGTCGTGTCGCCTTGAAACGTGTAGTTGGTCAAGTTGGCGGAAATCGTCTGGTAATCCAACACCAGTCCCCGGGATGAACTTGCCGCTTGAGCCACTCGCATCAATCGCCCGCCTGGACTTGTTTTTGCCAGTCTTAGTGCCGGCAACAATCGTTTGGCCGAAACCACATGCAGCGTGGAATTCACTTTGGGTTTGGCGGAGGCTGTCTGCGGCACCGGCAATTGCGCCAGTTGATTCGCCAACGCCTCCACTGGCACCTCTTCCACCAGAAACTGCCGGCCATCCAACATCACCCAGGACTTGCTCACCAATGCGCCTCCTTCATGGGCGTCCGATCCCAACAGGAAGGCCCGGCCCGGCATCATTTTCATCACCCCAAAGTCCAGGTTCTCGTCGCTCAAAGTGATTCCCGCCTGTTCCGGCAACACCATTGTTGTCACCGCCGGTTGCGGTGGATTGAAAAATTCCGTCAACACCTGCAACCGTGCCGTGGCCGGGTTCAAACCAAAGCTTTCCGGGGTTAATGGCTGTTCCCTCAGGATGATGTCCTGTTCAAAGCCAGCCTTCGTGTAAGTGTAACGCAGGTCGGCCTTGAAATCCGTGAACGCATCGGGATAGATGACTTGATTAGGACCAACCAGTTGCCCGACCGAATCTTTGAGTTCCGCAATCAACACGGTTTTGGTGCCGTCGTCATAGCTCAACCCCAATGGCCGGCTTTGCAGATGTATGCCGTCCGGTGTCACCAGGTCAACGACTCCTTGATAAATGTCACCGGGGAAATAGGCTTGGTGTTGGCCTTGGGTTGCCGCGGTCGTACCGTTGGGCAGAATATTAATTTCTTCCTTGCTGTCCACCCACTGGCCATTGTTCCAGTAATGCAATCCAGTCGCCAGTTCAGTGTATTGGTGGATGTGCAGAACCGTCTGGCCGGATGGCAGAGTTTCGTAAGTGGTCTTCTGCCACACTTGCTGATTGGCTCCCTTTGACACCACCGCATATGGTGTGTCCTGGACTGGACCTGTTCCCTGGCCGGCAATGGCCGGGGGCCCCGACTGAGAAACCTGCCCTTGTATTCTGCTGGCGGCAAAAATCAATAACACGATGGTTAACCATGAAGTTTTCATAGAATCGAAGAAAAATCCGAAGTGATGGATGAGCCGGGAAAACAACCCCTTGAAAGATAATTCTCTTCCCCCAGTCTGAAAAAACAAAACAGCCGTTTGCGTTCAACCCATTGCCCATTTGCCCTCATGCAATCTCTTTCCCCGACATGCCACCAAACGCCTGGCACGTCAAATTGAAAGCAAATCCCTTTTACTCTCAGATAAAAATTAAGTCAACGAAAAAATTGTTACGTTTCAGTGCGTTATGCTTTTCTGCCTGATTCGCCTTCCTTATTGACCGAAAAAGCCATTGCGTTCCTTTTGCAGTTGCTCAATGAGATAATCCTTGCCCCGTTCACAATCTTCAAATCCAGATTCTCCCGCTCCAATTCCTTAACCTGGTCATCATCTGATTCGGAACCTTTTTTCGGCCCTTCCGCATCCTTCCGCAGGCTTCTGACGGGTTCGGAAGGCTCGTTGTTTTTCACAGCCTTGGCTTTTTCCTCTTTAATGGCTGTTTCCACACTTTGCGGCGTGAGGTAATAACGCCGCTCGTTCGGATCGTAATAACTGTCCAACCGCGAAATCCCCCGTCGGTTCGGCCAGCACTAGTTCGTGATGCTCCGTTCCGGCCACGCCACCCCCGCCGCTTCAAACATCTTCGCCGCCTCACGGACGGTTGGCCGTCCTTGCCGACCGAGGACAAGCGGAAGATCGTCGAAGCACTCATCGAAAAGATCGTGATCGGCAACGGTGAGATTGACATAACCTTCTCGCATCTCCCATCTTCTGAAGAACTGTGCAAAAACCAGCGGAGGTTAGGAAACAGGTGAGGGCGAGCGTAAAACAAATTTCCATTTGGCTGCCACGCACGTGTTGTCGGCCAGGCCACAGTGCTCAATTCATCCCCGCTGGCCATCCCCAGTTTGAATGACTTGTCTTTCGGTCACCTTTGCCGGATGCTGTGCGTCAATTTTCCAACCAACTTGACCGTGAAATGAGTTCTCCGCAAGACAGGCGTAGCGGCTTTCGGCAGAAAGCCGGATTCTTCCGTTTGATGAAATTTGCGGCGCTCTCCCGAGGCGCCGCTACGGTGAAGGGCAAGCTTGCTATCGGTCTGGTGATTTTGTTTTCCCTGAGCGCATTTGGCGGATTATCGCTCGCCGATGCGCCGGGCACGGGCGATTTCATCCTGTTCGACGGTCAAAACACCGCGTCCATCCTCGTTGAAACCAACGATGACCGTGCGGTGATCCGCGCTACAGGCGATCTGGTTGGAGACGTTGAACGGGTGACCGGCACCAAACCGGAGCTGGCGCAAGGTTCAGACGGCAAGATCAATGTGGTCATCATCGGCACGCTCGGCCAAAACAAAACGATTGACCGGCTGGCAGCGGAAGGAAAACTGGACGCGGGCGGCATCCGCAGCCAATGGGAAAGTTATGTCCTGCAGGTCGTCAAAAACCCGCTGCCCGGTGTCGAACAGGCGCTGGTCATCGCGGGCAGCGACCGGCGCGGAACGATTTACGGGATTTACCAGTTGTCGGAACTCATCGGCGTCTCGCCGTGGTATTGGTGGGCGGACGTGCCGGTGAAGAGAAAAAATCTGGTCGCGATTCACGGGGATGTTTTCAAGCAGGGCCCGCCAGCGGTGAAGTATCGCGGCATTTTTCTGAATGACGAGGATTGGTGCTTGCGCCCCTGGGCGGCCAAAACCTTCGACCCGGAGACCGGCAACATCGGGCCAAAAACCTATGCCAAAGTCTTCGAGCTGCTGCTGCGGTTGCGCGCCAATTATCTCTGGCCGGCGATGCATCCCGACACCCGCGCCTTCAATTTTTATCCGGCCGACAAGGAACTGGCCGATGCGTATGGCATCGTGATGGGGTCGTCACATTGCGAGCAGATGCTCCGCGACAACGTGGACGAGTGGAAGCGCGACGGGCACGGCGATTACAATTTCGTCACTAATCCCGACGGGGTGCTGAAATATTGGGAGCAGCGCGTCCGCGAGAACGGAAAATTTGAGAACGTCTATACGCTGGGGATGCGTGGCATTCACGACGGCGCCATGCCTGGCGGGGGCACTGTCCAGGAAAAGGCTGAACGCCTGCACGACATCATCCAACGCCAGCGCGAAATGCTCGCGCGCCTGGTCAACACGAATGTCGCCGCTGTGCCCCAGATTTTCTGTCCTTACAAGGAGGTCCTCGAGCTTTACCAGCGTGCGCCGGACATCCCGGACGACATCACCCTCGTCTGGCCGGACGACAACTACGGTTACATCCGCGAATTTTCCGACGCGCGCGAACGCCGGCGCAGCGGCGGGGCGGGGGTTTATTATCACGTTTCCTATTATGGCCGCCCGCGAGATTATCTCTGGCTCTGCTCCACGCCGCCGGCGCTCATGGCCGAGGAAATGACCAAGGCTTACGACTACGGCGCGGACCGGGTCTGGATGCTCAACGTGGGCGACTTGAAACCGGCGGAACTCGACATCGAATTTTTCCTCAATCTGGCATGGAATCCGCATTCGTGGAACGGGACAAACACGTATGAATTGCTGGAAGAACAACTCGCCCGCGATTTTGGCCCGGTCCCGCAGCGCGGGACGCCCGAACTCACCTCAATTCTGGCCGAATACTACCGGCTGAATTTCCAGCGCAAGCCGGAGCACCTGGGGTTTGATTTGACGAACACCTTCTCCGCGACGCTCAACGGTGACGAGGCGGAACAGCGTCTCGCCGCCTGGCGCGCTTTGGCGGCGCGGGTTGACGCGCTCGAAAAGCAGATGCCGCCGGAATCGCATGACGCCTTTTTTGAACTTGCCGGCTATCCGGTCCGGGCGACGGCGGCGATGAATGAAAAATGCCTCGCGCTGACGGAATTTTACGCCGGTAAAAACCAGGACCGCTCCGGCTGGCTGGTCGAAGCGCAGCACGGACAGGATGAAGTCGAGCGGCTCACGGACATTTACAACAACCGGATTGCGGGCGGCAAATGGCGTTACATGATGTCGTCCAACCCACGCGGCCAGCTTGATTTGAGAATTCCGCAAATTTCTGAAGCCCCGGCCACAGATCGTAGCGGCGGTCGGAAGATCGCCGAAATTGCGCAAGGAGACGCTTCCTCCGGTTCTCTGCCGAGAGCCACTACGCCTGATTTTGCCGGGGCGGACTTTGTTGAGGACAACCGCCGCGTGGTCATGGAAGCGGAGCACGCTTCGGCATTTCTGCCGGGAAAGGACGCTCACTGGCAGAAAATCATCGGCCTCGGCTACAACGGCGAGGCGGTTGCGGTTTTCCCCACGCTGGTCCCGGTCCGGGACGAGCCGCAGAAAATTCTGAGCGAATCGCCGTGCCTGCAATACAAAATCTGGATCCAGCATCCCGGTGACTGGAAGTTCATCGTGCGGTCGCTGCCGACGTTTTCCGTCGAGACCGGCAAGCCGCAGCGTTACGCGATTGCAGTGGATGACGAGCCGCCGCAAATCGTTTCGTTGCCGGCGGCCCAGAGCGAGACCGACCGGCAATGGCAGGAAAACGTTTTGCGCAACGCGGCGCTGACCACGAGCGTCCATGCCATCGCCCATGCCGGCCTGCACACATTGAAGATCTGGATGGTGGATCCCGGCATTGTCGTGGACACCATTATTGGCGATGGCCGCGGGGAAGGGGGACTGGGTTATACCTGGCCCTTGGAAACCAGGAATCCGAACAAATGAAAAAATTTCTTGTTCCTATCTGGCTCGCAACGATGGCGGTTGGTGTGGTCGTTGCCGCGCCGACAGAACCCGCCCGTATTACCGTGTCCTTCGACGCAAACTGGCGGTTTCTGAAAGCCGATTCCCCCGGTGCGGAGCAGCCGCAGTTTGACGACAGCGCCTGGCGCAAACTCGATGTGCCGCACGATTGGAGCATCGAAGGGTCGTTTGCCGAAACGAACAAAACCGGCGGGGCCGGCGGGTTCCTGCCCAGCGGCATTGGCTGGTATCGGAAGGATTTCACGTTGCCGGATGCGTTTTCGAACCAATGCGTCTTCATCGAATTCGACGGGGTGATGCAGAACAGCGAGGTCTGGATCAATGGCGTGTCGCTCCGGAAACGGCCTTACGGTTATGTGAGTTTTGGTTGCGAACTCACCGGCCACCTCAACTTTGGCGCGGGCCGGACGAACGTTCTTGCCGTCCATACCGACACCTCGGAACAGCCGGCTTCGCGCTGGTACTCCGGCGCGGGCATTTACCGCCACGTCCGGCTCGTTGCGACGGGCCCGGTTCACATCGAGCCCTGGGGCACCTTCGTTTCGACGCCGCAAATCGGCCCAAAGGAGGCGACCGTCCGCTTGCAAACCGTCGTGACAAATGAATTCAATGCGGCAGGGGAGATTTCCCTGGCAGTTGTCCTGCTCGACCCGGATGGCAAAATCGTTGCCCGCACCGAAACCAAACCGCAAATGATCGCCCCCGGAACCTCCGCGCCATTCAAGCAGGACCTCGTCGTAAAAAATCCGCGGCGCTGGGATTTGGAGAACCCGGTTCTTTATCGCGCACTCGTCCTGGTTAATTCCGGCGGCCTGCCATTTGACGAGGACCCGGTCCCGTTCGGCATCCGGGAATTTCATTTTGACGCGGCCACCGGTTTCTGGCTGAACGGGAAAAATTTCAAAATCAAGGGCGTCTGCCTGCACCATGACGGCGGCGCGCTTGGCGCGGCGGTGCCCCTGGGCGTCTGGGAAGAGCGGCTGAAAACCTTGAAGGAACTGGGCGTGAATGCGATTCGCACGGCCCACAACCCGCCCGCGCCGGAGTTTCTCGATTTGTGCGATCGCATGGGATTCCTGGTCATGGACGAAATGTTCGATTGCTGGACCGTGGCGAAAAACCCCTACGACTATCATCTATACTTCAACGAATGGTCGAAAACGGACGAACGCGACACCATCCGGCGCGACCGCAATCATCCCAGCATCATTCTCTACAGCGTCGGTAATGAAATCCACGACACACCGAAGGCGGAACTGGCGAAGGGTATTCTCCGGGGACTGGTGGCCGTCGCCCACGAAGCCGACCCGACCCGGCCGGTGACGCAGGCGCTGTTCCGCCCGAATGTGAGCCACGATTATGACGACGGACTGGCCGACCTGCTCGACGTCATCGGCCAGAATTATCGCGAGAACGAAATCCTCGCCGCGCATGAACAAAAACCCACGCGCAAGATCATCGGCACGGAAAACCGGCACGAACGCGCGGTCTGGCTGGCGTTGCGGGACAATCCGCCCTACGCGGGACAGTTTCTCTGGAGCGGCATTGATTATCTGGGTGAATCGCGGCGCTGGCCGGTGGTCGCCGCCGGTTCGGGCCTTTTGGACCGCACGGGGGCGCCGAAGCCGATGGCGTTCGAGCGGCAAAGTTGGTGGAGCGACCAGCCGATGGTTTTCATCACGCGCCGCATCGCGCCCAATACCGCCGGGCCCACCGACCCCGGCTACGAACCGGCACAGCAGGATGCATTGCGCCGTCCGCAGATACTGTTCCATGACTGGACACCAAAAAATTCCGGACCGCATGAGGAGAACGTGGAAATTTATTCCAACGGCAAGGAGGTCGAATTGTTCCTGAACGATAAATCGCTCGGCTCCAAAGCGCTGAATGCCGACGCCGCGCCGCGCATTTGGAAGGTGGCCTATGCGCCGGGCACGCTCAAGGCCGTCGCCCGCAACAACGGCCGCGTCGCTGCCACCGATAAACTGTGCACCGCCGGAGCGCCGGCAAAGGTTGTCCTCACGGCCAACCGTGACCGGCTTCCGTCAGATTGGAACGAGGTTGCCTTCGTGCGCACGACGGTGGTGGATGCACACGGCGTCCTGGTTCCTTCCGCCACAAATTTGATCACCTTCAAAGTTTCCGGACCCGGAGTGATTGCGGCCGTGGATAATGCCGACAACGCCAGCCACGAGCCGTTTCCGGCGGGTGAACGCCATGCGTTCCAGGGCAAATGCGTCGCGTTTGTCAAAGCCAGTGCCCCCTCTGGTAAAATCGTTTTGACCGCGTCCGCTCCCGGCCTGGAAAGCGGTTCCATCACCCTCAAGGCGCTCCCGCCGGTTTCCCCAAAGTGAAAACACTGACCGCCATCGCTCTCGCCGCGGTTTGCCTGCAAACCTTCGCGGCGGATGCGACGGCGACCAACAAAAACTCGCGCACCGGCCCGTTCATTCTCGGCGCGGAGGTTTCCTGGGCGCCGGAAGACGAGGCGGACGGGGCGGTGTACTACGACCACGGCGTGCGGAAGGACATCTTTGCGATTCTGAAGGAATACAAGTTCAACTACATCCGGTTGCGGTTGTTTGTCAATCCCGCGTCCACCAACGGCTACGCGCGCCGCCGGACGGAGGCGTTTTGTGATCTGGCCCACGTCCAGGCGCTGGCCAGACGCGCCCGGGCCGCGGGCATGGGAATTCTGCTGGACATTCATTACGGCGACACCTGGACTTCGCCGGGACATCAGGACAAACCGGTCGCCTGGAAGGACCTTGATTTTTCAGGACTGACACAGGCCGTTCACGACTTCACGCGCCAGGCCGTTTTTGAAATGAAAACCAACTGCACCCCGGCGAACATGGTCCAAATCGGCAATGAAATTTCCGACGGCATGTTGTTCCCGGACGGCCGCCGGAGCAACTTCGACAATTTTGCAACGTTGGTCAAAGCCGGCATCGCCGGCGCGAGGGAAGCCGACCCTGCGGTCAAAATTGTTTTGCACCATCACCTGGGCCGGAGCAACGCCCGCATGCGCGAGTGGATTGATAATTTTGTCCGGCGCGGCACGGATTTCGACATCATCGGCATGTCGTGCTATGCGCAGGCGCAGGAGGGCGATTGGAAAACCAATTTTGACGACCTCGCCACCCGCTACCCGGACAAGGGGCTGCTCGTCGTCGAATATTCCGCGCGCAAACGCTTCATCAACGACCTGATGTTCAACACGCCAAACCAAAAGGGACTCGGCACGTTCATCTGGGAACCGACCCGGCATCGCGAAGCGCTTTTTGACAAGGACGGCAAAAATGCCGGCGGCGGACAGGCCTCGAATTTCACCACCGACGACGGCATCAACCAGGGCGCGCGGTTGACGCGGGCCAACCCGATTTCGGCAACGAACCTTCCGGTCGGGGCGACGAATGCGACGAACGTTGCGGCGAACACAAACCCGCCCGAATCCGTTTACCGCAGTTTCGGGACGAATGAAGCCGCCCGCGCCGAGTGGCGCAAACGCCGTTTCGGCGGCCGTTATGACGTGAATGAACTGATGGATTTGTATCCGCAAATGTCCAAAGATTACAGCCAGATCACCGCCGGGCAGCCCAAAAACTGAGCCGGCGGGGCTGGGGTTGGGACTGCCAATGGCATAATCAGAATTGGTGACAGGCCGGATGCATCCGGAACGTGTATATTAGATGGATGTCAATGACCCTGAACAAGCCCGGAGTGTGATGTTGCATCCCTTGCGTTCACCTTTTCCATGAAACCACTGATTTTTAAAATGTTGGGAATGTTCGGCTGCCTGATTGCCGTCGTGCCGGTTTTCGCCAACCTCCCCGGCGGCGGCACCAACGGGCCGGACGTTACGCTCACGGACAATGGCAGCACGGTGACGATGGCCAACGGCATCGTTTCCATCCTCTGCATCAAATCGGGAGCGACGCTCAGCCAGATCAACTACATCTACAACAACAGCGGCACGACGGTGACCAACCAGTTGTTGAACGGCGGCACGGATGGCGGCGAGTTTTATTGGGAAACGGGCGGTTTCGGCACCGGGACGTTCACCTATTCGGTCGTGAGCAACACCAGCAGTTACTGCGAGATTGATCTGTTGAGCGCCTCGACCACCAACGGCGTCATGGATGTCCATTTCTCGATGCTGCGAGGGTCGCCTGGATTTTATGTCGCCGCGGTTTTCAGCCACCGCGCCAGCGATGTGGCGATGAATATGGGCGAAACCCGTGATAACATTTATGCGGGCGCCATATTCAACTGGATGTGCGTGGACGCCGCGCGCAACCGGTTGATGGAAGTCCAGCCGGGCGCGGGGGCCATCGGGGTGCTGGGCGCGCCGGTCGAAGTTACGCTGTGGACGAACGGCATTTACCAGGGCCGCTACGAGGACAAATACAAATACAGCGCCGATTTTGGCGTTCAGCGGGTCTGGGGTTGGGGCAGTGTGGGCGCCGGCGGCGGCAATGTTGGCCTTTGGAATGTCTCAGCCAGCGCGGAGTATTACAGCGACGGCCCGATGAAGCGCGATTTGATGTCGCACATCGGCACCACCATCCTCAACTATTACGAGAGCAGCCACTATGGCGGCAATATGACGGACGGCAATTGGACCAGCGGGGAAATTTGGTCGAAAGTTTACGGGCCCTATTTCATTTACTGCAACAACATCACCAATACCGTCACCGACACCAACCAGGCGGCGCAGATGCTTTATCAGGACGCGCTCGCGCAAGCAGCCGCCGAGGCGACGGCGTGGCCCTATTATTGGTTTGCCAATACGAATTATGCGTCCGCTGCGCAGCGCGGCGCGGTGACGGGTCAGTTCGCCATCGACGACCTCTACAATCCCAATGCTTCGCCCGCCGGACTGTGGGTCGGCCTGGTGCAGCAACCGGCGACGAGCAAGAGCGTCTATGATTTTCAGCAGTGGATGAAGACGTGCCAATTCTGGGCGAAGACGGACACGAACGGGAATTTCACCATTCCCAATGTCATCGCCGGGGGCAACTACACGATGTTTGCGTTCGGCCCCGGCGCGGCGGGAACGTTCCAGTCGCAGGCTTTGACGGGCGGCGAACCGCCCAACACGATGGACATTCCGGCGTCGCCGTTCAGCGTAACGGTCACGGGGGGCGCCACGAATAATCTGGGCACGGTGACCTGGACGCCCACGCGGGTGGGACCGACGGTTTTTGAAATCGGCTATCCCGACCGGACGGGCGCCAAATTCCGGCACGGCGACGACTATTGGGTGGGCGACATCGGGCCGAGTCCGGCGAATCCCAGCCCCATCTGGAGCAAGTTCCTGGAATACCCGTTTGATTTTCCGAACGGCGTGTACTACACGGTGGGCCAGAACCGTTGGACGACCGACTGGAACTTTGTGCAGCCCGTCGTCAGCAGCACGGGCACGGACAACAATTCCACCTCGACCATCACCTTCTATCTTCCCACGGTGCCGGCGAATGGGGCGACGGCATCGCTCTACATCGCGACCGCCTCGGATTTTCAGGGGGCGCTCATCATTTCTGTTAATAACGCCAATCTCGGCAGCGCTTCCGGCGTCACCGCGACGCCCAATGCGCTCCCCACGACCGGCTACGCCCCGGCCTATAGCGGTTCGGGGTATGAAAGTGACACCACCGTTCGCGAAGGGATTAATAGCGTGCTTTCCGACGAACGCGTCACTTTCCCGGCCAGCCTGCTGCAAGCCGGCCAGAACACGATCACCCTCGGTTTGCGCCAGGTGGGTGGCGCTTCTTCTGAGGACCATGCGATGTATGATTATCTCCGGCTGGAATTGACGGGCTATGTGCCGCCGTCGCCGGCCAGTGTGGCGGCCTATGCCGGCAACAATTGCAATCTGGTTTGCTGGCCGGTGACGCCGGGAGCCACCAGTTATAATATTTACAGCACGACCACTTCCGGCAGCGGATACGGATTGGTTGCCAGCGGTGTCACCGGTCCGGTGTGCGGCAGCGGATGGAACAATGCAACGTATCTGGACACCAACGCGGTCAACGGCAACACGTATTATTACGTCGTGCAATCGGTCAATCCGACCGGCGCGAGCACCAACTCTCCGGAAAGCCCCGGGGCAATGCCCGCCGCCGGCATTTCCACGAGCGCGCCCGCCGCACCCGCCGGCCTTGCCGTCAGCAGTGTCAGCCATCAAAGCGTGACGCTTAACTGGAGCCCGTCATCCGGTGCGAATTACTACACCGTCTTCCGCTCGACTTTGGTGAACAACGGAGGCGGCGCTTCCAACGTTTTGGGAACGATCGTGCTGGCCAACAACGTCACCGGCACCACCTACACCGACACGTCGCCGACCGATGGGAGCATTTACAGCTACTCGGTTGCCGCCACCGGCGCGGGCGGCACGAGCACCAATTCAGCTCCCGCCGTTGGCGTGCCTTTGCCTGCGCCACCCGCATCCGCACCCGGTTCGCTCACGGGAAGTTTTGTGCAGACCACCAACATCACCTTGAACTGGTCGGCGGTGTCCGGAGCCGTGGGTTACATCATCAGCCGCGCCACCAGCCCCAGCGGGCCCTTTACTTTCCTTATGAGCGTTACGGAAACGACCTACACGGACGTTGGATTGAGCCCGAGCACGCTTTATTATTATCAAGTGGCGGCGGTGAACGCCGCCGGTGTTTCGGCCAACGCCACCGTGAGTGTCGTTGCGGTGCCGTCCGCTCCGGCCAGCCTCTCCGCCGTTCCCGGCGACACGCAAGTGATTTTGACCTGGTCCGCCGTTTCGGGCGCGACCGGTTACTTCCTCTATACCGGGACGACCAGCAATAATGTGACGACGCTGGTGATTCCCAATTACACCGGCACGAGCTACACCAACACCGGCCTCGCCGACGGCACGACTTACTATTACGTCGTCGCCGCGACCAATTCCGGCGGTCTCAGTCCGAATTCGCCCGAAGCCAGCGCGACCCCCAGCGCAGTCGTCGTGACCGCGCGAAATCTCACCTGGAAAGGCGACGGGTCGGCCAATCTCTGGAACGTGGACGGCGCGGCCAACTGGCAGACCAACGGCGTGGCGACCATTTTCAACAACGGCGACACCGTGACGTTTGACAACACCGGCTCAAACAACGTGCCCGTCAGCCTCGCCGGCACTTTGCAGCCGGCGCTCGTCATAGTGACTAACTTGTCAACAAAGAGTTACACGTTCAGCGGCACCGGCTCGATTTCAGGCACAAACATGTTGATCAAAACCGGTCCGGGCACATTGATAATCAGTGCCACCAACACTTACACCGGCGGCACGACGGTCAGCAACGGCTCGTTGACCTTCTCCATCGGCGCGGCGATTCCCCCCACCGGCACGCTCACGCTGAACAACACCGGCGCGGTGACGGTCACAACCGCAAACTCGCTGCCGAATGTTTTGGTCAATGGCACGAACGCCATCACCGGCAACGGCAACAGCGGCACTGGTATTGCCACGTTGAACGACTCGGGAACCTTGACTCTGTTCGTCAGCGGCGGCAGTGACGTGTTTGATCTGACCGGCACGATGACCGGCTCCGGGACTCTCGCCCTCGGAACTTCCGCGATGACGCTGCGTTTCAACGGCACAGGAGGAGATGGCAACGCCATTTTCAATCTGGGAACCGGAACCGCCGTTGCCAGTGTCCGCAACACTGGAACAACAGCGATTGCTTTGGGTGGATTAACTGGCGGTGCCAGCACGCAACTGCAAGGAGACAACAGCAGCGGCGGAGCTAACATGACCTATACCATCGGAGGCGCCAGCGCGAACGCGGAGTTTGACGGCGTTATTCTCAACGGCACCGTGGGTACTGTCGCCGTCACGAAGACCGGCGGCAACACGCAGACTTTCACGAATGCGAACACCTACACCGCCGGCACGACAATCAACGGCGGCACGTTGCTGGTCAACAATGCGAAGGGCAGCGGCACGGGTGCTGGTGCGGTCATGGTCGCCAGTGGCGGCACACTTGCCGGCAACGGAATTATCTCCGGCACCGTCAGCGTAAACTCCGGCGGCTCAATCGCGCCAGGCAATCCACTGGGCACGCTGACGATCAGCAACAATCTGACACTGGCCGCCGGCAGCACGACACTGGTTCAAGTCGGGCACTCACCGCTGACCAACACGCTGGTCAGGATTATTGGCAGCACCCTGACCGAGGGCGGCACGCTGGTCGTGAGCAACGCCGGTGTGGCCGCGTTCACCGCCGGCGACAATTTCAAATTGTTCACCGCGGCCGGTTACAGCGGCGCGTTCGGCGGTTTCACCTATCCGTCCCTGAATCCGGGGCTGGCCTGGAACACGACCCGCCTGAATGTGGATGGCACGATCTGGGTGGTGAGCACCGTTTCACCCCGCATCAACAGCACCCGGCTTTTGGGAATCAACCTGGCATTGAATGGCACGGGCGGCACGCCAAACTGGTATTATTACGTTCTGTCCTCGACCAATCTGACACTGCCGACCGCCCAGTGGACACGGGTGGTGACCAATCAGTTTGATAGCGGCGGCAATTTCGCTCTTACCAACGCCATCAACTCCAACTGGCCGCAGACGTTCTATCGGTTGCAACTGCAATAACCCGCCCGCCTGCGGCCGTTGACAACCCCGGCGGAATCAACTTTCGGCACCGGGTCGAACCCCGTATCCTGCCACCGAACCAGACAACATGACCACCATGACCGCTCTCTTTCTTTGCCGGTTGAAAACACCGTTGCTTTTTCTGACAGCCGTTCTGGCGGTTGCCCCGGCCGCGCCTTTGCCGGCGGCGGAAATTCTTACGCCGCCCGCGCCGGCCACGCCGCGCATCAACGGCGCGAAAATCTTTGGCGTGCGCCCCGGCTCGCCGTTTTTGTTCACGATTCCCGCCACCGGCGACCGGCCGATGAAATTTTCCGCCGACCATCTGCCGCGCGGTTTGACGCTGGACGCCCGGACCGGCCGGATCACCGGCAAATTGAAAAAGCCGGGTGAGTTCAACGTCACGTTGCGCGCGAAAAACAAACTGGGCGTCGCGGAGGAAAAATTCCGCATCGTCTGTGGCGATACCATCGCGCTCACACCGCCGATGGGCTGGAACAGTTGGAATTGTTTCGCCGGCGCCGTGTCCGCGGACAAGGTGAAACGCGCGGCGGCCGCGCTGGTGAAGAGCGGCCTCGCCCAGCACGGCTGGACTTACATCAACATTGACGACTATTGGCAGAACCATCGTAACTCGAAAGACCCGACGTTGCGTGGGCCGTTTCGCGACGCCAGGGGAAACATCGTGCCCAATTCACGGTTCCCCGACATGAAAGGTCTGGCCGCCTGCATCCACGGCCTGGGCCTGAAGGCGGGACTTTATTCCTCGCCCGGCCCGTGGACCTGCGGTGGTTGCGCGGGAAGCTGGCAGCACGAGGAACCGGACGCGAAAACCTACGCCGCGTGGGGTTTTGATTATTTGAAATACGACTGGTGCAGTTATCGCCAGCCGGACACGAACCGGACGTGGCCGACCGCGGAGCAGAGAAAAAAATACGGGACGGACGCGCTGAAACAGCCCTACCG
This sequence comes from Verrucomicrobiia bacterium, assembly GCA_049692125.1. Classification (GTDB taxonomy): domain Bacteria; phylum Verrucomicrobiota; class Verrucomicrobiia; order Limisphaerales; family UBA11358; genus UBA11358. Next base: position 13,165 of record JBAVOO010000059.1, on the reverse strand, counting down.
CGTGATGCATGACGCGCTGGCGAAGCAGCCGCGCGACATCGTTTTCAGCCTCTGCCAATACGGCATGGGCAACGTCTGGGAATGGGGCGCGGAGGTTGGCGGCAATTGCTGGCGCACCACCGGCGACATTACCGACACCTGGAAAAGCATGAGCGGCATCGGCTTCAAACAGGACCCGACCGCGCCGTTCGCCGGGCCGGGACATTGGAACGACCCGGACATGCTCGTCGTCGGCCAGGTCGGCTGGGGCAGGCTGCATCCGACCCGGCTCACGCCCGACGAACAATACACGCACATCAGCCTCTGGTGCCTCCTCTCCGCGCCGCTGCTCATCGGTTGCGACCTGGAAAAACTCGACGATTTCACGCTGGGCCTGCTATGCAACGATGAAGTGCTCGCGGTGGATCAGGATTCCCTTGGCAAACAGGCGACTTGCGTTTCCTCCAACGACACCCTGCGTGTGTTCGCCAAGGGCCTGGACGACGGTGCGAAGGCCGTCGGCCTGTTCAACCTCGGCGACCAGCCAGCAACGGTTGTTGCCAGTTGGGACGACTTGAAACTTTCCGGCGGGCAACTCGTGCGCGATCTCTGGCGGCAGAAGGACCTGGGCAAATTTGAAAGGGAATTCTCTGCCACCGTCGCGCCGCACGGGGTCGTGCTGGTGAAAATCCAGCCCGCCGCAAAATGATTTTGCCCATGAAAAAACCGGCAGCGTTCGCCGTTTTGATCTGGCTGGCCGTCACCTTGCCGCTCGGCGCGGCGAAAACGCCCTATACGCCGCCCGCGTCGCCGCGCGTCACGTTCAACTTCAACCCCGGCTGGAAATTCATCCGCGAGGACGTGACCAACGCGGAGAAAATTGATTTTGACGATTCAAAGTGGGCGACGGTAAGTGCGCCTCACACCTGGAACGACACGGACACCTACGACGAAATCATCAGCCACAGCGGCGGTGAAAAGCATGAATACATGGGCATCGCCTGGTATCGGAAGCATTTCAAACTGCCGGCGAGCGCCAGGGACGGGAAAGTTTTCCTCGAATTTGAAGGTTTGAAGCAGGCCGGACGCTTCTGGGTCAACAGCCGGTTCGTTGGCAAATATGAAAACGGTGTCACCCCCTGCGGCCTCGACCTCACCAGGTTCGTGAACTTCGGGGACAAGGAAAACGTCATCGCCGTGAAGGTGGACAACAGCAACGATTACCAGGAAGAGGCCACCGGCACCGGGTTCGAGTGGATGGGGCGCGCGTTCAATCCCAATTACGGCGGACTGAACCATGACCTCCGGCTGCACCTTGCCGGCAAGGTCTATCAAACGCTGCCGCTCTACGAAAATCTCAAGACCACCGGCACCTACATTTATCCGTCAAACTTTGATCTGACGAACAAAGCCTGCGGCGTCACGGTGGAATCGCAGGTGTGCAACGAGTCCGGCGACCAGCAGTCCATCGTCTTGTCCGTGGTGATGGTGGACCCCGATGGCGTCGTGCGCGCGAAATTCGAAAGCGAGCCATCCGATCTCGTCAGCGGTCAAACGGAAACTTTCAAGGCCGCCGGCCGGCTGACGAACGCAAAATTCTGGAGCGATGAAAACCCGGATCTTTACGACGTTTATTGCCTGCTCACCGTGGATGGCAAGGCAGTGGACGTGCAGAAAATCAGGACCGGTTTTCGCAAAGCGGAGTTCAAAGGCGGCGCCGGCACCGGTGGCGTTTACTTGAACGGCAAATTTGTCTGGCTCACCGGTTACGCGCAACGTTCGTCGGATGATTGGGTGGGACTCGGCCAGGCGTATCCCGACTGGATGCACGATTTCAACGCGGAACTGGTCCGCTGCACGCACGCCAATTACCTTCGCTGGATGCACATCGCGCCGCAGGCGGTGGATGTCCGCGCCTGCGACCGGGCCGGCATCGTCGAGGTCTGCCCGGCGGGCGACAAGGAAAAGGACGTTCAAGGCCGGCAATGGGAGCAGCGCCTGGAGGTCATGCGCGACGCGATGATTTATTTCCGCAACAATCCCAGCATCCTGTTCTGGGAGGCCGGCAACAACAGCATCACGCCGGAACACCTGCGGCAAATGGTGGATTTGCGGAAACAATGGGACCCGCACGGCGGACGCGTGATGGGCTGCCGCACGCTCAATGATTCCGGAGCAACCCCGATAGCCGAATATTTTGGCGTGATGATCGGCCAGGACCGGCGCACGGATGAACTGACCAACCGCACCGAATTGTTCCGCGCCTACAGCGCCGAACGCCGTGACCGGGCACCGTTCATCGAGACGGAGGATTTTCGCGACGAAGCCGCGCGGCGGTTCTGGGACGATTACTCGCCGCCGCACTTCGGTTTCAAGCCGGGGCTGAACGATGTGTATCATTGGAATTCCGAAACCTTCTGCCTCGCCGCCGCGCAGCGTTACCATGACTATTATCTCAACCGCATTTCCAATCCCGACCCGGCGCACTCGAAATGGTCCGGTTACGCCTCGATTTACTGGTCGGATTCGAACGCCGACGGCCGGCAGGACAGCAGCGAGGTCTGTCGCGTGAGCGGCAAGGTGGATTCCGTCCGGCTGCCGAAACAGGCCTGCTACGTCTATCGCGTGATGCAAAACGACCAGCCGGACATGCACATCATCGGCCACTGGAATTACCCGACCAACACGGTGAAGACCGTTTATGTCGCGGCAAACCATTGCGACTCGGTCGAACTGTTCGTGAACGGAAAATCCGCAGGGACAACCAACAAGCCGTGCGACTTCGTGGATTCACTCGACAACAAAAATTACGGCAACACCGGCTACCTCTACGCCTTTCCGGCAATCAAATTCAAACCCGGCGCCATCACGGTTGTCGGCAAAGCCGGCGGCAAAACGGTCGCGCAGGACGAAATCCGAACCGCCGGCGAACCCAAAAGCCTCAAGCTGACCGGTCACAACAGTAAAAACGGTTTTCAAGCCGATGGCTCGGACGTGGTGTTTTTCGACGTGGAAGTGGTGGACGCGCAGGGACGGCGTTGTCCGACGGACGAGGCGCGCGTGGATTTCAAGCTGGCCGGCCCGGCCCTCTGGCGCGGCGGCTACAACAGCGGCATCACCAATTCGGTCAACAACCTCTGGCTCGACACCGAATGCGGCATCAACCGCGTTGCCATCCGCTCGACCCTCCAGCCTGGTGCGATCACATTGACGGCCACGCGCAAGGGGCTGGAACCCGCCACGGTGAAAATCGAGTCCCGGCCGGTTGAAGTCAAGGATGGTTTGATGTCCGATTGAGGTTTGTGCCCTGCGCCGTTTCCGACTTTGGAAGTGAAACAAAAGGCCATCCAGCACCGAACCCTCGCCGGCATTCATCGGGAGCCGGCCGTGATCAGCCGTGGTCCCGGCTCCCGCGGATTTTTTGACGAGGATGGAAACTCTTTGCCAGTCATCGGCGTCTTTGATAAAGACACCCGCCCGGAACGGCCGACGGTGAACGACTGATTTCCCTGACCAATCTAAAATGAAACTGACAAGCAGCGTCCTGGTATTTCTTTGCCTCGCGGCGCTGGCCGCGGCAACGAACGCCGGCGCGCAGGAAAAAGCCCCGTTCAAATTTGCCTTCGGCAACGGAAAAATAAAATCGGGCTGGATTCAAGTTTCCCCGACAAACTTTTATTCTCCGGAAGTTGGCCACGGTTTCGAGCCGGGGGCAAGTGTCGTAGCGACGGGCCAGTCCATCACCAGCACCAATCCCTTTTACTTTTCGGTCAAGCTGCCGGAGGGCAATTGCCGGGTCACCGTCACCCTCGGCGACCGGACCGGCGAATCCACGACCACCGTGAAGGCCGAGCTGCGGCGGCTCATGCTGGAGAAGATCCACCCCGCGCCGGGGAAAACCGTGACGCGGTCGTTCATCGTGAACCTGCGCACGCCGCAGATTGCCGGCGGCGGCGAGGTGCATTTGAAACCGCGCGAAAAGACGAACGAATGGTGGGCCTGGGATGACAAGCTGACCCTGGAATTCAACGGCACGCACCCGGCTTTGCAATCGCTCGAAATTGAAAAGGCCGCCGTGCCGACGGTTTTTCTGCTGGGGGATTCGACCGTGTGCGACCAGCCGGCCGAACCGTGGAACAGTTGGGGCCAGATGCTCCCGCGTTTTTTCAAGCCGGACATCGCCATCGCCAACCACGCCGAGTCGGGCGAAACGATTGCCGGCTCATTGAGCGCGCATCGGTTCGACAAGGTGTTCAGCCTGATGAAGCCGGGCGATTATTTGTTCCTGCAATTCGGCCACAACGACATGAAGAGCCGCGCGACCAACGCGCTGGAGCAATACTCGGAGGATTTCAAGCGGGTGATTGCCGAAACCCGCGCCAAGGGCGGCACGCCGGTGCTGGTGACCTCGATGGAACGCAAGGCCGGCGTCGAAGCCCCCACGCTCATGGGCTATCCCGACGCCGTGCGCACGGTGGCGAAGGAGGGAAAATGCGCGCTGATTGATTTGAACGCGATGAGCGTGGTTCTTTACCGGGCGCTGGGCACGAACATCGGTCAGGCGTTCCAGGATCCCACGCACCACAACAATTATGGCAGCTACGAACTGGCCCAGTGCGTCGTGGCCGGCATCCAGCAGGCCAAATTGCCGCTGGCAAAATTCATTGTGGATGAATTCAAGGGATTTGATCCGGCGCATCCCGACCCGGCGGACCGCTTCCAGATGCCCGCCAGTCCGCAGCGTTCGGACGTGAAGCCACTGGGAAATTAGGGCGTGGCTGATTTCGTGCAGCGTCGAACCTGCGGCTCGACCAAACCGGTGCGCCGACACTGCAACAAAACTGGAACGTTGCCCTGCAACTCAGGGCACTTGCAGCCGGTAAAAGTTCTGGGCGTTGCCGCCGGTGGCGGTGGTGAAATTAAAGTTGCCGTTGTTGTCAAATTGATTGGTCAACAGCGGTATCCAGTTGCTCAAAGGGAGGCTGAGGTTCGTTGAGGCCAGGACATAATAGTTCGCCCCGGCGGTGCCGCCGGTGCCGCTGAAGACAAAACTGTTTCCCGACCAACCGACGGAGTTGATGACCGGCGGGGAAGGCGGGGCGGTGGACACCACGGAAATCACGCCGCCGGTGTTCAGCGCGTTGGTGTTCCAGGCCAGCCCGGAATTGAGCGCCGGCAAAATCACATTCGTAAACGTGCCGTTGTAGCTGCCGGCGTTGAACAGGGTGAAGCTGTCGCCCGCCATCAGCGCGGTCGCGCCGATGTTGGTGACAATGAGCGTGCCGTTGCAGGTCAACGCGCCGGAGACGACCGCCAAATCGTTGGTAAGCGGCGAGTGGCTGATTTCGAAAAGGTTCGTGCTGTTGCCGGCCAGCACGAGGGCATTGCTGAAGGTGAGGGTTCCGATGGAACCGCCGGGAGCCAGCGTGGCTCCGCTGCCAACCGTGAAATTGCCGTTCACCGCGCCGTTGCCGGAAAGTTTGCGGCCGCTGCCCAGGGTGAATCCGCCCGCGGCGCTCGCGTCGAAAACCCCGGCGGCGACGGTCAGGTTGGCCGCGTTGGCGAGGGAGGCGGAGGCCGACAGCGCGAGCGTTCCATTGCTGACGGTCGTGTTGCCGGTATAGGTTTCCGCGGCGTTGAGCGTGAGCGTGCCGGCGCCGAGCTTGGTCAGGCCGCCATCGGGAGTTGAGCCCAGTGTGGAATCATGCATCAGCCGCGCGGCGATGATGATGACAAACCCGCCGTCGTCGATGACGGCGCCGCCAGCCTGCACGGCGTTCGTTTGCGCGGTCATCGCGGGAAGGAAGGCGGTGTTGTTGATGCCGGCCTTGAGCACGCCGCCGTTGTAATCAATGACGTTGAGGTTGGTGGTTGACTTGATGAAACCGCCGACGAGGAACGTGCCGCCATTAAGCCGGTTGGTGGTGGCGATGCCTGCCGCGCTGACATTGTTCAGGTCGAAATTGTTGGTGCCGGTGGAAAGCAAGGCGTTGTTTTGGATGGTCAACATCACCCATTTGCCCGGCTTGCCACCGCCCATGCTGCAAACGCCGAGCGTGACGCTGGCGTTGTTCATGATGGTCACGTTGGCGCTGCGGCTGCCGCCGGAGGTGTCGCGGCCAAAGGCCGTCGCCGTGCCGGTCGCACTGACGACGGCGTTGGAGGCAAACTGGACCGTGCCTCGCGGCACGATGAAATTGTGGCCTCCTTGCAGTGCATTGCCGGTGAAAATCAGGGTGCCGCCGTCGCTGCCGGGACGCCAGGAGGCGCCGCCGCCGAGATTGACCACATTGCCAGCCCAAGTCCCGGTGTTGTTGTTGGTGCCGGCCATGCTCAGGTCGGACGTCGCCGAACCAGGTATGGTGAAATTGTTGGTGATGACCGCATTGTTGCCGACGAACACCATTCCGCCATTATAAGTCAGCGGGCCGTTGCCGATGGAACTGTTGTTGACCAGCATGAGGCCGCCGCTGGTGTTCGTTGTGCCGCCGGCGTAGGTGTTCGCATTGCTCAGGGTCAGCAGCGCGGTGCCGCTCATCGTCAGCGTGCCGGGGCCGCTGAGGTTGTTGCTGAAAATCACCGATGACGAAGGGGCCAGGATGAGCGAACCGTTGTTGGTGATGTCGCTGGACGGAAGGGTGCCACTGAGGGTCAATGCGCCTGTGTTGACGGTCGTAAGGCCGTTATAGGTTTGCACTCCGCTCAACGTCACGGCGCCCGCGCCGTTTTTGGTCAGGGTGCCGGACCCGCTGATGCTGACGGTGTTGGTGAGCGCGCCCGGGGTGGCATAGATGAGGGTGTCGTTGTTCGTCACGTTGCCGGACAATCCGCCGTTGAACGAAACGCCGTCGCCGACCTGCACCACGCCCTCGTTGATGGTCGTGCCGCCGGTGTAGGTGTTGGTTGTGTCCAGGGTGAGCTGTCCCGACCCCGTTTTGAACAGCACCGTTGGCCCGGCCAAATAGCCGCTGCCGCCAAAGGTGTAATTCTGTTCGGCCAGAACATAGACGGTCCCGGCGGACAACGCGCCGACCAGGTCGATGGCGGGTGTATTTGTGCCGGTGTCATCAAACGTGACATTGTCACCGGACGAGAAGGCGACGAGGTTCGTGCCGTTGAACCAGTTGGTTCCGCTGCCTACGGCCCAAAGGTTGGTCGTTCCGTCCCCGACCCAGATCAAATTGGACGGCTGGGTCTGCGCCTGGCTTTCGGGCACGACGAGAACCGCCACCGTGTTGGAATAGGCGCTGCCATCGGAAGCAACCACGCTGAATTGAAAACTGCCCAGCCCGAAAAAGTTCAGGGCCGGGGTGAATTGTGCCGTATGCCCGTCGGCGTTCAGGGTGACGGCGCCATTGCTGGCATTGTTGACGGAATAGACCGGGCTGGCGTTGGTGAAGCCGCCGGTGTACTGCCACAAATCCACGGCCACGGGAGTGTTCGTGACCGTCAGCGCATGCGGATTGGCCAGCCAGTTCAGGTAGTGTTCGATGTTCGCGTAACCGTCGGCGGCGATGGTCATGGCGGCATTGCCGGTGGTGCTCAAGCCGTTTGCCAGATCCCAATAGTCCGGCATGCCGTCGCCATCGGAATCGGTCGCGGGGATGCCGCCATTGATGACGCCGTAGCCACTGTTGCCGAGGCCGGTGTCGCCTTCGCTGTTGAACAATTGTCCGGCGGTGCCCAGCGAAGTCACGTTGCCGATGACCTGGGAGTCCACCTGGTCCCGCGGAAATGTGCCGGACAGGGAAACATCAATCCGGTAGGCGGTCGTGGTGTCAAACGTGGGAATGGTCGGCGTGACCGGAGACCAGGGCGAGGTGAGCACCGGACCGCCTTGATAAGGATCCGTTTCGCTGCCGCCCAAGGTTCCATTGGCGGAACTGTCCAGCAGGTTGCCGGAGGCGTAGATGCTTTGGTTGGCGTCAATCTGATAAAAATCATCTCCCGCGCTGGTCGTCGAGGGGCCGGTGATGAAATAGTTATTGATGATGTCGTGCGAGAAAAAGCCGCCGGTGTTGCCGCAGGTGTAACCGGCCTGATAATTATAAACGACATTGTTGATGTAAATCGTATTGGCCTTGGCCAGCGGCTGCCGGTTGTGGGCGTTGGCCCAGATGTTCCGGATCCAACTCGCGCTGGTGCCTTCATGATGCGCGCCGAATTGCTGGTAGATGGGATCGGCGATGATGGAATTTTGCACGGTAAGGTAGGCGGTATTGACCGCGTCAACGCTGTCCCACGAACCAAAGGCCACCGAGATGTGATCAAAAATCATGTTGGTGGCCGGGCTGGTGCTGCTGGTGGCACCGAGGTTGATGGCGCTTTGACCTTGATTGCTGCTGTTGCTGCCGTTGTTAATGTCGCCCTGACGGAAACGGACGTGCCGGCAGATGATGTTGTTCTGTCCGTAAAAGGAAACTTCCGCGCCCATGATGCCGATGCCGCCGCCGGGGGCGGTTTGTCCGGCAATGGTCAGGCTGCTGCTGGCGGACACCGCCGTCAGCAGATTGATGTAGCCACCCACATCAAAAACGACGATGCGGTTGCCCTGGCTGACGGCGTCGCGGAACGAGCCGGTGCCACTGTCGGCGAGCGTGGTGACGTGATACACCGTGCCGTTGCGGCCGCCGGTGGCGTTGGCGCCGAACCCGAGTGCGCCGGGAAAAGCCGGCGTTTGCGCCTGGCTGGTCGCGCAAAAGCTCAGGATGATTGTGCCAAAGCATACAACAAGATTACTCGCCTTTTTCATAACCTACCGGGGATTCTTGACATACACCGGTATTCAATCTGATTTTCCGCATACGGTCTATCAGACATATATCCGAGGGCAACCGGTGGGCCTGGAATCAACGGCCGGCAGGCAATGGCGATACGCCCGTCAAGGTCACCGGACCGAGCAGCCCGCAGTCGGTCAGCGGCCAGTCCGCGGCGTTGAACGGACGGTAATTGACGTTTACGATGTTGATGTCCTTGAAAATTTTCCACGGCACGCCGCGCCGGTCGAGGTCGCGGATGCGATTGGCTGAAACGCTGGTGACCTCGACTTCGAGCTGATTGCCGGTTGGTTTCAAATTGTCCGCCACGACCCGGAACGGCGGCGTGATGAGCGTGCCGTAATCCTTGCCGTTCACTCGGACGCGCGCACTCTGGCAAACCTTGCCCAAATCGAGAAAATACGTTTGGTGTTCACGCTTTAGCGTGTCCGGAGCAGCCTGAAGGCTGGACACCAAACCCGGGGCATCAAAGGTGAGGGTGTAAAGCGCCGTGCCGACGAAACTACTTTGTGTGTTCGTATCGCCCAACTCCGTCCAGGAAGCCAGGTTGGTCGTTGAAAACGGTGCCGGCAGCACCGGACCGCCAGCGATGAATTTCACGTCCCAGGAGCCGGTGATTTCAACCGGCTGGCCGTTGGTCTGCAAGTAATTCCAAGCCGGGCCTTTGACTTCTTGATTGGCGAATGCGCGCAAGATGGCGGACTCGCCGGCTTGAAGTTGCAGGCGAACTTGAATTGAGTCGGCGCTCTGCCGAGACGCCGCTACGCCCGAGTTGCCGGTGATTGGGTCAAGGATGACAACGGATTTGGCGGTGCGGCCAAGCGTAACCCAGCCGTCGAAATTCTTTTCGCCGCGATTGGCGATGAAATAATACCAGCCGCCGTCGAATGAGCGGCGGACGAAGGAAAATCCGGCGTCGGTCAGCATCTCGCGCGGAACACGACAGCAATCCAACAACCATTCAAGTTTGCCGACCCATAATTGACCTTTGCCAATGCTGGCCATGCTCTTTCCAATTTGCGAGGAGTCCTCGGGGAATTTCATGACAACTTTATCATATGCAGTTCTGAATTCCGCTTGCCGCTTTTCCAAATCGCCCCAGCCCGAAACTTCCGCCGGCAATTGTTTTTCAAAAATCACCGTTGCTCCATTTTCCGCCAGCGCGACCAGCTTTTTAAAAGTTTCCAGTGGAATGTATTTGCACGGCGGCACGACGATAACTTTGTAATTTCCGCCGGGCATCTGAACTTCGCCGTTTTTCACTTTCGCCGTTTGCAGTTGCCGGTCGGAAACGTAGTCGAAGGCGTAGCCGCGGTTCCACAGTCCATGCGCCGTTTTACCGATGGGCTGATCTTCAAACCAGCCGGTCTGGCTGACGGTCATCGGCTGCAACCGGCCCGACGGATTGTGCCAGAAATCGGAGATCGGCCAGTAAAGCAGAATATCGTTGTCCGATTTGCCTGATTGCAAAACGGCCTGGCAGCGCGCGACGTATTCGTTGAGCGCCGGCACGTCATGCCAGATGGAGTTGCGCGGGTTCATTTCCGTTGAGGCATAAAAAACCCAGCCCGGCCAGGGCGCCGCGTCCGGCGAATAGCACGCGCCGTGGTAGAAGATATGGTTGATGCCGGAGAGGAACATGTCGTCGGCGAGATATTTCACGTCGGCGAGCGTCTCGGTGAAATGTTCCTTGAGCCAGGTGCCGGTCTCCGCGCCGGTGAGTTCGCGGCCTTGCGTATGCGCGGCGGACGACGCGAATTTTGAAATCAACACGCTGCGGTCATTGTGAAACATCTCGGTTTCGGGAACGTCCGCATCGGCGTAGAGGTCGAGCCAGTTGCCGGGCGTCCCGTGCGCCTGGTAAATCGTGCTGAAACCATTCTTGTGCGCCCAGTCAATCCAGGCTGGCTCCGACTGTTCGGCCATGATGTCGGAAACGGTTTCGCGATAGTCGGATTTGACGCGCGCGGCGTGGTCGTCCTCGTTCGAACCGAAAAGCGCGGGCAGTTCAGTCTGCAACTTGTAGCCGCGGAGTTTTTCAAATTGCGCGAAGAAGTCCGGCGACCAGTCGGAGCGGTACTCGTAGGAATCCTGGAAGACCGCGCCGGGTTTGGCGCCGGTGTAACCGGCGAACGCCTGGTCAAACCACGGCAGCCAGTCGCGCATGGCCTGCGGATAAATCGGGTTCAGCATCCAGCCTTCACCACCGGGCGCGGGACGCTTCACCTTCTGACCGGACGGTTTTTGCGAAATGGCATAGACATTCCATGAACCGACGGGCGCGGTCCAATCCGCGGTGCCGTCGGCGGAAATTTTATCCGTGAGTTCAACGGATTTACCATCCGGCGAAAACGCAACGAGCGCCTGCGTCGTATGCCGGTCGAATTTTTCCTCCAGTTTTCCGCCGGTCGCCACGTCAAAGGTTTTCACGACGACACTGGCGTTGGCGTCCTGGTCGCTGACGGTCGGGCCGCCGAAGCACCAGCCGGTGCCGAGCGTCATGTCCGCGCCCATGCCCAGCCGGCGGGCCTCGTCCACCGTGTATCCCATCATCGCCATCCATTTCGGACTGAGGTAACTGATGTCCTGTGCTTCCCCGCCTTTCACGCCGAAGATGGGGGTGAACTGGACGCCGCCCAGGCCCGCGTCGTGAAAACGCTGCAACTCGTGCGTGAGGTTGGTCTTGTCCACCGCGCTGCCGTGCCACCACCACCACACCCAGGGCCGGGTCTGTGCGGTGAGCGCCGGCCAGGCCAGCGCGTCGTCAGCCGCTGAAGTCACGGTGGTGGTCCCAACGAGAAAAAAAAGGGAAAGCGCCCCAATCAGGCCAAGTTTTCCGGAATAAGTCATGGGTTCATTAGGCATTGATTTTTCCGCGAGGGTCAAGCGCGGAACAGCGGCAACGAACGTTTTCTGCCGGCGCATCCGTGCACAGGGCTCGAACGGGCGCCCTTTGGCTCCCGCGCCCAACTGGCGGCTGCCAGCCGCGGGGCTCGTGCAGAATCGCCTCGAATTTCCAGGTCTTTTTGAGCGCCCTTCCAAGGAAATCAAGCGTATTCGACAAGAAACGAAGCGCCGCGCCGCCCAGCTCCACTTCCGCCGGCTGCGGTTGGGGGAAAATGTGTGTCAAGAGCCGCTCGACGATGGACGGCAGATTAAAAATCAAACTGGCTGACCAGTTTTCGTTTGATGACCTGGCGCGGGTTAATTGCAGAAAGCAAAGCGACGCGACAAGTCAAAACGGTGAAAAAGTGGCCGCGGCGTTCATGGTTTTGCCGGAGGGGTTGCTTGTCTTTCGGAAGCGTCCTTCACGTTTAACACGGTGATCAGATTGCTCCGCGCCTCAACATAATCGGGATCCAGCCTCAAGGCTTCCCGAAACTGGTTGATCGCCTCATCCAGTTGTCCTTTCTTGATCAGCACGACACCCAGGTTGTTATGCGCTTCAACGTAGCCGGGCGTCAGCTTGAGGACTTCTTGATCCCGGGCGGCCGCCTCGTCCAGCCGCCCTTCATTGCTCAACGCGATTCCCAGGTTGTAAAGCGCTTTGGTGTCATGAGGCTTCAGCCTGAGGGCTTCTTGATATTGGGCAATGGCCTCGTCGAATTGCCCTTCATAGTTCAAGGCAATGCCCAGGTTGTTGTGGGCTTCAGCATAATCGGGCTTCAGCCTGAGGGCTTCTTGAAACTGGCGGATTGCTTCGTTGAGATTTCCTTTCTTGCCCAACCCGACCCCGAAGTTGTTGTGGGCGACATAATTCCCGGAGGTGCAGGCAAGCGTATGCGTCCAGAGTGATTCACTGTCGCGCCAATACGAGGTCTGAATGGATGCGCCCACCATCAAGGCCGCCAGAACGACGGTCGCTGCGACGCCCAGCACCTGACGGCGGTAGCGCCAGGAAACAGTCAAATCCTTCGCTGCCCAGGCAAGGGCAATATAAAGTCCGATCTGCGGCAGATAGGTATAGCGATCCGCCCGCGCCTGTGATCCAACTTGCAGAACCCCGATTACTGGAACCAACATCCCCAAATACCACAACCACCCGAACAAAAACCAAGGCTGCTTCCGGCGGGCGGCAAGGGCGCCGGCGGAGATGACCAGCAACAGGACAAAGGCCGCGACAATTTTCCAAAGCGGCAGGCCAGTTTCCGGGTAGGGATAGTAAACGGCCAATCCAGCCGGATAAATCATCTGTCCCAAATAGGTCACATAGGAGATCAAGGCATTACCCACGCGCAAAGGAAGGGACATCTGCTCGAACGGCTGGATGGCCTCTGTTTGGGCAAAAAGGGTGGCCACGCAGGCTGCGCCGGAAAGTGCCAGCAGCGGAACCTTTTCGGCGATCAGACGCCAGGGAACCAAACGGCCGCCCGGTTGGGTGAATCGTTTCAGCGGCCAGTAGTCCAACA
>JBAVOO010000058.1:0-28781 GCA_049692125.1 Verrucomicrobiia bacterium | reverse complement strand
AACCCGCAGGCTGGAAAGCCTGCGCTACTTGAGCCAATTGCAAAACTCCAAAAAGCTTGGGGATTTTTTGAACGTGGACAGCGAGGAGGGATCATATGCATATGCCTACCGCCCTGCACGATCTATGGCAGCATCTCCAACGACAACTCTTCCCCACGCTGGTGGATGAACTGGGCCCGCTAGGGGAGCGGGATCAGCAGTTCGTCCAGGTCGTCAGCCTCCTGCCGCTGGGGCCGTTTTTGCCCCGCTACCGGTGGAAGGGTATCGGTTGTCCGCCACACAAGCGGGTTTGGCTGTTGCACGCCTTCATCGCCAAAACCGTCTATGGCTTTGCCACCACCGAACTGCTGCTCGATGCGCTGCGAACGCGGCCGACATTGCGCCGGCTCTGTGGCTGGGAAAGTTCCAGCGACATTCCTTCGGCGTCCACCTTCAGCCGCGCTTTTGCGCGGTTTGCCCACGACCAACTGCCCCAGCAGCTTCATGAAGCGCTGATCAAGGCTCTGTGCGGTCCCAAGTTGGTGGGCCACGTCAGCCGCGACTCCACCGCCATCGAAGTGCGCGAGCAGCCCGCTCCCAAGCCAAAGCGGGAGCCACCGCCACCGCGTAAAATCGGCCGGCCCAAGAAGGGCGAAGTCCGAGCTCCAGTGCCGCTGAGCAAAATCGAACAGCAAAAAACTCGCAGTCTGACGGAGAATCTGGCGGATTTGCCCCGGGGCTGTGACTTCGGGCGCAAGGCGGGCAGCAAAGGCTATTTCGAGATTTGGGTGGGCTACAAACTGCATTTGGATGTTATTGATGGAGACATTCCTGTGAGCGCGCTCTTGAGCAGCGCCAGCGTGCATGATTCGCAAGTCGCCATCCCGCTGGCGCAAATGACCGCCCAACGGGTTTGCTCGCTGTATGATCTGATGGACTGTGCTTATGATGCGCCGGCGATCCGGGAGTTTTCGCGCGCTTTGGGCCATGTGCCGCTGATTGAGCCGCACCCACAACGGGTCGCGCCGGGGCTCTTGGATCCAGCGCAACGGCGGCGTTTTCGGGAACGGACGGCCTCTGAACGGGTCAACAGTCGGCTTAAGGACCAGTATGGCGCTCGGACTGTGCGTGTGCGCGGAGCGATCAAAGTGATGGCGCATTTGATGTTCGGGGTCCTGGTAGTCAGTGCGTTGGCATTGTGGGCGCGGCAATGCTGAAGCGCAGAACAATAACTCTTCGCCCGCATCGTCGGCCAGACGGGGTGTGGGAATCGGTGTGTACCAAGCGCGCCAAAAATCGCTCTTGGCGCTCCCGAAGAGTCCCGCAAGCGTAAAAAACGATTGCCGCGCTTCGTTTACTTGGCCCTCACCCCGTCTGCTCCGCGAGTTTTGCAATTGGCTCACGTAGCGTGGACATTCCTGTCGGCGGGTTTGGGCGACTTTCCAGTCGCCCGGCGCTCCCAGAACCCGCCATCGGCGGCCGCTTTACTCGATCAAAAACGACACGTTAACAGTGGCGGACACGCTGATCTCGCCGACGGAGAACGTTTCTGCGGCGGTGTCCGCGCCGGCCTGGTCCGACAAGGTGCCAAGATTTTGGACGTTGTTAACCTGGCCGTTGAATCCTCCCCATTGCGCCCCCCAATGGCCGCCATATCCGCCCCAACCGCCGCTCCAGTCGTTCACATTGATGTTATAGACCTTTCCGCGCTTCACACCCAACGCCGAGGCCATGGCGTCGGCTTTTTCCTTCGCGGCTTTGATCGCCAGTTCGCGGGCCTGGTCGCGATACTTCCGCAACTGCGAAGTCCGGAAATCAATGCCATGAATGTAGTTGACGCCATTGGCCAGGAGGCCCGTCACGATGCCTTCGAAATTGGTGATGGCGGTCACCCGGATTTCGATGGATTTCCGGACGATATAGGCCACCGGTTTGACGTGGGAACTGTTGTAATTGTAATCCGGCTCAACGCTGATGAAATCCGTTTGCACGTCCTTGTCCTTCACGCCGCCGGCCTTGAGAAAAGCGAGCGCACGGGCAATCCGCTCGTCGTTCTGTTGCCGGGCCACGTCGAGATTTTCGTCCCGCGTCTCCACGCCGACGCTGAGACGGATTTCATCCGGCGCGACCTTGACCTCGGCGGAGCCGGACACGTTGATTTGCGGTTCGGCAAAGGCGGGCGCCAGCGGAAGCGCGATTAGCGCGATGGCAAGCATGAGTCGTGTTTTCATGATGTTTGGATGATGTGTTTGGTTGGTTATGAGTTGATTTTTGGCATCGGTAACCGGGCTCATTTCGAATTGCGGGTGTTGTAGGATTGTGACTGGAGGGTTTTGCGGGAGGCACCGTCGTATTGCCCGGTCACAAGCTGGTCGGTGAAATCACCCAGATTATTGGTTTCCGCCCGGATTTGAACCTGAACCCCGGCGGGCGCATTGGCGTAGGCCGCACTGAGGGCACCTCGCTGTACGGCTAGGGTGGCGGCGGCCTGCTGGTAGTTGCCGGCATCCGCCTCGGCAATGGCTTTGTCCTTGGCCTCGGCGGTGAGCATCAGCACTTTTTCCGCGTTGACGCCCTGATTGACCGACCGGTCGGCAACCGTTTCGTCATCGGTGTAGCGGATTTTCACCACGCCGTCGGTGGATTGTTCGCTGCCGTTGTCGAGTTCGTCCGTGTAACTGACCTTGACGCGCGCGACTTCGGGTTCAGGCCGGGTCACCAGGCAGCGCAGGAACAGATAGCGGCCCTGTCCCAGCGTGAACTGGCTCAGATTCACCGACGCCCTCTGGTTTTCAAACCTCTCGCTGCGACCGATGAAGCCGAGCGGTTTCACGCCGTCCGGGCAGGTGATTTCAATGCGAATTTCGCGGGCGGCAACGGTGAGCATTTCACCCAGTTCCTTCGCGAAAATCTCCGGGAGCCTTTCCGTGTCCTGGACGTAGTAATAATTCGCGTCGCTGGCCTCCGCCAGCCCGGCCATCAGGTCCTCGTTGTAGTCGTCGCCAACGCCTATCGTGGTGACGGAGACGCCCGATTCGGCCAGTTCATGTCCGAGCCGGCGCAGGTCAGAGGTGGAGCTGGGGCCGACATTTGCCAGTCCGTCGGACAACAGGATGACGCGGTTGATGCGTTTGCTGGAAAAGTATTCCTGGAGCTGCCGGGCGCCGGTTTTGACGCCGGCATAGAGCGCCGTGCTGCCACCGGCCTCGATGCCTTCAATTTTGTCTTTCAGCGCTTCCTTGTCTTCCACGTATTGTGCCGGCACCAGCACCCGGGCCTCGTCGCTGAATATGACCAAGGAAAAAATATCCTTGGATGTCAGGCGATCCACCAGTTGCCTGGCGGCCTGTTTCGTTTTCTCCAGCTTCGCGCCGGTCATCGAACCGGACTTGTCCAAAACGACGGCCAGGTTGAGCGGGGTGCGCCGGTGCCGCTGCCGGTCGGCGATGGCGTTGAGGTCAATTTTCACGACCACCTCCTGCGGCGAGCCCTTCAACAGGACATCGCGGTCCGGAACCAGGTTCAGATGCAGGGTTTCTCCGGCGGACAGGTGGACGGCCAGACCCGTCGCCAGACCAAGGGCAAGCAGTGTTTTTTTCATACCGTCACTGTGCCTGATGGCCGCCGGAAGTTGTCATTGGGGGGTCAAAGGTTTGTAAAAAAGATGTAAGGCCGCACCGGGCAAAAACAGCTTTGCAATTTCTTCGTTTACCCTCCACGTTGTTTGCATGACGCGACCGCTTGCGCTCGTTTTTTATGAAAAATTGCTGCCGGGCAGCCAGTTGGTGAACCGGCTGCAAGACCTGAATTATCGCGTTCAGGCCGTCAACGATTTGCCGGCGCTCCTGCGCTGTGCGCAAAGCGAAGGCCCGATGCTGGCGGTCGTGGACCTGAAATCGAGCCACGATGACGTTTGCCGCGCCATTGCCGCGTTGAAAGCGGATGCCGCCACCCAACACATTCCCATTATTGCGTTTGCCGGCGAACAGGCGGCGGAGTTGCAGGCCGCCGCGCAAAAAGCCGGCGCGACGCTGGTGGTCGGCGAGACCACCATCGCGAATTACCTGCCGCAGCTTTTGAATCAGGCGTTGCAGGTGTAGCCAACCGCCGGTTTTGGGGGCTGAAACCGGTGCGAAACTTGCGCTTGACTTTGGCATAGCGGGTATTTAGGATGGCCGCCTAATTGAGGCATGAGCGTTTTTGAAAAGTAATTTTGGCACGACTGAATTTCGGTCGTGTCTTTTTTGCTTTGGGGCGGGCCTCGAAAATTCAGGAGTTAATTATGGCCAGTGGCAAAGTCAAGTGGTTCGACAACAAGAAAGGGTTTGGCTTTATCGCCCAAGATTCCGGTCAGGACGTTTTCGTGCATCACACGTCCATCACGGGTGCGGGATTCAAAACCTTGAATGAAGGAGACGAGGTTTCCTTCGATGTTGTCCCCAGCGACAAAGGGCTTAAAGCCCAAAATGTCCAGCGCGTGACTCCGGTGTAACGCCGGGTCTCATCCGGGCAAATCCCGCGAAGCGGGAGATTTTCGTTCGCCAGCCATGAACGAAGCAGATATAATTGCTTCATGGCCGGTTCCGTCGCGACCACGGTCGAAAGCCTTTATATTCACGTCCCGTTCTGCGCGCAGAAATGCGCGTATTGCGCCTTTTATTCCGAGCCGTCCAGCGGCGACCTCATCAACCGCTACGTCGCCGCGCTCATCCGCGAGTTGGAACTGGTGGCGCACGATCTTCAGCCGCGCACGATTTTCTTTGGCGGCGGCGCGCCATCGCTGCTCAACCTGTGCCAGTGGGAGCAAATTCTCCGCGCCCTGGAGCGGTTGAACCTGCTGGGTGCGGAGGAATTCACGGTGGAATGCAATCCCGCCACCGTTTCGCCCGACAAGGCAAAATTGCTCCGCACGTTCGGCGTGAACCGCATCTCCATGGGCGTGCAGTCGCTCGACGAACCATTGCTCGAACGTCTCGGTCGGATTCACACCTGCGAAATGGTCTTCAAGTCATTCGACATCCTGCGCCGGGCCGGTTTTGACAATGTGAATCTCGACCTGATGTTCGCGATTCCCGGTCAGACGATGGAAATCTGGCGCGCGACCCTGGCCGAGGCGCTGGCGCTCGGCAGCGAGCATTTGTCCACCTACGAAGTCATTTACGAGGACGACACGCCGCTGTTCGCGCAACTGCAGGCCGGCGAATTTGATGTGGACGAGGATCTGGCCTGCGCGATGTATGAGGAACTGGTGGAACGCGCGACGGGCGCCAGTTTCCGGCAATATGAAGTTGCGAATTTTGCGCGGGATGGGCGGCGGAGTAATGGAGTGATGGAGAATTGGAGTAATGGTTCGTCGAAGCGACAACACTCCAACACTCCAACACTCCAACACTCCATTCCTTCCTTTGCCTGCAAACACAACGTGAACTATTGGCGCGGCGGTTCGTTTTACGGGCTGGGCCCCAGCGCGACGAGTTACGTGCGCGGCGTGCGGACGAAGAACCGGTCGAACACGCAACTTTACTGCGAGCATCTGGAAAAGGGAAAACGCGCCATTGAATCCCGCGAAGAATTGCCGCCGTTGAAACGCGCGGGCGAAACCGCCGCGTTCGGTTTGCGGATGAATGCGGGCTGGCCGTTTGCGGAATTCCGGCGCGCGACCCATTTCGATTTGCGCGATGAATGGTCGGCGGAAATGAATCAGTTGGTGGAACGCGGCTGGGGGGAAATTTTGCCAGACAGTTTTCACCTCACGCGACAAGGGTTGCGTTTTGCCGATTCCGCAGCCGAGTTGTTTTTGCGTTGAACAAACATGAAAAAACGTCATCAATTCCTTGTTTTTCTTTTGGCAGTTGACCTGTTAAGCATCTGCCTCCGCGCTGCCCAACCGTACCCCATTGTCGCTACCGGCCAGACGAAGTGCTACGGCAACCGCAACGAAATCGCCCCGCCAAAACCGGGCCAGCCGTTCTACGGTCAGGACGCCCAGTTCCAAACCCATCCGTCCAGCTACACGCTCAGCGCCGATGGCTTGACCGTTCGCGACAACGTCACCGGCCTGACCTGGCAGCGCAGTCCGGACACGGATGGTGATGGCACCCTCACCCACCGGGACAAGTTGACCTTGAGCCAGGCTGAGGCGCTTCCTGCGAAGCTCAACGCCGCCAAGTTCGGTGGATTCGACGGCTGGCGGCTGCCGTCCATCAAGGAACTGTATTCGCTCTTCAACGCCAGTGGCACCGATCCCAGCGGTCCCTCCAGCACGGATACTTCCAGACTAACACCGTTCATTGACACGAAATTCTTCAAATTTGCCTACGGTGACACGCATACCGGTGAGCGCGTCATTGATTCGCAATACGCGTCGAGTACCAGGTATGTCGGCAAGGGACCTCGCGGGTTCGACAAGCTTTTCGGCGTCAATTTCGCGGATGGCCGCATCAAAGGCTACGACCTGTTCATGCCGGGTGGTAGCGCGGAGAAAACTTTCTTCGTGCTGTGTGTGCGCGGCAATCCAAGCTACGGAAAGAATGACTTTCAAGACAACGGTGACGGCACCATCATGGATCGCGCAACCGGGCTGATGTGGTCCAAGTCGGACAGCGGCCAGGGCGTGAACTGGCAGGACGCGCTGGCGTGGGTGCAAAAAAAGAACGCCGAAAAATTTCTCGGTCATGACGATTGGCGACTCCCGAGCGTGAAGGAATTGCAGAGCATCGTGGACTACACGCGTTCGCCCGACACGACGCATTCGCCCGCGATTGATCCGATGTTCAACTGCACCACCATCACCAACGAAGCCCATCAGGCCGACTATCCGTTCTATTGGTCAGCGACGACGCACGCTGGATTCCATGGCGGGGGAGCAGCCATGTATGTGGCTTTCGGGCGGGCGGCAGGTTGGATGTCGCCGCGAGCGATGGCTGGCGGACCACCCGAGCGGAGCGGCGGTTTCGGCCCCGGCCCCGGCCCGGGCGGGCCACCCCCGTTTGGTCCAGGCGGGCCGCCAGGTTTCGGACCGGAGGGTTCACCAGGCCTGAATTCTGCCAGGCCGCCGCAACTGGGCACCTCGGCTGGGAATTCCGGTGACTATCACTTTGTTGACGTCCACGGCGCCGGCGCGCAACGCAGCGATCCCAAGGCCGGCGACCCTGCGATGTTTCCACATGGCCGCGGCCCGCAGGGCGACGTCATCCGGATTAACAACTTCGTCCGCCTCGTTCGCGGCGGTCTGAACTGAAAGGCACGGAATAAATTTTGAGAGCAAAAATGATAATCACAGCGGCAATGGCGTAACGGCGTGTCGGCAGACCACCGCCAATTTTCAAACCAAATCGAACGGAATTATTGACGAGGAAGCTGGCGGCTTTCTCCCGAAAGCCGCTACAAAATAATTTCGAGAACCGCAAAGCCGTGGATGGTTTGCCGGCCCTATTTTTTGCCCAGCCGTCCAACCGCCAGAAGCCCAGCCAGGATGGAAATGACACCGCAAGTCACGTAAGGCAGCGGCGCGATGCGCAGGTAAAGGGTCGCGGCAAAAATCGGGCCAAGAATCCGCGCCATGGCTCCGGCGCTTTGGGCCACGCCGATGGTCGCGCCCTGCTCGTTCGCGGGCGCGAGGTTGGAAAGCAATCCGAAAAGCGGCGGCCGCGTCAGGCCGGTGCCGATGGCCAGCAGCGCCAGCGCCAGAAGCATCTTGATCCACGGCCAGTCGGTCGCGTGCAGGACGGCCAGCCACTTGAGCTGGCCGTCACCTTTGATGAACGGCAGGAGGATCAGGCTGATGCCGGTCAGGAAAAGGCTCAGCGAAATCAGTTTCGGTTCGCCGAACATTTTGACCAGCCGCCCGATGGCCCCGCCCTGGATGATCGCGCCAATGATGCCACAAAAGACAAACAGGGAGATGACCGTCATGGCGGGCCTGGTTTCGTCCACGGCAATGCCGAGGTTGAAATTGTCGCTGACCAGCAACGGCAGGGTGCTTTCAAAGCAACTGAAGGCAAACGTCGCCAGAAAAAAAATAAGAATCAGCAAACCGATTTTCGGCTGGGCGAGCGTGTGTCCCCATTGGGCGAATCGCGGGCGCCGGGTCGCCTGGCCGGAGTCCGGTTTCAAACTTTCTGCGAGGATACAAAACGCGAGGAGAAAATTTGCCGCGCAAAGTGTCGCTGCGGTCCAGCCCGGTCCGGTGGCACCGAAGAAATGCAGGGCAATCCCGCTGAGCGCGGGGCCGAAGATGAATCCTAATCCGAACGCCATGCCGATCAAGCCCATTCGTTTCGACCGGTTTTCCGGCGGCGTGATGTCGGCGATGTAGGCCTGGGCGACGGTGATGTTGCCGCCGCAAATGCCGGCGAAGATACGGGAGACCAGCAACGCCCAGAGCGCGGCGGTGTGATTTTCAAAGCCCGACCCGACGGCAAACAGGACATACGACGCCGCAGCGCCGGCGGTGCTGATGAGCAAAATGGGCCGGCGACCGTACCGGTCGGAAAGCCGCCCCCAAATCGGCGAGAAGACGAATTGCATTGCGGAAAACGAGGCGATGATGGCGCCGATGACCCAGCCGCTCGCGCCATAATGCCGGCTGAAGATCGGCACCAGCGGCACGACGATGCCGAATCCGATGAGGTCTATGAAGACCGTCAGGAAAACAACGAGCAACGATGGCTTGCGATTCATGTCTTTGGCGGCGCAAAGTCTAGTTGGTGTTATCAGCGAGTCAATTTTTCGATGGCGTCAAGTTCGTTGTGGTGTCGGCGCTGTGCGCCGATGGGGTCGAGCCACAGGCTCGACCCTACACCAATTTGGCGAATAACTCCGTGAACAAAAAAAACAACTTTGTCTTGCGGCAGCCCGCGTTGCAAAGTTTGCTTGTCACATGATTGATTCCGTTTCCGAAACCGCCGGTGCCGCCGCTGATTTGAAAAAAGCCCGGCGTCAAAAAAATGCGGCGCAGCGCACACCAAACATTGATCGCCTGCCGCCACACGACCTGGACATGGAGCGGGGCGTGCTGGGTTGCGCGCTGCTGTCGCCGAACGAATGCGTGGGCGAGTGCATCGAAAAGCTCAAGGACGGCGGCCAGGAAGTTTTCTACGACCTGCGGCACCAGACGATTTACGAAATGCTGGCGACCATGTTCAACGAACGGATGCCCATTGACGTCATCACCGTTCAACAGCGCCTCAAGGACAAACAGCTTTTGGATCAGGTCGGCGGCATTGCCTATCTGGCGCAACTTCAGGATGCCGTGCCGAGCGCGGCGAATTTGAGTTACTATCTCGACATTGTGCAGGAAAAATTCCTGCTGCGGAAAATGATTGCCACCTGCACGGACGTAGTCGGGCGGGTTTATGATTACGAAGGCGAGGTGGATGCGCTGCTGGACGAAGTCGAACGGGACGTTTTAAGAATTTCGGAATCGCGCGTGCAAAGCGGCGTGGTGACCACCAAGGAACTGGTGGGCAAGGCCATCGGGACGATTGAAAATTATTTCAGCCGCAAAGGCGTGTTGAACGGGCTGGCCACGGGCTTCACGGATCTGGACCGGATAACGGACGGTTTGCACGGGAGCGAAATGATCGTCATCGCTGCGCGCCCGAGCATGGGCAAGACGTCGCTGGCGATGAACATTGCGGAGCACGTGGTGCTGGAGCAAAAATTGCCGGTGGCCGTGTTCAGCCTGGAAATGAGCGCGGAGGCGCTGGTGTTGCGCATGATGTGTTCGTTGGCGCGGGTGAATCTGCGCAGCATCCGCGAAGGCTTCATGAGCGAGTCGGATTTTCCGAAGCTGACCAGCGCGGCGGGCCGGCTGGCGGGCGCGCCGTTGTTCATTGATGATTCGGCGGGCCTTTCGATTTTGCAACTGCGGGCGCGGGCGCGGCGGCTGGCGCAGCAGCACGGCGTGAAACTTTTCGTGATTGACTACCTGCAATTGCTCCATTCTACTGCGCGCCGGGCACAGGAAAACCGGCAGCAGGAAATTTCGGACATTTCCAGCGGCATCAAGGCGCTGGCGAAGGAATTGAAGGCGCCGATGCTTGTGCTCAGCCAGTTGAACCGCGAATTGGAGCGGGACAAAAGCCGCAAGCCGCGGTTGTCCGATTTGCGTGAATCGGGCGCGATTGAACAGGACGCCGACGTGGTGGGTCTGCTGTACAAGCCGAACGCCGGCGAAGATGAAGATGGCGCCGCAGTGGAAGAGCCGGATGGACTGCCGATTAATCTGTTGATTGCGAAGCAGCGCAACGGCCCCACGGGCGATGTAAACTTAACCTTTTTGAAACCGTACACTCGTTTTGAAAGCGCAGCCAAAGTCAGCGACGAAGACGTGCCGGCGGACCGATAGACGATGAAATTATTTTTTCGCCTTTTCGGAGTCTGGCTGTTGTTCGGCTGCGCGTCAGCCGTATGGGCGCAGCCGACCGGCCCGAAAATTGACCGCGTGGACGTGAAGTTTGTCGGTCCGGCGTCGGTCAGCGAACAATTCGTTCGTTCCAACATCCGCCTCAAAGCGGGCGGCATTTATTTCCCTGCCGCCACCCAGGATGACATCCGGGCGCTGTATGCGACCGGGCAGTTTTACGACATCCGCGTGACGGCGGATCCAGGCGACAGTGGCGGCGTGCGGTTGACTTATCTCGTGCAGGTGCGTCCGCGACTGACGGACATCAAGATTGAGGGCAACAAAAAGTTAAGCGCTTCCAAAATCCGCAAAAAAATCACCGTGAAAACCGGCCAGCCGCTCGACGAGCAAAAACTGTTCACCGACAGCCAGGAAATCCGGAAGCTTTACGAAAAATACGGATATGCCGGCGCGCAGGTGAAATATGTTTTGAACATTGACGAAAATGCCGGGCGCGGCACGGTCATCTTTGAAATCACCGAAGCTCCGAAGATTAAAATCAAACAGATTGACATGGTCGGCGCGGCGGCTTTCTCACAAAAGGAACTGCGCAAACAACTCAAGACCAAACGGCGCTGGATGTTTTCATGGTTGACGGGCAGCGGCGTGTTCAAGGAGGACGAGTTCCAGGACGACCGCGACCAGCTCGCCGAGTTTTACCACAGTCGCGGTTATCTTGATTTTGAAATCAAGGACGTGAAGCTCGATCACCCGGCGACCAATAAAATGGTGATTCGCTTTTACATTTATGAAGGACGGCAATACAAGGTCGGCTCGGTCACCTTCACCGGCAACAAACTTTTTAATGCGGAGGAAATCCACCGCGGCCTGCAATCCGTCCACAACTTCGAGCATTCCAAGGACAAGCTCGGCCCGCACGGCCTGGCAATGGACGCCGGCGACATTTTCACGCCCGCCGGCCTGAACAAGGACACGCAGGCCATCGAGGATTTTTACGGCAGCAAGGGTTACATTGACATTGTGCGGGGACCGACGCTGCGCGCCGCGTACATTCCGAACGTGGAGACGGGCACGATGGATCTGGAATTTCAAATCAAGGAAGGGCAGAAATCCCGCGTCGAAAAAATTGACATCCGTGGCAACAACAAAACCAAGGACAAGGTCATCCGCCGCGAACTGGCCATTTCACCGGGCGAAACCTTCGACATGGTGCGCGTCAAAATCAGCAAGCAGCGTCTCGAAGGCTTGCAGTATTTCGACAAGGTGGATATGCGGCCGGAGGCGACCGACCCGCCGATTGCCGGGCGCAAGGATTTGATCGTAAACGTGGAGGAACAGAACACCGGCAACTTCATGCTCGGCGCGGGCTTCAGTTCGGTGGACGCGCTGGTCGGTTACGTCGAGATAACGCAGGGCAATGCTGACCTGTTCCACCCGCCCACGTTCACCGGCGCCGGCCAGAAACTCCGGCTGTTCGTTCAACTCGGCACCGAGCGCCAGGACTATGAACTGTCGTTCGTCGAGCCGTGGTTTTTGAACCGCAAACTCGCGCTGGGCGTGGATCTTTACCGGCATCAATTGGACTTCGAGAGTCCGAACAATATTTACGACGAGACCCGGACCGGCATCCGCCTGAGCCTGACCCGCGCGTTGTGGAGCGACTTTTTCATCGGCAGCATCAATTACACGCTCGAAGACGTGGGCATCAGCCTGAATAGCGGGTGGCATGGTTGGAACCCTAGCACCCTATGGGCCAATGTACCCAGTGCCATCCTCGAGCAAACCGGCGATCATTTGTATAACCGTTTCGGGTTCACCCTGGCTTATGACACGCGCAACAGCGTGCAATTGCCGAATCACGGCCAGCGGACGGAAATTGACCCGGAACTCAGCATTGGCGACACCGCGTATTACAAAATTGAAGTCAAAACCGCCTGGTATTTCCCCGGCCTGTTCAAAGGCCATGTAATTGAGGCGGTCGGACGCGCCGGCATCGCGGACAGTCTGAGCGGGGGCGACGTGCCGTTTTTTGATCGTTATTACCTCGGCGGCCTCTACTCGCTGCGCGGGTTCAGATATCGCAGCATCGCACCGCGTGACCCAAATTATTACCCCGGCAATCCCGATGGCATACCGGATGAGCCGATTGGCGGCGACAGTTACTGGATGGGCTCGGTGGAATACAGCCTGCCCATTTTTGAGAAGGACAACGGTCCCGGCGTGCGCTTCGCCATGTTTTACGATATCGGCGACGTTGGCGCGGGGTCCTATTCGTTTTCGGGAAATTTTGATGACAACTGGGGTGTCGGATTGCACATCAACATCCCCAAGCTCGGCCCATTGCGGCTTGAGTATGGCGTGCCCATCAATCATGATCAATATAATGGCAGATCCGGCCGATTCCAATTCGGCGTCGGCTGGCAACGTCCGTTTTAAGATGATTCGATTTGCAAAAATTATTCTGTCGGCGAAGCTCAACGGCCTTGTGCCCGGTCTGCTGACGATGTCGGCCCCGGCCGCTCAACCCGCAGCCGTGTCAGCCCACCGGCCCTTTTTCTTTGAAGCCAACCAAGGCCAGGCCGTCAACCCGGCGCAATTCTTCCGTTTGTACAAGTTTTAGCGCCCCGCCAGTTTTCAGTTGGCGTCATCCGTGAAATTTGCTTTTATATGCCCATGAAATTATTACACACAACAATTTTGACCATTTCGTTGCTGGCCTTCTTGAGCGTTCCCGCGCTGGCACAAACCAAAATCGGCACCGTGGATTTGCGCAAGCTGTTCGACGGCTATTGGAAAACCAAGCAGGCGCAGATCGCGCTCAATGATCGCAAGGTGCAGCTCGACAATGACGACAAAAGCATGCGCGACGATTTGAAGAAGGGCGGCGACGAATATCAGAAGCTTCTGGCACAGGCAAACGACCAGGTTCTCTCCGCCGACGAACGCGACAAACGCAAACAGGCCGCCGCCGACAAACTGAAGCAATTGCAGGATTCCAAGACCGCCATTGATCAATTTGAGCGTCAGGCGCAGGTCACACTGTCCGAGCAAGGCCAGCGGATGCGCGACAACATTCTCAGCGAAATCAAAGCAGCCGTGGCCGCCCAGGGCAAGGTCGCCGGCTACTCACTGGTCATAGACGCCGCGGCGGAAACCGCCAATGCCACGACCGCGGTGATCTACAGCAACGGCGAAAATGATTTGACCGACGCCGTTCTCAAACGACTCAACACCGGCGCGCCGATTAGCACCATCCCCGCTCCGGTTGTAACCTCACCGTCGTCGTTGTTGGGCACCAACACGCCGGGGATCAACTTGCGCTGAGCCGCTGCACCGGTTTCTCAAAAAGCAGCCGGTGCGATTCCTCCAAAATTCCGGGAATCCGGTTTGCAAACGGACTGCTCCGCAGCACGGCCTGCAGGTCCAGGTCGCGGACCTTGGCCGCGTTTTCGCCGGGAAACCAGTGCTCGGCCTGTCCGAGTAAATTGTAACGCATCCTGCCCCACGCCACGAGGTCGAGCGACTTCGCGTAAGTCCACAGCCGCATGATTTCCGACACGTTGACCTGCCCCGGCACGTCCACGTAATTCGGTAAACCCTCGAACCACCGCGCGCACCAATCCGCGCCCAGCACGCGTTCCATTTCCGCGCGCAGCCGCTTTTCAACCGGCGCAATCGTCTCCGCAATGTGGTCGTAAAATTTCAGCGCGGCGACGTGCTCGTCAAAATCCCCGGGCTGGTTGGCGCCGCAGCTAAGCGTGTGGACTTCCTTTCGCCCGAGGCAATAAAGGTCGTTGAACGCCATCGGCGACAGCGGTGCGCAGAGTTCAACCATCTTTGGCGGCGGCTCGTAAAGTTTCCCGCCCTTGTCGTTCGGGCTGATGATGAAGACGCCCAGGTCGAGCCGGTGCGCGGCTTCAAGCGCGGCCCGGTTCAAGTCGTTCACGAAGTACCAGTGGACGTTCAAGTAATCGAACTCGCCGGTGTTCACCGCTTCGAGAATGATGTCGGTCGTCGCGTGCGTGGAAAAACCGACGAACCGCGCGCGGCCCTCCTGCTGCAACCGGCGCGCGGCGGCGAGGCAGCCGTTTTTCTTCAGCGACCAGTCCAGAAGTTCGCGATTGTTGATGCCGTGCAACGCCAGCAAATCCACATGGTCAAGCTTCAGATGTTTCATCGAAGTCTCGAAGGTCCCGAGAAATTCCTCCGGCGTGGCCCGGGGCGTGACCTTGGTCTGGACGATGATTTTGTCGCGGGGCAGTTTTGGCAGCACGTTGCCCAGTTGCATTTCGGAAGTGCCGTAGCCGCGCGCGGTTTCGATGTGATTGATGCCGAGTTCCAAGGCGCGATGGATGGTGGCTTCGAGATTCTTCTGGTTTTTGCGCGGGATTTCCCTCGGGTCCACGTCCTGCCACTTGAATTGATAACGCATCCCGCCGCAGGAAATCACCGGCAGCACCAGCTCCGTCCGTCCAAAACGACGATATTTCATTGGAGCGACAATAAGTGACGCGCCCGCCAATGGCAAGCGGCCGGACACCCGCTGCCAATAATGGGCGCACCTGGACACTGCGACGGAACGCCGGATTTATCCGGCGGCAACACGCGCCCTTTGCACACCTGCCGGATGAATCCGGCGTTCCACGCGGACGCAGCATCATGCATCGGTGGCCGTGTCCGGTTGCGCCCCGGCCAATAATAATTCCCAATTTCCACTTGCGTCGGGTTCGTTCATTGCTAAAGTCGTTTTGCAATTTCATCCGCCGCCAGCGGCGGTTTTTCCGTTTCAACCAGAACGACCATTAACTCGTGAAAATTTTCAGCGGCACAGCGAATGAACCTTTGGCCAGGGCCATTTGCAAATCCATCGGCAGCCAGCTCGGCAAATGCTCCGTCCAGCCGTTTCCCGACGGCGAGACGTTTGTGAAGATCGAGGAAAATGTGCGCGGCGAAGACGTGTTCATCGTCCAGCCGACGTCGCCGCCGACGAACCACAATCTGATGGAGTTGTTCATCATGATTGACGCCGTGCGGCGGGCGAGCGCGACGCGCATCACCGCCGTGCTGCCGTTTTACGGTTACGCGCGCCAGGATCGCAAGGACCAGCCGCGCGTGCCCATCACGGCCAAGCTTGTGGCGAACCTGCTGGTGGCCGCCGGCGCGAATCGCATTCTCACGATGGATTTGCACGCGCAACAGATTCAGGGGTTCTTCGACATTCCGGTGGATCATCTCTATGCCGCGCCGGTGATGTATGAGTATTTGAAGACAAAAAATCTGACGGACCTGGCCGTCGTCAGTCCGGACGTGGGTGGGTTGAAAATGGCGCATGCGTATTCCCAAGTCCTTGAGTGCGGCCTGGCCATCGTGGCCAAACGACGTAAAAATGCGACGGAGGTCGAATCCATGGCGGTCATCGGCGAAATTCGGGGCAAAAACATTTTGTTGGTGGATGATTTGACGGAAACGGCGGGGACATTGACCCAGGCGGCGGCGTTGCTGAAAAAGAAGGGCGCCAAGCGGATTCTGGCCTGCGTGTCCCATGCCATTTTGAACAACGTGGGGATCGAAAGAATGCGAAAATCGGTGATTGACGAATTGATTACAACTGATACAGTTCAACGCCCTCGCCCTGCAATTGACGGCGTGAAGATTACCACGTTGTCCGTGGCCGGACTTTTGGGTGAAGCCATCAAGCGAATTCACAATAATTCGTCGGTGAATTCGCTGTTTGAATTCAAAGGCGGGCGCACGAGTTGAAACTTCCAAGAGATTCATCGAAAGATGGAAACGCGCTCGCAGCATCGTTGACACCGGTGGCGGACGCGGCAACGGCAATTCACCAACTCCTGCGCCCGCTCCACAGGCAAAGACGTAAAATTATTTGGCTTTCAACAATCTATTCACGTCCGACGAAATGATTGGAGAAAGCAGCCGGACGGTGGCATTGCTGTTTCCGAAATCGGCAACTGCTTCCAATTGAGCGATTGGGGTTACAATTTTCGCCGGTTCATTGTTTGTCGGCACTTCTCCAAACACACCTTCGCCGTAATAGGGCGTGATTTTTGTAATAGTGAGTTTCGTTGCTTTGGCCAGATTTTTGATTCGCCCAAAATAATCCGGTTCTTCTCCGTTTGGCGGCGAAGGCGTTTTGAACGCCCTGATGCAAGCGATGATTTGCTGCGGGCTGGCCGTCGGGCTGTTTTGTTCGCGTTCGAGATTCGGCCAAGTAAGGCAAAAGTTCCGAATTTTTCCTTCTTTGCCGAATTGTTGAAATGAAAAGCCCTCGGAGTCATCATAAAATTGAATCCCGTCAATTTGTCGCGGGAAAGAAACTCCCCATTCTCCGTAACTGGCAACATTTGTTTTTACGAATTCCGAGCGGTCAATGCCGAGTTGAGCCAGACGATCCCATGCGCGTTCGACCGCCACTTCGTCTTTGCAAACTTCTTGCGTTGAATCCGGCGCGCGATCACCAAGGGAATAAGATATTTCTCCATCTTCCGGCGTGATCCGAAAATACGGCGGTTGCGGCTCGCCATCAAGGGGATCAGCCCAAATGACAATCCGATTCGTTGAAGGCTGTGGGAATCCTTTATTTTGAAATGAAGCCAGAACGACGGCATTGGAAATTGTCGCTGCCGAGAAAACTCGCGACAATTTTTTGTATATCCAAAAACTTTTCGGCAGGGTGTTTGTCGGAGCTTTCCAGATGATTTGTGCATTCGTTGAAAGGTGCGGAGAAATATCTTCTAACGTGACCGGAGCGGCTTGAGATGAAAAAGCAGTCGCCAAAATTGCCGCGAGAAATACAAAGGTTTTCACAGGTTGGTTTCATCTATGATTGGACAATCTATTTCCACGTCAATGTTGCCATGCCCGGTGTCAACTGTCGTATCAAGGGCTGCAAAGGGATAAAGCCAGTCGGAAGGAGCAAAACGACCGCCTCCGGAATCATAACAAGGCGATACTTTCTTGATGGTTACGCTTTTCACCCTAGACCAATCAATATCGCCAACATTGCCGGGGAGATAACCTTGAACAGCTTTGCCTTCGCGAATTGATTTGACCATCATTTCCGCCGAGACGGTCGGGTAACTATTTTCACGTTCCATGTTCCGCCAAGTAATTAAAATTCTGGAAATTTTGCCGTGGTCGCCAAACTCAATTTCCCCATCACCACCTGTGCCTCCCGCTCCAAAAAATGGCATTCCATCTACTACCCGTCTGAAGCCAACGTTATGTGATTCAAGATTTTTAATGGCTTTATGATTTATAAAATACGTGATTTCAGAAAAGCCGACGTTCAACTGCGGTTCGGAACTGTTCTCCTTTTTCTCTATATCGGAAAGCTCAATGCCGAGTTTCGGTAAAATGGCCTTGGTCAATTTTATAGCCCGCCTTTTACTAGGAACGCCTTCAATTAAATTAGTCGGGCTGACCTGATGCTTGGTTTGATAGTCAATGATTCCCCAAGGCCAGGATACCCGCAAATGCCGAGAACCATCGGGACTGTTGAAAATCAACAAGTCTCCGTTTTCAGTTTTATCTTTTTCTGTAAATGAACACACCGTCATTAAGTTTGAGATGATTTGCGGAGACAGTTTTCTAGGCAACAGATGATATATCCAAATACTGGCTGGCATTTTGTTTGTTGGCGCATTCCAGCGCACGTCCAAATCGGCGTGCGCTGGAATTGACCAGCCAAATTCCTTCCAACGTGGGTTTTCAGAAAAAGCCGTTGCACAAATTATTTGAAATAAAAGAAAGAGAATGAGCTTTTTCATTTACTGCGCGGGATAAACTTGTGTGCGTTCGTAGAACCAGTTTCCTGTCGGTGGATAATTGGTTTGCAACATATCGCCTGAACAGGCGGCGTCGCCCGCGACAGCAAATATCAGCGGGCTTATTGCATATTGGACATGGCTTCGGAAATAGGCATCCGTCGCTGCTTGATACCAGGCTGCTCGAATGGTCATTGGAGCGTAATTCGTTGAAGTTCCAAAGGCCATATACCTGACCCAATACGCCAATAGATTTGGATTGGCATATTCAGTCGTATCACAACCCAACAACAGGTGCAAATTGTTGTTGTACGGTTTGACGTTGACACCTTGCATGTATTGCCAGTCGGTATGATACAGGCTGAAACAAGCCATAATGGCCATCCATTTAAGCCCGTTGGTTCCAGCGCCTCCCAAATTCATTTCGGACATGCGGAGATATGTCGCGCCGCCGCCTGAGCCTATGGGGAAATACATTTGTTTAACTCCGCCCGGTACCGTGTAGTCAAGAGCCGTTCCGTATGTGCCGTGCAGCATAAGCACGCCCAAGTTGACGTTATTAAATGGAGTTCCGCTGCCTCTCAAATCATTAATGCTCAACTGGTCGTCAATTTTATTAAGGGTCACGTTCAAACCCCAGTATTGCGCTGCTCCGGTAAAATAGTCCGCTTCGGGTTTGTATCCGGTTAGAGTATGAAATGTTATGGGGTTATTGCCGCCCACGGTTTGCAACTGGACATGTTGGGTCAATATGCCGTTGAGAGGGGCAGTGGGCGCATATCCTCCTGTCCATGTCGAATAGCGTTGATACGCGATACCGACTGTTCCCATGAAACCTCGCATCGGATTGGCCGGTGGTCGTTGTGGTGTGGCCGGTGAATTTTGGGAAGATGCCGATGAGCCTCCGCTGGCCGCGTCGGCAGACATGCCGCTACCGCCATTCATGGCAGTAAATGACGTGGTGCGCGAAAGAGTCGGGTTTAGAGATTGGATTTCCAACGGCGAAGCTTCAAAGATCGTGAAACCGCTGGTATCAAACCCCGGAGGGTAAATGGCCAGTGGCACAGGCCCGCCGGAATTGTCAGATGGCACTGCCCACAGTTCGGTGGAAGAACTGGCAGGCGAAGATGAGGACAACATTTCATCGCTGACAAACGCACCACTGGGTGCGCCATTGGTTTGTGCCGAAATGTAATAATAGTAAATCCCGGCAGGCAGACTTGTACCGCTATTGCCATTTCCATCCCAATTGAACAGCATAGAAGATCCGCTACCCGATGCCGTCCGCACAACATTGCTATAAACGTCAACGATGTTCAGAGTCCAGTCTGAATTTGCGGCAAACACCGCGCTGACTTGCTGCGTTTGTCCCGAAGAAGGGTCAAAAGACGGCTGTGAGAATGAAATCCTTGTAACAAGGTTGCTGAAAAGCACGGGAACAAAGGCCGAAACGGCATGGCCGACGTAACTGGACGAGCCATTGTTATCCCCTTCAGGGTTGGAAAAGCATTCAGCGGTTGCAAACAGCGTGTGCGTTTCGTTTCCCCATTCACAGGTGTTGATGCTGTAAGTATCCACTTCGTAATTTGTTGAACCGACTGTGTAATTTGTGGTGCTGTCAGCCACCCGCATTTCCTGACCGTCCACATAAAGTTTTGTTGAAAGCGTCGCTTGGTCTGTGTTGGCCGTAACCGTAATTGTCAGTTCTCCAGAAGCGGCACTGCCGTTTGTTGGCGAAGTAATTGAAACAGTCGGCTCATCGCTGGTTGTATCCGCTCCTATATCCACGACTCGATAGAACCGCATCGCCATATTTTTCGGATGCAGAATCGGCGGCACGTCAAAATAATTTCCGGTGTCCAGCCAAAATGTATTTGTGCCTTGAGATGGATAATTGTCGTAGAGTTTATTCCATGTGATGCTTCCAGTATTCGTGTCTATTAGTGCATCAGCTTCATCAATTTCATAAACTTCGTTTGATTGGCTACTCCATGTCAGACGAATCGCGTGTTCGTCTGTCACTGCAACTCCGGCGAATTGCAGGTTGGTTTGGGCAAACCCATTTGTGGCGAGTGCCATTGTGAGCGCGCTCCCCATGATTATTTTCTGAACTATTTTCATGGTGGTCAGCTTTCCCTTTTGGCCGGTTGTTTTCCCAGAAAACCTGAAAGGCGCACACCTCATGCTCCTCCCAGAGGCAACCCGCTAAGGCGCCTTACAGAAAAAACACAAGGCGGCGCCCATTCGGGCGCGCCTTGACCTTCGTTTCTGTAAATGCCTTGAAAATTTAGCGGGTTTTTCTGGGGCTTGAGTAGCGGCCAACGCTACGCAAAATTGGTTTGTTAAAGAACTATCAAAGGTTTAAGCAGATTGCAGAAGGAACGCAAGTTTATCATTTGAAGAAAATTCCCGAAATCAGTCATTGACGGATTGGTGATAACTGATATTTTCATTCGCCCTTTGATTAAAAGAGCGCACCAGTTGATGCGCCGCCATAAAAAAACAATTTAACGATGAAATCAGTGCCGTTGAAAGCGTATCCCCGCACGCAGTCGCGTCGGAATGGGGCCAGGAAATTGCGTGCCGCCGGGCGTGTGCCTGCCGTCATTTATGGCCGGCAGGCCAAACCACAAAATCTCGAACTCAGCGCCAAGGAATTCGGCGACCTCATCCACCATTCCATTTCGGAAAACCTGCTGGTGGACCTGTCCGTTGAAAACGACGCCCGCGCCAAACGCCTCGCGCTGGTACAGGAAATCCAGCACCACCCGCTGGAAGGCGACGTGCTGCACGTGGATTTCCATGAAGTGACCGAGGACGAAAAGGTCGTCATCCTGGTGCCGCTGGAAACCGTCGGCGAAGCGGCTGGCGTGAAAAATGCCGGTGGCGTGCTCGAACACGTGGTCTTCAAATTGAAGGTGCGCGCTCTGCCCAAGGATCTACCCGAACAGATTATTGTGGACGTAAGCCATCTCGAACTCGGCAAGTCCATCCATCTCGGCGAACTCAAGGCGCCCCCGGGGGTCGAGATCCTTGGCGACAAGAACCTTTCTGTCATCTCTGTCGCCATGCCGCGCACGGAAGAGGAAGAAGCGGCTGTGGTTGCGGAGGGCGAGGCGGTGTCCGCCGGCGACGTCGAAATGATCAAAGAGAAGAAGGAAGAAGGCGAAGAGGGTGCTGCGCCGGCCAGGGGCGAAAAAGGCGCCGTCAAGCCCGGCGAAAAAGGCGCTGCGGCCAAACCCGGCGAAAAAGTGCCGGTCAAGCCCGGCGAAAAGGCGCCGGCCAAGGGTGTTGCCGCCGCGGCTCCGGAGAAGGGTGCCGCCAAGCCCGGCGAAAAAGCCCCGGCGGAGAGAAAGCCGGCGGAGAGAAAGAAATAATTTTGCCGGCGATCCGCGAGGGTCGCCGCGCCCGCGCCGCGCATGGAGAATTTGCATCTCATCGTGGGTTTGGGCAATCCCGGCGCGGAATACGCGCAGACGCGCCACAACGCCGGTTTCACGCTGGTCGAAAAACTGGCGGTGCGCTGGAATGCAGGCTGGACGAACGAACGAAAGTTCAAGGCCCGGGTCGCGCGGGCCGAACGCAACGGCGTCCGCGTTTTGCTCTGCCAGGCGCAGACGTTCATGAATTTGAGCGGCGAAGCAGTCGGCGCCTTGAAGAATTTTTACCAGCTCCAACCACAGTCGGAGTTGTTGGTGGCGATGGACGATGCGGATTTGCCGTTGGGCGAGATTCGCCTGCGGGCGGGCGGTGGCAGCGGCGGCCATCACGGACTTGAGTCCATCGAGCAGCATTTGGGCACGAATGATTTTGCGCGGTTGCGGCTCGGCATTGGCCGGGCGGAAGGCGCGCGGGAAATCACGGATCATGTGCTCGGACGGTTTGATGCGGGCGAGGCCGCGTTGATGGAAAAAGTTTTGGACCGTGCCGCCGACCAGGTGGAATGCTGGCTGGCGGCCGGAATTGAAAAAGCAATGAACCAGTTTAACGGAAGTGTTGAAAAGTCAAATGAGTTAAATGGTTAAATGAGTGATTGGTTAAAACGAGTGACTCCAGCGCAAACCATTTAACCCATTTAACTGATTACCATTTAACAAATAACAATGAAACGATACGAAGGTCTGTTCATCCTGAACCTGGCGGGCAGGGAAGAGGGCGTCAAAGACGCGCTCGACAAAATTTCCGCGGAAATCGAGTCGGCGGGCGGCAAAGTCGAAACCGTGCAAAAGATGGATAAAAAGAATTTTGCGCGTGTGGCGGACAAAAAGCACAACGCCGGCTTTTACGCGAATGTCATTTTCACCGGCCCGTCAGCAATTGTCGCGCAATTGCGCGCCAAGTTCGCGCTGAACGAGGAGGTGTTCCGCGTGCTGTTCACCAAATCTCCCGAACCCAAACCCGCCAAGTAACGAAAGGTCCAGTTATGGCCAACTTCAACAAAGTCATCCTCGCCGGCAATTTGACCCGCGATCCCGAGTTGCGCTACACGCCCAAGGGCACGGCGGTCGCCCGCATCACCCTGGCCGTCAACCGCACCTGGAAAAGCGAGAGCGGCGAAAACAAGGAAGAGGTCAGTTTCGTGGACGTGGACGTTTGGGGACGCCAGGCGGAAGTCATTTCCCAATACATGAAAAAAGGCCGGCCACTGCTCGTCGAAGGCCGGCTTAAACAGGACACGTGGGAAGACAAAAACACGAAACAAAAACAGAGCAAATTGAAAGTTGTGCTCGAAAGCTTTTCGTTCATTGACTCGAATCGCGGCGACAGCGGCGGCGGCGGTTCTGCCGAAGCTCCGCGTTCGCGTCCGGCGGCAGCTTCCGCGGCGCCCGCGCCCGAAGGCGGCGAAGCCGACGCTCCCCCGGAAGGAGACGACGTTCCCTTTTAACCCGCCTTCGCTGTGCTACGGCGCGGCAGGCCTTTATCGCGTCGGAGCAAAGCGAAGACGGATCAACTCTCAACATTCAACCAATTTTCGCATGCCCAAGACTGAAGTCGTTCTCACGCACAACATCGTCGGCCTCGGCGCCGAATCCGACCAGGTGAAGGTCGCCGCTGGTTACGCGCGCAACTATCTTTTCCCGCAACGCCTGGCCATCCCCCTGACCATGGCCAACAAACGCCAGATCGAGTCCTTGCGCCAGCGCCGCGCCGAACGCGAAGCGCACGAGTTCAACACCATGACCGAACTCGCCAAGGGCGTCGCCAAGCTCATCTGCATCATCAAAGTCAAGGCGGGCGAGGACGGCAAGATGTTCGGCTCGGTGACCGCCGGCGTGATTGCCGACGAATTGAAACACCAGTTCGACATCTCGCTCGACAAACGGAAGATCCACCTCGAACACCCGATTCGCGCGCTGGGCGACCACGAGGTCGAACTGCATCTGCACGCCGAGGTCAAGGGCACCCTGAAAGTCCGCGTCGAAAGTCTCACGCCGGTGATTGCGCCGGTGCCAGCCGAACCGAAAAAAGAGGAGGGCAGGGAACCCAGACGTGAAAAACGCAGTCACAGTCGACGGGATGCCGAAGGTGAAAAGGCCGTAAAACCCGAAGCTGTTGAAGTCAAACCCAAAGGCGAGAAGCATGGCGAGAAGCACGCCAGGGCCGAAAAAACCGAAGTTGCTGAAGCCAAACCCAAAGGCGAAAAGCACGTAAAGGCTGAAAAAGCTGAAAAGGCGCCCAAGGCTCCAAAGGCCGAAAAGAAGGAGCAAAAGACCGAATAGGCTGGCAACAAATCAATTTGTTTTCACCAGGCCGCGGGACTTCTCCGCGGCTTTTTGGTTGCGGGTGATTCCGATCTGCCGCGCCCCTTTCCAGATTTGGGCGATGTGCCCTTTGCACCCGGCCCAACTGGCGGCTGGAAGCCGCCATCTCTGGCACGCTGGGAAGCGTGCCGCCACGCGATGGCGGCAGGCATCCTGAGTTACACCAACCCCGTCCCCAGCATATCAGCAGAACTGGTGACAAGGGTTGTCCCCCCGGCCAGATGGGGAAAAACCTCCTCAGAAGTCACCAGAAAAGACCCCGGTTTGAAATCAACCTAATTGGACTGCCGGTGGACAAAAAATGTGAATTGACGGGATTTTGAAATGGTGAGTAAATCAAAAGTGGTGTGAAAGGTTCAAAGCCACAAGTCGGAGCGGCAGAACTTCGGTTAGGAATCGGGAATGTTCTTCGTCTTGTCCCAAATCATTCATATAAGCCAAAAGGAAATTCCATGAAAACACACCGAACAATCGCCGGATGGCTGATACTGCTGCCACTGCTGCTGCTGGCGCTGCCCGCCGCTTGCCACAACTTGCTTCTGCTGAAGGCCTTCCGGTTCCATCTCTTTTCGTGGAAAACACGCAATCTGCCAATCCAGTGAAAACTTGCACTCAACGATTGTCCGTCCCGCCAGCGAGCTGTGCCAGTCATCGCGAAAAACGTCTCCCCACATTCCTGTTCGCCGTTTTTGTTTTCGCCCTGTGGCTGGCGGCGCCGTGGGTGCGCGGGGCGGTTACGCTTACCACCCTTTATACTTTCGCCCAGACCAATGGCAGTTATCCTCATGGTTCTGACCCGATGGGCAGGCTGGCGCAGGGCGCCGACGGAAATTTCTACGGAGTGACAGACTCCGGAGGCACCAACGACTACGGCACGGCATTCAAGGTTACGACCAATGGCACACTCACCACTCTGTACTCGTTCACCGGCGGCAACGATGGTGGCTATCCGGTAGCCGGGCTGGTGCAGGCGGGGGACGGCAATTTTTATGGCTCGACCGAACAAGATGGATCCGGCTATGGCGGCACATTATTCAGAATAACCCCCGGCGGCACGCTGACCACGCTGGTTTCCTTCAATAATGGCGGACCGGCGTGTACTCCGGAAGCGGAGATGGTGCTCGATGCCGCTGGAAACATGTGGGGCACCACCGAAGACGCCCCTCCTGAAGGCGGCGGCACAATATTCGTCCTGACCACCAATGATCAGTTTAACATTATTTTCACGTTTCCCACTACGGATGAAAGCGATCTCATTTCTCCAGATGGCGACATGCCAGTGGCGGCACTTGTATTGGGGTCCGATGGCAACATGTACGGCACGGCGCAGCAAGGCGGCAGCGCGTCCCAGGACAGCGACGTCATGGGCTACGGCACGATTTACGGAGTCACATTGTCGGGGTTCGGTCTCCTGTATTCATTTACCGGCGGGATTGACAGCGGCAGCAGCATCCATGATGGCTCCCAACCCGAAGCCGCGCTGGTGCAAGGCGGCGACGGCAATTTTTATGGCACGACAGCAGATGGCGGCACCAACGTGGATTCTTACGGCTTCGGCTGCGGCACTGTATTCAAGGTTGCGACCAATGGCACACTCATCACGCTTCATGCCTTCACTGGCGGCAGCGACGGGATGCATCCGGTCACACCGTTGGTTCAGGGACCGGATGGGAATTTCTACGGCACCACCTCGGGCGGAGGCACCAACCAAGGCGGGACCATTTTTCAGATCACGCCCGCCGGCGCGCTCACGACTTTGTTTTCGGCCGGTGGCAGCAGTTTGGGTGGTTCCCCAAATGGTTTGATAAAGGGAAAGGATGGGAATTTGTACGGTACAACCGGTGGTGGAACCATTATCCGACTCTCCGGCATTACGCCGACAAAACCGGGGGTGACCATCACGAACGTGACGGCGGGGATGGTCGTGAGCAACGCGGCGTTCACGGTGATGGGGACGGCGACGGACAGCGTGGCGGTGGCGCATGTGTTCTTTTCATTGAACCAAGCCGTCTGGACGAATGCGTCCACGGCGAACAACTGGACGAACTGGACGGCGGCGGTAACATTGACGCCCGGAACGAACACTTTCAGCGCCTACGCGCTGGACACGGTCGGGAACGCGTCCACGACCAACAGCGTGAGTTTCGATTTCGTGGTGACCAACCAGTTGCAAATTCGCGCCAGCGGTTTGGGAACCATCTCGCCCAACTACAGCAATGCGTGGCTGGTGATTGGGCGCAACTACAGCATCACCTCCACCCCGGCCAGCGGCTTTGTGTTCACCAACTGGACCATCTCGACCAACTGGATTGGC
The DNA here is from genome assembly GCA_049692125.1 of Verrucomicrobiia bacterium. Taxonomy (GTDB): domain Bacteria; phylum Verrucomicrobiota; class Verrucomicrobiia; order Limisphaerales; family UBA11358; genus UBA11358. The sequence goes on along the minus strand of JBAVOO010000058.1, from coordinate 2,573 downwards.
GGTGCGAACGTGACGGGCACGAACCTGACGTTCATGATGGCCTCGAACCTGACCTTGCAGGCGAACTTTGTGGACACGAACAAGCCGGCGGTGAGCATCACCAATCTGACAGCGGGCCAGCGGGTGAGCAACGCGGTGTTCACCGTCAAGGGCACGGCCGGCGACAACTGGCAGGTCAGCAACGTGGTTTGCCAGCTCAACGGCGGCGGCTGGAACTCGGCGACGAACATCAACAATTGGACCAACTGGGCGGCGGGCGTGACGCTGATGGCGGGAACCAACACCGTTGCGGCCTACGCGATGGACATCGCCGGCAACCTGTCCTCGACCAGCAGTGTGAGTTTCGATTTCGTGGCGACCAATCAACTGCAAATTCGCGCCAGCGGATTGGGAACGGTGTCGCCCAACTACAGCAATGCCTGGCTGGAGATCGGGCGCAACTACAGCATCACCTCCACCCCCGCCAGTGGATTTAAGTTCTCCAACTGGGTGGTTTCGACCAATTGGATCGCCGGCACGACGATGAGCACAACGAATCTGACCTTCATGATGGCCTCGAACCTGACGTTGCAGGTGAATTTTCTGGACACGAACAAACCGACCGTGAGCATCACCAATCTGACAGCGGGCCAGCGGGTAAGCAATGCGGTGTTCACGGTGATGGGCACCGCCGGCGACAACTGGCAGGTGAGCAACGTGGTTTGCCAAATCAATGGTGGCGGTTGGAACTCGGCGACGAATATTAACAATTGGACGAACTGGGCGGCGGGAGTGACGCTGGCACCGGGGACCAACGTGGTGCAAGCCTGTGCGGTGGACACCAGCGGCAACGTGTCCACGACCAACAGCGTGAGTTTCCAATATGTGATGAGCGCGACCTTGCAGGTGCAGGTGAGCGGGCAGGGGAGCGTGTCGCCCAATTACAACAACTCGTTGCTGGCCATCGGCCAGAGTTACAGCATGACCGCCACGGCCGGGACGGGTTTTGTGTTCACCAACTGGACGGGCGGGACCAATCTGCCGCTGGTGGTTTTGACGAACGGGGCGACGCTGCAGTTTGTGATGCAGAACAATTTGATGTTGCAGGCAAACTTCATCAGCACCAACCCGGCGGTGACCGTCGCCACCTTCAGTGTCACGCCCGCAGCCGTCAGCAACACCTACACCGGAACCATCACGCTGCAAATCGGCGGGTTGACGAACACGGAGACGGTGGTGGTCCAGAAATTTCTCGATCTCAACACGAACGGCGTGATTGATGGCGGGGATTTGCTGGTGCAGCAATTCACGTTGCAGGATGGGACCAATTTTGTGATTGGCGGGGTGACCAATTTCAACGTGCCCGGCGATTTGAATGCCGCGACGGGCGCCATCACCGCGACGATGAATTTTCAAGACGGGGATTTAATACAGAAAATTGTCGGGAGATATTTGTACAAGCTGTCAAGCCCGGCGGGGCACTTTGGACCGGTCACAAATGTTTTCACCGTCACCAATTTCCCATTCCCGCAATGGATTACCGGCAATGTGGTCAGCAATAACACCAGCACGGTGGTATCCAATGCCGTTGTCATCTTGATGACGGCGGCAGAAGGTGTGGGTGTGGGGGGGGCCGTGGCGAACAATGCCGGCAATTACATCATCGCGGCACCGCCGGGGGCCTACAGCTTGGCGGCCTTCAAGAGCAACTTTGTCGTCAACATGGGAACGCCGCCGGTGGTCACCCTGACCAGCATGCTGCCGGTCACCACAAATATCATGATGACCAACGCCTCGAGCAGCATTTCCGGCAAGTTGGTTGATGCCAACAACCAAACCGTCGGATTGCCCGGGGTGATGGTTCTGGCGAATGGCAACGACGGACTGGTTGCGGTTACTTTTACCGATACCAATGGCAATTTCACCGCGCGGGTCACCGCCGGCGGGTGGAATATCAAGGTGGACGACACAGTCCTGATTGTTCATGGCTATCTGGGGTTGCAAAACGGAACCAATGTCAACGCCGGCGCGACGGGGGTGACGCTGACCGTCCACAAGGCCACGGCGCTGATTTATGGCAGTGTCAAAGACAATCTGGGAAATCCCTTCGTGGCATTGGATGTTTGTGCCTACGACAATAACAACCTCTATCAGACAGAAGTCTACACGGATGCGAATGGGAACTACGTCGTTGGCGTGCTGGGCCTGGGCACCAGCGATTCCTGGTGGGTGGAGGCCAACGGCGACGATCTGCTCACCAATTATGTTTTTTCACAACAAAATGGAAACGCCAATATTAATGCCGGGCAGGCCGTGCTTCAGAATTTCACCGCCGTCCTCGCCACCAATTACATCAGCGGCACGGTCAAGGATAATTTCGGCAACCCCATTGCCGGGGTCGGCGTGAGCGCCAGTGCCAATATCAACGGTGCGGGGTATCAGAACTATGCGGATACCGACGGTAATGGCTAGAGCATTTTCTATTTAGATAGACGTATTTGGTAAAGCCTGCTATTCTCTTTTTATGAAAAGGGAATTATGCGTCCTTTGAGTCAGGATTTGCGACATCGAATCATCGCCGCGCGGGAGCGCGG
>JBAVOO010000057.1:0-68203 GCA_049692125.1 Verrucomicrobiia bacterium | reverse complement strand
GTTGAATACCTGCGACAAATTTTGAATCCGAAACACGACACGCCGTTGAACAGCCTGGAAAGTCTGTTCGCCGGAATTGAAGCTGAACAAAGGAAGTAACCGCCAATGGAGGCGGAGGTCGGAATCGAACGCGGAAGCTTTACCGTTCCGAGCCTGACACACTCTGTTTCAAGGGTTAGTATAGCCTTGTTTTACAGGGGTTCAAGCAACTTTTTCGACTGCTCGTTCAACGCTCGCTCATTGCCCCGTTATTGCCTCCAAACTGCCCGTCAGGTGAAGAATCAGGTGAAGAATTAGGTGAAACTTATCGGGTTGGAAGTGTTGTCATACGTTACGGTGACAAAGCGGAACAAGACGTCGTTTGAAATGTTGCCGGTGGGATGACCAGCCGGCAACGGGGTCTGCTGGTGCCGATGTTTGGACTAATGATCGTTATGCAAATGCTTTCAAACGACGAAGGCTTAGAAGCGTGCCGAATCCGAGCGTCAACATTGCCCAAGTAGACGGTTCGGGGACAGGCGTCATGACGATGTCGCCAATGCCAGGTGTTCCAGTGAACGAAAAGTTGAAATCGTTTGCGAGAAACGTGATGGAGGTAATCCCCGTCCCCGTGAAGTCGTAGGTCTGCGCGGGAATGCTATTGGGAGGGAAAATGGATATGGCATTCTCGCTTGCGGTCCCAATAACCGTGTCTCCTTGATAGACCGTGGCGTTCCATGCGGGCCAAGCCAATCCATTACCATCCGACCCTTCGCCAATCCGTGTGAAGGATAACGCGGTCAGGGGCTGGTCAAAATTCAGCGTGAAACCGTTCCAATCACCGTTGGGCCCACCCCATTGTAGAAACATTTGGCCAGCTGGACCATCAAAAACTCCAGGGTTGACAGTGTTTATAAACAAGCCACCACCAGGAGTTATCCCGGTGACCGTAATGCCAAACCCGGCTAGGTAACTGGATACGACATCCCCCGAGTCGCCACTCGACAGAGTGCCGAAGTCGACCGTGACACTTTGGGCAGTTGAGAGTTGAAGGTTGAAGGTTAAGAATGCCAGAAGCACAAGGTATCTGACGATTCGATGATTTGTTTTCATATATGATCTTTCTTTGTCTTGTTTTGAGTTTTAGTGGCTGGTTTACACAGCCAATTATTTTGCCAGCAGGAAAAACAGGGTAAGGGACAAACCGCCAGCAACGATCAAAATGCCCGCTGCGGACATGGCATGACCTAGATCGGTTTTTATGGCGGGTCCTTCTGGCTTTATGACCTGCATTTCTGTCTGATTGATTGCGATAATTCGCCGACCTCCATTTTTGTCAATTAATAGTTATTCACATCCCAACGAGCATGATGAAGTCAATTTAATTAACTTCATCAGCTTCAAATTTGCCAGGGCGTGGCGAGGGCAGAGGATTCATGCGCCGCTCGCGCTTGTGCCGCCAGTGTTTTGCAATCGCCTTCGTGGCCTTGTGCAGCCAGTCTTGGTCAGCGGCCAAACGGATCATCTCGACGGCGGCAAACCATTTCGGCGCATTCGGGGCAGGATCGCCCAGCGGCGTCAGCTTGCCCACGGCCATCAAAACCTGAATGTCACTCTCCGCGAAACCCAGCAGTTTCGCCGTCGCTGCGACATCAAGACGTGCTGGCAAACCTTTGGCCGCCCAATCTGCCGCTCCTTTCCGGCAGCCAGGTTTCGGCACTCCGCAGAATTGAATGGTGCGACCAAAGCGGCGTTGAATTCTCCGCTAAATGACCTGCGAACCCAACAACGCTGGCGAAAATCTTATCGGCTGGGCAAAAGGACACAGAGATGGCGGGGGTTTTTGAACGACACCAAATTATTAACACCCCCAAAAACCTTTATAAATTGGGCACTTTGCAGATATTTGCCTGATGGTTGCCCCGGCTGGCATCGCCGTTGCTAAACGGGTGTGGTTCAGCCAAACGCAGGTGCAGTTGAATGATTGAACGACACTGTGGAAAAAGTATGAAAAAAATTGAAGCGATTATCAAACTTTCCAAATTGGATGAAGTCCACGACGCCTTGGGGGAGATCGGCATTGATGGGATGACCGTTTGTGAAGTGAAGGGCTTTGGCCGGCAGAACCGACATACGGAAACCTACCGCGGCAGCGAATACACGGTGGATTTTCTGCCGAAGATCAAAATTGATTTGGTCGTGGCGGACCAAAACGCGGAGCGAGCGGCGAAAGTCATCATCCAGTCCGCGCGGACGGGTGAAATTGGAGATGGCAAAGTTTTTATCTCGGATGTCGAAGAAGCCGGGTGCGCGTTGGCGATTTGAATGCGAGAACCATGTCGCCGAGTGCAAAACTTGTCGCCGGGCGAACGAGCAATGAACACGCGCAGGCGCAGGTGACGCGGTTGAACTTTGACCCATTGGATTTGCTTCGCGGTATTTGGCGAAGCGCACGCGGCGGCATCACCGCCGGGCATATTGATCTTCAGTTAGTCTGCCAGTAACCTGCACGCTGCTTCATTATTCCAGTCCCGGTCGGCGGAGCAACCTACCCGGCCGGGGCTTGTCATTTTGGGCGCGGTTGCCGGCGTATTGACGGCACACGCGACCGAACTGCGCCACTGCTGCACGAGCCACGTGCCCAGCGCCGCGCCAAGGAAGGTGACGGCAAATCCGAATTTGCAATCTGACGGCGACACCGTTCCGGCGCGGGCGTAATGCCACGAGGCGCTGCCGGAGCCGAACGTGGCCTGGAGTTTGTTCGTGCCGAGGGCGAGCTTGGGGTCAATCCCCAGATTCATCAGCACCGGCAGGTTGATCAAGCCGCCGCCGCCGGCGACCGAATCCACAAATCCGGCCACGAGACCCGTCCTGAAAAGCAGCGGCAGGTGCCAGGGTTGAACCATGGCGCGAAGTTAATGCCGGTGCGCGCCGGGCTAAAGCAGAAAGCCGGTGTGAACTCAAACGTTTTTTTACGCGAATTGCGCGAATTGACACGAATTATTTTGGGCAGGGACGCACCGCCGGGGCGTCCGAAACATTAAACCCTTCGTCGCGCCGGCTCGCCGCGTGGCGACCTGTCCACCATAGTCCCGCTTTGCGGAACGACGGTGGAAGCTTTACGCGGCCCCGTCAACTTCAACCGATCTTTTTAAACTCCAGCAGCTTTCCGGCTGGCCCGAACGTCAGCCGCAACAACCGGTCGGGATATTGCTTGGGATTTTATCTGTCCATTGACATCCGCGACCAAAATCGTCAGGCTGAAGAGCACAAGGATTTTCCCGAATGAAAACAGAATTGCAAATTCGTGCAGAAAACGTCGCCGAACGCTTCCATGGCGCTCGCAAACCGGTTATATTTGAATTTGCCGGACTTCCCAAAGCCGGCAAAACATCGGCGTCGAACGCGCTTCAAGCTTTCTTGAGGCGGTGCGGATTCCGGGTCGAAATCGTCAATGAACGAACTTCCCCATGCCCGTTCCGGGAACAGACGCGCTCAAATTTCAATGTTTGGACGGCTTGCACGACGCTGGCGCAAATTCTGGAAAAAACACAAAACCCGCCCGGATTCGACGACCCGGACATATTGATTTTGGATCAGGGCCTGTTTGATGCTCTTTGCTGGCTCAGACTGATGGAGCGTCTGGAGCGGATTCGTCCGGAGGAACGCCAGGTGATCGAGAGTTTTCTGAGGATGGCGGATTGGCGCAGGCGTATTTCGGCGGTCTTCGTAATGATGGCGTCACCCGAAGATGCGATGCAGCGGGAAAAGGGACTTTTGCCGGTCGAGCGCCAGGAAGGCCCGATTATGAATAAAAAGGTTCTGGCCCGGATGTTAAACACGACCCGAAAGACATCCCAAAGTTTGAAGCAGGAATTCCGGATTTTCGAAATTGACACCTCAGCCGAACGAAAGGGCGGGGCCAAACAGATTGCTGAAGCAGTGGCGAATCTGGCGCTGAATGTCATCGAGGAACACCTTTGCGAGGATGTTCTCACATTGCCGGAAGAGGACGTCATCCGGACGTTTGCCGGCAGGAGGTGTTTGAATTCTTCGGAAGCCGCCGCCCTGGTTGGGTTGTTTGTCAAATCAGGCAATTTCAAGCCCAGGGAAGAGGTGGAGGCGGATAAAACCCGGGTTCAGGCACTCCCCGTGGTTGTCGTCCGCAGTAAAAGTGGCCGGGTGTTGCGCCTCCGCCGGAAAGAACGGACCGGCCAAAACCCGCTGAACGAGAAGATGGTTATCTGGACCGGCGGACCCGTGCGAAAGGAAGACGAAGCCGGCGGAGACTCAATTTTACAATGCGCCAGGAGAGAGATTCAAGAGGGATTGCGGCTTGGCCTTGAGCCTCACGAACTAAAACTGCGGGGAGCTGTTTATTCCGGACGCGGCGGCGAAGGAACTCAAAAGCGCGTCGCCATCGTTTATGAGTGGAAGGCAAAAACCGACGACGCTGCCATCGCTTTGAGCGGTGAGGAATTTTTCGACGGACGGGGCACGGCTTTAAGCGGCACTTTTGTGCCGCTAAAGGATATCGCCCGGGACGTGGATGATGGAAAGCTTGCGGAAGAATTGTCAGTGGAAATCGTTCGCGAACTTCTGGCAAAGGATTACAGGTTTTCGCCCCGGCTCTTTTGACTTACGCTGGCCTGCCGGGCGGTGCATCTCAATTTTTGAACACGGCGGAAAATTCTCATTAGAGCGTATACAGTTATGATGTAGCGCAGGCTTTCCAGCCTGCGGGTTCTGGCGACTTTCCAGTCGCCACTTTCGTACGGATGGAACACGGGACAAGAATGTCCCGCAAACCCGCAGACAAGAATGTCTGCGCTACATGAAAGAGGGAACCGCCCTAAATCAAGCACTTACGGTTACGCTTTTCGGGTTTTTACCTCGGGGGGCCAAAACCGTTCCAACCCTGGACTGGACCAGAAAGGCGAACCCGGTCAATTTGAAGGATTTGACGCGCGATACGGCACGTCCCAAATAATGTCGGACACCAATGGCTCGTTTTCGCCGCCGCTGGAAGGATTGTTTGTGACGTAGGTGTCTTTGAAATAATAAGCGTGACCGTCAAAAAAGTTAATTATACCACCGCTGTTATGCCGCGCAGCGAAACTGCGTTGCCGATTTGCCGGATTGACCGAATTGAAACTAGGTGAGGCATTGACAACCTCAGTGACCGGATCAAAGACGCAATCAAACATGAAGACCGTCGCGGTCGGTTGTCTAAAAGTGGTCATCTTGGGCATTTGAGGATATGCCAGATTTACTGTTCCACTCGAATTGCTCGGATCTTTTTTCAGGTCAATGTTCATGTCATAACTAAAAAAACCGTCCGCACCGTTCCCAGACAAAGGAGTGCCACCGCCAACTCCAGCAACCGTAGCCAAAGACATGCTGGCAGCGGGACATTCCCAAATAGGCCCCCTGCCGCCGGGAAAGGGCATATAAAGGGTTGCCTTGGTGGCCCCCCCGCCTCGCGCACTAGTGAAGTCACTGTAATAAGCGGCCAAATTTTTATCCCCTACCAGCGTCGGCAACAGATAAAACCAAGCGTTAGAATCGCCGGGGGTTCCATCGCCACCGCTGCCGGAATTGGGATACGTGCCCCCGACGTCCATTCCATCGCGCGGTATGCCGTCGTTGTTGTCCGGGGAATACATTTGGATGGTCAGTCCCCACTGCCGCAGATTGGAAACGCAACTGATCTGTTTGGCCTTGGCTTTGGCCTTGGCCAGTGCCGGCAGGATCAGCGCCGCCAGAATGGCGATGATGGCAATGACGACCAACAGTTCAATGAGCGTGAATGCGCGCCGTTTGACGGCGGCATTCACGCCCGACGCATTGATTCTGGTATGCATAATGCAATTCCGGCCCCGCCATCATGGCGTGCTGACCTTATAGAACTGGGTGGCGGCAGCATTGGTCACAGTATAAATGCCGGTGCTCGGATAATAACCCAACCCAAAGGTCTGCGTCCACGGGCCGAGGAGGTTCGTGGCGCTATAGACGCTGTAAGTCGAGCCGGCCACCCCCGCCGGCCAGGTCAGTTGGGAAACGCCATTGCTTACGGTCAAGCCGACCGCAAAGGGCGCGTTCGTAGTGGTGACAAAATCCGTATAACGCGTCGGATAAATTTCGGGTGCGGTGACGCTGTATATCCCCATCTCCCCGGTCACTTGATAAGCACGGCTGGGTATCGGTTTGCCGAAGAAATTGGTGTTTAACTGGTTCACAGCGTTGGTATAAGTATAAACGTAAATCTCCATATACGTTTGGCCGGCCGAATAGGGTTGGGCAAACGCATACAGTGCCGTGTGGGAATTAGTCGGGAAATTGCCGCTGACTGCAGCGCCCGATGACGAGGAGTAAAGATACGCATTGGTAATTGTGACCAGGGAACATTGGATGTTTATTCCATAAGTGCCCATCGGATTGGTTGCCATCAACGGAAGGTTGAGCGCCGCGGGCGCCGGCAGCGGGTTGTTGTAACTGACTACATTTATGTTGGTGGGGTTGGCCAGAACCACTTCCACTTCTCCATAATACTCCTCCACTTCACCCGTCACAAGCACCAGGGTGCCAGCGGGCAGTATGTTGGTGTTGCCGAATCCATTAAGATATACCAGCGCACCGCCCGTCCCATCTTGAATAAAGAACTCAGAGTAAGTTTGTGACATCTCTTCACCAAAAGACGTAACCACACCCTGAACATTATACATCGTTGAGCCGTTGGGATAATAATTATTACTGGGGGGATTATTGGTCAGAAAACTGTGCAGGTAGCCAATCGTTACCGTTGCCGGCGGCACGACCAGCACAGTGACGGTTGCGCTGTTTGTAGGGCTGCCAGCGCCGCCGCTGGCTTGAACATAATAGTATCCCGATTCCAAGAAATTGGCGTTGGCCAGGGACAAGGTCGAACTGGTTTGTCCCGACACAGAACTAAAACCGCCGCCACTGGCCGGTTCAAAATACCACTGATAAGTCAACGGCCCGGTGCCACTGGCAAGCGCACTCAACGTGATGGTGGAACCGAGGGTGTTGGTGGCACCATACGGCTGGGCGGTGAAAAACGGCGGCGTGAGGTTGGTGTTAACCGTAACCACGGCCACCGCGCTGGTAACGCTGCCCGCCGAGTTGGAAACAACCACGCTGTAATTGGCGGTGTGTTGCAGATAGGTCAAAGCGAGCACATTGGACACCGAGCCTGAAACGTATGTGCCGTCGGAAAGCGGAACGCTATTGGAAAGCCATTGATAGCTCAACTGGCCAAGGCCGGACGCCGCCACATAAAGCGTCAGATTGTTACCTGAATAAATATTGGTGCTTTGCGGTCCGATGCCAATCACTGGAATTTGAGGAGTATTGATTTGAACATCGCCGAAGGTTGTGCCAACAATGACATTGCCGATCGCGGCCACACCCTGATCGGTGTATTGGCTGAAAGCAACCTGCGAAATCACTATGTTCACTTGAAGGGGATTGGTTACAAGATCGGTCCCATAAACGTTGTAATCGTTTATCGTAACTGGATTGACCCAAAGGGTTGAGTTGGGATATGGATCACCAGTGTTCACATCGTAACTGCAAACCACCTGATAGGTGATGCCGGTGGCCAAATCCAACGGGAAAAATGCAACCCCAGTCGCAGACGAAGAAGTGGCGGCATTATCAACGCCCAACCGATAGGTTCCAGGCACGACCGTACCTTTGGTGGCAATAAAAATGTGGCCAACATAGTCATTGGTGGTGTCCTTGAAATTGGCGAAGTAACCGCCATTGGCCGTCGGCAGCGTGCTGACATTGATGGTAAAGCTCTCAAACACAATCGTGTTTCCCGGAGTATTGGTGAAATTGTTGGATGGCGCCGCGACGCCGTCATAATTGTTTTGATTGAGAATCAAAAGATCATTCGTCACAAAGGCGTCCAGATGAGGCGTTGCCGGGGTGTAGGCATACCAAAGGCCGTCGGATTCAATACATCCGTTCGGGTAACTCAATGTGTCATGGAAAAGCACCGTTGCCCGCGCGGACAGGGCGGCAAAAAATGAAAGGATGACAAAGGTTGTTATTTTTTTCATAGGTCGTTCTGGTTTGAATGTTTTCTCTGGCTGGTTGATTTTATTTGAGTTTCAGGCATAATGACGTTTGCGGTTGAATCTTACACCAAACGCGCCGGGCCTGCGTGACATTTTGGAAACAATTGAGTCATGTTTTGCCGCTCTCGCCGGGATCAATATCCGGCAAAACTCTTCCCCGAACCGCCCCGCTGCTTTCACGTTTCTTCATGTTTCTGACAAAACCGAACCGCTTCCGTTTGCATTTCGACCCAGACTCACCATCCCCAGTTGAAGAGATTTTTACACCGTTTGCGGACGATGGCAAGCATTTATTTCACCTAAAAGTTGTTCACATTTTCACGGAATTCGAACGACACTTGTCCGTCAAACGGCCTGGCTTCCTCGACGTATGCTTGAGGCTCGCGAAAATGGCAGCGGGGCGCGGGCGACAGCCCGCTTCACCCTCCGCAGTGACGAGACGCTGGAAATGCCCGGACCGCCTTCATTTCGCGCGTCGAAGCGGCGTGGACTGCCGTGGGGACAAATCTGATGGCGAAGAATTACAATTACACCCCGAACACCCACGCCACCGAACCGTTGAAATTCTTCCGCATCCGCACGCAGTAAACCCTGACTGGAAGCCGGGCGATACGGCAGCCAAGGATGGTTGCCGCTACATTGGGAGTGCCCGGTCGCGTCTTTTGAGCGGCCGCGCCAAGGAATTGGCTCGACAATCGCCTTCGCCGGGCGGATATTTGAAGCAACAATGATTCGACATAGATTTATTTAAGCCTTGAAAAAATCCCGGTTGTATTTGGGATTGGGATTGCAAAAAAGGTGGGTTGTTTTTGGAATCATCGCAGCGATTATTTCGACGCAACCGGTGTCGGCGCGGGTTTTAATGGGCGGTGGAACGCACGCCCAAAATTTCGATTCGCCGGCGAACAGTGGCACTGCGAACCCGCGGACGGACAATGTCACGCGGCCGGACACCCACAGCACGTTTTCAACTTCCTTCGCCCCCCGCCCCGGCCGCCTGCGGCCTCCAACCGTAATTTTATTGTGTGCAACAATCGACTTGAGTCAATGTTTGCCTGATTTTCCCTGTCTCGCCACCCGGCAGCAACTATTTCGCGTCAATCCTTCATTGAAAGGTCACACCATCGTTGTTTTTTGAAAGACCGCAGGAAATCCAATCTCCCCTCCAATTGAAAAAAACCGTTTTCAAGCGCTCCGCACGGAATTTGTTTCTGGTCTTGATGGGCGCATGGGCGCTGTTCGCCACCATCCCGCAGGCAAGAGCCGTCATTGACGCCACATTGCAGATGCAATTGGGCAATCCCAGCGGCGCCACCGCCGACACGAACGATCATAATCATTACCTGATTCAGCGCACGGTCGAGGCCATCGATTACAGCGATGTTCTGGGCGAACCCAACTGGGCGAGCTGGGATCTGACCGCCAGTGACCTCGGTTCCAGCGGACGTTCCCCTGATTTCATCACCGATACGAGCCTGCCATCGGGTTTTTACGAAGTGACCCCCACCGACTATAGTGGAGCGGGCTATGACCGCGGTCACATGTGTCCCTCGGCTGACCGGACTGATAATGACACGGATAACGCGCTGGTCTTTTTGATGTCGAACATCATCCCGCAGGCGCCCGATAATAATGAGGGTGTATGGGGAAACTTCGAAGATTATTGCCGAACGCTGGCATTGTCCGGCGATGAATTAATGATCATTTGCGGCCCCAGCGGCTTTGATGGTTCGCTGATCCAGCCCAGTCAAAGGGTTTTTGTTCCGGCTTATACCTGGAAAATTGTCGTGGTGGTTCCGCCCGGTGCCGACACGGCTTTAAGCCGGATTACGGCGGCCACCCGGGTGATTTCCTTGAAAATCCCCAACAGCAATTCCGTGAGCAGCACCTGGCAGAATTACATTACCTCCGCCAGACAGATCGAAGTGGACACTGGTTTTACGTTCTTCACCGCCCTGCCGCCGGACATTGCCTCCGCGCTCCGCAACGAGGTGGATGGCCAGAACAATGCGCCACCGGTCATCACCGGCTTTTCCCCGGCGAGTGGTGCCGTCGGCGCCACCGTCATCGTCAGCGGTACGAACTTCAGTTCCGCCTCGGAGGTCACGTTCGATGGTGTGAGTGCGGCCTATGACGTGAATTCGGGCACCCAGATCACCGCCACGGTGCCCGCCGATTCCACCGCCGGCCAAATCAGCGTCACGACACCCACGGGCACGGTCGTCAGTTCCAACGGTTTCATCGTGACCGGTTCAACCGTTGATCTGGCGGTCACCACAACCCATTTCGGCAACTTTTCCCAACGCGACACCGGGGATACCTACACCATTACGGTCACCAATGCCGGCGATCTGGCCTCGACCGGCACGATCACCGTGGTTGATGCGCTGCCCGCCGGGCTTGCCGCCACTGCGATCAGCGGGGTCGGCTGGACGACGGATCTGGGCACGCTCACCTGCACGCGTTCCAATGCCTTGTTCGCGGGGGCGAGCTATCCACCCATCGTCGTCACCGTAAATGTCGCTTCCAATGCCCCCGCCAGTGTCACCAACATCGCCACGGTCGCCGGCGGCGGTGATGTCAACCCGGCGAACAACCTGGCCGACGACGTCACCGCCATTAATGCATCAGTGGTCAGCGGCAGCGTTTCCACTTTGTTCGGCTGGGACGTGAGCAGTCTTCCGGGTGGTAACGGTAATTATGGTCCTTCACCGCTGTCACCCACAACCAACGCGGCCAACCTCCTGGTGGGAGGGCTGACGCGCGGTTCAGGGGTGGGCACCAGCGGCACCGGCGCAGCGCGGGCTTGGGGAGGCAATGCTTTTACGGGTTCCACTGCCGCAGCGGCTGTCGCCGCCAACCAATTTATCACCTTCAGCGCAGCGGCCAATAGTGGTTACACGGTATCCTATGCCGCCATCAGCGAATTCGATTATCGGCGCTCGGCCACCGGTCCGGCCAGCGGTGTGTTGCAGTATCAAATCGGTTCGGGAGCGTTCACCGACATTACCTCATTATCCTACCCTACCAACACCAGTGGCGGAGCTTCTTTAAGTCCGATCAACCTGACCGGAATTGCCGCCCTCCAAAACGTCGGCCCGGGCACCAATGTCACCTTCCGCATCGTCAATTACGGCGGCGGCGCTTCGGGCACGTGGTATGTTTTCGACGTGGCCAGCAGCACGGCGCTGGACTTTGCCGTCCAGGGCACGATCTCACCGGTCATTACCTCGTTCCCCGACCTTGTCATCTCCCTGACTCACGCGGGAAGTTTCACCCAGGGCGACAGTGGTGACACCTATACCGTCACCGTTACAAACAACGGCACCGCAGCCACCGTCGGATCGGTGAGTGTGGTTGACGCGCTTCCTGCCGGGCTTACGGCCACGGCCATCAGCGGCGCCGGTTGGGCGACCGATCTGGGCACGCTCACCTGCACCCGGTCTGAAAGTCTGGCCCCCGGCGCGGGTTACCCGCCCATCACCGTCATTGTGAACGTTTCCACCAACGCTGCTTCCAGCCTGACCAACGTCGCAACTGTTTCCGGCGGTGGTGAAATCAATACGGGGAATGATAACGCCAGCGACCCAACCACGGTCATTCCCCTCGCCCCCATCCAGTTTTGGCGGTTGCAATGGTTCGGAACCACCGGCGACAGCGGTGTGGCCGCCGACACGGCCATCGCAACCAGCGACGGCATGCCCAACCTGCTCAAATACGCCCTGGGCCTGGATCCGCTTGTTCCTGCCGCCAACCCCATCTTCGGCGACATCAGCACCGGATACCTCCGTCTGACCGTGCCCAAGAACCCGAGCGCCACCGATGTCACGTTCCTCATCGAAGTGACCGATAACCTGACAACGCTTTGGACAACCAATGGAACCACCATTGACCAAAACACTCCAACCCTCCTGCAGGTTCACGACAACACGCCGGTCAGGTCGTCCGCCGCCGGCTTCATCCGGCTGCGGATCACCCGCCCATAAAGCAGAATCTGATTCACCGCGACCAAGGCAAGACGGCCACTTCCGCGTGCGACGGCTGAACCGGTCCTGGCAAGTCGGTCCCAGATTGCCGGGGTTCCGGGTTGCCCGCAAAATGACGACCGGTTCGACACACCACTTGCGTTTCAGGGGACGAAAGCGCATTTTTCCCGACGCAAAACGAAGAACTGCCAATGAAAAAATATAGCTGGATTCTGCTCCTGGCCTTCGCCGCCGGCCTGCGCGCCGCCGAGGCGCCCAAAATCAACCCGACCAATTCGCCCGCCGCCGGCTCGCCGCGCCAAAGCGAAGCGACGGCGGGCACCAACGGGCCGCCGGCCGCGAAAGTTGAAGCCGCGACGATTCCCGATGCCACACACAAGCCGGTCTTCACGACGAACACCGTGGCCATCGCCGGCCAGCGCGTGACTTACGTTGCGGAAACCGGAATGTTGCCCATTCTCAAAACCGACGGCACTTCCCGCGCGTCGGTTTTTTACGTCGCTTACACGCGCACCGGCCAGACCAACCCGGCCACGCGGCCCGTCACGTTTTGCTTCAATGGCGGGCCCGGCTCGTCGTCCGTGTGGCTGCACCTCGGCGCGCTCGGCCCGCGCCGCGTGAAAATGAACGAGGACGGCACCTTGCCGCCGCTGCCCTTCGGCCTCGTGGACAACGAGTATTCCATTTTGGACGGCAGCGATCTGGTGTTCATCGATCCGGTCGCCACCGGTTTCAGCCGCCCGGTTAAAGACGAAAAGCCCGATCAATTTTTCGGTGATTCCGCCGATCTCGATTCCGTCGGCGAATTCATCCGGCTCTGGACGACGCGGCACGAACGCTGGCTCTCGCCGAAATATCTCTGCGGCGAAAGCTACGGTGTTTTTCGCGCGGCGGGGCTCGCCGACCACTTGCGCTCGCGTTACGGGATGTATTTGAACGGGTTGATTTTCGTTTCCGGCGTTCTGGATTTTGCGGCCATCCGGAACAATCCGGGCAACGACGCGCCCTACCCGCTCTATTTGCCCGCCTACACGGCGGCGGCGCATTTCCACAAAAAACTGCCGCCCGATTTGCAATCCGATCTGCCCAAGGCGCTCGCCGAAGCGCGCGAATTTGCCCGGGGCGAATACCCCGCCGCCCTGCAACGGGGCGATTCGCTTTCCACCGATGAACGCAAAAAAGCCGTTGCCGAACTCGCGCGGCTCACCGGCTTGAAACCGCAAGTCATCGAAGACAACCATCTGCGGGTGGGCAGCGGCGTGTTCCGCAAGCAATTGCTGCACGATCAGGGCTTGATCCTCGGCGATTACGACGCGCGCATCACCGGACGCGACGACGACCCGGCTGCACCGCATCCCGATTTCGATCCGTCCTACGCGGCGACTTACGGACCGTTCGCGGCGGCAATGAACGCCTACGCGCGCCAGGAATTAAAATTCGAGGATGATTTGCCTTATGAAATTCTGGTCGGCGTGCAGCCGTGGAATTACGGTGTCTACAACAACTACGCCAACGCCGGGGAAAAGCTCGCCGGCACGATGAACCAGAATCCTTACATGCGGCTGCTCGTGCTGGGCGGACGGTGCGACCTGGTCTGCCCGATTGACACGATGCACTACGCGCTGGAACACATGCAGCTTGATGCCGCCTACCGCACCAACATCACCTACGCCGAGTTCGACGCCGGCCACATGATGTATGTCAACCTGCCCGACCTGCAGAAAATGCAGGGAGCCCTGGAGGATTTTTTGAAGCGGTGATTTAAAATCCGAAGCTCGAAATCCGAATTCCGAAGGAAGCCCGAACCTCGAAACCCGAAGGCCGAAAGTTGGGCCGGCCATTGGATTGTTTCGGACCTCGGAGTCCGTCCCGCTTTGCGGGATTTCGGATTTCGACATTCGGCATTCGGAATTCCGTCAAGGCCCGCAGGTCTTTGCTCCGGGGCGGCAAGCCTCGTTCCGCAATTTTCACTCCTGCACGCGGATCAACGTTTTGATGACACGATTGCCCGCGGCCATGGATTTGAACAACTCCGGCAACTGCGAGAGCGGACATTCGCCATCCACAAAATCCGCCGCGCGAACCACGCCCGTTTCGATGAATTCCAACGCCCGCCGGATCGTGCGCGGCGTGTGATGGAAACTCGCGAGCAGAGTGAGGTTGGAATAATGGATGAGCGTCGTGTCGAGCGTGATGGTGGTGCCGGACGGGCAGCCGCCAAAAAAATTCACCGTGCCGCCTTTGCGCACCAGGTGCGCGGCGGCTTCCCAAACCACCGGCTGGCCAACGGCCTCAATCACTGCGTCAAAATGCGTCTTCGTTGCTTCGCGAACTTTGGTGACCAATCCGCTGCCGTCGCCGATGTCCACGACCTGATTTGCGCCGAGCCGTTGCGCGGCTTCCAGTCGTGGTGCGCGCCGGCCGGCGACGGTGACGTGGCCGCCGAGATTTTTGGCCAGCACGACGAACATCAAACCAATCGGCCCGGCGCCGATGACCAGCACGTTTTGTCCGGCGCGCAGTTGCGTGTCCTCGACGCCTTGCACGACGCAGGCCAGCGGTTCGACGAGCGCGGCGTCGCGGAAATGGGTTTCCGGCTTGAGGCGCAGGAGATTTTTTTGGACGAGCCGCGCGGGAACGGCGATGGATTCAGCGTAAGCGCCGTTGAGAAACAACAGGTCTTCGCAAAGATTTTCCTGACCGGCGCGGCAATGAAAACAGCCGCCGCACGGCGCGGAATTCGCGACGACCACGCGGTCGCCCACAGACCAAATGTTTGGCAACCCCTCACCCGGCCTGGCGGCCACCCTCTCCCCGCTGGGCGGGGAGAGGGATGGGGCGAGGGGGGCGATTTCTGAAATGACGCCGGCGAGTTCATGGCCGAAGACGGCGGGGGGCACTATCATTTTGGCATGATAACCGCGTTTGAAAACCTTCAAATCCGTGCCGCAGGTAAGCGCGGCTTCGATGCGGATGCGGACTTCGCCCGGTTTGAGCGCGGGCGGCGCGACGTCCTCAATTTGAATTTTTTCCCTGCCGTGCAGGATGGCGGCTTTCACGCGCACAGCTTATGCGCAGGAAAGGACAAAGCGAAGCAGAGTTTTTAATCAGGCAAAGCCATATATCTCTGCCTGCCTGATGGCGGCGCAGGCGGCGTGGGGGTTGAATTGCCAGCCGCATGATGCGCCGATTCCCGTTGCCGCGCGCCGGCTCAAGCCGCCCGGCAATCCGCCGCCGAACGGCATCAGGTTCTTTGCGGCGTCAGAACTGCCGGAACCGGTCAAAGACCGGGCGGGGCTGGTCAAGGTGACAAACGCGGTCAACCAGCACTTGCACAAACAAAACGCCCGCAAGAAAAACCGTCCGGCGCATGGTTTGCAGAATGGGCCTGTTTCGCCCGCTGGTTTGGTCGTGGCAACTGTTGGTTGGCTGAAGCTAGGGCACGGAGCGGATGCGCCAGAAATCGGTGGTGGTTGGATCGGGCGTGTTGGTGAACACCAGCACCCCGCCCGCGTCGGTGGAATTGGTCAACTGCGGCACCCAGTTGGGCGATGTCAGGCTGAAGGAACGATCCAGCGCGTAATTCGCTACGGCGACGCCCACAAAGGACAACTGCATGTCGCCCGTCCCCAAAAGCTGGCCGGAGATTTGATTGTAGCCCGGGGGCACGCTTGGACCGCCCACAATCTGTTCGGGAAGGTTGGTGTTGTAGTTGTCGTTATCAGTGGTGCCGTCGCCCAACTGGCCATAGCTGTTGTCGCCCATGGCCCACAGGCTGCCGTCGCTTTGGAGAAACAGGCTGTGGTCGCTTCCTCCGGCAATCGCCGTGACGTTGGTGGCCACAATCTGCTCGGGCAGGGTGGCCTGATTGTAAGTGCCGTCGCCCAACTCGCCGGCGTCGTTGTCGCCCATGGCCCACAGGCTGCCGTCGCTCTTGAGAAACAGGCTGTGGTTGTATCCGGCGGCAATCGCCGTGACATTGCTGGCCACAATCTGCTCGGGCCGGTTGGTCTGGTTGTAAGTGCCGTCGCCCAACTGGCCAGAGGCATTGTAGCCCATGGCCCACAGGCTGCCGTCGCTCTTGAGAAACAGACTGTGTTTATATCCGGCGGCAATCGCCGTGACGTTGCTGGCCACAATCTGCTTGGGTCGGTTGGTGTTGTTGTCAGTGCCGTCGCCCAACTGGCCAGAGGCATTGTAGCCCATGGCCCACAGACTGCCGTTGCTCTTGAGAAACAGACTGTGTTTATATCCGGCGGCAATCGCCGTGACGTTGCTGGCCACAATCTGCTCGGGCAGATTGGTCTGGTTGTAAGTGCCGTCGCCCAACTGGCCAGCGCCGTTGTCGCCCATGGCCCACAGACTGCCATCGCTTTGGAGAAACAGGCTATAGTAGCCTCCCCCGGCAATCGCCGTGATGTTGCTGGCCACAATTTGTTCGGGCAGGTCGGCCTGGTTGTAAGTGCCGTCGCCCAACTCGCCATAGCTGTTATCGCCCATGGCCCACAGACTGCCA
The DNA here is from genome assembly GCA_049692125.1 of Verrucomicrobiia bacterium. GTDB lineage: Bacteria > Verrucomicrobiota > Verrucomicrobiia > Limisphaerales > UBA11358 > UBA11358. The sequence goes on along the minus strand of JBAVOO010000057.1, from coordinate 51,617 downwards.
TCGCTCTTGAGAAACAGGCTGAAGTAGCCTCCGGCGGCAACCTTGGTCACGGTTTGACCTCCGCTGGTGGCCGCTTGCAGCGCCATCACACACAGCAGACAGGCAATCTTCAAAGTTTGCGTCGTTTTCATTTTACATTATACATTAGTAATCAAGCCAGTTGGCGCGGATGACACCCTTGGCTTGCGGCGTCATTGGCGGCAGCCCGACTTGCGCCTCAAAATTCGTGTCGAAAGCCCACTTGCGGTTGGGTGCGGTGTAATAGTTGCCGGTTTGCTGCCAGGAATTTGTCGCATATTGGCTGGGGAACATGACCACAATGGAGCCGTTATACCACAAGGTGGCACTGCTCCAATTCTCCAGCGTACGGAGAAAATTTTCCACCCCGCCGCTATAGTTTGAGTTGGTTGATTGGACAATGCCTGCGAGGATTGCTGCGTTAACGGTGGTTGAGCCTGAGCCGGCTGACGGACCGCCACTGGTATCAGTTGATATTTTGGCAGCAGTGCTGTTGGTATCATTCCAACTGGTTGAAAGAATGGTAATGGCGTCGCCCATCAGCCCGGCAGGCCAGGTGTAGGTGGTGCTGTTTTGGCCGAGAGACGAGCCGGAGGTGTTTGACGCGTTGTAGTTGCCCCACACATACAACGCCATCGCCGTGGCGACGGTGAAGCCGTAGGGTGCTGTTTGCGACGGCAATATGCTTCCGTTGACGAGGCGCACGGCCGGGAGGGTCGTGCCGGTCAAAGGAACGGCGTTATAAACGTAAATGGAGTCAATCGGATGGGATTTGTGACTGGGTAAGTCGCATTGGGTGTTGTAGGAGATTCCGTTATTGGTGGCCGCACTGTTGGTGAGCCAAATGTTGAATTTTGTGATGTCAATCTGGACGGCTTGAACCGCCTTCGGCGGGCCGGAGGCTCCATTCCAACCTTCGCGCCAGTCGTAGAAGAGAACATTCGTCAAAAACGAATAGCCGGCGTATTGGACGTTCGAAAAACAATTAAAATGGTTAGTGTTTAGGCTGCCATAAAATCCATTTGTGACGACATAGTTGGTGAAATAGGTGGCGACGTTGCCGCCGTAATTAGTCTTCAAAAGGTAAAAATCATACGGTATCTGGGTCAGATAGGGGGGTGCTCCTGCTGAATTCGCATCCTGATAATACAGAATCATGCATGCATTACTCTGAAAATACACAGTGTTGGTGCAATTGGGCCTGAGCGTGCCCCAATTGGTGCCGTTGGGAAAGTTGGTGAGGTAGAGATCGGCGGCGTTGGCGAGATAAATCTGGCCGTTGGTCGTAAAGGCCGCCGCCGAGTTCATGGCATAGGCGGAAGGCGGAAGGTTGATGATCGCTTCGACGGCGGCAGGATTATTGTTGGTGCCGATCGGCATGGTTATATGATCGTTGCCGGAGGTCGGCTGGCCTGCCATTGAGTAAGTGGATTTGCCGCTGCCGGTATAACCGGTGCAAAAAGGATCACTGGCGCCATTGGTGGCTATTCCGACGGCGGAAACCGTATTTGCGAAGGTGACGGTGGTTGACCCCGACCAAAGGCCGGCATTGGACCACACTGGACCAACGATGTTCAAAGTCTGGGCGGCGGCAATTTCCAGATTCATATTATAGAATATGGCGAATTGAAAGAGGGGGATGGAGGCGAATTGAATTGACTCGCTGACGGTGGCCGGCACGGCGTAAGACACGTTGGTGGAGATCGGCGTGGCGGTAGCGGTGATGGTGCAAGGCTGCACCAAACCATACAAATTCGTGTATTGCGAGTTCAGAGGCACCGTGTTGGTGGTCCATGGACCCATCCAGACGCTGATCTGGTTCGGGTTGCCGTTGGTGGCGGTATAGGCATATTGGACGGGCCAGCTCGCCTGATCGTTGATGGGCCAGTGCGGCTGCTGATTTATGTTCGTAGTGGGAATCATGCTGCCGTAATAGGCCCCGCTGTTCGAGAGACTTTGGGCGACGAAGTCGTAATTCATTTGGGCAAGGACCTTTTCGGTGGCGGCTTCCGCGGCGGATTCACTCATGTTGAACTGGTTGTTCCGCGCGGTCACGCGGGCATTGCTGGTGATCAAATACATCATGCTGGCAAAGACGACCAGACAGGCGCCCAAAAAACACATGATGATGATCAACGCGTAACCCCGGCGGTTCCGCCGTATGAGTCTGGATAAAGTTTGCATAAACCTCCTTTGTGCTTTCAGTTCCACTCGCGACGGAAGACCCGCGTGCGCAGTTGATAATAATCGTAAGCGTTGAGACCAACCCCGCCAACAAAAGCGATGGGGTATTCCCATTGCGAAAATTGCATTGTCACTTCTATGAGCAAACGATTATCCAAACTTTGGTCGTTCGTCAGAATGGTGTTCTTCCAGTCCCTGGCATCGAAAACGATTTGGTTGGTAAGATACTTGGCCAGGGTGTTGGTGTAGGTGGTGACGTTATTGGACACGTTAAATTGCAGCAAGCGATTGGTCGTGGTGCTGGTGTCCAGATAGTAAATCGAGCACCAGCCCGTGTTCGTGGTGGGATAAATTATCAGCGCGTTGCCCTGCTGCGAGTTTGTCGTCCCAATGAGCGTGAAGGAAGAGTAGAGGGGAGCGGAACAGTTCCCGACATAAACCATTTTCCCCTCCCGGATTTGGTCCCGGATTTGATTCAGCGCCTGGCGGCCACCGGTGGTGGCCACCAGCTTGGTTGCCGCCACCGTATAAATGCGCAACCCGAAAATTTGAACGGCGACCATCACGCCGGTGAAGACAAACAGGAAGACCCAAACCGTGACCACCATTTCCACCAGTGTGAACCCGCGGACGTTTCTCCGACGCGCCCGGTTTTGGATGTTTTTGAAAAGATTCATTGGAGCTGGTCGGGGGCGCGCAGGGAAACCATGGTGTTGGTGAACATTTTACCGGTCAGCCGGAAGGTCCACACAACTTGCGAGACGATTCGCCTCAGCGGCGGGCTGGATGAAATACACGTGACGTAGATGTAGTTCGTAACATTGATCAGGCTTCCAGTTGTCGGAATGTCCAGTGTGTCAACCTGATTGGTCCAAAACCCCCAGGTCCCATCAGGCTGATTCGTAATTGGCAACACGTCCGTGGTTCCCTGCCCGTTGGCTGTGGAGTACTCCTCTGCACACCACTGCGCCGAGCGCATCTGCTCCATCCCCTGCGACGCATACGACATGGCCGCCAGCGACTGCGAACTCCATTCCGTCAGCCGGTTGGCCTGCACGTATCCGTAAATCATCCCCGTAACCACCAGTCCGAAAATGACGAACCCAATCATGACTTCCAGCAACGTGAACGCGGTGACGGCATTCCGCTTGCCGGCCTGTTTAAAATGAACCACCATAATGGATGAATTTGAGTTTTCGCTAATGGCGTCTCTTGCGCACCAGATTAATGGTTTTTAGCATGGCTCGTGCCATCATGAGGGGGAATGTCCTTATTTACAGCCCTTGCCCGTTGTGTCGCGTGTCCCGGCTCGCCAGCGCGCTGAAGACTGCCAACGCCACGCCAAATTAACTTTTGAAGCACCGTCTGCCGGACGGTTGCCCTTGGTCACGCCAACCCTCCCTGTCCTGAAATTTGACAGCGGTCGCAGCGCGCCAGGTGCTTCAAGCAGAACCAAAAACTCTCAGGGGCAAGGCGCAGTTCGCCGGCTTGGCGGCGCCTTCACAAAATTCGTTTCCCGCAAATAAATCGGCTCCAGCTTGTCGCCCGCGGCAAAATCGTTTCGGTCCAAGGCGAGTTGTCCCAACATCGCCGCGCGCGGGAAAACCATCCGGCCATTTGGAAACCATCGTGTCACCTCCGGCCCGATCAAGGTTTCTTTCGCGCCGGCCCGTGATTCAACCTCCGCCCGCGTCAAAATCCGCAGCGGCCCGATTTCCCGCCAGCCGGCCGCCGAAATTTCGTACGCCGCCAGATAGAATTCATTCCGTTGCGCGTCAATCACCACGTTCACGCGGCCGGAAATGTTTTCCGCCTGCGCCTGCGCCGCCACACATTCCGCGCTGCTCACGCCGAGCAACTTCATCCCGCCAGGGCGGGACGCCAGTTGCCACCCTTGCGCCACCGCAAGCGCGACCCGGATGCCGGTATAGGAACCGGGACCAAGACCAATGGCCAGCACTTCAATCTGCTCGCGTTCCAGACCGGCTTCGCGCAGTGCGCCTTCAATCATCCCCAGCGCCCGCGTTCCGCCGGCGCCGGTTTCAACCACCTCGCTGGCGACGAACGAAGCCTCGCCCGCGCGACGGCGCACGACCGCGACACTTCTTTGCCCGGATGAAAATTCAAGCGCCAAAATCGTCATAAATAATCCGCCGTTCCATTTCGCCGACAATGTCAATGTTCGCCTGCTTGAACAATCCGCAATCTGCAATCCGCAATCCACAATTTATCCACCGCTCCGCCCATTCAATCACCGTCACGCCATCCGGTTGCAGGAATTCCTCCAGCCCGGCGGACACAATTTGCCCGCGCGTTTCGAGCCGGTACAAATCCAGATGAAACAGCCGCAGCCGCCCGCCGCCATATTCGTTCACCAGCGTGAACGTTGGCGAATGCACCCGCGCCGTGATGCCGAGTCCGCGCGCGAGGCCCTTCACGAGCTGAGTTTTACCCGCGCCCAAATCGCCGGACAAGCCGACGACCAGTCCGCGTTGCGCCGCGCGCCCCCAGCGCTCGCCGAGCGACCCGGTTTCCGCCGGACTATGCGAAATGAACGTGGCCATAAATCAAAGTAAGGCGGGCATCCTGCCTGCCCAGCCAACGGCAGCGTCTTCGGAACGTTTCGCAGTGCCATCTGTCAGAACCCTCGTGCGCCACGAGGGTTTTGGACTGCGGTGGCAGAGCGCAGCGGCGACACCGCTTTTCGACTGCGGACCGAGCTTCCAAAGCGGCGTGGCGCTTCGCTTCCCGCCGCAGTCCAAAAAGATTGGGTTGCAACCCGGCCGCGTCATGTCTTTCCGGAGCCGGCGGGATGCCCGCGCTACGTTAAGACGCAAAATGAACGTAGCCATGGGCGGCAAGCGGTTGGGCGCCGGTTTGGTCGCGAATTGTGACGCCTCCCCCCGCCGTGATTTTGCCGAGGCAACTCAATTTCAGTTTCGGAAATTGTTTTTTCCACGCGTCGGGCAATTTCACTGTGTCGGCGCCCGCCACCGTGAACAACAGTTCAAAATCCTCGCCCTCGGTCAACGCCGCGACGAACGGGGGTTTGGCGGAGGAACTTTCCTTCGCCCGCAATTTCGCCGCGCGGCTGATGGGAATGGCCGTTTTGAGCAATTCCGCGCCGACGTGACTGGCTTTCAAAATGTGCCGCAAATCGCCCGCCAGTCCGTCGCTCAAATCAATCATGGCGTGAAGGGAAAAGTTTTCCGCGAGCCAGCGCGCCTCGGTCAGGCGCGGCTCAAATTCCAGGTGTTTGCCCGCCAGCGAACCGCCGAGTTCACCCGTCACAAAAATGGCATCGCCGGTTTTTGCGCCGGAACGCAGCACCGCTTTTCCACGTGGCGCAAAACCGAGCAGGGCAATGGAAATCAAAATGCGCTCCGGATTCGCCGTCGTTTCGCCGCCGACGATGGCCACGCCATGCTTTTGCGCCAGCGCCCTCATGCCGTCGTAAATGGCTTCGACGAATTTCACATCGAACTTGGGCGGCAGCGCGATGGTCACGAGCGCGGCGGTGGGCGTGCCGGCCATCGCGGCGATGTCACTGAGGGCGCGGGCCAGGGCCTTGCGGCCGATTTTTTCCGGCGGCGTGTCTTTGGTAAAATGAACGCCTTCGACGATTGCATCCGTTTTGAACAGCAGCCATTTGTCCGGCAGCCCGAAATCGAGCACGGCGCAATCATCGCCCGCGCCGATCACGACGTTTGGGTTCGTCGGCAGCGATTTTGTCAGGCGCGCGATGAGTTCAAATTCGTTCATGTCAGATGAAGGACGTGTTCAAACTTTTGTAAAAACTGGTTCACCGGCTCTTCAAAATGCAGCAACACGAGGTTCGCCATATTGAACAGGCTGTGCGCGGCAATGGGCGCGAGCAGGTTGTCCGTTTTTTCGTAAAGCCACGTCAACGCGAGTGCCAGCACAACCAGCGGCACGAACGTCGCGGCATCGTCATGAACCAAAGCAAACGCGAAGCTGACGCCGAACCACGCCAGCCGCGGCCAGCCGAGTTGTTTGACGAACGGATACAACATGCCCCGAAAAATAAATTCCTCGGCCACCGGCGCGAGCACGACGGCGAACCCGCTGAGATAAACCCGCATCCACCACGATTTCGTGTTGGCCAGCAGCATCACGGCGGTCTGCTCTTCCGGCGGCCAGCCAAGTTTTGTCAGCACGGCCGCCGAAACCTGTTGCAATCCCAACGCAACGGGCAAAAGGATGACGACGACCAACATGGCCAGGAGCAGCGCGCGCGGCAATTGCGGCCCGCGAAAACCCAGGGCTTCACGCCAGCCAGCTTGATGTTGCCGCAAAAAAAATAAAATGAGCAGCCAGGCCGCCCCCTGAAAACCCAGCGTGCCCAGCAGCACCGCGCCAAAACCGTCCGGCGGCTGGAACGCGGCCAGCCCGGCCTTTTGCAGCAGGCCGGCAATCGTCAGGCCGAGACAAAAGCAGAGAAGCTGCGCCCCGCAAAACTGGAGCACGGCTTCCCCACGCCAGGGTTTGGCGGATAACATGCGGAAAGTTTATCGCGGCTTTGTGGCAGAGACGATGCAAATTTGAAGAGCAGAGAACATCGAACACCGAACCGGCCGTTGCTCGGAAGCGATGACCCGGCAGGCATCCAACATCGAACCTCAAACCGATGGCATCCTCATTGGAAGTTCGACGCTGGCGGTTCAATGTTTATCCTTTTGCCCGGGTTATACCCGCTTATCATCTTGATGGGTTGCATGAAATCCGCCGCTCACCAGCACACCAACCGTCTGGCGCGTGAAAAATCGCCTTACCTGCTCCAGCACGCGCACAATCCCGTGGATTGGTTCGCCTGGGGCGATGAGGCGTTTGAAAAGGCGCGGGTTGAAAACCGGCCGATTTTTCTCAGCATCGGCTATTCGACCTGCCACTGGTGCCACGTCATGGAGCGCGAATCGTTCGAGGACGAAAAGATCGCGGTGTTTTTGAACCAGCACTTCGTCAGCATCAAGGTGGATCGCGAGGAGCGGCCGGACGTGGACAAAATTTACATGACCTTCGTGCAGGCCACGACCGGCTCCGGCGGCTGGCCGCTGAATGTCTTTCTCACGCCGGAACGGAAGCCGTTTTTCGGCGGCACCTATTTTCCGCCGGATAATCACTCCGGTCGTCCGGGCTTTTTGCAATTGCTCCGGCAAATCCACCAGGTCTGGCAAACCCGCCGGGGTGAAGTTGCCGATTCGGCGGACGAAATCCATGCGCGCCTTGAAGCCGCCTCCACGAATGCGAACACGGGGGATTTGCTTCCGACCCGGGAAGCGCTCAAAAACGCGGGTGATTCTTTCAAGCGGATGTTCGACCCGCGCCACGGCGGCTTCGGCGGCGCGCCGAAATTTCCACAACCGGGCATGCCATCGCTGCTGTTGCGCTGTGCGAGACGATTTCACGATGACGAAGCCGCGCGCATGGTGCTGCACACCTGCGACCGCATGGCCGCCGGCGGCATTCACGACCAGTTGGGCGGCGGGTTCGCGCGTTACTCGGTGGATGCCGAATGGCGCGTGCCGCACTTCGAGAAAATGCTCTACGACAACGCGCAACTCGCGCAGCTTTACCTCGATGCCCACCTGGTCGCGGAAAACAAACGGAGTGATGGAGTGGTGGAAAAATGGAATGATGAAAAAAACAGCACTCCAGCACTCCAGCACTCCAACACTCCTTTTGCCGCCATTGCCCGCGACATCCTCGATTACGTCCTCCGCGACATGACGCATCCGGAAGGCGGCTTTTATTCCGCCGAAGACGCCGACAGCGAAGGTCACGAGGGCAAGTTTTACTGCTGGACGCGCGCGGAATTGGAGAAATTGCTGGCACCGGATGAATTCAATGCAGCCGTGCGCTACTTCGGCATCACTGAACCGGGCAATTTCACCGACCACAGTCACCCGACTCCCCTGCCGAAACAAAATGTGTTAAGTGTCGTTGACCCAAATTTGTCCGACGCTGAACGATTGCTGCTCGCGTCGGCCAAAAAGAAAATGTCCGATACGCGCAGCCGGCGCGTGCGTCCCCATCTCGACGACAAAATTCTCGCTTCCTGGAATGGACTGATGCTGGGCGCGATGGCCCGGGCTTATGCCGTCCTCGGCGATGAAAAATATCGCGCGGCAGCGGAGAAGAACCTGGCGTTCATACAGGCGAAACTTTGGGTGCAACGTGCTGCCGACATCTTGTCGGCAGAACCAAACGAAAAGATGACTTTCCGGCAGGATGCCGGAAGCACGTTGTTCCACCGCTGGCGCGATGGCGAACGCGATAAGGTCCAATTGCTCGAGGCCTACGCGTTCCAGCTCTCCGGGGTGATTGACTTGTATGAAGCGACACTTGAACCGAAACACCTCGACTTTGCCATCGCGCTCGCGGAGACGATGATCGCGAAATTTTACGACACGGAGAACGGCGGTTTCTGGCAAAGCGCCGGCGGCGAGAGAGATTTGATTTTGCGCGTGAAGGACGACTACGACGGCGCGGAGCCATCGGGCAATTCCGTCGCCACGCTTGCGCTCCTGAAGCTGGCCGCCATCACCGGCCGCGAAGATTTCAAGAAGCCCGCCGAGGCCACGCTGCGGTTATTCGCCCATCGCCTGCAGAATTTTCCGCAGGCCATGCCGTTCATGCTGCACGCGCTGGATTTCCAGCTCGAAGAACCCCGCCGCGTCGTCATCGCCGGCGACCCGCCTTCGCTTCGCTTCGGCGCGGCAAGTCCGTCTGCTGCCAAGATGCGTGAATTGCTGCGCGCTGCACATTCGGTTTATCAGCCGAACAAAGTCGTGCTCGGCAGCGCGGGCGCGGTGGAAGAATTCGCCCGGACGCTCCCCGCCAGGAATGGCCCGGTGGTTTATCTTTGCACTGGAAATTCCTGCCAACCGCCGGCGCAAGATGCGGCGAAGGTGAGAGAGATGTTGAAATAAATTGGCCTGGTCAGACTACACCGCGCTGTCTCCCCGTTCCTCGGTGCGGATGCGGTACGTGTCGTCAATGGTGGAGACGAAGACCTTGCCGTCGCCGATCTTGCCGGTCTTGGCCGCCTTGATGATGGCTTGAACGGCCGGTTGCACCAGCGCGTCCGGCAGCACAGTTTCGATTTTAATCTTCGGCAGGAAATCCACGGTGTATTCGCTGCCGCGATAAATTTCCGTGTGGCCTTTCTGGCGCCCGAAGCCCTTCACTTCGGAGACGGTCATGCCCTGGATGCCGATTTCGTTCAGGGCCGTTTTGACTTCGTTCAGCTTGAACGGCTTGATGATGGCTTCGATCTTTTTCATAAGAAATTTTCTCCCGGTTATTCAGTATAAGCGCGTTCGCCGTGTTGCGTGAGGTCCAGGCCGGCATCTTCGTCTTCGACATCCACGCGCAGACCGACCAGCCGGTTGACGATCTGGAGCAGGATGAACGACGCGATGCCCGCAAAGGCCACCGTGAACAGCACGGCCTTGAGTTGATTGGCGAACTGGCCGGCGCCGCCCGCCAGCGACACGGTGACGCCGTTGGCCTGGAACGTGGACGCAATCGCCGGGTTCACCATGGTGTTGGCCAGAAAGCCGAGCATCAACATGCCGGTGATGCTGCCCACGGCATGAACGCCAAAAACGTCCAGTGAATCGTCATAACTGAACTTCGCTTTCAATTTCGTCACGGCCAGATAGCAAATGACTCCCGCCACCAGTCCGATGCAAAACGCTGCCGGCACCGTGACGAATCCTGACGCCGGCGTGATGGTGGCCAGCCCGGCAACCATGCCCGAGGCCGCGCCCAGCACGCTCGGCCGGCCTTTATGAAACCATTCCACCGCCGCCCAGCTCAACGCCGCCGCCGCCGCCGAAAAATGCGTCGCGGCAAACGCGCTGGTGGCGAGCGTGCCGGCGTTGAGCGCGCTGCCGGCGTTGAAACCGAACCAGCCCACCCACAACAATCCCGCCCCGATGAGACTCAGCACCACGTTGTGGGGCAGCATCGGCTCCACCGGATAGCCAATGCGTTTGCCCAACACGAGCGCGCACACGAGCGCCGACACGCCGGAACTGATATGCACCACCGTGCCGCCGGCGAAGTCCAGCACCGGCACCCGGCCGCCCAGTGCCCAGTTGAAACAGCCACCCTTGCCCCAAACCATGTGGCACAGCGGAAAATACACGACCGTGATCCAGAGCAGCACGAACAGCACGTAAGCCTTGAACTTGATTCGTTCCGCCATCGCGCCGCTGATGAGCGCGGGCGTGATGATGGCAAACATCATTTGAAACAGCATGAACGACTGTTGCGGCACCGTGCCCGCGTAATCCGGATTCGGCGCGCCGCCCACGCCACGCAACATAAAATAGGTGAGCGGATTTCCGACAAATCCGTTGCCCGGCGCGAACGCCATGCTGTAGCCGAACACCATCCAGAGCGCCGACACCAGCGCCATGAGAATCAGGCTGTGCATCATCGTGGCGAGGACGTTCTTGCTGCGCACCAGCCCGCCGTAAAACAAAATCAACCCCGGCGCCGTCATCATCAGCACCAGCGCGGTGCTGACGAGCAGCCATGCGTTGTCGCCGGTGTTGATGGGCGACGCCACAGGTTGCTGGAGTGCTTCGATCCGGGCCACGCGCTGTTCGAGGGAAGCGCCGGCCTCAGCGGCATTCAACGGGGTCACGCCGAATCCAATTAAAATGCAGGCGACCGGGAGGATGAGAAACAATTTGGCGGAATGACTTAGTAAATTCATGGTGATCGGGGGGGAGATTATCTTTGCCCACGCAATGGAATCAAGCATAACTGTTCGCGTTTGGAACTGGCGGGTTGCAACCAGGCACTGCCACCGGTCCGCAGCGTCAGGCATCCCGCCTGACGTAGAGGGCGGCTTCCAGCCGCCCGGAGCGAAAGTCGGCACTGGGCAAATCTGAAATCCGAAGTTCAAAATCCGAAATCCGAAAGAAATCCGAAGCCCGAAGGTCGAAACTCCGGCACCAAGGGTGGCCGGTTTTGTTCGGCGCGAAACCCCAGCCTGGAATCTCAACCGCACTCAGTTTTTCGGGCTTCTTTCGGATTTCGCCCTTCGGATTTCGGATTTCAGGTTCAGACTGGCCGCCACCTTGCCCCCCGAGAGCTGGTCCCAGCGTCCATTTCTGCACGGAAGAATCACTTCAAACGTCGTGTTCGCGCCGTTCGCCCCGACCGCTTCTCGGCTGTTGCAACTGGCGCAAAGCGCGGCGCAGTGATTCAATTTCGCGTTCGTCGGCGAGCTTTTGCCGCTCGGCGTGTTCGACCAGTTCCAAAACATCCTCCATTTGATTGAGCGCCTGTCTCAAGGATTCGACAATTTGCATCACTTCGTTCACGGCCTGGCTGATGGCGGAAGGGACCGTCCGGGCATGAGCCGGGGCTGGAGATTTTTGTCCGGGCGCGGGCGCTTCTTCGGAAGGCATGCCCGTCGGCTGTGCCGGCTGCAAGGTGGGACCGGCCCGGCGCGGACCGCGTCCGCGTCCGCCGCGATGTCCGCGCCGGCGTCCGCCGCCCGGTTCCCGGGGTTGCGCGGGGCGATTCGTCTCGGATGATGGTTCCGCTGGGGACATTCCGTTTGGAGCATGACGTGCCAGCGGGCAAAAGCAATGGCGAATTATTCCCCACCGCAATGTTCCGGGCGGCCTACGGTTGTTTTTTCACAAACAGCGCGAGCGACGCGGTGTAGCCGTGGAGAAAGTTTTTTTCGCCGACAGGCCCGATTTCGCCGTTGCAGAAAAATCCCGAGAGTCCGAGCGGGCCGAGCCGTCCCTGCACGAGTTCGACATCGTGGTTCGCGCAGCCAAACAAGTGCTTCCCGCGGCCGTTGCAACAGCAGAGGCAGCCGCCGTAAATCGTCGCGCTCCCAATTTGTTTTTTCGCGCGCGCGAGCAGTTCGTTCATGTCCTCGGTCGCCGCGCCGGCGTCGCGCCGCTGGAACTGCATGGTTTGCCCCGCGCGCGGCAACGTGCCGACGGCCAGCACGCCGGACTGCGGGTCACCACCGATGAGGTTGCGCACCAGAAAATCGCCGCGATGGAAATCTTCGAGGTATTCGTTGACGACCAGGCCGATGAACAGGTTGCCCCGGGCCTTTTGCTGTTCGGGCGGCGGAAGTTTTTGAAACGTCTCCGCCAGCACGGAATAGGCGGGCCGGTTGGCGATTTGATGAATCAAATTTTTTTCCACGCGCGTGAGCGTCCACGTTTCGCCGATGGGGGTGCAACCTTGTGAAATGACGCCGGTCAGTTGCACGTCGCCGCCGACCGAAATGGCCACGCCGCCGTCCTCAAACACGCCGCCGTTCAGATAAACCTGCGTTGTTTGCTGGTGGGGAATGCCGCTGGCCAGACCGCCGAGCGCGGGCAGCGGCGCATAGGCCTCGTTCCACGAACGAATCCAGCTTTCCGCGTCGAGATGGAACGGGTCAATGAAAACGAGCCAGCCATTGGTGCGCGCCGGTTCGACGCCGGTCTCCAGGTGCCAGTAGCCGGGGCCGTTGGCCTCCTCGACCTGTTCCTGCGTGAAACGAAAATCCTTCAATTCCGCGCCGGGCAGCGAATAAAGCGCGAGCACCAGTCCGGTCGCGTCTTCAATTTCCTGCGTGCCGGCAATCAGTCCGGTGCTCGAACAGCCCGCGAGCAGCGGAATCCGGGCGTGAACGCGCAAAATTTCCAGCGCCTGCCTGGCGAACGGGAAAAATTTCGGCGACATGAACACGAGGCCGAGCGAGACTTGTGGCGCGAGCAGCTGGTGGCGCAGGTCTTCCGCCCACTGCCGCAGGCCGGCTTCATCGAAACCGCCCGGCCAGTGCGCCGCAATGGAAAATTCGTTGTTCACAATTCTACTTCAACCATGCCACAACTTTTTCGCCCGACCAAATTTCCTTGACCGGCTGGCGTTCGCGCGCGACGGCGGCGCGCCGGCCATTCACCAAAATTTCGGCGGCCCGGGGCCGGGTGTTGTAATTCGACGCCTGGGCAAAACCGTACGCACCCGCGCTCAAGAGCGCGAGATAATCGCCCTCGCCGGCTTTTGGCAACGGGCGGTCTTTGCAAAAAAAGTCACTGGATTCGCAAATCGGCCCGACCACATCGGAAGAAATTAGCGCGCCATTTTTGCGGGTGAGCGGCACGATTTCGTGGTAGGCGTCGTAAAACGCCGGACGAATCAAGTCGTTCATCGCGGCGTCCACGATGACGAAATTTTTCCGGCCGGTTTTTTTCACAAATTCGACGCGCGTGACCAGAATGCCCGCGTTGCCGGCGATAAAGCGTCCCGGCTCAATGAGAATTTTCAAGCGGAGCGGCTGGAGCAGCGGGATCAGCCGCGCGGCGTATTTTTGCGGGGTCAAAATATTTTTCGCCGCGGAAGTTTTCCACCAGGCGGCCGCGCCGCTGGCGAGCGCGGGTTTATAGACAATGCCGAGACCGCCGCCGACGCTGAAAAATTCCAGCGGGTATTTTTCCTGCAACCGTTTCAAAAGCGGCAGGACTTTGCGCACCGCCTGTTCAAACGGTGCCGCTTCGGTGATTTGCGAGCCGATGTGCATTTGCAGGCCGCGCAGCCGCAGATTTTTCAGTTTGCTCGCGCGGGCATAAACGCCTTCGACCTGCTCGAATTGAATGCCAAACTTGTTTTCATAAGTGCCGGTTGTGATTTTCGCGTGCGTGCAGGCGTCCACGCCCGGGTTCACGCGCACGGCGATGGGCGCGATTTTCCTGAGGCGAGCGGCAACGCGGTTGATGCGCTGCAATTCCGGTTCGCTCTCGGCATTGAAGGAATAAACGCCCTGCCGCAGGGCAAATTCAATTTCGTCTTCCGTTTTGCCGACGCCGGCGAAGACACATCGGCGCGGGCCGCCCCCCGCCGCGATGACCCGCTGTAATTCACCGCCGCTGACGATGTCAAAGCCGCTGCCGAGATTCGCCAGCGCGCGCAGTGCAGACCGGTTGGAATTGGATTTGACGGAGAAACAGACGAGATGATTCACCGGCGACAGGGCCGCGTCGAGTTTTTGGAAATTTTCAGTCAACGTGCGCTGCGAATAAACGTAAAGTGGCGTGCCAAACTTGCGCGCGAGCGACTCGACGGCGGCGCCTTCGCAAAACAGCCGGTTGCCGACATAACGAAAATCATGCATAACCTCTGAAGTTTAGGGTTCAGAGTTCAAAGTTCAAGGTTTGCAATAAAAAACCCGCCGGACGTGCGCATCCGGCGGGCGGATGGAATCGCAGTTTTATGGCTGGGCCAGGATTTCCGCGCGCTGTTTGTGGTACTCCTCCGGCGTGATCTGGTTGGCCTTGTATTTTGCGAGCAAGGCTTGCAGTTGCGCCTGTTGGGCTGCGGAAACCGGCAGTAGCGGCGATTCAATTGGCTTCAAGCCCAGTTCTTTTCCTGTATAAATTGCGTTGATCTGGTTCGTTGCGCTCATCACGCCGGGTTTGACTTTTATCGTGGCGGGCATCGCGGGACTTTGAGGAACTGTGCCCGGCGCGGGTGTGATTGCAGGAACCGCCGGCTGCGTTGCGACAGGAGCGGGTACCGGAGAGATGGGCGGCGCGGGGGTTGGGGCAACTGTGTTTGTCGCGGGTTGAGCCGCTTCCGCGCCGGGCGCAGGCATCGTTTCCGGGGCCGGGGCCGAGGGTTGGGTTTCCGCCGGTGCGGGAGTTGTCGCGGTTGGTTGAACTGCTTTTGTGCCCGTCGTTGTTGATTCAGAAGTTGTCGGAGCGGCTGGAGTGGCGGCGGCCGGGGCCTCCGGCTCAACTTGCGGCGGCGGAGTGGCGGGTGCAAGCTCTGCCGGCGGACTTTTTGGCTCAGGCGCAACGGGCGCAGCGGGCGTCGTTCCGGAAGCCGCCGGGGCAGCGTTGGTTTCCAAAGTGGTTGTCGCTGCTGTAGCCGGTTCGACCGGAGTCGTCATCGGTGCCAGCTTGGTTTCGGCTGGCGGCGATGTGGCGGGTGTAAGCTCTGCCAGCGGACTTTTTGGTTCAGGCGCAACGGGCGCAGCGGGCATCGGGGTTGGCTTGGGCGTTGTTGCCGTGGCCGCCGGTTTTGGTGTTTGTGCGGGGACGGTATTGGTTATGGGCCGGCTTGGTTGCACCTCCACGGCGCCGGAAGGCAGGACGACAAATGGCGGCGCTTGGGTTTGTTGCGTATCCAATTCGCTCATCTTTTGTTCCAAAGCCCCGCGCGCGGCGGCCTGAACCGGAGTGTCGTCCGCGCGGACGGAAATGAAACTCGCACAGAAAACCGCCGCGCAAACCGTGGGCAACAACTTGGGAATTTGCATGACGTTTTTCTACGCCTATTTCTCACCGGATGCAACAGCTTTTCCAGTCGTGGAAAACAATTTTCGCCACACCTCCGGCAGCGGGTAAGCCAGTGTTGAACGCAGCAAAATCCCGCGCACTTCGGCCCGGGAAATTTTGACGCCCTGCTGCAGGTCAAGCACGCTGCCGGCGCGCAGTCTTTCAATCGTTTTCATGCCAATCAAAATCGGCCACGCGCAGGCCAGCCGCACGCGGACCTGGCCGAACGGCAGCGTGTTCGTATAGGCCCAGCCCGCGGCCAGGTGCGATTCGACGCGGTCGAGATATTCGTGAAATAGTGGACGGAATTTCACCTCGTTCACCGGCGACAGCAAAACCGCCGGAATCAATCCCGCCTGCTCCAGCTTGTCCGCGGGCAGATAGCAGCGGCCCTTTTTTAAATCCGCCGGCAAATCGCGCAGGATGTTCACCAGTTGCAATCCTTTGCCAAACCGGACGCCATCCGCCAGCAGTTGCGCGTCGTCCAGCCGCACCTTCGGAAACAGATGCGCCCGGCACATCTTCGTCCAGAATTCGCCGACGCAGCCGGCGACGCGCCAGGTGTAATCGTCGAGCTGGTCGGCGGTTTCCAGCGCGACAATTTTTCCGGCGGACGCGCCGGCGAACCGGCGCAGGTCCAGTTCCTGTCCGCCCGTGATGGTGTTGAGGACGGTGCGGACCAGTTGCTGGTCGGCGGGCGAAAGGGTTTGCAGCAGCGTGAGGCTGTCCTCGACTTTTTCCAGCAAGGCAGCTTCGGCGGGCGAACCTTGATGTTTCGCCAGTTCACTGAAATTCAGCGGCGCGGTGGACGAGCCCAAAATCCGTTCGCGCAACCTTTTGAGCGCGTCAAGCCGTTGTTCGACGGGAACGAGTTCGGTATCGGCGATGGTGTCGGTGGTGCGTGCGAGCAGATAGGCGAGGCCGATTTGCGGGCGCACGGCAGCCGGCAGCACGCGCAACGTCAGATAAAACGAGCGCGACGTGTCGCGGAGCAAATCGTTTGTTGTCCCGGCCATTTGTTTCGCCAAGAATAAATCTTCCTGCCATTCGCGCCAGCTAAAGTCACGAAATCTTGGGTTGGCGCCTTGCCAACCTTCCAGCGCAGACGTAATCATATCTAGCGAAGCGAGATTGATCGAGGCATGGAATGAAACTGAATAACCATCCGCCGCCGGACGTGACCTCGGTGCAAATCACCGACGAACGGCTGACATTAGGCTTGGAAGATGGGCGAACGGTGAGCGTGCCGCTGTCGTTTTATCCCACGCTGCAACTCGCCACGCGGCGTGAGCGCGCCGATTTTGAGATTTGCCACACCTCGGTCTATTGGCCGAAGCTCGATTGCGACATCAGTTCCGACTGCCTGCTGCGCGGCGCGAAGGAAGCCCGCAAATTTGCCGAGCGCGCCTGGCGCAAAAAGGCAAAGCTCGCCACAGTCTGAATCTTAAAGCATTTTTCACGACTACGCGAGCAGGTAGGCGAGGCCGAATTGCGGCGCGCGGCGGCGGGCAGCACGCCAACGTCAGATAAAACGAGCGCGACCTCGCCTTGAGCAAATCGAAGCTATGCGATGGCCAACTCGCGGACATGGTTGATGTCACGTTGACCAACCGGACGCAAATGGGAAGCTTCCACCGTGGCAACAGCGATGGTTTTGCCCGTGAGCGTGACAAATTCCACTTCGTAAGCCACGCCGCCCTTATGAATGTGGACCACCGTGCCCACGTCACCAGCCTTCAAATCTTCATCCGGCAGGTCACGCGTCAACACCACGCAATCATGTTCTTTGATCTTCATCTCGCCTCCAAAGGATAGGCTGTTATCAATCTTGGCGCAACTGTGCCTTTATCCCATTGCCAGACCGAACGAATAATCGGCTCGCGACCGTCGGGCGTTTTCAATGCGCCTTCAACTTCGTAACGCGGGCCAAAATCCGTCTCATGCATCCGCTTCACGTCATGTGTTTGGCCATGAACCAGCAACGCCTTGGCCAGTTGTTCCCATTTCTCCGCGCTGAAACCGAACTTGGTGAAAAATTGCGCCTTGCTCGCGCCGATCCGATGTTCCGGGTTCAGCAGATAAACCAGGATTTTGTCGCGCTCGACAATGGCTTTGTTTGCATTGGGCAATTTCATCTAATCACGCAAGGCCGATTTGCGGATGCACCGCCGCCGGCAGCCATGTCCCGCAAAGCGGGATCAGATAAAACGAGCGCGACGTCGCCTTGAGCAAATCACCCAACAATTCTTTTGGTTCGGATGCCATTGGGGAAATGAAACACGGAATAGTCAATAAATGCCAGCATTGGATTATGCTGTCAAAAAAGCTTGCGGACAGGGACGACCATGTGTAAATCCGAGTTGCAAACTGTGTCAAAATGTGAATAAAATGTGGACAAAAATGGTTGACAGTTTTTTAAAGGTTTGTTTGAATAGAAGCCAGTTTTGCTCTTTTCATGATTCGGCGTAATTTATGCTATTGAGTTTAGCACGATTTAACGTTTGAATTGTGTGAGAGCATTGGCATCGAAAACGAACAAAAGAAAAGAAACCGGCATAAGGCCAATTAGAAATTGGCCCATTATAGTGAAAAAAAACCAAAACTGCACGCATCCCGTTCCAAAAAACAAATACGGGATTGTGGCTATGCATTGTATAGCCAATCAGCAAATTTATAAGGCTGATTTTATGGCTGATGCGAGGAGAGTCTTTGGAGGGCCAATTGCCGCCATTGAACGGGACTATCAAGCTGAAATTTCAAAGCCTGCGGATTTGAAAAAGTGCATGAAGAAATTTGATCCGCTTTCAGTGCTGCTTAAATGTTGCCCCGCTCCCTTACCAGAGAAGACCAAAATAACAATATGACTTCTTTGCAGGGAGTCATTAATCTCTAGTTTTAAGAGCCGTGGTGGTTGGCAAGAAAAAATCTAATGGCTTGACTGTTTATCGCAAGGTCATGCCACAGTCACTTTGTTCCTTACAGAGGGGATTTTACTTACAGCCTATAATTTTGGAATTTAGTTTCCAGCGATACATTCCACTTTTTAGATCAAAACCAACTGTTATTTTTCCTCGATGGAAGAAAGGTGAAAAAAAGAAAGTCCGTCACCCAGATGGGAGTTTTCGCGAGTATCCCATCCGTGCATTCTATATCTGCGTTAATCGAGATCTTGCGGATAAAGGGACTTTCCGGCAGGCGCATCATGCAGTCGGTGCAGCCGTGGCGTTGGCCGAAAAATCGCGCAAGCAGCTCAACAAACTGTCGCGCGAGGAATGGGTATCCGTAAACGAAAAATTTGGCCGCGATACGCCTGGCGTTTTCGATTTGCAACGTGCGATGACGCGGCGGAATTTGATTGGCGCACCGGGAACAAAGGAAGTAGCGAAGCAATTGGCAAGATGGCGGAAAATCCTCTAGCCGCTATTCTTTTTCTTGCCCAAAACGATAATCTTTCTGAACAGCTTCTGTTTCCTAGCTTTTTAGATATTTTTTTTTGCTTTTGAAGACGTTGCAGTCATCTTTGATTTTTCACGAGAGGCTTGGATTTGATAGAAACGACGCAGCAAATCATCCTCTTCAGCTTCGCTCGGTAATTTGATAGGCTGTTTCATTTCTCCTGTAGCCGGATCAGAATACTTGGCATACTGGTCGGCATATAAAAGTTCGTGCAAAATTGCTTCTGTGCGGGGGGCAAGCGACTGCTGGGAATGATAATCCGCGAGGTCGGTTGCCAGTAACGCTGAGTCATTCGCAGCTTTGGCGCATTTGGCGCGATTTACTTTCGTATTCCGTAGCATCGCGGCGACGATACGCACAGTCGCGTGCATGGTATCGGCGGTGTCGAAGAGCCGTTCCTTGTCCTCCTGCAAATCGCGGTTGTAGGTCATCGGCAACCCTTTCAACAGCGTGAGCAACGCGACGAGGTTGCCAATGACCCGGCCCGATTTGCCGCGCGCGAGTTCCGCCACGTCCGGGTTCTTCTTTTGTGGCATCATTGATGAGCCGGTGGTGTAGGCATCGGCAATTTTGATGAAATCGAATTCCGCGCTGGCCCAGAAAATCAAATCCTCCGCGAGCCGCGAAATGTGAACGGCGAGCAACGCGGCGGCGGCGCAAAATTCGACGGCGAAATCGCGGTCGCTGACGGCGTCCATGGAATTTTGTGAAACGCGCGGTTTGCCGCTCGTGTCCACGAAGCCGAGCGTTTTGGCAACGAGTTCGCGATCCAACTGCCGAGTCGAGCCGGCAAGCGCGCCACTGCCGAGCGGGCAGACGTTTACGCGCGAGTGGCAGTCCCAAAGACGTTCACAGTCGCGCTCCAGCATCTCGACGTAAGCGAGCAGATGGTGCGCGAGATAAACGGGCTGGGCACGTTGGAGATGCGTGTAGCCAGGTATTAGGACATCGGCGTTTTTCTCGCCAAGCGAAACCAACGCGCGCTGCAAATCGGCGATTCCCCCAAGCAAAATTACGATTTCGTCGCGCAGCCAGAGGCGCAGGTCGAGAGCAACTTGGTCATTGCGGGAGCGGGCGGTGTGCAGTTTTGCCCCCGCTGGGACGCGTCTCGTCAACGCGGCCTCGATATTCATGTGAACGTCTTCGAGTTCAGGTTTCCACTTGAATTTGCCGGCGGCGATTTCCTTGGCGATTTGGTTCAGGCCACGGATGATGGTGCGCAATTCCTTTTTGGTCAGCACGCCGATTTTCTGGAGCATTTTGACGTGCGCGAGCGAGCCGAGGATGTCGTGCCGCCAGAGTCGGCGGTCGAAGGAGATGGATTCGGTGAATTGCGCGACGTCCGCGCTCACCTCATGCGCGAACCGCCCGCTGCGGGAAATGGGAGAGATTTTTTTCATGAGCTTTAATTAAACCGCTGATGAACGCGGATGAACACAGGTTTTGAGATGCGGCGGCAAAATTCAACCACAAACACGAGGCAAAATCTTAATCATAATCGCCCTCGTCATCTTAATCGGCTTTGAACCAATGATTACGATTAAGATTAGGACCAGGATTGAGACGATAAAAAACCGCGTTGCCGAATGCCGGCGGATATGAAATGTTTGTCAGACAGCCATGAGCGAATTCAAATATGCATGTCCGGTGTGCGGCCAGCACATGAAGTGCGACTCGTCGCAGAGCGGCACGGTGATGGAATGCCCGACGTGCTTCCAGAAAATCACCGCCCCGCAAGCGCCCGCGACGGACGACCCGAAATTTATCTTAACGGGCACGAAAGTGGGCGAACGTCCCATTCCGACCGTGGTGGCGAATGTGGAGGCGATGCCCGCGCCCATGCCCGAAAAAAGTTTTCCCCTGCCGGCGATTATTTTTATCGTTTTGTTCTGCGTCGCAGCGGCGGTCTTGTTTGCGTTCCATGGAAGGATTTTCAAGTCCGCCGGCGGGCAAGGCGCGCCAGGGCCATCCCAACCTCAAAAGCCCGTCAGGCCGCCGCCACCGCCCAAACCCGTCGTCGTCGCACCGCCGGCAAATGATGCGAGTTGGATGTTGGATCTCGCCGCAGTGACGATTCCTGATTCGACAGTGGCGGGGCGCATCCACGGACGGGACTTTATTTGCGACCGCGCGATTTTGCAGGGGGGCCTGCTGACGTTGCGCGGCGCGACGGATTTGGGCGCGATGATCAATTTCGGCGGTGTGTTGCCCGAAGCGCTCACCGGACAGTCCATCAATGTCGCCACCAACGCGGAAAAGGCGGCGCGTGTCATATTGCGTTGGAAGGAAGGCAACCTGTCCCTGCGGGAAAATTTCACGAACGGCTACGCGCTGCGGATCGAGTTCGGCCTGCTGGACAACAATCATCTGCCGGGGAAAGTTTATCTGTGCACGCCGGACGCCGAGAAAAGTTACATCACCGGGAACTTCAATGCCGAAATCCGCAAGCCCAGACCGCCCAGAGAACAGTGAAGCACGGTTGTTTGGAGTTCCGTCCCGCCCGGCGGGACGGTCCGAGCGGCCTTGTTTTTTTGCCGCGTGAAGGCCGGATTCCAAACGCAAAAACTTGCCACGCATCGTCCCGGCGCGGAAACTCCCGCGGGTGAACATCGAACTACTCAACACCGGCAGCGAATTGATGCTCGGTCGCGTGCTCAACACGCACCAGCAATGGCTCTGCCGCCACCTCGCCGATCTCGGTTATGTCGTGACACGCCAGGTGGCCGTGCCGGACACGGCGCACGACATCCAATCCGCCGTTCGTGAAGCTTTGAACCGCGCGGATTTGATCGTCACCACCGGCGGGCTCGGCCCAACTTCCGATGATTTGACGCGGGATTTGATTGCGAAGCTTCTCGGCAAAAAATTGCGGCTCGACGACGCGGTGCTCGACCACATCCAGAGGCGTTTTGCGGCGCGCAACCTGCCGATGCCGAAAAACAACGAAGTCCAGGCACTGGTGCCCGAAGACGCGTTGGTGCTGGCCAATCCGAACGGCACCGCGCCGGGGCTGGCGATGAAAGTTGGGTCTGGCGTCTGGGGTCTAGCGTCTGGGAAGCCGCAAACCAGCGAGCGGATTTCCCCAGACCCAATGGCCCAGAACCAAGACGCCAAATGGCTGGTGATGCTGCCCGGCCCGCCGCGCGAGTTGCGCCCGATGTTCGACAATTTTGTCGTGCCATTGCTCCGGCGCGAATTCCCGCTGGATGCGCCGTTTATCTGCCGCACGTTGCGGACGAGCGGCATCGCCGAGTCTCTGGTGCAGGAAAAAATCGCGGCGCCGTTGGGCGCACTTGTGGCTGCCGGGCTGGAAATCGGCTATTGCGCGCGGACGGGGCAGGTGGACGTGCGATTGTCGGCGCGCGGCGGGAACGGCAAGAAAATTGTCCGCGCGGCGGAAGCGGTCGTTCAAAAAATTCTGGGCGCGCAAATTTACGGTTTTGACGATGAGGAAATGGAAACGGTCGTCGTCCGGCTTTTGACCGGACGGAAGAAAACTTTGGCACTGGCCGAGTCCTGCACCGGTGGTCGCCTCGCGCATTGCGTGACGAATGTGCCGGGCGCGTCGGCGGTTTTTCTGGGTGGATTCGTGACTTACAGCAATGAATCGAAGCGGAAATTTCTTGGCGTTCGCGCTGAAACGCTGGCGGCCCACGGCGCGGTGAGCGAAGCGGTGGCGCGCGAAATGGCCGAAGGCGCACGCCAACAAACTGGCGCGGATTTTGCCCTTGCCGTCACGGGCATCGCCGGGCCGGACGGCGGAACAAAGGAAAAACCGGTGGGGACGGTTTTCATCGGGCTGGCCGGAGAGTCTGGAACGGCGGTTGAGCGCAAACTTAATCCTTATGAACGCGGGACATTCAAGGAAGTCACGGCGTGGCAGGCATTGGAAATGCTGCGGGTGCGGTTGGTTTGTTCTTGAGGGCAAAAAAAATTGGAGTAAAGTAGCGCCATTCAACGTCTTTGCTTGAATTGAATAGAAAGGTTGATTTCCGGACATGGCTTTGACCACAGAACCATTGATTGCCAAGAGCAATCCCGTTGAGGGGGACAGCACGACGTTTCGCAAACGCCGCGGCACGTTGCTGGTGGTGGACGATGAGGACGGGCCGCGGCAGTCGCTGCGGGTCATTTTCAAGGACGAATACAATATGCTGATGGCCGAGGACGGGCCAACGGCGATTGAGCTGGCGCAGAAGCATCCCATTGACGTGGCGGTGCTGGACATTCGCATGGCCGGCATGTCGGGCATCGAAGTTTTGGAACGCCTCAAATACGTGAACCCGAGCACCGAGGTGATCATGATGACGGCGTTTGAAACGACGGATACGATTCGTCAGGCGTTGCGGCTGCGCGCGTGCGATTACATCAACAAGCCGTTCGACCTAGCCACGATCCGCGCCGCCGTCAGCCAGGCGATGCAACGGCGCACGCTCGAAAGCGAAATTCACAGCAGCGCCGAAAAAGTGCAGGAATTGCTTTCCGAACTGCAAAACCAGAAGGTCGAGGAGCAAATTGCCAAAACGCGCGGCGATATTTACGCCAGCATCATCCACGACATCAACGGCCCGTTGACGGTCATTTCCGGTTTCGTGCAGGTGCTCAACCAGCGGCTCAATCGCAATTCACGGCTGGAAATGGAGGACCTGGAATTCATCAAGGACCGCCTGCGCATCATCGCGCGGCAGGTGGGGAATTGCGTGGAAATTTCCCGGCGCTACCTCGGTTTTCTCCGCCGCCAATCGGAGGAAGCCCCGCGTGTGAGCGTGAATCAATTGTTCAAAGACCTCGAACAACTCATCCGCGTTCATCCCGGCCGGAGCGACAACGAATTCGGCGTTCAGCCGATGGCCGAAGACCTTGGCGTCAAAATGAACGGGACCGACGTCATCCAGATTTTGCTGAACCTCACCGTCAACGCCTTTCAATGCGCGCCGATGAGTCATCGCGTCGAGGTCGGCGGTGAAATTTTGCGCGAGCCGCTCGATTTGACCAAGTTCAAGGACGGGCCAAACGACCGGTTGCTGAACGTCGAGAGCATGGACAATACCGCTCCGCTGGTGAAGTTGTGGGTGCGCGACACCGGGCCCGGCATCCCGGCGGAAGTGCTGCCGAAAATTTTCCAGCCTTACTTCACCACCAAAGGCCCGCGCCAGGGGACCGGCCTCGGTCTCAACATCGTGCAACGGCTCATCAAGGAAGGGAAAGGCGCATTACACGTTCACACGCGGCCAGGCGAAGGGACGACGTTCACGATTTATCTGCTCGGCGCGAATCTGGCGAAGTAAATAGGAATATGCGCGCCAAAGGTTTCATCGCGTTCAGTTTGATCGTTGCGGTCTGGGTCGCGCGGGCGGATGAAAAGCTGCCGGTACTCAAGGCGGGCATCAATACTTATAGCAATGTGACCGTTACGACTGTCACCGCCACGGACATTTATTTCACTTACGCTGGCGGGATGGGCAATGCGAAATTAAAGCAACTTTCCCCGGAGCTACAGAAGCATTTCGGTTACAATCCGACGAAGGCAAGCGAAGTGGAACAAAAGCAGGCTGCGGCCAACACCCAATTCCACAATCAGGTGGTCGGCAAATCTTCTTCCCAACCACTGGCTGGCGAAAGCCTGGTGCAGGCATCAGGACTGACCTGGAGTCTGGACTTTCCCCAGGCCCTGGCCCGTGCCAAGGCGGGAAACAAAATGGTGCTCATTGACTTCACCGGTTCCGACTGGTGTCCGTGGTGCATCAAATTTGACGAAGATGTGTTGTCAACCGGCAAGTTCGCCGCCTATGCCGAAAGCAAACTGGTGCTGGTGTTGGCGGACTTCCCGCGCCACACGATGCAAAGCAGCGTGCTCGAGCAGGCCAATCAGGAGCTAAAAGACAGATTTCGCGTCAGCGGTTTTCCCACGCTGGTGGTGTTGAACTCTTCGGGCAAGGAAATCGGACGGCAGGTGGGATACTCTCGTGGTGGCTCGGATGCCTTCATCGCCGAACTGGATGGGTTCAGCCGGAAGTGATTGGCTGGCGTGCCGGCGCGCGCTCGCAAATGTTTCTAACTTTCCAAATACTCGCGCGGGTCCACGATCTTTCCGGCAATCGCGCTCGCGGCCACAGTGGCCGGTGAGGCGAGGAACACCTGCGATTCCTTGTTGCCCATGCGACCGGGGAAATTCCGGTTGGTGGCGCTGATGCACTTGATGCCGGCCTTGTTGATGCGGCCAAACGTGTCCACCGGCCCGCCGAGGCACGCGGCGCAACCGGCGTTCTCCGTCATTTGCACGCCCGCGCTCACAAGAATCTCCCAGATCGTCTGGTTGCCCCAGTAGGTCGTCTGCAAATCGCCGACGATCTCCGGTGTCGCGGGCACACCGAACGTGTCAATTTTGACGTGCTTCCCGCGCAACACGCGCGCGAACTCAACGAAGTCGCTCGTCTTGCCGCCGGTGCAGGAGCCGACGTAGGCACGGTCGAGCTTGATGTGGCCAAGCTCCTTCGCCTTCTTGCGCTGGCCGGGATTGGGATGACACGCCACCGTCGGTTCGAGCCGGTCGAGGTTCACGACGAGTTCATAGACGAACTTTTGTTTTTTGTCCGGCGTGACGGGTTCGTAGGCGGATTTCGTGCCGTTCAATTTCACGCGTGCGTCCACGTATTCCGCCGTGCGCGAATCGAATTCAAAAATGCAGTTCTTGCCGCCCGCTTCGATGGCCATGTTGGCGACGGTCATACGGTCGTCCATGGCAAGCGACGCCGCGCCGGGGCCATCAAATTGCATGGCGCGATACGTTGCGCCGTCGAAACCAATTTCGCCGATGCAATGAAGGATCACGTCCTTGGCCATCACGCCGGGCTGCAACCGGCCTTCGAGCCGGAAATGCATCGTTTCGGGAACCTTGATGAGCAGCTTGCCGGTGCCCATGACGAAACCGGCGTCGGTGTTGCCGATGCCGGTGGCGAACAAATTGAACGCGCCGGCCATGCACGTGTGCGAGTCGGTGCCGAACAAAATTTCGCCCGGCCGCGTGTGGCCCTTGGCCGGCAATGCC
Source organism: Verrucomicrobiia bacterium (assembly GCA_049692125.1). Lineage (GTDB taxonomy): Bacteria > Verrucomicrobiota > Verrucomicrobiia > Limisphaerales > UBA11358 > UBA11358. Next base: position 25,580 of record JBAVOO010000057.1, on the reverse strand, counting down.
GTGTGACAGACGCCGGCGTAATGCGAACCAAACTGCCGTTTCAAATTGCCCCTGGCGGCATCGAACTTCCACGAGCCGTTCGGATTATCAATCACGTCGTAGAAATACGGGATGCCCTGTTCGCGGACGAAATCGCGGAGGATGTCCACGTTGCGGTTCGAGAGCGAGTCGGCGGTGAAAATGTAGTGGTCGGGGATGATGACGATTTTGGCTTTGTCCCAGACCATGGCGGTCTTGCCGAATTCGCGCTTGAACACGCCGATTGTGCCCGGCCCGCAAACGTCGTGGGTCATGAGCACGTCGGCGTTCACCCAGATGTTGTCGCCGGCCTGCACGCGCGGCTTGCCGGCGGCCCGGGCAAGAATTTTTTCCGTCAAAGTCATAGGTGGAACAGCATAGCCGATGAACTGCGCAACTTCAACTGAACAAAGCGCAAATGAACCGATAATGCTTGATGGGAATTTTGGAAAGTGGTTTGGTGAGCAACATGAAATCTCCGACGAAAGTTCATATTCCAAAATCTTTAGCTAAAGCTCTTGTCAATTTTGCAATTCCAAACGTATTTTTGATTTTGGCTCGCCAGAAAATTCTCAAAGAAGAACATCTCAAAAATCCAGAGACATGGGTCCGTCTTATTTTGGAACACGAACACGAAGCCATTCAGAAAATGAAAGTATGTTGGACAATCGACGAAGAGTTTTTGAATGAGGCTGTAAATTTTTGGAGAAAAGGGAAAAAAGACATAGCTATCGTTTTGTATGCAACCGCAGCGGAACAATTTATCAATTCCATGTATCAAATGATACTAGAAGCCAAAGCTTTCGATTCTGAAGCGAGCACAGAGCTGATTCGTTCCTTAAATATTTAAGTCGCAAATTTTCGCTTCACCTTCACCCGAAACTCGCTTGCCTCATTGCCTTCGTTCGGCAAACTCCCGACCCGCATGACTCCGTCCAAACCCTTTTTGACCTGCTCCGCGGCCCGACACCCGTGCAGCGCGCTCGCGTCGATGCAGGACGTGACCATGCCTGGAATTCTCAGCGACGGAACTATCAATTAACTATCAAAATCAATCAATTTGATAGTTGACGGTGGCGGATTTTTAATCTATCAATTTAATAGATTTTGATAATATTTTGATAACAACGGCACTTTAATGTTAAAAATATGAAAATTCCGGCCAAGCCAAAGCCGTTCGATGAATTGTTGAAGAACGGGATGAAGCATAATCGGTTGGAAGCGGTCATCAAAGCCTCCACCGAGACGCCGCCGAAAAAACACGAATACCTCCACTGGGATGAATTGCGCCACCGGACTCCGCCGCTGGGGTTGTCTTCTGAAGAATGGTGGCTGGCCATGAAACTTCGGCGGATGTCGGGCAGGCGGAAAATTCCCCTCAAAGACAAACAAGGGAGGCCGTTTGAATTCAGCATCCCTGATTCTGTGGCGGAACAGCTTCATCATATCGCCCAGAAGTCGGGCGCCATCGTCGGTTCAACCGAACCGGTGACAAACCCGCAAACGCGGGACCGTTATTTGATGCGCTCGCTGTTTGAGGAGGCCATCACTTCCAGCCAGCTAGAGGGAGCGGCGACCACCCGCGAAGTGGCCAAGCAAATGTTGAGCAGCGGCCGCAGACCGCGCGACAAGGGCGAGCAGATGATTCTCAATAATTATCTGACCATGCAACGCATCCGGGAGTTGCGCGGAACGCCGCTCACGCCTGAAATCGTGATTGAACTGCAACGCATGATTGGCGCGGGGGCGCTCGACAAACCCGACGCCGCCGGACGGTTGCGAAGGCCGGATGAACTGGTCGATGTTGGGGATCAAATTGAGGGAGCCGTTTTCCATGTTCCGCCTCCCGCGTCGGAATTGCCGGCGCGCCTTGAAGCCATGTGCCGTTTTGCCAACGGAGAAACTCCCGATTGTTTTATCAATCCCGTGATTCGAGCCATCATCCTGCACTTCTGGCTGGCTTATGATCATCCGTTTGTTGATGGAAACGGACGCACCGCGCGGGCTTTGTTTTATTGGGCGATGCTGAGGAATGATTTTTGGCTGTTTGAATTCATTTCCATTTCAAAAATCATTCTCAAAGCCCCTGTTCAGTACGGCATGGCATTTCTGTATGCGGAAACGGATGAGAACGATTTGACTTATTTTCTCATTCAGCAGGTGGAAGTCATCCGAAAAGCGATCAGAGAACTGCATGATTATATCGACCATAAAACGCACGAAGTCGAAGAAAGCCGGGGATTCATTGACCGTCTGGATTGGCTAAACCATCGTCAACAGGCAATTCTCGTTCACGCACTGAAACATCCGGGACAACGTTACACCGTTACAGAACACCGCGCCCGGCATAATGTGGTCTATGCGACTGCACGGGCAGACCTTTTGACGCTGTCCGACCACAATTTCCTGGAGAAAGGTAAACGAGGTAAGGAGTTTATATTTCGCGTTCCTGCCGACTTGATTAGACGTCTAAAAGACGCATGCAACAAAAAATCGGGCTGATTTTCCTGGCAAACTTCCGATCTGCGTGAATTCGCCGGAACCCTTTTTGAACCTGTTCTGCGGTCTTTGCTGTAACGTTTCAATCCACTTTCATCCGAAACCCGCTCGCGTCGGTGGTTTTGTCGCGGTTCCCGGATTCCCTGAAACAAGGAAGCGCGCGGTGTCAACTTTTGGGCCATTGATGGCATAATTCATGCTAATTCGCGACCGGCGTTTATTTGCACCGTACCGTGGTGTTTTCGGCGTTGAACGTGTTTGCACATGTTAACCAAGTTCCTATGCGAAAAAAAATACTGGTGGTGGAGGATGACCCGGATCAGCTTGAAGTGATACGCTTCACTTTAAAAAATGCAGGTTTTGCCATTGGCACGGCCACCAATGGCATTGACGCGCTCAAAAAGGCCCAGACGGTGTCACCCGATTTGATTGTGCTGGATGTGATGATGCCCGAATTGGACGGGTTCGCTGTTTGCGAAACCTTGCGGGGGAATCCCGCCACAGCCTCCATCCCGGTTCTCATGTTGACCGGTTTATGCAGCCATATCAGCCGGCTCGTCGGGTATGAGTCTGGTGCCACCGATTATGTCATAAAACCGTTCGATGCAGAACAACTTGTCTCAAAAGTGGAAAAGTTGCTGTGTCAGCTGTCGGGGGCCTCAAAAGCGCCGGGCAAACCCGGATCCAGGCCTGTTGCTGCTTCGTCTTAATAAAAGCCCTGCCAGGAATTCTTGGGGCGCCAAACGAAATGATCCGATGCACCGGTCGGAAATCAGGCTCGAACAACCAGATCAAAGATAATTCGCTGTAGTGCCTGGCCAGATCAAGGCCGGGCCTTCAGGGGCATCGCGAGTGCTCGGGGCCGCCTCCAACGGCGACAGGTTCTTACTTCACCTTGACCCGAAATTCACTCGCCGCGCGGATTTTTTCGAGGTCTCCGTCGTAAAATTCTTTGCGGTATTCCTCGGTTTCCAGCAGGTGCTGGGTGAGGTCCTTTTTGTCGCGCTTGATGATGAATTTCAATTCGTCCAGGTCGCCCGACCAGCGGAAGCCGTTGAAAAATTCCGCGCCGGCAAACTGGGTTTTGTAGAGCGCCGTTTGCGAATAGCACGTGCCGAGGTAGAGGTGCTTGAAACCGCGCTCGGCAAACAGCGCTGCCGCCGAGGTCATCATGAACATGCCCAGATTGCGCGCGTAATAATTCAGGTCGTAAAACGCGTAATAGTAAAACGCCAGCGCCTTGCCTTCGAGATAAAGGGTCGCCACGCCGACTTCCGCGCCGGTCTTCGTGTCCGTGAACACGAGCAGATGCGAAATGATGGGCGAAGCGAACAATGCGTCGAGCCGCTCGAATGTCATCACGTCCTTGCCGAATTTGATGTCGGCGTAGGTCTTGAAAAATTCACGGCGCTCCTGCGTGTAATTATATTTGTCGCGCGGCACGAGCTTCACCTCAATGTCTGCGCCTTTGCGGAGGATGCGGCGGTTTTCGGATGATGGCTTGAACTTCGCGAGGTTCACGCGCACCTGGCGGCAGAGGTAAAAGCGGTCAAGGTTGCGCGACGACGGCAGGAAGCCGGCGTTGAAGATGTCCGACGGCGTTTCGCCCGCCTCCGGCACGGCCCAAATGGCGTAGGGAAACTGGTAATGCTCGTAATCGGAGTTTTGTTCGGAGAAAAGGAGTTTCATTTTGCGACAGCGGCTTCGACCGCAATTTTCGCCGGCGTGGTTTTGGCGTTCACGGATTTTCTCCGCAGGCGCAACCGCCAGCTGGTGAGCACTTCGTAGCTCACCGAGTTTTTCAGTTTCGCCATGTCATGCACGGTGATTTCCTCGTTGCCCTGGCGGCCCATGATGACGGCTTCGTCCCACATCTGCGCTTCAGGGATGTCCGTGATGTCCACCATCAGCGCGTCCATCGCGATGCCGCCGACGAGCGGGGCGCGCCGGCCGCGGATGAGCGCGCCGCCCTGGTTGCGCACACGCGGAAAACCGTCGCCGTAACCGATGGGCAGCACGGCAATCCGCCGCTCCGACGGCGCGGCGTAACGCATGCCGTAACCGACCACTTCGCCGGGTTTCAATTTTTGGATTGCCGCAATGCGCGCTTTCACGGACATGACCGGCTCGATTCCGGGAATCCGCCGGCAGACCGACGATGGGAAAATGCCATACATCAAAATGCCGACGCGGACCATGTCGAGATGCGCGTGCGGCAGATCGAGGAACCCGCCGCTGTTGCAGGCATGGCGCAGCTTCACGGAGATGCCGCGCGCGGCCATGCCCTGGAGGACCTCGTTGAAACGGGAGAACTGAAGGTTGGCAAACGTTTTGTCCGTTTCGTCGGATTGCGCGAAGTGCGTCATCACGCCTTCGAGCCACAGCGATTTCTCGGCGCCAATCTGTTCGATGAGCGGCAACGCCTCGTCCCAACGCACGCCGAAGCGGCTCATGCCGGTGTGAATTTTCAGATGCACCGGCACACGCTTGCCGGCATGTGTGGCCGCGTGGGCGAGTTTGCGGACGGTATGAGGTTCATTGACGCAGACGGTCAGATTGTGTTCCACGCACCACGGTAATTCGGCTTCCTGCCGTTCGCCCAGCAGCAGCAACGGCGCGGCGATGCCGGCGTCGCGGAGCGCCACCGCCTCTTCCAACGTGCTGAGGCCGAAGCCCCACGCGCCTTCTTCGAGCGCGATGCGCGCCACGTCGAGCGCGCCATGTCCGTAGGCCTCGTCCTTCACGACCGCCAGCAACTGCACATGGCGCGGCAGGTCGCGGCGGATTAGTTGAAGATTGCGGCGCAGCCGTGCGAGGTCAATTTCAACCCACGCCGGTCGCAGCGGAAAACTTGTTGAATCAAAGTCCATTGAATGCCGGGAATTGTTTAACCACGAATCGTGCCAAATAACACGAAAAATATGGTGTTTGGCGCGACCGGTTTTTCAGACGCATCCACTCGAGCCTTGAAAAGGTTCAGTGGTTTGTCCCCAACGCGGACGTTCTTGATTTGCGGACGGTTGATGAGTACCACAGTCGCGTGCAGTCCAACAATTTCAACCGGCGGCTTGCGGCGTGGTTGTCGGCGTTGTTGCTGGTGGTGCTGGGGGCCAAACTTTGGGTGATCCAGGTGTACGGAACGGCTGTTCCCTACTGGGATCAATGAGACGAAGCAAAGCTTTTATTCAAACCCTGGCTGGAGGGGCATTTGACGTGGGGCGCATGGTTTGCACCGCATAATGAGCACCGGATTTTTTTCACCCGCGCGCTGGACGTGATGGAGTTGTGGCTCAACCACCAGTGGGACCCCATCCTGCAGATGGTCATCAACGCGTTCATTCACACTGGCTATGCCTGCGGACTGGCGTATGGCCTGTGGATTTTTACCGGTCGAAAACATGAGGGATTGATCTGTTTTTTGCTCATGCCGTTTTTCGCGCTTCCGTTTGCGGCCGAGAACACGATCCACGGGTTCCAATCACAGGTGTATTTTCTGGGTATTTTTTCGGTGGTCACGATCATCGGACTGGGGTTCGGTTCACCGAGTGGCGGCTGGTGGTTTTGCGGGCTGGCAACGGCGGTGATGTCTCTTTTTACGATGGGATCCGGTTTGTTGGCTTCCCTGGCCGTCATCGGGTTGCTGGTCCTTCGCCGGTTAAAGCAGCGGGGCGCCGTTCAGGTTCAATGGGTTACTCTCGGTTGCAGTCTGGCGGTTTTTATTTCCGGCCTGATCCTGGATGTTGCCATTCAAAAACACGGGCATTATCGAGCTGGACGGTTTTTGACATTTGGGGAAGCGCTGCTGGGCAATCTGGCATGGCCATTCATTAATCAGCCAGCCTTGCTGTCGGTCCTTTGTCTGCCACTGATGATCACGGTCGTCAAATACTTCCAGTCGGACTTCAAAGACCCCCGGTCGGCTGAATTTGTTCTAACCCTTGGCTTTTGGGGTTTCCTGCAGGCCGCGGCCCTGGCTTATGGACGCGCACACTTGGGCAACAGCAGCCGATACATGGACACCCTCTGCACCCTCTCCGTCGCGAGTCTGGCCAGTTTGTTCATTCTGGGAGAGAATACCGAATATCGCCGGCTGTCACGACCGTTGGTGGGTCTGCTGGCGATGGCCTGGGCAGGTTGTTTGTTTTTGGGAATGTGGCGGATCTCCTGGGCAACGATGGGCGGCGGCCAGGCGGAAAATTACATGCAATTCAGCCGACGGATGGGCCGGATTGAGGAGCAAAATGTGCGGGCATTTGTGGCCACGGACAATCCGGCTTGTTTGCTGGACAAGCCGTTTGGGGAGGTTCCGTATCCGGATGCCGGTGTGTTGGTGGAATTGCTGCGCGATCCCAACCTGTTGAGGATTATGCCTGCCGCCTGCCGTCCGCCATTAAAACTGGAAAGAGACGAAAAGTCCGATGCCTCAATGGTTCTGAATGGTTGCCCGCCCGGAACACCAGAGCAGGAATTCGTGCCCGTGTGGGGTAATTGCTCAAACGGAGTGGCCGTGACCGGGCATTTTGTCAGCAAACCACTGTGGGCCACGTTGCCAAAACTGAGCCTGAAATTATGCTGCGGGCCCAGGCTGGAAGGTGTCAGCCTTCAGTTGGTGGAACAATCCACCGGTCGCAGAATTGAACTGCGCCCGGAAATCACCGGGCGGTGGCAGGTGATCATGGTGTCGGCGCCCCAAAACCCATTCCGCCTGGAAGTCACCAATCAAAATCATGACATTTGGGTGGCGGTGGGCGAAATCAACCAATGGGGACGCCTTTCCTATTACGCGCTTTTGCTGCTCAACCACGCGGTCGTCATTTTATTGTCCGGTCTGGGATTGGGTGTCTTGCTTTCCGGATGGGGTGTGGTTCGCTGCATCATCGGAAAAACTCTTTTTTCGAACCACGGCTTGGTTGAATTGCTTGTTTTATTGGCCGGACTGGTTGCGCTGGCGTGGGTCTGGTCGGGCCGGAATTTTGATGCCGGGTGACGACCGGCAAGTTTCACGAATTGGCGCCGTCCCTTTTGCGCCCGCCGGCATTTCCCATTAAGCGTTTGCGGACTTGCGTCGTTGAAATTGACATGGGTTCATGTCCCAGCAAGGCTTCTCGAAATGACCAGGCCAACGAACCCGACGAGCGATTTGTTCAAACATTTCAGCGCATGGCTGGCCGCGTTGTTTTTGGTCGTGCTGGGGGCCAAATTATGGGTGGTGCAGCTTTACGGATCACCATTGCCATTATGGGATCAGTGGCATGAAGCGGAACGGTTTTTCAGACCCTGGGTGGAGGGTCATCTGACGTGGAAGGACTTTTTTGCGGCCCATAATGAACATCGAATTCTCTTCACGCGCCTGCTGGATCTGAGCGTCATCTGGCTGAACGGGCGATGGGAGCCGTTGTTGCAGATGACGATCAACGCATTCATCCACGCGGCTTTCGTTTGCGGACTGGCCTTTTGCTTGTGGGATTTTCTGGGGCGGAAGAGCGGGTGGTTCATCTGTTTTCTGCTGGCGCCATTTTTCGCGCTGCCCTATGCCGGGGAAAACACGATTTGGGCGTTTAATTCCCAACTCTATCTCCTCGACATCACTTCGTTGGCGACACTGGTCGGACTTGGATTTGGCCGGCCGGGCGGTTGGAGTTGGTGGCTGGGACTGGCGGCGGCGACCATGGGTTTGTTTACCATGGCTTCAGGTTTGCTGGCTCCCATGGCAGTCGGCGGATTGACGGTTTTGCGCACCATCAAACAGCAGCGGATGGAGAGAGGAAATTTAATCACGTTGGGTTCGTGTCTGGCGGTCATTGGACTGGGTGCGGCGCTGAGTGTGACGATGGAAGACGACCGCCTCCTGCGGGCGCAAACGTTAATGCAATTTACCTCCGCCCTGGCGCGCAATCTGACCTGGCCATTCTTCAACGTTCCGGAAATGGTATGCCTGATTCCCCTGCCCCTGGCTTGGTTGGTCGCGCTGTATTTTCGGCCAAATTTTCAGGAGCCGCGGGCGGCTGAATTTCTTCTGACCTTTGGGCTATGGGGCGTGTTGCAATCCGCCGGCCTGGCTTATGGCCGGGCGAATTATGGCGAGGTGATTCCAGCCAGCCGCTACATGGACGTATTAAATGTTTTTGTCATCGCCAGTCTTTTTACAACCGTGCTGCTTTCGCAGTTGTGGATCCGCGGCCAATTCTCAAAGTGGGCGGTGACGCTGTTGCCGCTGGTTTTTGCCGGCGTCATTTTTTTTGGCTTTTGCCGGATTTCACAAATTGTGGTGGACAATCTTCTGATCCCCACCCGCATGATGAACCTGGCGGTCGAGGAACGCATCGCCACTTTCATGACCAGCGGCGACGAACGCGATTTGCTTGAACCGCCCACCGTGCGTCCGGATCCACAGGTGACCTTGCAGGTGCTGCGCAACGCGAAACTACAGGCCATCCTGCCGGCGGTGTGCCTGCCGCCGACTTTCCCTCCGGTGACCGGCCGGTTTGCCGCTGTTTCGCAATGGCTGCTGCGGAATTGCATGGCGATATTGTCATGCGGTTTGGTCCTGTTTGCCGGTCTTTGTGGATGCGGTCTGGCGCGCGGAGCCCTGGGTCTGACCCGGGCCAATCCGGCGGGAATCATCGCCTTGCTGGCCGGCTTGGCGGCGCTGGGCTTTGTCTGGTCGAAACGTTCGCTTCAACGCGAAACGGTCGAATATGAACTGCAACGCGAACTCGCTGCGTATTTCAAGTCCGTGGACAACTTCAAGCGCGCAGCGATACACGAACACAAGGCCGATGTGTTAAAACATCAGGGGAATTCAGATGGCGCCCGGCGGCCATAAACTTTTCCCGATGTCCGTCCGGAAATAGCTTCCGACCACCCGGATTTTGCGGATGTTCGCGTAAGCCCTGGCAATCGCCGCGTCGAGCCTGGGCGCCAGTGCAATCACGTCCGCAATGCGATGGCCGGTGGACATGAGCTTTTGATCCGCGCCGCGGGCCACTTCGTTCCACCAAACGTCGCAATCGAATTTCCCGTCCTCTTCCAGCGGCAGATGCGGGCTGCGCACCTGGATGAAGGGATAGCCGTAACCGGCCAGCGTGAGCGAACAGCCGAAATTGAGTTTCTCGTTGAACTGCAGGTCCAGCTTCCGGTTCTGCGCGGTCCGCAAAACAATCTCCGCCGGATTTTTCAGCATCCGCAAAATCATCGGGCCGGAGGTGACCCCGATGCGGACATTGTATTCGATGACGTGCCATTGGCCGCCCCGCTTGATGGCGGTGACCTGCAACGGGCCGTTGAATTTTGCCGCGCGCAACCACGGCAGCAGTGGATGGATGAGTTTTCGCGCCAGGCCGTATTTGTCGTCCGGATCGCGTTCGACCAGCCCGCCGAGCGGCGCGCCGGCCACAACGCCCTGGTTGCCATTGAAGGCGTATTTGTATTCCTGGTTCGTGACCAGCGAATAAATCTCGCCGCCGCTCACGAGCACGATGTGCCCCACCTCGGCGCGACCGAGGTATTCCTGCAGAAAAACACCCTCGGCATAATTGACGTGCCGCAGCCACGCGCGCGTGTCCTCGACCGTCTCGCAGAGGATCGTGTGGATTGGGCTGGTCGGCGAGCAAAGCGGATTTTTAATGACAAACGGTTGCGGGTGATTCACCAGGATTTTTTCGGCCTCCGGAAGGTTTGAGGCAACGTAGGCCTGCGGAAAGGGGATTTTAAAATCGGCACACAGCTTGCGGGCGAAGTCGCGCTCGCGCTCGATGCGCATCGCCTCGCGCACGGGACTGAAAATGCCGGCGCCTGACTGCAACAAGTCCTCCGCCCAGGGCGCCAGCGCCCAATCAATGGATTGGGGAATGACGACCTCCACGCCGTTTTTCTTGATGAGCGGAACCGGGCTGGGAAACGCGTCGCGCGAAAATGTTGGTCCGACCAGCGACGGCGGGAAGTGGCCGTAATTGCGGGTGAGATAGGTTGAGACCTTCGCGCCCGCGTCCGCCAGCGCCCGCCCGATGCTGTGCGCGAACGACCCGACGCCGAGGATCATGACCGACGCCGTCGGGCGTGTGTGCTGCCGAACTGGAATTTTGGCTGCCATGTGAAATTCGCCCGCGCCAATGTTTCACAAACCACGCCCGTTGCGCAATGCCAAGCTCGCCTCGACTTTGCCCGTCGATTTGGTACGTTGGTGTCGTGAGTTTTGTCGCTGAATTCAATTCGTTGCCGCTGGAATCGCTCGTGAAGCGTTCGCAGTCGGCCGGCATCCAGGCCGTGCGCGAGAGCCTGGCGAAAACAAAATTGTCGCTTGCCGATTTCGCCCATTTGATTTCGCCGGCGGGCGGGGAATTGCTGGAACACATGGGCCGGCAATCGCACGCGGCGACGCAGCAACGCTTCGGCAAGGTCATCCGCCTGTTCGCGCCGCTTTACCTTTCCAACGAGTGCATCAATAATTGCAAATACTGCGGCTTCTCGCGCGACAACCCGATCCTGCGCGTCACCTTGTCGCTGGAGGAGGTGAAACGCGAGGCGGACGCAATCAAGGCGCAAGGCTTCCGCAACATCCTGCTGGTCGCGGGGGAACATCCGAAGTTCGTTTCCAACAATTATCTCAAGGATTGCATCACCGTGCTGCATCGCGACTGGCCGGGCATCTCGCTCGAAGTCGGGCCGATGGAGACAGAGGATTATCAGCCGCTCGTCGAAGCGGGTGCGGACGGGCTGGTGGTTTATCAGGAAACCTACGACCGCAAGGTTTATGCGGACATGCACACCGCCGGGCCGAAACGGAATTTTGACTGGCGGCTCGAAACGCCGGAGCGCGGCTACGCGGCGGGATTCCGGCGGCTCGGCATCAGCCCGCTGTACGGCCTGGCCGACTGGCGGTTCGAGGCCATCAGCGTGGCGGCGCATGCAGATTATCTGCTGCGGAATTGCTGGAAGGCGCAGTTGACCATTTCCCTGCCGCGGCTGCGTCCGTGCGCGGGCGAATTCCAGCCGCTCACGCACATGACCGACCGCGACCTGGCGCAACTCGTCTGCGCGTTTCGTTTGATGTTTCCCGATGTCGGGCTGGTGCTTTCGACGCGCGAACCGGCGAAGTTGCGCGACGGGCTGATTCCGCTGGGCGTGACGATGATGAGCGCGGGCAGCCACACCGAACCCGGCGGTTACACCGGCGCGGGCAAGGAGAAGATTCATCACACCGAGCGCGGACGGATTGTGGAACTCGCGTCCGGCGCCAGCGAATGGGCGCCAACGCCGGAAAACGCGACGAACGCGACCGGACAGTTTCAGATTGCCGACGAACGTTCCGCCGGCGAAGTGGCAGAGTTGATCCGGCGGCTGGGTTACGAGCCGGTGTGGAAGGATTGGGACGCGGCGCTCACGGCATGAAAGAATACAACCTCAAACAAAGCGTTGTCATAGTTATCGTGGGCCTCGCATTATTGTGGGCGTGTTTGTACTGTTTTGTTTTCCCCTTTTTGGCTGGTGGCGGTCCGCGAAAAGTTCCACGCGCTCGCGTGGATGAAAGTCAATTGGGCGCAGGCATGGAAGAATACAAATCGATTTTTGGAAATTATCCGACCGGTGAAAACGCGAGCGTCGTAAGAACTTTAGTTGGAGACAATCCTAAGAAATTGCGACTATTTAATTTGGGCGTTGATTCAACAAACAAAAATGGCGAATTGATCGATCCTTGGAAGACACCTTACAAAATTGTTTTTGACGGGACTAATTGCTTCACCCTCTTTTCTGCCGGTCCCAATCAAACTTTTGGCGACAAGGACGACATCATTTTCAACAGCGTCTCAAACGATTTTGTAAAGCCATGAATTCGTTTGTCACCGCCAACGGAAAGCCGATCGAGGCGAAGCTGCCGTGCTCGATTGAGGAATTTCTGGTGGCGCAAAAGCTGTTGCCGCGCAGCGTGGTGGTGGAGCACAACGGCGAGGCGGTCGCCCCGTCGGAATTTTCCCGGCGCCGGCTTAACGCGGGCGACCGGCTGGAAATTGTAAAAATCGTCGCAGGCGGTTGAGTCGCGCTTTGCGCTTTCGGTTTGGGCGGTCACAGGTTTAAGCTGTGGCCATCATGGATTGGCTCACGAATTTAGTCTGGCATGACCTCATCTGGCACAATGGCAAACTGCTCGGCATTGATTGGGGTTTTTGGAAGGTCATCGGCTGGCTGGGCAACCTGGTGTTCTGCGCGCGTTTTTACATCCAATGGTATGCCACCGAAAAGAAAAAACGCGTGGTCGTGCCGACGGCGTTCTGGTGGTTGAGCCTGGCGGGTTCACTGCTGATGCTGGCTTATTCGCTGCACAAGCGGGATTCCGTTTTTATTTTCGCCTACGCCGTCGCCTGGATTCCTTATACCCGGAATCTCATCATCCATCGGCGGCACAAGGAAGCGCACACGGATTGCTCCGGTTGCGGCAAGAGTTGTCCGCCGCAGTCGAATTTTTGTCCGAACTGCGGCGCGCGGCTGGTGCCGACTACTTCTTAGTTTTAGGCGCGGCAGGCGCGGTGGCGGGTTGCTCCACAATCCCGTATTTTCTTAGAATCGGCTGGAAGTCGGGGTGCGTGCTGCCGTAGGCCGTGAGTTGTTTTACGAAATTTTCCATGCCCGCGCGTCTTTGGGCGAAGGCCTGAATGATTTTTGTGGCTTGCGGTTTGATGGCCTCAATGTCTTTGCCGGTAAGTCTGGCCTGCCGATACAAAACGACGGTGAGCGTGCCGCTGACCACGACGAGCGCGAGCAGCAGCGTGAAAACCTGATGTCGCAAAGCGACAATCTGATCCATCATTTCGGTTTGCACGGAAAGATTTGTTTCAGATTCGTTCATGGCAATTAGCGGTTGGCGGGTTTGGCTTGAGTGAGCTGCAGGATACGGAGAATGTCCGGATTTGGATTTTTCTGGCTGTAAGCGAATGCGTCATTGGCGAGCGATTCGACGGCCATGCTGTAGCCGTTGGCCTGGGTTGCCTGCATTTGAAGGGAGCGCAACTCGCGCGTGCGGAAAAACGTCTGCAACGCGAAAATCACGCCCAAAATCGCCAGCACCGCCAGCACGAGATTCAAAGCAGTTGTAATATTGTCATTTTTCATAAGATTACGGTGACTTTATCGAAACGGCGGCGGATGTCCACTGAATTTTTGCGGCGAAAATGAATTGATTTTTCGTGGGGCGAATGGTATTACTTTTTATAATTCAACGACATATAGTGGCTAAAGAAGAGCCAATTGAATTAAGTGGAAACGTTACACAAGTGCTGCCCGGCACGATGTTTCGTGTGGCGCTGCCCAACGGTCACGAAGTGCTCGCACATATCTCCGGCAAGCTGCGCAAAAATTTCATCCGCATCAGCGTCGGCGACAAGGTCAACGTCGAGATGTCCCCCTACGATTTGAACAAGGCGCGCATCACTTACCGGCACAGTTGAGATTAAGCCCGAAACCCGAAACCCGAAAGAAATCCGAATTCCCGGGTTGGAAAACAAAACGACGGAGGAATGGTTTCGTTGGGCCGGCATCGACATTTCGGATTTCAGTTTTCGGCTGAACCATCTTTGCCGAATGCCAAGGCCGCAGCCATTTTCTTGACGCAACACGCAACACGCACCACGATTGCCCCATGCAAATCCACTGCTTCGGCGCAACACGCACCACGACCGGCTCGATGTATCTGTTCGAGGTCAACGGCAAGCGGTGGTTGCTTGAATGTGGTTTGTTCCAGGGCCGCCGCGAGGAATCCATCCAGCGCAATTGTTGTTTTCCATTCGACCCCAAGCAGGTGGACGCCGTGGTGTTGAGCCACGCGCACATTGATCACGCGGGCAACCTGCCGAACCTGGTCCGGCAGGGCTACACCGGCAACATCCACTGCACCTTCGCCACGCGCGATCTTTGCAGCATCATGCTCGTGGATTCGGCGCATATCCAGATGGACGACGCCGCGTTCGTCTCGAAACAGCGGGCGAAGAAAAAACTCCCGCCGGTCGAGCCGCTTTACACCATCCCTGACGCGGAGAAAACGTTGCATCAATTCGTCGCCGTCAGTTACGAACGCCCCTTTCTGGTTGTGGACGGCGTCACCATCACGTTTCGCGACGCCGGACACATTCTGGGCGCGGCGCAGGTCATTGTGGATGTGCGCGAAGGCAATCGAAAATTCCGTCACCTGTTTAGTGGCGACGTGGGCCGCGGCAACGATGAAATTCTCCGCGACCCGCAACCGACCGAAAACGTGGATTATCTGCAGATTGAATCCACCTACGGCGGACGCGAACACGCCGTGCGCATCGACGCCGACCAGACCGTTGGCCGGCTTGTGCTGGAGACCTTGAATCAAAAAGGCAAGGTCATCATCCCGGCGTTTTCGGTCGGGCGCACGCAGCAGATTGTTTACGTGCTGAACCAGCTCACGCTCGCGGGCAAATTGCCGCGCGCGCCGATTTTTGTGGACAGCCCGTTGAGTGTGAACGCCACGGAGATTTACCGCCTGCACCCGGAATGTTTCAACGACAGCACCAACCAATTCCTGCACGAGAAGGCGAACCCCTTCGGCATGGAAAACCTGACTTACATCCGTGAGGTCGCAAACTCGATGAAGCTGAACGATTTGAAGGAACCGGCCATCATCATCAGCGCATCGGGCATGTGCGAAGCCGGGCGCATCCGACATCATCTCAAAAATCACATCAGCGATCCAAAGAACCTGATTCTGTTCATCGGTTATTGTGCGGAACACACGCTGGGCGCGCAGATTGTGGCCGGACAGAACCCGGTGAATATTTTCGGTGAACCACAGCCGGTGCGCGCCAAAATTGTTTCACTCGACACCTACTCCGGCCATGCGGACAAAAGCGAGCTGAAGCGATACGTTGAGAAGATTTCCGGCGACATCAAAAAAATCGTCTGCATCCACGGCGAAGAATCGCAATGCCTGGCTCATGCCGAAACCTTGCGCGCCATGAAACCGAAAGCAGAGGTCCTCGTGCCGGAATACAAGCAGACGGTGGAGATTTGAATTCTTGGCAGGCCGTTCAATCATCAGTCATTCGTGCTTCGTCCGGCAAGGTAGCTCTGATAGTGGCCTGGAGCTCTTCGGCTGCGCCTTGTGGTGCGTCTTTATCCCATTGAACCGTCAAATGGTGGTTTGTATCAAAGTGAGTTTTCTTCTCCTTAAATTTTGCTTTCTCACAAATGAAGATGACCGGCTTGTTTAAGCCTTCAGCGAAACCCGCCTCCCAGTATGCGCCTTCATTGTCGTCTGTTAAGTCGGCGATCATGAACCGCGCATTTCGGATTTCAACTCTGAGACGATCATCAATGAGACCTGCACGTTGTTTCTCGTCCAGTCTTCGCAAGTCAAAACCGGTTTTGGCAACAGCGGGTTTAAAGAAATCTTTGACGAGCCGATCTAAATCCTGATTGCCATATTGCATCGCCATAAACGCAACTCGGCTTTGCGGATTATTTCGGCGGAGTTTTTCATAATAGGCCCATCCATCAACTGACAATGTCGTATGTGCCGCGTATAGACCATTGTCTCTCATATCAACCTCAATAAGATCCTGCTTCACGAGGTGACGGATAACTTGACCGAAGGCAAACGCATTTACAGCCCCCAATACAGCTCGATGTGTCTGGGGATTTATCCAGATGCGGTGTCCGCCAAAACTTAAGCTGTTACCCAACCACAAAATCAGATTGTCACATTGTTCCGGTAATGTAGGCAGTGGTTTCTCAATAATTTTCTTGAGAAGGCTCTCGTTTAAATAAGGCGTTCCGCTCGCCTGCATTTTACGCAATGAATAACTTAATACCGCGCGCTTAATCGGATTTTGCCCAAGGCCGATAACCAAAGAATTAGCTACATCAGATGTGTCAAATGTGCCGCAATTTGCACAGGAAAACCGCACAACATTTCGTCCGGATAATTCTTTGAGTTCTTGATTAAGCTCTTCTTCGCAAACGGGACATTTCATATCATTTTTCACTCCCTAAAATTCACAAACTGCACGGCCACGGGTAATTCCTTCGCTCGCACGGCGGCGATGACGGCCTGCAATTCGTCCCGGCTTTTGCCGGTCACGCGGATGGCGTCGCCCTGAATCTGCGTGGTGACCTTGAATTTGCCGTCGCGGATGAACCCGGTGATTTGTTTGGCGACGGTGGATTCGATACCCTGCTTGATCTTGATGCTCTGCCGCGCGTGGCCGAGCGGGGAAACGTCCGGCCCGGCTTTTTCCACGCTTTTCAGGCTGATGTTGCGCCTGGCGAGCCGACCCATGACGATTTCCACGAGCGCATTGATTTTGAACTGGTCTTCGGCGGAGAGCTTGATTTCGTTTTTTTCCAAAACAATTTCCGCCTGGCTGCCCTTGAAATCGAAGCGGTTGGCCAGTTCCTTTTTGGCCTGGTTGACGGCGTTTTCGATTTCCATCGAGTTGACCTGCGAAACAATGTCGAATGAAGGCATGACCACAGCGTAAAAGGGCGGCCGGGAAAGAAAAGCGAATTTGCCAATGATCATGGCCGTGACCTTTCCTCCCGGGAGCGCCGGCGTCCTGCCGGCTCGCTACGGACGACAGATTATCCACTCGCCAGCGGGGACGCCAGCGCTCCCAGAACCCGCACCGGATTATCACGCCGTGCAATTTGCGGGTTGAACCGCTCCGCGGTTTTTGCCAGTTTCAGTTCAAACCGAACTGCTTTGGTCAAATTGTCAAATGAGCGAAATTAAATCGAACGCCGACATTGAACCGTGTCTTTCGGTCGTCATGCCGGTTTACAATGAAGCGGCGACGGTTGCCGAAGTCATCAAGGTCGTGCTGTCGCAGCGTCCGGTCCAGCAACTGGTCGTGGTGGATGACGCTTCCACGGACGGCACTTGGGAGAAGTTGCAGGCGGCCATGAAGGGCGATTCACGGGTCAAGTTGGTGCGACACGATCAAAACCAGGGCAAAGGCGCGGCCTTGCGCACAGGGTTCGCCCAGGCGATCGCGCCCGTCGTGATGGTTCAAGATGCCGATTTGGAATACGATCCGACGGAATATCACCGGCTGCTCGTACCGATTTTATCCGGCAAGGCGGATGTGGTGTTTGGCTCGCGGTTTCTGGGCGCCGGGGCGCATCGCGTGTTGTATTACTGGCACTCGGTGGGCAACAACCTCCTGACCACCTTTTCCAACATGGCCACCAACCTTAATCTGACGGACATGGAAGCCTGCTACAAAGTTTTCCGGCGCGAAATCATTCAACAGATCAAAATTGAAGAGAACCGTTTTGGTTTTGAGCCGGAAGTGGTGTCTAAAATGGCCCGGTTGAAGGTGCGCATCTACGAAGTGGCGATTTCGTATTACGGGCGCACTTACGCGGAAGGCAAAAAAATCGGCTGGCCAGACGGAGTTCACGCCTTTTGGTGCATTTTCAAATACAACTTTCTGCGGAACTGATGCGGGATCATGCCAATGGCTGTCCTCCTCTGGGTTTGGTTCTTTGCGCACCTGAACTGTGCCGGGCGTACGCTACCGGCGCTGTATCCATTGCACGCCGCCGACGGCGAGGTCGCGCTCGATGAGGATTTGGTCCCGTTGCGATAAGTTATAAAACCCATGCTCGCCAGATAACCGGGCGTTCAAGTAAGCTTGACTCATGACCGACTCCATTGAACTCAGCATCGTCATGCCATGCCTGAACGAGGCGGAAACCCTTGCCCAGTGCATCGAAAAGGCCCGATTTGGCATCCAGCGTTCCGACGTGCGCGGGGAAATCATTGTCGCCGACAACGGCAGCACCGACGGTTCGCAGGCCATCGCCGAAAAGCTCGGCGCCCGGGTCGTGCCGGTGAAGGAGAAGGGCTACGGCAGCGCGTTGTGCGGGGGCATCCGGGCCGCGGCAGGTCCGTGGATTCTCATGGGCGACGCTGACGACAGCTACGATTTTTCCGAAATCACCGGTTTCGTGAAAAAATTTCAGGAAGGCTTTGAACTGGTGATGGGTTGCCGGCTGCCGATGGGCGGCGGAACCATCATGCCTGGCGCGATGCCGTGGAAAAACCGATGGATTGGCAACCCGGTGCTGTCGTTCATCGGGCAGCTTTTTTTTAAATGCCCGGCACGCGATTTTCACTGCGGCCTGCGCGGCTTCACCCGGGCGGCGTTTGAAAAAATGGATTTGCAGACGACCGGCATGGAGTTCGCGTCGGAAATGGTCATCAAGGCCACGCTCAAGCGGCTTAAGATCACCGAAGTCCCCATTACGCTGCACAAGGACGGACGTTCGCGCCCGCCGCATTTGAAGCCGTGGCGCGACGGCTGGCGGCATCTGCGGTTCATGCTGCTTTACTCGCCGCGCTGGCTGTTTCTCGTGCCCGGACTGCTGCTGTCGGTCTTGGGACTGGCCGCCTCGGTCGCGCTTTCGTTCGCGGATTTGCACCTGGGCGCGGTGGAGTTCAATGTCGGCACGCTCGCCATCGCCTGCATGACGGTCATCATCGGCTTTCAACTGGTGGCCTTCGCGTTCTACACCAAGGTGTTTGCCATTGCGGAGGGATTGTTGCCGGATGACCCGAAGCTCACGCGCGTGTTCAAGGTTTTCACGCTCGAAAAGGGCATCCTGCTCGGCCTGGCCATTCTGCTGGCGGGAACCATTTTGCTGGTCCGTGCCTTGTGGATTTGGCGACAGGCGGATTATGGCCTCCTGCCGCCGGAGGACAATCTGCGGCGGCTGATTCCGGCGGTGACACTCATTGTTCTCGGCATCCAGTCCGTTTTCTCGAGCTTCTTCATGAGCGTCCTGGGATTGAAAACCGTGTCGCGCCGACCGCCGATGCCGCCGGGCGGCTAGAACTGCAGCGTCTCAATCTGAAACGGGCGGCAGATCAATCCGGCCTCCGCATTTGGCCCGAAATCCGGGCTGGGATTTTGATGCATCAAACTCACCAGGCTGTCGCTGCGGAAATTCAATCGCAACCCGCACGTTTCAGCCGATTTTAATCCGGCCCAGACCAGCCGCCAGGGCAGCGGAATGAATTTTACCTTTTTGTCCAGTCCACGCGCGATTTCCAGCAGCAGTTGTTTGAACGGCCACGGCTGCCCGTGCGCGGCGGTCAAAACGCGCGGCGCAACCTGGATTTTCCCGGCGGCGAATTTTTCGATGAACGCCGACAGGTCCTCGTTGTGAACCAGGAATTGGATCTGCGAGCCGTCGCCAATCATCGGAATTATGGACGACTTGCGGACCTGGGCGGCCAGTTTGCCGAACATTCCGCCCGGGCCGCTGCCGTAAACCAGACCGGGCCGGATCGCCAGCGCGCCGTTGTCCAGCGCGATTTTTTCGATCTCCAGTTTCGCCCGGCCGTAAAGCGACCGGCAACCGTCATAGGCGCTGATGGAGGAAAGGCAGGCGATTTTTTTGATGCCCGCCGCGCCCGCCGCCTGGAGAATTTTTCGCGTCCCTTCCACATTCACCGCGCAAATTTCCTCCCGGCGCAACGGCTTGAAGTCATACGCGCAATGAACGAGCGCGGCCACTCCGGCCAGCACTGGCGGGGAAATTTCCGCGCCCAGTTGAAACGCCACCGCCCGCGCGCCGGGCTTCGGCCGGCGGGTCAGTTCCAAAATTTCCCAGCCGCGCGACGCGAAGAAATTTTTGAGGCAGCCGCCGACGTAACCGCCGGCGCCGGTGATCGCGCAAACCGGTCTCGAAGTTTTTTCGTTTATCGGGTTGCTCATGTCATTACCCAACCAAGGTAGGGCGGCGCTGCTGCGCCGCACGGGTGGCCGTGCGGACGCGCGGCCCTGCCAATCCACATACAATTTGCCGTGAATCAATTCAATCCAGTTTGGCGGCCTCCCAGCCGATGCGGTGGGCGTTGGCCATCACGGAAAAAGTAATGGTCGTCGCGGGCACGCTGGACAGCACCGTCGCGTCCACCGCGTGAACGCGCGACCAGCCGTGGGGCCGGCCGAGGCGGTCGCTTTCAAACGCGCCCGGTTTTTCGCGCATGGGAAACGAGCCGCCGTTGTGGAACCCGCGGCCCGGCTCGGCCATTTGCAGCATCGGCGGCAGAACCATTCCACCGAGCCGCCGCGAGTTTCGCAGCATTTCACCCAGCACCCGTTTGACCGTGCGGCGTGTCGCCGGGTTCGGTTGCGCGGCCACCTGCAGGCAGTCCGGGCCGTCGGCGCCGCCGCGTTTGAGGGTCAGGGAAATGGTCTGCGATTCGTCGGAATGCAGATAGCCCTGGATGATGACCATGCGCTCCTCCAGTTGCCGCGCCAGAATTTCCAGCGGTCGCGCGAGCGGTCCAAACGTTTTCCGCACGGCCTGCCCGATCAAATCGCTGTAGGTGTAAACCTGCAGATGCACGGTGCGGCGGCTGATTTCCGGCCGGCAAATTTCAATGAACAACTGGCTCAACGTGCAAAGCGGCTCGGTCTGCACGCCGCGTGTCCGCCGCCCCAGCACCAGCGGAAAAAGAAAATACTGGCTGTCGCACAGACGCAATGGCCGGTCGTAGGCGGACTGGGAGCGCAGCAGGATTTGTGCGGTGGAAATCACGCCGGCGGCCAGATAAACGCGGGTTGCGTCAAACGAAAGCGGCGCGCGCGCCCGGCGGTGATGACCTTCGACGATGACTTCGCCGGCCTGTTCGCGCAGCGCCGTGACAATGACATCGCGTTGATACGTGAATTGTTTCTCCCGGCGCAATCCGTTCACCGTGTCGGCGCTGTTATAAATGCAGCCGTAGGGGCAGCCATACATGCACAGGCCGCAATAGACGCAGCCGATGCCCGCCGGCGAGTCGGCGGCGCGCACCGCCAGCCGCGCGCGGCCAAACCGCCAGCCGCGGTCCCGGAGTTTGGCGCGATGGCGGTTGAGGTTGCTGGAAAGCAAACCGGCCTGCCCGCTGGGTTGCAGGGTGTGCGGATGGTCGCAATGCAGCGGAAACAGCTCCTCCAAATCGTCGCGCTGCGCGGCCAGGCCGGTGAATTCGGTCACGGCGCGGTAATGTTGTTCCAGGTCCACGTTTTTGACGGGCCAGTCGTCCAGGTCCGCGTCCCGGTACGGCAGCATGGCCGCACCCCAGACGGTGCTGAAGCCGCCCAGCGCCAGCGAGGGGCGAAGGCCCACGCCCTGTCCCTGCCAGGGAATGTGCTGTTCCGTTTCGCGGTAGGGATAGTCCGAGCCGAAAATCAATTTGAGCGGAATGCCTTTGGCGCCGGCGGCCATGCCTTCTTTCAATTTGGCGACCTGCCCGGGCCGCCATTCCGATGGCCTGACGGAGGCGAGTTCGCGGACGACTTGGGCGCGCTCCGGCTCCAATTCAAGTCCGGCGTCCAGCATCAACACGTTCGCGCCGCGGGCGAGCAGCGCCCGGGCGCAGGCAACGCCTGCGGGACCGGAACCGATGACACAGTGCATAATTTTTCTTTGCCCAACAGGCAGTGGCGCAATGGAAACAGACTGACGCAGGACTGCAAGCGTATTTGAGCCGGGGCCCCGATTGGGCGGCGTAATAAAATAATTCCCGAGGGTGAACATTCTTTGACCCGGCCGGCCGCCTTTTCAAAAACCGGCGCGCGCGGGAAGAAAACATTTGACGCGCAAGGCAAATCCGCCTACGGTCGCCGCCGCGTAAAAATGTCATTTCTTCCGCTCGTCAGGCTCTGGCTTTGGGTTTCCGCGCTCGCAACTGCCGCGGGCTGGACTCTGTCCGTGCTGGGGCAGTTGAATCGCCCCGGCTATGCGATTCTTTTCGCCGCCTTCGCCGCCTTCGTTTTCTTTTTCCGCAAGGAATTGGGATCCGTTTCCGGCAACAAAACTTCGCGCTTAAGAAAAATCCTGCGGCGGTTTCGCCGGCCGTTGCCACTCGGCTTTGCCGTGCTGGCGGTTCTGATTTTTCTCGGCGGAGCCATGTATGCGCCGACCAATTACACCGGGTTGAATTATCGGCTGCCGCGCGTGTTGCAATGGCTCGCGCACGGGCAATGGTGGTGGATTCACACGCCGAATGTCCGGATGAACGACCGCGCCTGCGGCATCGAATGGCTGACCGCACCGCTGCTGCTGTTCACCAAATCCGACCGCGCCTTGTTTCTCATCAACTTCATTTCGTTCCTGCTTTTGCCCGGACTGATTTTCAGCGTCTTCACGCGGCTGGGCGTCCGAGCGCGAGTCGCCTGGCAATGGATGTGGCTGCTGCCCACCGGTTACACCTTTCTCCTCCAGGCCGGCAGCATCGCCAATGACACTTTTCCCGCCGTCTATGCGCTGGCCGCGCTGGATTTTGCCGCGCGCGCGTGGGGTTCGCGGCGGCTGGCGGACTTGTGGTATTCGATCCTGGCCGTGGCGCTCCTGACCGGGGCGAAGCCCAGCAACCTGCCTTTGTTGCTACCGTGGGCGATTTTGATTTTTGCGCTCGTCCCGCTGCTGCGCCGCCGGCTGGCGGCCACCACCCTCGTGATCCTGCTGGCGGCGCTGGTTTCCTTTTTGCCGATGGCCATGGTGAATGTGCATCAATGCGGGGATTGGTCGGGGGCGAAACTCGAAGGGCCCCGCGCGCTCGTAAATAATCCCTGGGTAGGCCTCTATGGCAACGCCTTTCAATTGCTGCTGACCAATTTCCTCCCGCCGTTCTTCCCGATGGCGGGTTGGTGGAACCTGCACGCGGAGTCGCTCATGCCCCGCTTCCTCGTCGAGGCGGCGAACACATCCTTCGACGCGGCATTTTTCACCCTGGGAGAACTGCCGACGGAAGATTGGACCGGGCTTGGTTTTGGCATCTGTGTGCTGCTGATGGTTTCTATTCTCGGGTCCTTTTGGATTCGTGGGACCAAGCCGGGCGCGCCGGCCGCCGGGGTGATTCCATCCGCGCTGTGCCGTTGCGTGATGATTTCCGCCTGGGTGTCGCTGGCGGCCTACAGCATGAAATCGGGAATGACGACTGCGGCGCGTCTCATTGCGCCGTATTATCTATTTTTGCCGCCGTTGTTGCTCGTCAGCCCCGCGCAAACGGAAATCATCCGCCGTTGGTGGTGGCGCGCGATGGCCGGTGCGGTTTTGATCCTAGCTTTTGCCGTCCTGATCCTGTCGCCGGACCGTCCGTTGTGGCCGGCCAAAACCCTTTTAACCAAAGCCGTGGCACGATACCCGGAGCGGCATTTGCTGGACCGCGCGCTGAAGGTTTACACCGTTTATTCTGAACGATCCGACTCGCTCGCCTGCGTCCGTGCGCTGTTGCCGCCGGGGACCAAAGTGGTCGGATTCATGGGCACGGGAGACGACGTTGATATCTCTCTCTGGCGTCCGTACGGCGAACGGCGCGTGGAAATTTTTCTTCTTACCGATCCGCCGGAGCAAATCCGCCAACGCGTTCAATATGTCGTTGTCGGCGGACTTAATTTGAAGCAGAATAACACGATGCTCGATACCTGGCTTCAGAAATCCGGCGCGGAGCTCGTCGCCACCACCAATGCTACATTGAAAGTCGCCGATGGATTGCAGCCTTGGTATGTCGTGCGGTTCAAGCCATAAGCGCACGGCCAATTTGCCGAACATCGCACCCGGCGTCCTGGACTTGCCCGCTATTTTCTTGATTCCAAGGGTGGTGGCGGACAGGCTTGCAAGTAAAATGCACCATTCGTACACAGGCGCTTCCGCCCGCAGGCTCAGATGGTTGGAGATGAAATGGCTTGGCCTTTCTTGTTTCCTGCCCGGAGTAGCCACAGCCCTCATTTTTGTGGTGCTGGGGACAACTTGGTCCGCTGGAGGAGCAGAGATTTCGCCGACCAATCAATGGCTGATTACAGTGGGTCTGACAGATTCCTCTCCGGCAGTAGGCGGCGATGGTACGATTTACCTGGGCAGTTTCAATCAGAAACTCTGGGCGGTGGCCTCGAACGGGGTAACCCGCTGGCAGTTCCAGACCGGCAGCGAGATAAAGTCTTCGCCGGCCATCGGCTCCGACGGGACCATTTATTTCGGCTGCCGCGACCGGAAGTTTTACGCGGTCAGCCCGCAAGGGAAAAAGAAATGGGCGTTCCCCACCGGAGCGTGGGTGGATTCTTCGCCGGCTTTGGGGCGGGATGGAACCATTTACTTTGGTTCCTGGGACAAGCACTTTTATGCGCTCAACCCGGACGGGACCCTGAAATGGCAGTTTGCGACCGGCGGGGAAATTGATTCCTCGCCCGCGGTCGGCGCGGATGAGATCATTTACTTCGGGTCCTACGACAAGAAACTCTACGCGCTGGCGCTGGACGGGCATAAACGCTGGGAATATGCGACCGGCGGCCCGATCATTTCATCGCCCGCGCTGAATGGAAACGGCGTGGTTTATTTCACCTCGGTGGACGGCTTTTTTTACGCACTGAATCCGGACGGCAGCCTGCGCTGGCGGCTGAAGACCGGCGGGACAACGGAGTCGTCCCCGGTCATCGGCGTGGACGGCATGATTTATGTGGGAGTAAACGATTCCTTGTGGGCCATCACTCCGGAAGGAACGAAACAAGGCGAACGTGATCTGAGAAACACGATCTGTGCGTCTCCTACAGTCGTTGAGGACAACGTGGTTTATGTTCTTTCTGTTTACGGCAAGCTGGCGGCTTTGGATGCGGACGAGCACGCTTTGTGGTCTTTTCAGGTGCTTGGTCCAAACCAGGCTTCTCCGGGAATCGGCGCGGACGGCAGCTTGTATGCAGCCGGCCAAAACAATGTTTTTTGCGCGCTGGACACCCGCCGGCCGCTGGCCCGGACGTCGTGGCCAAAATTTCGCGCGAACGCCCGGAACACGGGCCACGTGAATGAGACGGGCCGCTGAACAGGCCCCGGGGTGACTCACGGATAAAGGTTACCTGGGGCAGGTGTCAGTGATGACAACGTTGCTCGACTTGAAAAAATCAGCCGGGCGCGGGCAGGACTTATTGGATATTAGGGCTATTTACGTGACTCCACTGGCTACAACGAATAGAATTTCGCGTGATGTCCGAGGACTATCCGCGCACACTGCTGGAAATGGAGCAGCGTTTCAGCGACGAAGCGGCGTGCCGCGCTTA
>JBAVOO010000056.1:0-12932 GCA_049692125.1 Verrucomicrobiia bacterium | reverse complement strand
GTTGAATACCTGCGACAAATTTTGAATCCGAAACACGACACGCCGTTGAACAGCCTGGAAAGTCTGTTCGCCGGAATTGAAGCTGAACAAAGGAAGTAACCGCCAATGGAGGCGGAGGTCGGAATCGGTCAATTTACCCCGCTGTTGCACCCCAAATATACCCGAATTCATTGGCTACTCAACATAATTCGGCTTAACCCAGCTTAACCCGTTTTAACTCCTTTGGTGTCCGTTTTGGTGTCCATAGTTGTTTTCAACATTAGCACGATTGAAAACGGCGGGACAGCTTGGAAAATATTGCAACTGCCTGAAAATGAATTAGAATAGCTTTATCGAAGCTGGTGATCTAAATCGGGATTCGAACTATGTCTTCGCCGGAAGAGTTTGAATTATGAGATCAACCCAAAATTATATCAGGAGTTTTTTCATAGTCAGTGGGATCATTGCGCTCGTGAGTCTCGTTCACGCCCAAACAACGACCATATCCATTCAAGCTTTGCATTCGGCTTCAGCCGATGATCTGGCCGTGATGTTGCAGGCAATAGAGGAGACGACGCCACTACCAGCAGATTCAGTTACGCCGTGGGGCACGTTCTGGTCTGTCCAACACCTTAACTGGCCGCCGCTGCCTGGAAACATCAATAATGTGCCCGCGTGGGACTTGGGTGGTGATGTGTATTTGTTGGATGACCTGGGCGTGGATTATGTGGAACTGCAAAGAGAATCGGCGGCAATGGGTCCGCCGATGCCTGGCGGCGGTGGTGGCGACACAAATTCCTACGCCGGCTACGGATCAGGTTTTCAAGCCCAAGTGTTCACGACCAACGATTTGTGGTTGCAGATTAACGGATTGACCAATGACGAAACGGGATGGACGGTCAATTTGACAATCCATACGCCATGGAACGATACTAATTTAACCCATGATTTGCTTTATACCGTCAGTCTTGACCCGCCGATCAAATGGCGTTTTCTGATGCGTTGTGTTTCCACCAATGTCATTGTGTCGGGTCTCTGCGAGGCGGAGGGATTCTTCGCCTTGACACAAACCAACGGCAATTTGACGGTGAGCACGAATTCGACTGCACAACAACTGGCGCAACTGCTGGTGCCGCCGTGGGTGATCGTTACCAATGCGAGTTACACTGGCGCGATAGTGGCGCGCGGCACATTCGCTGGCGGCAACGGCTGCGGCCTGCCGATAGACAACGGCGTGATACTTTCGACAGGTTGGATCACCAATGCCATCGGGCCAAATGATGATGATGGCGGTAATAATTATGACGGTAACTATGGCCCTTCAAATTTGGGCCAACCGGGCGACGCTGATTTGAGTAACTTAGTCGGAAATGGACAAACTTACGATGCCGCCGTGCTGGAGTTTGACATCATTTCAACCAATTTCTTTACGTTGCAATTCCTATACGTTTTTGCCTCCGAAGAATACCCGGAATGGATAGGTCCATTTAACGACCCGATGGCGATCTTTGTCAGCACAAATTATGATGGCACAAACTGGATCAACAGCATTACCAACGACATCGCCCTGGTGCCTGGAACCACAAATATGCCGGTGAGCGTCAATACGATTAATGGAGGTTGTGTTAGCGGAGCCCAAAACAATAATGGCGGTGCTTATATTCCACCAACTAATCCACAATACTATGTTGACAACTATGGTCTCGATTATTCAGCCGCAACAAATGCGGCACCGGCTCCGGAGTTCAACATCCAGTATGACGGAATGACTATATTGCTCACCGCGCAGGCACCCATCACCGCAGGCGTCACCAACCATGTCAAAATTGCCATCGCTGATTACGGCGATTCATCTTATGATTCGGCTATATTCGTCAAGCCGTGGTCACCTAGTCCATGTCATTGAGCTTACAAACAAAAAGGAATCTATATGCGAAAAATAATTCTTACACTTGTTCTGCTACTGCCACTGATGGCGCAAGCGCAAGGAACGCTGTATGTGTCGAATCTGGGACAAGCTCCAAATGGCAGCGTGGCTGTGGCAAGCGACTCGTGGGTCGCCGAGTTATTTCGCACGGGAACTGATTCCGGCGGCTATGATTTGAATTCCGTTCAGTTGTTGATGGACGCAGCGTTAGGAAGTCCCAATGCCTTTACCGTTCTGCTTTACAGTAACAATAGCAATTTTGAGCCGGGAAGTAGTCTTGGCAGCCTTACCGGTTCCGATCCGGCGGGTGGCGGCAATTTCACTTATACTGCTTCGAGCATAACATTGTTGCCTTCTACCTTTTATTGGATTGTGATTACATCCACAACGCCTCTTGCGTCCGGTTCTTATTATTGGAGTTTAGCGGACACCTTCAACTATAGTTCAAGCAATGGGTGGGGTATCGGATCTTATGATAAGTCCAGCGACGGTTCAAGCTGGGTTTCAAACCGCTCAAATCCTTTGCAATTTGCCGTAGATGCCTCAACGATTCCGGAACCGTCAACGTTGGCGCTGGCAGGATTGGGGTTGGCCTGTTTGAGCTTCTGGCGGCGCAGACAATGTTTAACATCCAATATGACGGCATGACCGTGCTGCTCACAGCGCAGACAAATATTTCTGCAAATGTTGCTTATCATATCAAAATCGCCGTCGCGGATTACGGTGATGATTGGTATGATTCGGCTGTTTTCATTACAGCAGCACAGATGCCATGCAATTGAAGAAAGGAATCTATATGCAAAAAATAATTCTTTCCCTTATTCCGGCCATTGGTCTGTTGCTGCCACTGATGGCGCAGGCTCAAGGCACGCTCTATGTGTCGAATCTAGGCCAAACTCCAACTGGCAGTGCATCTATTGGCAGTGATGCTTGGATCGCTCAAAGTATTATTACAGGAACCGATTCCAGTGGCTATATACTCAATTCCATTCAATTGCTGATGAATACAGCTTCCGGTAATCCCAGCGGATTTAATGTTTCGCTTTACAGCAGCTTGAGTGGCGAGCCATACAATAATCTTGGCAATCTTGTTGGTTCCGATCCTTCGGTTGGCGGTATTTTTACCTATACCGCTAACGGGCTTACGCTTTCACCCTCCACCGATTATTTTATTGTCTTAACAGCCGCAACGCCTGTAGCAGAGGGCGCTTATGATTGGAGTGCGGCGAATAGTTTTACAGAAAGTAATCAGTGGCAGCTTAATGATGCTTATTTTAGCTCGCCCGACGGTTCAGGTTGGACGGGGCATGCTCGTGGAGATGTTTTTCAACTGGCCATCAATGCCACGGTGGTGCCGGAGCCGGCAACGCTGACGCTGGCAGGATTGGGGTTGGCCTGTTTGAGCTTCTGGCGGCGCGGACAATGATGTCTGCCCATCTGGTTACCTCCCGATTTTGTTGCCGTCAGTTGCGAGTCAGTCGGCGCAATAAACTGAATACAAAAGGCCGACGAAGTCGTTCCGGCCCCCGCTACCAATCAGAACCAAAGAATTATTGCGACGGAAGCGGCGTTGCCGGGCGGAGAATTAGCCGGAGGCGGTTCGGAGAACGGTTACGCTGCTTTGGTCGCGCCAATATCGGGCTGGCGCAAAGTCTTTTGGTGTGACCGTGGAGCGAGTCAGCCCGAAAGTCTTTGCGCCAGGGGGAAGCGGTCCCGACGGTCAACCGGCTTCTGCGAGTGACAGTAAATTTACTACCCTATTAGAATTCGGTTTAACCGGCGATAACTCTCCCACTACTCGGTAACGCTTCGGATCAGGTTTCATTTAAATTGCTCGATAGCAGCGAGGAACTTCGTGGCGGACCGTCGTGTGGTCATCGCCAGTTTATACCAAGAAGTTCAGCACAAGGCCATTTGCACCAGCAACGGCATCATAGTTCGGGCGATGTCGGTATTGGCCTTGGAGTAGTTCGGAATGTGGTCACACAGGACGGCCCCCTGGATGGGGTTAGCCGGCGAACGCGCGCGGAGCGCGCGCCGCCGGCAACCCATCCTTGTCCGAAAGGTGTGTCCAGACGCGGAAAAGTGAAGGTCAAATATGAACATTGCGCGATATATTGAGCCAGCGGATCGAGTCAAGGCTGCGGAGTTGGTGGTGGCGATGGGCGATTGGGTTCACTCGCTGGCCCCGTGGCAGGTGATTGCCCACCTGACGTTTGCTTGGGAAGCGTCGGTATGGTCGGCAGAGCGTTGTTATCTCAAGTTCATGAAGCGGGAGATGTGGGGCGTGTCACATTTTTACGCGCTGGAACAGAATCCAGGACGGGATGGTTTTCATGTTCATGCGCTCTGGTGTGATTGTCTGAACAAATCCCGGCGGGACCTGTGGCAAAAGTGGTTTGAGCGATACGGCCGGAACCGGATTGAGCCAGTGAACAGCCGGGACGATGTTTCTGACTACTGCGCCAAGTATGTGACCAAAGAGGGGGCGTGGTGGGGTGTCAAGCTGGTTGGCCAGCGGCATCCGGCGTTCAAGGATTTCAAATTGGTGATTGAATGAGAGAGGACCAACAACAATTTATGCGGTTGCTGGGGCGGTTGCCAGCCCGCCTGACGGCCGAGCAGTCGGCGTGGGTGCTGAATTGCCAGCCGCATGATGTGCCGATCCTAGTGGCGGCGCGGTTGCTTAAGCCGTTGGGCAATCCCTCGCCGTACAACGTGAAGTTCTTCGCCACGTCAGAATTGCTAGAACAGGTTGAAGATCGGACATGGCTGGCCAAGGTCACGAATGCGTTGAATCAGCATTGGCAGAATAAGAATGCGCGTAAAAAGGGCCGCTCTCTGAATGGCGTAGCGAATGCCGGACTTTAATTGTGCGAATGATTCCAGAAATGAAACAGGCTGTTGTCGAATGTGAATTGGTAGGCGATATAGCACTGAAAATTCACCGGGCCGTCAATGGAACTGCCAGCCGAGAAAAGCAGGTGATGCTGCTCGCTCAAATCAATGACCGTGCCGACATTGGGAAAGTCGGTCTGGTAGGCTGTTTGGTGATAGACCTCCGCGCCAATGGCAAGGTTGGGCAAAACCTGCTTTTGCAGCACCGCGCCCACAAATTCCCAATTTTGATTGCCGGAAAAGGAATTGATGCCGTAGCCCCCGCCGCCGTAAGCCGTCCACGATCCCCAACTCTTTTGCAGCCATACCGGCAGGAATGCCTGCAAATGGCCGTTGCCAAGATTGTCGCTTTCACTGCCGGTCGGCAATTCCAGCAATGGGAAAACGCCCACTTGCGGCATGTAGTTGGTTTCCTGAATAAATCGGTATTTCACTCCGATTTCGGTGTCGCCGTAACCGTAATGGGAACTGCCGTCAGGCGGCACGTCGTAGGCCAGCGGCGCAATAATGTGAAGTTGGACATTGGGAGCAACACCGTAATTCAATTCAAAATGCGGCCCCGTGCCCGACCAGTCGCCGCCGAGTTTGGAGTCTTGGGAAGCGACGTAAAATTCCCAATGCTGATAATCCACGGGTTCGGGGTCGTCGGTGACGAATGGCGGGCCGCCGTAGGCGGTTCCGGCGATTCCAAGGATTGTCAGCGCGGCAATAACGGGTAGGTGTCGTGTGACTTGCATGGTGCGTCTGCTTTCAATCGGCGATTAAATAGAACCCGACAATGATGAGGCCAGCCGTAAAAACCCCCGCGATGATCGTTTTGATCAGGCGGTTGACCGGCATCGTGACTCCCTGACCGTTTTTGATGCTGGCGGACAGGAAGCCGAAAGAGACGAAAAGAATGAGAATAATGGCAACGTGAGTAATCCAATGACTGCCGGTAAGCTGTTGCATTTCGGCTTGGACGGTTGTGCTTTTTTCCTTCGCAATCACCAGCAGCGCGTTGATCACGCTGCTTAACGCCAGGGACAACCCGAAGGAAATCGTGTATTTCGAGACAGAGTTGTTTTCCATGTTCATGCTCAAGGGTTAAATTTGTTTCGCCAGTAACGCCACTTTCACCCCCATTGCAATGATGGCTCCGTGTCCTTCAATCATCAAACCCAGCAATGGGATTATCCCCGCCACCCAGAGAACCAATCGGCGCGCGTCTTTGCTCGCCACGAGATTGTTGGACGCGGCCAAGGGAAGATACGTGGCCAACAGCAGCAGCATGATGACAAGATGCTCCTTCGTTTCCATGAAGTATTCGTGGGCGAACGGCCACGGCCCCTTCAAGATGATGGCCTTGTCCACAGGGTAAAAGACGACATACCAATAGCCGCCAGCTAAAAAGGCGCACCACATGAAAATGGCCGCAGCCCGGCTCATCCATTTTATGCGTTTCAGGTTCTTTTCATTGGCGTTCAATACATCCACAAAAACCCATACCGTCGTGACAACACAGATCACTCCGAACAACACATGGGTCATCAAAATCATCTCATTCATGTTTTTTCCTTTTAGTTTGGTCTTTTTCAGTTTCCGCAACGACTTCGTCGTAAAGCTCTTTGACCTGTTCCCGTATCAATTTGAGAACCTTCTTCCCCTTAGCCGTTAGCCGATAGTCCTTGCGCGCCCGTTTTCCGCCCTGCCGGTCACTTTTGCAGTCGAGCCAGCCGCGCTGCACCAACCGGCCCAGCAGCGGGTAGAGGGTTCCGGGGCTGATTTCGTAACCGTGGCGGCGCAACTCGTTGATTATCCATTGGCCATGAATTGGCTCCTCGTCGGCATGATGCAGAATATGCACCTTCCAAAAACTCAACAAAATTTCACGTTCGACTTCTTGCATTGGCAATTATGGTTTTCGATGTCGAAAAACGATATACTAGATTCGTTCCAGTGTCAAGCGTTGCCTCAATTTTGAGATCGGCTGGAGTTGTGACCTGTATTTTGTGTTGAGTGTTCTTCTCGAATCGTTCAATTTCCGCCTCTTGAAATTTCAAACAAAATTGGTTTCGAGAATTTTGAAGATAACATTTGCGGTCACTTTTATTCACAGCACAGCGATGGCGGATAATCAGGTGGCACTGGCAGACACAAATTCATCGGTTAAGCCGGACTCACGCTTCGGACTTTTTAACTGCCTTGATCATCGAAGCGCGTACTATGGTGAATTTTTTCCTAGACCGCTACTGCTGGATGAAACGAGTTTGGAACCAGACGGCGAGTTGGAGTTGAATTCTCTGCATACGGAAGAGAACAATCAGCGAAGCGATGTCGTCACAGCAGAAGTCGAAAAAAGTTTTGGGCTGCTAACTTTGGGATTAGATGTTCCTTACGAGCGCGATTCAGATTCGGGCGACGTTTCCCAAGGCATCGGCAACATTGATTTAGGTGCGCGTTATCCGCTTTATCAGTTGGTGTCGGCCAAGGGATTTTTCGACACCACTTTGGGTGTGGCAATGGAAGTCGGCATTCCGG
Organism: Verrucomicrobiia bacterium; assembly: GCA_049692125.1. Lineage (GTDB taxonomy): Bacteria > Verrucomicrobiota > Verrucomicrobiia > Limisphaerales > UBA11358 > UBA11358. The sequence continues at coordinate 5,608 of JBAVOO010000056.1, read as the reverse complement.
TTAACTCGGCAGTAAGCAAAAATACGGAATTTGTTCCCAAGATTTTCAATGATCTCAAGCTGGGCGAACATTTCTCACTTCAGTCTGTCCTCGGCTATGCCACACTTTTTGGCGGTGGTGCCAACGGCGGTTTGCAAACTTTTGAATACGGTTTTGCTTTCGGCTACACGATTCCGCATAGCGAACTGCCGTTGCCCTGCGTGCAACGATTTACTCCCATGTTTGAACTGGTCGGAGAAAAAGGGTTAAACAAGGACGAGTCCGGCCAGAATAGTTTGCTGGGAAGCATCGGTTTTCGCGCTGACCTCAAAGCGGTTGGAGGCTTGCAACCCAGCCTTGGACTTGGCTTTGTATTTCCAATTGATAGCGGCGCGCGCGCGGAAGTCCATTGGGGGATTGCCACAAGTCTGACATTGGAATTTTGATACTGTGCCGCGATAGAAATCCAAAAAAATGTGGCTTGAATTTTAATCGTTGGGAACAGGAACTGGCATTCTTACTGCCTTTTGTTCGTAATCTTCCAGTGATGGAATTTTCATCAAAGCGCGTTTGGCATAGGCGCGGTGCACTGCCTTGCTGTTGTGTCCCAACGCCTCCTGTGCAAATCGTTCCGGGTAGCCAACCGTCTTGGCTCGTTCCGCCCAGGCGTAGCGGTAGCTGTGCAGCGTGATGCCGGCAATGCCAAGCTGTCGGCAACGTGATCTAAACTCCGTAGCGCGGTCGTTCGCCCGCACCCGCGACAGATACGGAAACAACATCCCTTCGGCTGGCAGGTCTTTGAACAGGTTCAAGGCTTCCGTGCCCAAGTGAACCAGAACAGGCACGCCGGTCTTTTTTCGGACGAAACTCACGGTACCGTTTGTCCAGTCCACGTCCTCGCCTTTCAAGTTGGCAATGTCACCCTGACTTGCGCCCAAGTGCCAGCACAACTGGTAAAGGGCTTTCCGTTCGGGGTTCACCTCGGCGGTGACGATCCGCTGATGTTCCTCAAGGGTGATGGCGCGTTTGTCTTTGAACCGGACGGCGGGCCATTGGCGTTTGGGAATCAATGGCCACGGCAGCCAGTTCATGTCCACGCAGAAATTATGCAACCGTCGGAGAAAAACATTGGTGGACACCGTGCCGATTTGCAGCACCTTCAACAGCAGTTCTCCGGGTGTCTCAATGATGATCCTGGGCATCAAGGGAACGAACGCTTTATCTTTGGCTGCCGTTTTCCAGCGGTGCTGGTTGGCACCCTGCTTGGTGTTGGTGAGGCTTTCAATGGCCTGTTGCCAGGTGCGCGTGGCAATGCCGTTGTCAGTGCCGGCCAGATACGCCTTGGCGATTTGGAGATTGAGCACCGGCTGGCGTTGGGAGTTGTTCCTGGCCTCGACGATCTGTTGCGCGGCCTCGGCGTTGGTCGTGCGTAGGCTGGTGCGTTTGCCGGTGGTGGTGTCCACGCAATAAAACTTGTTTCCCCGAATGCCACGCCGGGTTAAGCGGTAACGTGTTTTCATAATTTCTTTCACGCAACCGCGAGGATAAACGAGTCCGGTTCCGAAGAGTTAGCGAGTAGGTGGCGAGTAAACGCCGGTTAACGCTAGTTCTTACGGAGTAGTAAATACGGTGTCCGTTTTGGTGTCCGTTGTGGACCCTGCGTCTCCAATGTCCTTGCTGCAAAGTCAGTTAAGACTGGAGGCGGAGGTCGGAATCGAACGAGGAAGCTTTACCGTTCCGAGCCTGACACACTCTGTTTCAACGCTTATTCCAGCCTTATTTTACAGGGGTTCAAGCTGTTTTTTCGGCTGCTCGTTCAACGCTACGCATTGCCCCGTTATCGCCCCTTTATTGCTCGTCAGGTGAAGATTTAGGTGAAGAATTAGGTAAAACTTTATCAACGAGAGTGCAGAAGCTTGGCGGTGCTCACACTTTGGGGAAATTTTCAGACTAACTTTCTGGGTGACTCAAAAAGTTGAGTCCAGTCATCCTTTTCCCAGATTTTGAGGGTTGCTTCTTCCTTTTCGTTTGGTTTACGGCTGCTCCTCTCTTACGGCTTGGCGGGATCGGACGTCCGCACATTTGATTTACTTTTCAGTTCCAAAGCCTTCGCCAGGTTGTTGTGGGCGTCGGCGTAATCCGGTTTGAGGCGGATGGCTTCCTGGAATTGGCTGATCGCCTCGTCGATTTGCCCATTCCTAGCCAGGGCGGCACCGAGGTTGTTGCGGGCGTCGGCGAAGTCCGGTTTGAGGCGGAGGGCTTCCTGGAATTGGCTGATCGCCTCGTCAGTTTGGCCTTGGTTAAGGAGAGTGATACCGAGGTTGATGTGGGCGTCGGCGTAATCCGGTTTGAGGCGGATAGCTTCCTGGTATTGGCTGATCGCCTCGTTGGTTTGGCCTTGGTTGAGGAGGACGACGCCGAGGTTGTAGTGGGCGTCGGCGTAATCCGGATTGAGGCGGATGGCTTCCTGGTATTGGCTGATCGCCTCGCCGGTTTGGCCTTGGTTGAAGAGGGCGATGCCGAAGTTGTTGTGGGCGTCGGCGTAATCCGGATTGAGGCGGATGGCTTCCAGGTATTGGCTGATCGCCTCGTCGATTTGCCCATTCCTAGCCAGGGCGGCACCGAGGTTGTTGTGGGCGTCGGCGAAGTCCGGTTTGAGGCGGATGGCTTCCTGGAATTGGCTGATCGCCTCGCCGGTTTGGCCTTGGTTGAAGAGGACAACGCCGAGGTTGTTGTAGCCCAGCCAACAGGCGGGATTCCGGTCAATGGTTGTCCGCCAGAGTGTTTCAACGTCGGCATACATCCAGCTTTGCCTCCAGGTCAGGAGGGCCAGCACCGGCAGCACGATTGCGGCTAACCCATAAACCACCGCCGGCTTGCGCAGAGATTCAGCCACCCGCACCACCAGTGCCGCCACCAGTGCGATGATCCCAAGAGCGGACAGATAAACCCAGTGATCCCACACAAAGGAATAACGCATGCCATACGCATTCATGAACCCCAGCACCGGAAACAGTGTCCCCACATAAAAGAACAGTGCGGTCACCGGCCCACGCCCAATGCGCCCCCGGGCCAGCCAGAGCGTGAAAAGGGTGCCGATGGCGGTCACCGGAAAGAGCCATTGCCAACCTGAACCGGGGTTGGGTTGCCAGTGCGGGTAAACGAAGCAGAGATTGGCCGGCCAGAACAGTTTGCCGAGGTAAAACCAGAAGGTATGACCGGCAATCAAACAGCGTTGCGGGAATGTCAGGGCAAAGTCCGGCCCTTGCGCGCCGACATGGTATTTCTCCAGCCAGGCGGTTACTGCACAAAGACCAAAGGCCAGGGTGAAAAAGGGCAGGGTCGGCAACACGTCCACACGCCACCGGATTTGTCCGCGCTGCCACCAGCCAATCAACAGAATGGCCGCCGGCAGGGAAAAGGTCGTCGTCTTGGCCAGCAACGCACAGAGAAACAGGACCAAAGCCAGACCGTAAAAAAGTGACGGGTGGTGCTTGCTGCGTGACGAGTCAGGGACGGGGGCGGTTTTCCCCGTTCTTTTCACCCACTGCGCATATCGTCCATAGGCCAGCAATGCGCCGAGGTAAAAGACCAACGAGAGCACATTCTTGCGTTCGGTGATCCAGGCGACCGATTCGACCATGACCGGATGAAGCGCGAAGATGGCACTTGCCAGCCAAGCGCCGGGCAGTTGGAGCCGGAGCAACAACCGCCAGAAGAGCAACGCGGCTAGGGCGTGCAGCAGGACGTTCTCCACGTGATAGGGAGTCGTCCAGAACTTCCAGAGCTGATAATCCAGCCAGAAGGTCGTGCCCGAGAGCGGATAATACTGTTGCAGGGCGGTGGGCTGGAACCAGATCAAGCGCAGACCGGAGGTGTCCTGAAACAGCGCTGACAGGTTCGTCGTCCAGCAGTCATCGTCCCAGATGAACCCGGCGTGCCACACCGGCTGGTAGGCAACCACTGTGGCAGCCACCAGGAATAATCCAAAAATCCACCTGTGACGGCGCAACCGCAGCAGATATCTTTCCATGCCGGCAGCCGCCTCACCCTGCCCGCCATCACCCACCTTTGGCGACAACAAAGCGTGCTGTCCAGCTTGCTTGTTGGATTGGCGCGTTTTCTGCCGCTTCATGATGCCCGATGCTAGCTTCAACTCCACCACGGTTCAAATGTTAAGCCCAAGATGTTGAAGTCTGACGGCGCTCCCGCTTGTTTCGCCAGTATTTTGCAATCTCCTTCGTGGCCTTGTGCAGCCAGTCTTGGTCAGCCGCAAGCCGTATCATTTCGACGGCTGCAAACCATTTCGGCGCATTCGGGGCGGGATCACCCAAGGGCGTCAATTTACCCACGGCCATCAAAACCTGAATGTCACTCTCCGCGAAACCAAGCAGTTTCGCCGTTGCCGAGACATCAAGGCGTGCCGGCAAACCTCTAGTTGCCCGGGTTGCCATCGCCGCTTGCATTACATCGTCAGTCATACTTCAGTCTGATTTCATCCGGGCATAGTTTATCTTCAAGCCATCGGGCGCGTGCCGCGCTGCGCGCGGCACGCATCCCGAATTGGCTGTCGAATCCACCGCCGCCGAGCGTTCGACTAGGCAGTGACAAGCGTATCCGATACCCGGTCCAGATTGGCCGGGTCCCAGATTGAATTCGACAACATCACCTCATCCGCCGAGTGCGAAAACTTCCCCACTTCGTAGAGATTCGCTCCCCCATTCGTCCCGTTGAGGCATTTCAATGTGTATTCGAGACCTTGCTTTCTCGAATCGTATTCCCTGACGCGGGCCATGCCGCCACCGAGTTTTTCCCATTGCGCCTTGATACTCATACACGTGGCGACCTAGACGGCATACGGCGGCAAACCCGCGATCAGAAAATGAAAGTGAAGTCGTCCGCCGATTTCCCCCGGCTCCTGGCGCAAAGCCCAAACGCACTTGCGAAAGGGGACTTTGTGCCAGCGGCACAGGCAACGGACGAGGGCAAAGAACATGGAAAGCCGCACGCGTTCCGGCAGCCGGGCGCTCTTAAATGTCAGAGAGCCGAAGAACTGCCAGTGAACGCGTTGCAGCGTGTATGTTAATGCGGTTTCCATTACGCGCCGGCTTTGAGGATGGCGCCCGACATCCGGGTGCGCCCGGCGTAATTCTGGCTTATGTCCCGGATGTTCAGTTCGACGGTCTTGTCCACCAGCGACGCGCCGTGTTTACTCAATTCGTCTGCCGTCATTTCGTAATCAAACGAATTCCGCAACGGCGGACGGGATTGATCCTGACACACCAGCAGGTGGAGTGTTTTGGACCCTCTTTTCGTGTCGAATGTTTCCGACACCTTGTCAATGACCAGAACTTTAATGTTCATAGGTTTTATTTTTTGCTTTTAATCGGCGTGGTTGATAATTCCCGCACGTTGCCGACACGAACGGGAAATTGCGTCAGCGTCAGTCTGGGAACTGCGCTTGTATTTTTTGAATGTTCAATATTCACGACGGGAGAAGATTAGAGCATTTTCTATTTAGATAGACGCATATTGAGCGTGACGAAAGAAGCCTCGACAGTGTGTGGCTGAGAAGGAGTCGAGGGTCGTCGCCAAGGTTGAATGTAGATCCTCCAAGGTGCGGGCCGCC
>JBAVOO010000055.1:0-2911 GCA_049692125.1 Verrucomicrobiia bacterium | reverse complement strand
TGCTGGTGACGATGCCCTTCGTCCTCCTGCTGCTGGATTACTGGCCGCTGAACCGTCTTTCAGGCTTCTCGCCCCGGGTTTTGCTCCGGCGGGTGGCCGAGAAAATCCCCCTGTTGGTGCTGGCGGTCGGCTCGTGCGTGGCGACGGCCCTGGTGTCGGAGAAACTGATTGCCGACAACAAGCTGCCTTTCGGTCTGCGGATGGAAAACGCCGTAGTGTCCTGCGTCACCTACCTTTGGCAGATGATCCATCCAGCGGGACTGGCGTGTATTTACCCTAACCCAACAAACTATCTGCCGCTCTGGCAGGTGGCCGGGGCGCTGGGGTTGCTGCTGGCCATATCCGGAGCGGCATGGGCATTTCGCCAGACGCATCCTTGCCTCGTGGTTGGCTGGCTCTGGTATCTGGGAATGCTGATCCCGGTGATCGGGATTGTACAGATATCCTTCTACGCCCATGCGGATCGCTACACCTATCTGCCTCAGGTCGGCTTGTATCTGTTGCTGACCTGGGCGGCGGCAGAACTGTGCGCCGGCTGGCGTCACCGCCGCCTGGTGCTGGGCGTCGCAGCGACCATGGTCATGGCGGCCTTGATGGCGAGCGCATCCATTCAGATCTCGTATTGGCGCAACAGTGAATCACTCTGGACGCATACTCTTGCCTGCACCTCCGGGAATTACTTCGCCCATAACAACCTGGGGGTCGCGCTGGGCAAGAAAGGAAATCTCGACGAAGCAATCCGCCAGTTTCAAGAAGCACTCAGACTGAAGCCCGATCACGCCGATGCCCACAACAACCTCGGCAACGTTCTGCTCCAAAAGGGCAATGTGGACGAAGCGATCGTGCATTTCCAAAGGGCGCTGCAAATCAAACCCGACTACGCGGAAGCCCACTACAACCTTGGCGGTGCTCTGCTCCAAAAGGGCAATGTGGATGAAGCGATCTCGCATTTCCAAAAGGCGCTGCAGATCACACCCGACTTCGCGGAAGCCCACTACAATCTTGGCAACGCGCTGCTCCAAAAGGGCGCTGTGGACGAAGCGATCGCGCATTTCCAAAGGGCGCTGCAAATCAAACCCGACTACGCGGAAGCCCACAATAACCTTGGCGGCGCTCTGCTCAAAATGGGCAATGTGAACAAAGCGATCTCCCATTACCAAAGGGCGCTGCAAATCCAACCCGACTACGCGAAAGCCCACAACAACCTTGGCAACGCGTTGCTCCAAAAGGGCAATGTGGACGAAGCGATCGCGCATTTCCAAAAGGCACTGCAAATCACACCCGACAGCGCGGAAGCCCGGAATAGCCTGGCCTGGGTGCTGGCAACCTGTCCGCAGGCTTCGCTGCGCAACGGCAACCAAGCGGTGGAACTGGCTCAACGGGCAAATCAGCTTACGGGTGATGGAAATCCGGCCGTTCTTGGCACCCTGGCCGCCGCTTACGCCGAGGCCGGGCGCTTTCCCGAAGCGGTGGCAACCGCGCAGCGCGCTCTGCAACTGGCCGGGACGCAGTCCAACACCGGACTGGCCGATGCCCTTCGATCACAGATGAAGCTCTATCAAGCAGGCCTCCCCTTCCATTTACACTGAACAAATAACCAACTTAAAGCTCTCGTAAAGATGTCCCGACAATTACCGCGTCTCCAAGCTGGTGAACAGCGCCAAAAACGATTCGCCGGAATGCATCAAAGCGGCGTAAAAGGTTTCACCTCACGCGGCAAGCCCGGCCAGGGAAAACCCGCGATGCAGCGGATTGGAAATCTGCGCCCTGGTCACGTATGGAAAAGCATCGGGCTTGACTGAGTTGCTTCGTATGCGTCTGAGCGGCCACGTGTAGTTTCTGGCGCCGGGTTGTGAAACCATGTTGACATGTATTCTTCAGAAGCTGGATTAGGTCGTCGGCGTTGGAGCGAAAGCGGGAAAAAGTTCAAGCACAGGGACGGGAAATAATCAAAGCCCGGTCTGTAGTGACCTTTTTTACTCGTCACACTACGTGGGTTGCCTTAATCAGGTATAAAACCCATGAGTCGAAGATCAAAAAAAAAGGCCCCGGCCGTGCGTTCAAGCGCGCCCGTTTCACCGGCCGTTGAAATGCCGGGAGTGGCCGACTCCCACTCGCCGGAATCCGCAAGCCGACCGGCTGGTTTGCATGACCGCTGGATGGTTCGCGTGATCTGCCTTGTCCTGGCGGCGATGACGTGGCTGGTCTTCGGCCAGACGCTGGGGCACGAGTTCGTGAACTATGATGACGAAGATTACGTTGCCGACAACCCGGCTGCCCTCGGCGGCCTGAGCCTGAAAGGAATCGTTTGGGCGTTTACCCACGACGTGAACGACAATTGGACCCCGTTGACGGTAATCTCTCACATGCTGGACTGCCAGCTCTACGGGACCCAAGCCGGGTGGCATCATCTGACCAGCGTCCTCCTGCATACGGCGTCGGTCATCGTGCTCTTTCTGGTTTTGAAACGAATGACGGCCGCCCTTTGGCGCAGCGCTTTCGTGGCCGCGGTGTTTGCGATTCACCCGCTGCACGTGGAGTCGGTGGCCTGGATCGCGGAGCGGAGGGACGTGCTCAGCGGGTTGTTTTTCATGCTGACGCTGGGAGCTTATGCCGGCTATGTCCAAAGATGGCCGAAAGTCGAGAGTCGAGAGTCGAGAGCACAAGCAGTTCCAACCCTCGACCCTCGACGTTCGACCCTCGACTATTGTCTGGTGCTGTTGTTTTTTGCGTTGGGCCTGATGTGCAAGCCGATGCTGGTGACGCTGCCCTTCGTGCTGTTGCTGTTGGACTACTGGCCGCTGAAACGATTCACCCAACCGGGCGGCCGTTTGGTTCCCTGGCGTCTGATCGCCGAAAAGGTTCCGCTGCTGGCACTTTCCGGCGCAGCCTGCGTGGCCACCCTTTTTGC
>JBAVOO010000054.1:0-16407 GCA_049692125.1 Verrucomicrobiia bacterium | reverse complement strand
CGCCTCACGGGGAAAACTGTTTTATCGGTTGGCCCAGCAAGCCGTCCAAATATCGCCGAAACCCTTTGCCTTACTCACAAACCACAAGCGGTAGTGGTGGGTGGAGTCACGTGAATAGCCCTATTTGAAAATGACATTGCCGCGTTAAACGAATTCTACTTTTTCCGAGAGTTTACGTTTTCGCACACGACTTTCCGGCCAACACCGGCTCAGGAAGTAGAATTGGCTGACAATATAATCTGGCTCGGAAATAATCTTATACTTTACCAGTTGAAGCAGCGCGAAGTGGCGCAAAACGTCACACCTGAAAGCGAGCGAGATTGGTTTGAAAGCAAGGTATTGAAGAAAGCCACTCGCCAAATTCGAGACACGCTTACCTATCTCCAAACACATGCCGAAATAAAACTCAAAAACCATCGGGAACATGAATTTTGTCTTCGGCCGACAACAATCAGCCACATCCATAAACTTGTTGTTTATTCGCCTCATGAATGTTTGCCAGCAATTTGCCAAGACTTAAAATTTCACAGAAGCAAAACGGCAGGGGTTATCCATATTTTTATAGCGAGAGACTATAAAGGATTGGTTCAGACATGGCTCACGCCCGCCGAATTCGCTGATTATCTGGAGTTTCGTGAAGCACTGATCGATAACTGGGAGCACAACCTGCCGGGATTGCCAGAACAGGCAATTGTTGGCCAATACTTAAGTGGTAAATTTGACAACCAACCCAGCTTCGAATTTGTGAAATATCTCGAAGCGATTAAACATAATGCAGACGAATGGGATATGTCCGGCGTAATCAGTAATTTCCCAGAACGCACCACATCAACCAATCATCCGACGGATTACTACCACATCGTTCGGGAAATCGCGCAACTCAAACGAAACGGGCTTCGAGAGTTCAAGAAGCGATTTCAACTCTCGTTCGAAAAGGCGAAAGCAAACAAGTATGTAAAGCCGTATAGATTTACCTCACTATATACAGGTTGTGGATTTGTCTTTATCCCCGTAACGCAAGAGCTTATTCCACATCGTCAAAAAGGTCTTCAAAACCTAACATACGCTCACAAATACGAGCAAAAATTGTCAAAGTGTGTGGGTGTTTCAGTTACACATGATAAGGAGAAATGGTTTTTTGTGGAGTGGTGCTTTCTCGAATCACAATGGGAAGAAGACCCAGTCATGGATGAACAGTTGCGGCAAAATAATCCATTCCGCGAAGCCAAGACAGTTGAACTAAAGCGGTATGATTTCAATCAACCAGAAAATTTGAAATGAGCAGACAAACCAAATCACAATGGGACTTCGGCGGGTTGTTTCCGGAGGCAGCAACGCGGCGCGAGCTGGGAAAAATTTCCGTTGCCGTCATCGCGCTGGCGCTCGCGGGTTGCGCCGCTGCTCCGCCGCGAGTGGCCCGCGTCGAATTTGGCGGATCCATCTGGACGGAAGGGCAGCGTCGCGCGAGCGTGTTGTTTCAGGACGGTGGGCAATCCCTGCCAGTCGCAGGGGGGACATTATGGGCGTTTGGCGACACATTTTACGGCGCGACGGCAACCAACGCCACGCCTCAACTCTCGCAATGCAAAGGCGCGCAGAGCACTACCATCGCCTTCCTGCCCGCCGGACAGACGAATCTTCCGCCGACGCTTGAATACTTCACGGATTCAAATGGCGTCGTTGCCAATCCGTTCGAATATTTTCCTGATGAAGACCTGAAACACCATCGCATCTGGCCGGGAGACGGCATCAGCATTGGCTCGCGCATTTATCTTTCCTATTCCGTGATCGTAGTCACCGACGAGCCGGGGCCGTGGAATTTTCACGGGATTGGGTCCGGATTGGCGGTGGGGGAAACGCCGCTCGGACGTTTCGTCCGGCTGCGACCGGATGGCCGGTGGAGATTTCCAGTTGTGCCTGCCCAGATTTTGCGCGAGGGCGACCGGCTTTATATTCTTGAAATCAGCGACAAGCCAAAGGGTCTGATTCTTGCCCGCGTCAACGCCCCGGAAATCGAGAACCCCGCCGCGTATGAATTTTTTACCGGCCAAGGCTGGTCAACCAACCGCGCGGACGTGAAAGTGATCTTCCGCGAAGCCTACGGGCAGGTTTCGGTGCTGTGGGTTCCGGCGCTGCGGCGTTATTTGATGGCCACGTCGTCCGATTTTTTTCATCCGCGCGAAATCCAGTTTCGCCAGGCGAAACAGATCGCAGGCCCGTGGAGCGCGCCCGCGCGCATTCCCGTGCCGGAAATGCCCGGCAAAAAGACGTCGCTCGTCTATTGCACATTTTTTCACCCGGAATTGAGCGACGATCAATCGCTGCGCTTCGTCGCCACCTTCTGCCGGATGCTCGCCGGCAACTGGGAATTGAGCAACCCGGAGTATGTGATCATCACATTCAAGCCGGACGCCAATCCAGCGCGTTGAATTTCATTTCCGTGTTGGCTGCGTGTTCAATCCGTGCCTTGGTTGAGTTGAAATGTTGATGAGCAAACCAACCAAATCGCAATGGGGCTTCGGCGCTATTCGTGCGCCGGGAAGAATGGGCCGACCAGCAGGTCGGCCCTACCACGATTTGGTAGGGCGGCGCTGCCGCGCCGCCTCAATTTCAGTTTAATCTCTGTGCCATCCGTGGCTTAATGACTTTGAATCTGATGAGCAAACCAGCCAAATCGCTCTGCGCTTTAATTTTGTTCGCCGCGCTCACTGCCAATTGCGCCGGGACAAAATTCGAGCCGTTGCCGCTGGAGGGACAGACGTTCATCCACGACCCGTCCACGATTGTCAAAGATGGCAATCGCTTTTACATCTTCGGCACCGGGCCGGGCATCTGCACCAAGTCGTCGCCGGATTTGATTCACTGGACGAACGGCGAGTCCGTTTTCACATATCCGCCGGCATGGACGACGAATGCCGTGCCAGGTTATTCGGGACAGGCGTGGGCGCCGGATGTCATTCATTTGAACGGCAAATTTTATCTTTATTACGCCGTCTCCACCTGGAGCAAACAGGTCTCGGCCATCGGCCTCGCGACCAGCCCCACGCTCGACCGGTCCGCAACGAATTATTTCTGGACGGATTGCGGCCCGGTCATTATGTCCGGCACGAACAGCCCGTTCAACGCGATTGACCCGGCCGTGATGCTGGACACCGACGGCAGGCTATGGCTCGCCTTCGGCTCATATTGGCAGGGAATTTATCTCACACAACTTGACGCAAAGACCGGACTGCGCGCAGGCACAAACCCGCCGTTGTATCAGCTCGCGTGGAATGATTCCATTGAAGCTGCGTGCCTGACGCGTCACGGCGATTTTTATTATCTTTTCGTCAACTGGGGGGCCTGTTGTCGCGGCACGAACAGCACCTACGAAGTGCGCGCAGGCCGCAGCAAAACCATCACCGGCCCGTATCTTGATCGCGACGGGAAAAAACTCACGGACGGCGGCGGCTCGCCGTTTTTGCAAAGCAGCAGACGTTTCATCGGTCCCGGCCACATCGGCATCGTGGACGACGGAAACACCAACGGCCCGACGCAGTTCAGTTATCATTACTACGACGCTGACACGCAGGGCAAATCGCGTCTCGCGATTGGGAAAATCGACTGGCCGGACGGCTGGCCGGTACCGGTGAATGATTCAGCGAATGATTGGAAACTGGTCTGGCACGATGAATTCGACACGAACGGCCCGCCCGACCCGGCGAACTGGAATTACGAACACGGTTTTGTGCGCAACCAAGAGTTGCAATGGTATCAGCCGGAAAATGCTTTTTGCACGAACGGCCTGCTCGTCATTGAGGCGCGCCCGGAACATAAACGCAATCCGCAGTTCGTCGCGGGCAGCAACGACTGGAAGACGAGCCGCGAGTGGATTGATTACACGTCCGCCAGCATCACGTCGCGCCGCCTGCGCGAGTTTAAGCATGGAAAGTTTGAGATGCGCGCGCGCATTGACACGCGTCCCGGCAGTTGGCCCGCGTTCTGGACGCTCGGCGCAACACCCGGCATCCGCTGGCCCGCGTGCGGCGAGGTTGACATCATGGAATTTTACACCGGCACCGTTCTCGCCAACTTCGGCTACGGGCTCGACGGAAAAACGAAATGGCTGGCGGTCAGGAAACCTGTTGCCGAACTCGGCGGCGATGCGTGGTCGAAAGCATTTCACATCTGGACGATGGAATGGGACGAAAAGAAAGTTGATCTGCTGCTCGACGGCAAACTGATGAACCATCTTGAGGTCGCGACCGCCGACAATGCGGACAGAGGCAATCCGTTTCACAGGCCGATTTATTTCATCTTGAACCAGGCCATCGGCGCAAACGGCGGCGATCCATCGCAAACAAAATTTCCCATCCGTTTCGAGGTTGACTGGGTGCGCGTTTATCAGCGCAGCCAATAAATTTCGGCTTCAGGCGCGACAGTTGCGCACTTTTATTTTCCATCTGATTGGCTATTCTTCGCGCCTGTGTTAACGACGCTGCGAAAAGCCGAATATACCGGGCTGGCGGTGTTGTTTTTCATCCAGGCGGCGGCAATGGGCATCTGGTTCGTGCCGCTCGGCCCCGTGCTCGACGCGCATGGGCTGCGCGCCATCAAGCCGTTCGCGTTCGCCGCCTCCGCGGTGGCGGCGTTCGTCTCGCCGCTCATTTTCGGCGCGATGGCCGACCGCCACACGTCGCCGGTGAAAGTGCTGCGCGGCCTGGCGCTGGCCGCCGCCGCCGCCCTGGCGCTGGTCAGCACCGCCATCAAAATGAATTGCCATCCGTGGCTGGTGCTCGCGTTGATCCAGCTTTACTCGCTCTGTTCCGCGCCGATGTGGAGCATTTCCTCAACCATCGTTCTCGCGCGATTGGAAGACGCCAAAAAGGAATTCGGCCCCCTCCGCGCCATGGCCACAATTGGCTGGATGACCGGATGCCTGCTCGTCAGCCTGTTGAATGCGGACACTTCGTCGCTGGCCGGATATACCGGCGCGGTGACGTGGCTGATGGTCGCCGGGGTCACGTTTTTCCTGCCGGTCCTGGAAACGCCAAAATCCGCCGAACATCTTTCGTGGCACGATCGCCTGGGCCTGGACGCGCTCACGCTGTTGAAAAATCGAGACCACCGCGTGGTCTTCATCACCACGACGCTGTTCTGCATCCCGCTGGCGGCGTTTTATCCGTACGCGCCGACGCATCTGCGCGACCTCGGCCTGCAACACACCAGCGCCTGGATGAGTCTCGCGCAAGTGACCGAAATCATCGCCATGTTCAGCCTCGGCGGACTGCTGCTGAAGTGGCGGTTGAAATGGATTTTCGTGTGCGGCATGGGCTTCGGCGTGTTGCGATTCGGCTTGAGCGCGTTCAATGACCGGGCGGGGCTGCTGGCGGGCGTGGCGCTGCACGGCTGTTCCTTCGCCCTCGTGTTCATCACGGCGCAAATCTATCTCGACCAGCGTGTGGACACCGCGTGGCGAGCGCGGGCGCAGGCGTTGATGTCGCTGATGAACAGCGGCGTGGGCAACCTCATCGGCTACCTCGGCACCGGCTGGTGGTTCGCCGCCTGCGCGCGTCCGGCCGGCACGCAATGGCCGCTGTTCTGGGGCGTCCTGGCCGCAGCCGTGGCGGTGGTGCTGGTTTATTTTCTGGCGGCGTATCAGGGACAGAAGCGGGGCATTCAGTTCGCTCCCTGGAATTGATGCTGGACCTGACACAACGGAGGCGGACATAACCAATTTTGGCTGTTCAACCAGGCCTCGTTTTAGTCTAACTTGGCGCGCACCTGTCAAATGACGAACCGCCAGCCAACTGTGCGAGTCTGGGCCAAGGATGTGGTCATTCCCACCTGCCTGCCACTGGCCCCGGACAAAAACCCGATGTTTTTGGACAAGCGCGTCATCAAACCCGCGCCCGTCGGGCTGGCCGGACAAACCGAGCGCTTATGAAATCCATGACCTCATGCGAACGGCTGGCGGCGACGTTGAATCATCAGCCGACCGACCGCCTTTGCGTTGATTTTGGCGCGGGCTTCCAGACCGGCATGGGCGCCGGCGCAGTGCATCGGTTGCGTCAGGCGCTTTTGGGTCCATCCAATCACCGCGTCAAGGTCATCGAATCCTACCAGATGCTCGGCGAGATTGACGAGGAACTGCGCCAGGCGCTCGGTCTGGACGTCGTGGGCGTGCATGGGCCGGGCACGATGTTCGGCTTTAAGAACGAAGGTTGGAAGCCGTTCACCATGTTCGACGGCACGCCGGTGCTCGTGCCGGAAAAATTCAACGTCACGCCCGCGCCGGACGGCGGCTGGCTGATGCATCCGGAAGGCGACCCCGGCGCGCCGGCCAGTGCGTGGATGCCGAAGGATGGTTGCTTTTTCGACGCCGTGAACCGTCAGCAGCCGCTCGACGAATCGAAACTCGACCCCGCCGACAACTGCGAGGAAATGGGCGTGGTCAGCGACGAGGAAGTGCAGCACTTCGCCCGATGGGCAAAACATTACCACGACACGACCAGTTACGGCATTTACCTGACGCTGCCGGGCACGGCGTTCGGCGACATTGCGCTGGTACCGGCGCCGTGGATGAAAAATCCCAAAGGCATCCGCGGCGTGCCGGAGTGGTACATGGCCACCGTCGCGCACCGCGATTACGTGATGAAAGTGTTCGAGGTCCAGTGCCGGGCCGCGCTTAAGAGCATTGAGAAACTGGCCGCCGCCGTCGGCGACCGCGCGCAGGTCGTCTTCGTGAGCGGCACGGATTTTGGCACGCAGACCGGGCAGTTTTGCTCAGGGCAGACTTACCGCGAACTTTACCAGCCGTTTCACAAGGCCGTGAACGGCCAGATTCACAAGCTGACGAAGTGGAAGACGTTCATCCACAGTTGCGGCTCGGTGTGCCCGTTCATCCCGGACTTCATCGCGGCGGGCTTCGACGTGCTGAATCCCGTGCAATGCTCCGCCACCGGCATGGACCCGCGCCGGCTCAAGCGCGAGTTCGGCCGGGACATCGTATTCTGGGGCGGCGGCGTGGACACGCAGAAGACGCTGCCCTTCGGCACGCCGGACGAGGTCTATCGCGAAGTCCGCGAGCGCATTGAAATTTTCGCTGAAGGCGGCGGCTTTGTTTTCAACAGCATTCACAACGTCCAAAGCAACGTCCCGACGGAGAACATCCTCGCGATGTTCCGCGCCATCAAGGACAGTCTTAAACCCTGAATCCCCGCAATAACCATGATCGCGCCAGCCAAAACCGAAAATTCCGGCCTGCAGGCCAGTTACAATGCCAGCTATGTCTGGCTCATCTCCCTGGTGGCTGCCATGGGCGGGCTGCTCTTCGGCTACGACTGGATCGTCATCAGCGGCACGGACATTTTTTACGAGGCGCACTTCAACCTGACCTCATCCCTCCAGATCGGCTGGGCGAAGAGCAGCGCGTTGCTGGGCTGTTTGATTGGCGCCCTGACCGCCGGCGCCTTGAGCGACCGGTTCGGGCGAAAGTGGCTGTTGTTCTTCTCGGCGCTGCTGTTCGCCGTGACGTCCGTGGCCACGGCATTGGCGGGCTCATTTTCGCTGTTCATCCTCTGGCGCATTTTGGGTGGCACGGCCATCGGTCTGGCATCCAACCTGTCCCCGATGTACATCGCCGAGGTGGCGCCCGCCCAGGCGCGGGGCAAACTGGTTTCTTTGAACCAGCTCACCATTGTCATCGGCATTCTGCTGGCGCAGTTCATCAACTGGCGGATCGCCAGCCTGCATCCGTTGCCCGACCAGCCCACAGTGGAGCAGATCGCAAATTCATGGGCCGGGCAGACCGGCTGGCGCTGGATGTTTGGCGTCACGGTCGTGCCTTCATTGTTATTTCTGGTCGGGATGATTTTTGTCCCGGAAAGCCCGCGCTGGCTGGCCAAGAACGGCAGCTTGGACCGTGGCCGCAGCGTGCTGGCGAAAATCGGTGGAAACGATTACGCCAATGCCGCCCTGGCAGAGATCGAGGTCACACTGGTGAACGAGACCCGGAAGGTCAACTTCCGCGAACTATGGGAACCCAGGATGAAGAAAATCTTGTTGCTGGGCGTGGCGTTGGCTGTGCTCCAGCAATGGTGCGGCATCAACGTCATCTTCTACTACGCGAAGGACGTCTTCAAGGATGCCGGCTTCAAGGTGGCTGACATTCTGATCAACATCGTGTGCCTTGGCAGTGTCAACCTGCTCGCCACCCTGGTAGCCATGCGGATGGTGGACCGCTGGGGCCGCCGGCCGTTGATGTTGTCTGGCTACGCCGGGCTGGCCGTGCTCTTTCTGGTGATGGGCTGCCTGTTTATGTTTCAAGTCCACGGCGTGCTGGTGCTGGCGCTGGTGCTGGCCGCCATTGCCTGTTATGCCATGTCCCTGGCCCCCATCACCTGGGTGCTGATCTCGGAGATCTTCCCCAATCGCATCCGCGGTGCGGCGGTATCCGTGGCCGTAACGTGCCTTTGGATCGCCTGCTTCGTGTTGACCGAAACCTTCCCCATCCTGCGGGAACATCTGGGCGCGGCGTTAACCTTCTGGATTTACGCCGCCATTTGCGTCTTCGGTTTCGTCCTGTTCAAACTGCACCTGCCGGAAACCAAAAACCAGACGCTCGAACAAATCGAACGCCAGCTCGTGGATGAAAACCATCCGCCAAAACCATGAACCGCAACCATCTCCTTTTTCGAGCCACGCTGACGGCGCTGCCGTTGACGCTGTTTTGCCTCACGCCGGAGCCACTGCGCGCCGCCGCCGACATGACTTCACTTGCCGGCGAGTGGCGATTTGCCCTCGATCGCAATGACGTCGGGACCAACGAACAGTGGTTCGCCAAAAATCTGCCGGATAAAATCCAACTGCCCGGCATCCTCGAAGCGCAGGGTTACGGCGATGAAATCGGCATTCATACGCCCTGGGTGCTGACGTTGTACGACCATTTCTGGTATTTGCGCGCGGATTACGCCGCCGACACCAATGCGGGCAACGTGAAGGTGCCGTTCCTCTGCCAGCCGCCCCGGCATTATCTCGGCGCAGCGTGGTATCAACGGGATATCGAGATTTCACCTGATTTGAAAAACCGCCGTGTGGTTTTGTTTCTGGAACGGCCGCACTGGAAAACCACCGTCTGGCTCGATGACAAGGAAATCGGCTCGGACATCAGCCTCTGCACGCCGCATGAGTACGATTTCGGCCTCGTGCCGCCGGGCAAACATCGCCTGACCATCCGCGTGGACAACCGCATGCAATTCCCCAATCCCGCCGGAATGCACGCGATGGACGCCCATTCCGTCTCCGATTCGCTCGACAGCGCCTGGAACGGCATCGCCGGGAAAATTGAGCTGCGCGCGGCGCCGCCGATCTGGGTTGATCAGGTGCAGGTTTTTCCAAACGCCGGGAAGAAGAGTGTTGCGATTCGCGCCGTTTTCAACAACGTATCGGGACAATTCGCAGCCGGGAAGATTTGGTATTCTATCGAGCCTGGACCGGGCGCAACACCTTTGAATCTGGCGGGTCACAGCATGAATTTTAATACCGGCGCTACCAACATTGAACTGAATTTGGAAAATGAATGGAATCTCGGACCAGCAGCTAAAACATGGGATGAGTTTTCACCGGCGCTTTACCGTCTCCGCATCAACATCGGTGGCGAGGTCGGCGGTGAGTATTTTGAGGAGGCCACGACAAACACCTTTGGCCTCCGTGACTTTCATGCCGACGGAAACCAATTCATCCTGAACGGCCGCCCGATTTATTTCCGCGGCACGCATTTCGGCGGCGATTTTCCCCTCACAGGTTATCCGCTGACTGATGTCGAGTCGTGGAAGAAAATCATTCAGACATGCAAAAACTGGGGCCTGAACCACATGCGATTTCATTCCTGGTGTCCGCCCGAAGCCGCGTTTGAAGCCG
The DNA here is from genome assembly GCA_049692125.1 of Verrucomicrobiia bacterium. GTDB lineage: Bacteria > Verrucomicrobiota > Verrucomicrobiia > Limisphaerales > UBA11358 > UBA11358. The sequence continues at coordinate 6,507 of JBAVOO010000054.1, read as the reverse complement.
CCGATCAACTTGGGTTTTATCTCCAGGTTGAATGCGGGATGTGGAACGACTTCAGCCCCGGCAGCGCGATGGAGAAAATGCTCTACGCCGAAACCGAACGCATCCTCCGCGCCTACGGCAATCATCCCTCATTCGTGCTGCTCTCGGCCAGCAACGAGGCGCACGGCAACTGGAAACCGTGCCTGACTCAATGGGTCGAACACTTCCGCGCGGAAGACCCGCGCCGGCTGTACACGCCGGACACCGGCTGGTCGCTGATTGACGAACCTGGTCCCGTCAACGGCGCGGATTATCTGGCCATTGGCCGCATCGGCCAGGGCCGCGTGCGCGGCGAATCCGGTTGGTTCGGGCGCGATTACGGCAGTTCGCTGACGGGCGTGAACGTGCCGGTCATCGGGCATGAAGTCGGCCAATGGGCCGCGTATCCCGATTTCGATGTCATCAAAAAGTTCACCGGTTTCATGCAACCGGGAAACTATGAAATTTTCCGCGACTCCGCCGCCGCGCATGGGTTGTTGGACCGGAACAAGGACCTGGCACAGGCGTCCGGCCGGTTTCAACTCGAATGCTACAAGGAAGAAATTGAGGCGAACCTCCGCACGCCCGGCCTCGCCGGATTCCAATTGCTCGACCTGCACGATTACACCGGCCAGGGAACCGCACTGGTCGGTTTGCTGGACCCGTTTTGGGAATCGAAAGGCTATGCCACACCGGACGAATTCAAAAAATTCTGCAACGCCGTCGTCCCGCTGGCGCGCCTGACAAAACGTGTCTTCACGACCGCTGATGTCTTTGAGGTGAACGTTGAGGTCGCGAATTTTGGTGAAAACGCCCTGACGAATGCCGGCGGCATCTGGCAAATCGTGGATTCATCCGGCAAGCTCGCCGCGCATGGCGAATGGCCTTCCACCACCATCCCCATTGGGAAAAATTTCGCACTGGGCAAAGTCACCGTGGATTTGTCAAAACTGCCGGTCCCGGCGGCTTACAAGCTGGTTGTCGCTGTGACACATTCGGAGGGCGGAGTTCCACGACGCCCTGAAAAAGAGGAGGACTCGCAGCGCTCGCCCCTTCGATTCATGAACGACTGGAATTTCTGGCTGTATCCGGCACCGGTTTCGGATTCAACGCCAACGAATGTTTTCGTCACCCGTTCGTGGGACGAGGCGGAGGCAAAACTGGCCGCCGGCGGCAAGGTTTTGTTCCTCCCTCGCAGCGCGGATTTGGATTGGTGGAGTCCGCCGCTGGCGCGCGTGCCGGTGTTCTGGAACGCGCTGATGGGACCGGCCTGGAGCCGGATGCTGGGACTGTGGTGCGACACCCATCATCCCGCGCTGGCGGAATTTCCGACGGAGGCAAACTGCGACTGGCAGTGGACGGAACTTGTCCGCAACACCCGCGCGGTCAACCTGGACCGCCTGCCGCACGGGCTGCAGCCGATGGTCCAGGCCATTGACGACTGGAACCGCAATTACAAGCTCGGCGTCGTGTTCGAGTGCAAGGTTGGCAACGGCAAACTGACGGTGTGTTCGGTTGATTTGAACAACGATTCAAATCCGGGGGCGCGCCAGTTGCGCCGGTCGCTGCTCGATTACATGGCCGGTGAAAAATTCCAGCCGCCGACGGAAATTTCCATGGCCGATTTTGAAGGCTTGCATTTTAACACCCGCATCATGCGACAACTCGCCGCGTCGGCGGAAGCGGATGGACGGAACGCGAACGCCATCATTGACGGCGATCCGAACAGGTTTTGGTCGAGCGCCGACGCGCGGGGCAACAGCCCGAAATATCCGCACGCATCAACCGTCCATTTCCCGCAGCCGGTGGCGATGAACGGCCTGGTGCTGATGCCGCGGCAGAACCAACGCGAACACCAGGGCGACATTCACGATTACACGATTCAAGCGAGCGACGACGGAATTCAATGGCGCGAAATTGCGCATGGCCAACTGGCGTCAACTTTTGACCCGCAGCAAATCCGTTTTTCGCAGACCGTCACCGCGAAACACTTGAAGTTCACGGCGCTTTCCGGGTTTGGCAATGACCCCTCCGCCGCGCTGGCCGAACTGGCGGTGATTTACGCCGGACCAAAAATCGCGGACACCAGTTCCGGAAATTTCGAATACCAGGGGGTCCGCACCGCCTCGCCGGACATTGACGCAGGCACGGACGTTTCCAACAAACCGCCGAAATCGTCCAAGTGACCGCCGTTGCCCGCACCGGGTTCAATTTCAGGCCGGTAAATCCTTTGCCATGATGTAGTCGTCCATGACGAAACCGCCGCCGATGTCTGTAACCACGGAATCCGCGGTGACGAAGCCATTTCGTTGGTAGGCGTCTATGGCACGGGCGTTGCGCTTGTTCACGGAGAGCATCAATCGGCGCATGCCTCCAGCGCGGACTTCGCGCTCGACGGGCTGCAACAATCGGCTGCCCAGCCCGCGACCGTGCAGCTCCGGCAACAGGTAAAGCTTGTGCAGCTTCATCGCGCCCGGCTCGGATGTCGGCCCGTAAGATGCAAAGCCAGCCGGTTTTCCATCCACGAGCAAAAGATCATAGCGGACGCCTTGGGAACGGATTTCGTCGCGTAACACGTCGAGCGCATACATCCGCGCCAGCATGTAATCAATCTGCTCCGACGTGATGATGCCCGGATAACACGCGCGCCAGATGACGCCGGCCAGTTTGGCAATGGCGGGCAGGTCGGCCTCGGTGGCGCGGACAATTTCGTTTCGGTTTGGCCGTGTAGCGTTCAGTTTTTTTGACGTTTCCAGTGGGTTCATCACCGGGGCAAAGAATCAATGACTAATGACTAAGCACGAATGACGAAAGAATTCCCAATGACTCAAAGCCGAAACCAATCGCTGTGTCTTCGTACTCATGGGTTATTTGAGCTTCGTCATTCTTTAGTCATTATGGTTTCGTCATTCGTCATTCCTCGGCATCCTTAATCGGTACTGAATGGCCGCAGGGTCGCCATCTGCTTCGACTGAAAATGTCGAGGAACCACCGCTCATTTGCGCCCGCGAAACTCGTCCATCAAGCGGAGAATCCCTTCTCGGATTTCGAATAATTCCTGCCGCGCCGCGGCGGTCATTTTTTCAGGCAGCAGTTTCTTCGGCGCGACGGCCTCAAGCCCCGCCTGCGCCTGGTGCAGATGGTCGAGCGCGCGCTTCAAACACGCGACCGTGAACGCCGCATTGGCAAAGCCACGGTCTTCCGCAATGCCGTTCAACGCACCGGCAAGTTTTGCGCCCGTCGTCTGAAACTCGAAGATGAACTGACCAAGGTCCTTGTCCTCAAACTTTTCCAAACCCAGCTCATCCGCCTGATGCCAGAATTTCATCGCACTTTCGAAGCAACGATGCTGGAGCGGATGCCGAATGTCACCGCGAGCAGTGCGAATCCAGTCTATCCCTTCCCGGTGCGGTTCGGGTTCGGGCAACGGTTCATTCAACGCCTCTTCGGTAATGCGGTTCATCTCCTCCACTGACATCCGCTCATCGTCGTTCTCGCCTGCCGCGCCGAAGCCTTCGCGCGAAGGCGGGTCCTCGGAAGTCCAACCCATTTCCTTCGCAATCTTTGCCTCGGCCTCGTCGGAATCGCCGTATTTCTCGCGCAATTCCATGTATTTGTCCGTGCGGGCGTCACATTCCTTCATGAACTTCTCGTAATCGTGCTCGTCCCACTCCGCCTCCGGGTTCTTCTGTCCGCGCTTTTGTTTTTCCAACGCTTCGTTCAACTGCTGGGAGAACATTCCCCAGCCCGCCTCGGCGTCCTGGGCACGCTGCTTTTCCTCGGCGGGCGTCAATCGCCACTCCGGCGCTGAAATGTTCAGCTCGAAATCCGTGCTCTCAATGACGACCCGTCCGTTGCCCTCGCTGAACCATTCCAGATAAAGCGCGTTGGCCATGCACTCCGGCGGTTTCTCGCCGCGATCCATCATCTCAAACGCCTCATCGTCGGGAATCGTGAACACGCGCACTTTCTGCGACGCCGAGAGGTTGCCGATCTTGCCCCGTTGAAGCGGATTGAACTCCGGCTTCTTCCGCATCGGAAAAGTTTCGGCGGGATTCTTGAATTTGAGCAGGCTGCCCGCAAGGTCGGGGCAGGCGTTGCCTTCAAGCTCGAGTTTCACCGGCTTGTCGAGGCCATCAAGCCAGATTTTGCCGCGCACGCATCCCTTCATGCGGTTGTCAATCTCGCCGCGAATCACGCTGTCCTGAATGCGCCAGGCCATGCCGCAGAATAATCACAACGCCCGCGCCGGGCAAAAGTGTTTTTTAACCACGGATGAACACGGCGTAAAGCCGCGTGGCGGCCACGCCGCTATACGCGGATGGACACGGATTTTGCCGCAAAAGAGCGCAAAAGGCGCAACGAGCTTAACCGCAGATGAACGCGGATTAACGCGGATTCTTTTTCCTCTCCGCCTCGACCGGGGACTTGAGTTGCTTGGGAAGCAACGAAAGGAATTTGCCGGAGGCGAAGGCCCGCGGGCCGAGCGAGCGGGCGCGAGCGAGTCATTGGAATTAAAGGTGAGGTGTCGAGCTCAACCCTCATCTGTTTCTTGCCTCCGCCAAATTTCCGGCGCACACTCGCTGCGTCCGGAAAAATCAAAACGACCAAGAACCAAAATTTAACCAAAATCATTTTGCGTAGCTTCGGCTGCCATGAAAAAACTTCGTATTTACCTGGACACTTCGGTTGTGAACTTTCTTTTCGCCGAGGACGCTCCGGACTTCCGGCGGGTAACGGAGGATTTTTTCACGCGGCACGCGCAAAAATACGAGTTATTTGCTTCGGAAGGAGGAAGGCTACGGGCACACATTGCGGCTGCTCTCGCCGCTCGAGGTGGAAGATGAAAACCAAACCTGAACCGAAAGAAGAATTTGTGCCGGCTGCTCTGCGGCAGGTCTGGGAATGGAAGGACGCCATTTACCGGGAAACGAAGCATCTGCCCACGCGTGAGGCCTTGCGGGAGATACTGCGACAGGCACACGAAGCTGCCCTGGCGCACGGCTTCGCCGCGTCTGAACCGGCGGCCAGGCTGGCGGAAACACCGCCCCCTTATGGCGGCAAGAAGAAATAAATCTCTACCGATGTGAACAGGAGCAAACGAAGGAAGCGCTGTCCTACGTTATCAGCGCCCACCCGCCGTCGCTTCTGTTTTCGCTGTGCTACAACGCGACGAGACGCTTCCGCCTTCATTTGTCTCCGCTGTTGCTTCGCCGAGACAAGTCTGATTTCGGCGAGACAAGTTGGCGCGGCAAGTCAGCGTTAATCAGCGGTTTAGATTCTTTGCGACTTTTGCGTTCTTTTGCGGCGAATTGATTTCGTGTGATTCCCGCCTTCGCTTGCTCCGGCGCGGCAGGCGTGTGTTTCGCGGTTGAGAATCGTGGTTGAAAAGAATGAGTCAGCAGGGATGGCGGCATTGAAATAACCGGCCTTTCTGCCGCCCTTTCAGGGCTTGGAATATTATTGGGATGGTTTACCCAGGGCGGCACTGCGTTTGCCCTGGGCTATTATCTTTCGGGCTTGCAGCCCTTTCAATCAGCGTTCATCAGCGTTCATCAGCGGTTAATGCTGGGCCTCTTGTGCTGGCTGAGGGATGCGACGGCTTCTTCGAGCGCGGGCAGGGATGAGGCGAACCGGGAACTCCGATAAATCGCGAGCAGGCTGGCGGCGCGGTTCGAGCAAAAACTCCAGTCCAGGCTCGCGGAAATCTGGGGTGGCTGAAACTGGCCGGGTCAGTTTTCAACCATCGTTCCGGCACGGGCGGGGGAAAGCATCACCGGAATGTAGCGCGTTCTTTCAAGCACGGACGCCGGGGCTTCCACCCGGGCTTTCTTGAGAACGATTTCAATGTTGAATTGGTTCAAGCCGATGGCTTCCACGCCGATGACCTCATTATTGACGTCAAGATCAATGGCGATGTGCATGGAGGTGGCCCCGGTGTCCAAGGTGCGGGCGACTTTGGCGTTTTTGAACCGGACATAGACCGCCTGGGCGGCGGAATCTATCTCCACCACCGGCGGACGCGTTGATTTCACAAAAAATTTATGCGTTTCAGCCTTCATAATACGCGGTCAATAGCCAGCAATCCGTGTTCCGAATTTCCGCCACCACCACCAGCGTGCGGCCATCCACGGTTTTCTTGAACTTCCACCTCTGGCCCCCGTGCATTCCCTGGCCTATCCGGGTTTTCTCGTGCGGCGCACATGTCACTGCCTTTACGTTTTCCAACGAAAACTCGCGCTCGGTCTGACGGATAAGAACATGTTGCGTGTTGTGAAAGCGAAGTTTCACTTCAATCGTGCCTTAAATTTAGGCAAGTGGCGGGTGGGTTGTCAACCCGCAAAGACAGACAACACCGGTTTCGGTGGTGTAAGGAAACGTGTGTAAAAAGGCGAGCGGGTGTATCCCGGTTCTGAACAAGAGAACCATAAACCAAAGAAAGGATACACCCATGAGAGCCAACACAGCCCTCGTCATAGAGCCTGCCGC
>JBAVOO010000053.1:0-13156 GCA_049692125.1 Verrucomicrobiia bacterium | reverse complement strand
CCGGCCTTCGGCCTACGCCCACAAGCATCCGACCAAAGGTCGAAAAGTGTAACCTATGTCCTTGCCTCATTGTGTTACCCATGTCCTTGCCCCGTGCCCTCCTCGGTCCTCTCCCCACTCGCTCCTCGTGGGGCGAGGAAGAAGTATAAATAGGTTTTGAGACAGTCTCAATTGTCCCCGCCTTCGCCTGGGCAAACTCAAAACGAAGTTCCCAAAAAACGTTCTTGACCGGGCAGAATTATGTGCAAAATTATGCCCATGAACACAATTACGGTGCCAGTGGGTGTCGGACGGACTGACCTTTGCAAACTTTTGGAAAAGGTGGAGGCCGGGGCGCGGGTGGTTTTAACGAGTCACGGACATCCCAAAGCGGTCATTTCCGCGTATCCGACAACCGGAAAGCCCTGGCGGGTGGAAACACCTGACGATCCCAAACGGTACGGCGATTTGCAATCGCCGGTGCTGGAGGATTGGAAATGAGAGTCCTGGCGGATACGAATTTGTTCATCAAATTTTGCCGCCGGCTGCCCCTGCCGGCACCGGTGGAGCGGACGTTGGCGGACGAAAAAACCGAGCGGTGCCTGTCGCCGGTATCGGTGATTGAACTTTTCCGGCTCTGGCGGCAGGGGGAAATTCCCGACCACCCGGATTCGTGGCTGGATCTGGCATTGCCTTCGTGGACGGTGTTGCCCGTGACCGTTCCCATTGCCCGGTTGTCCGTCTTATGGCCCTGGGAGCACCGGGATCCCGCCGACAGAATTCTGGCCGCAACGGCAGCGTGTGAGCGCATTGAATTCTGGCACACCGACACCGTGCTTAAAAAGTTGACCGGATTTCCCCACCGCTATTTTTCCAATCCAGCAAACACCCGCCAGTCGTCCTGACGAGATTCAGGGACGGCGGTGGCGTGACAAAACACGATGGCGCGCGACTGGGTGACGAATGAAACTTACGCGTTGACGATTCCGAATTGGGGCGTCGGCTCGGACCACCGGCCCATCGTCGCAACGTTCAAGGCGGAGAATAATTAACGTGAGCGGATTTCGGAAACGGAGGCCGCTTTTTTGTTCCCGCAAATCCAATTGCGCGAATTTTCAAGGGGACGGCGCATGATTCTCCTTCCCCGTGGGGAGAAGGCCGGGATACCAACGTTCAAATTTTGAGAGTTTTCACTTTCTTAATTTTTGGCTTTGGAATTCCAGAATTAAGTTCAACAAGCTTGTTCCAGTCAATTGCACCGTTAGGCAGACAAAAATGTTTGATGAATTCGGCAGTGAAACAATTGCTCGTTATTGGTGGAATATGTTTTGCCTATGCCATCGGATTGCATTGTGGTGCGGGTGAATTGCATCTCTCGCGGGCAAATGTATCCTCGTATTTTTCTCGGCGAGCGTGCGGAAAAATTCATAGCCGTCAATTTTTCCAAAATCTGGTGGCAGACAACGAATCTTTGATGAAACTTGGATTGCGTAGTCGTCAGACAAAGTGAACCAACCAACGTCAAACGCCCAATGATGAAGATGACAGAATGCTATTCCATTGCAAACGTCGTCACGCCCAAATGAACGATTGGGAACAATGTGCGCAGCTTCAGCTTCCCATGACAACCAGTCTGGCGATTGCATTTTGAGTCCGCAAATTGCGCACTTACATTTGTATGCCTCAACAACGGCCTGACGAAAACCTCTACCACGCAAAACGGATTCTCTGGTTGTTTTCGTGACTCGTTTTTGCCTATCAACCGGGTTGTAGTTTTCAACCTTCGGGGCTTCGATGAGTTTCTTAACTATCTTTTGAACCTCGAACGATTTAGTTGGAAGAATTTCTTTCCTTGAGACTGGAATGTTGGAGAGCTTGAGTGCTTCATCAAAACCTCTTTCCGTGAGCATCCACTCTCGTTTGTGAGTTAGCTGCAAAGTTTGAGTCGGACGCGAAACTAAATTTTGTTTCGCCAAGGAATCTGCAGACCGGAACAGAAGCCTGTGCCAGAGAAGCGATTTCTTCTGCCGATTTTCCTTACGATATACAGTTTCCAAAACGGCTGAACGCTGCTGTTCGTTAAGTTGAAACTCGTTCGCAAGCTCATCTACAATGTCCTGACCGGAGGCAAATTCTTTGATGATCCCACCGTGCTTGAGAAGTGCGCGAAGCAGAGTTTGCTCAACTGCCTTTTGGGTCGGCATCGCAAAACGTCCAAGCATGTCACCTTCGTAACTCACTTGTGTAATGCAGTCACGGTTACGGCAACTTTCCCATTTCCGCTGCAATGCGGACAAGGAATTACTTTTATCGGTTCGATAGCCCGGAACTCGCAAAGCCATTCACCTTCCCACCAATTCCATTTCTCGGGCAGTTGACGGCTTGCTCTCGGAATTTTGTGCTCTTTGGCAAAAATCTTTAACGCAGCGTCTTCATTCTCCGCTCGAATGTAATCGGAATTATGATCACTGGTTTCACGATAGAAGCTTTTATAGCCGATTCTAAAGGTGTTCATTTTCTTAAGGTGGTGACGTAACAATTAAATCAAACGTATTGTCGGCACGATCCGATAAGACATTCAGGCAATCGCCCTGTTTGATTTCTGCTTTAATTTCTCGCATCGCAATAACTATGAACTGTTTTTAATTTCACTCAAGATGGAAACCATTTAATTGACGTAATGGTTGGTGTGCCAGTCGCAGACGCGCCTCTGCTCGTCTTGGCGGACCAGCAGGTCAGCCTTACCGTTTTGAGCAGCGGCTATTTTCGCCATGCGGCGGGAATAATTGTTTTCAAGCGGCTTGCAAATTCGCGTCGCTCTGATCCGGGCTGGAATCCAATGGGCCGGCAAAAGACCAGCCCTTCCATCACAACTGTTCCGGGTGCGTGATCAAATCCGCGATGCGCATGAGCATCCGCCCGGCCGCGCCGCCGTCAATCACGCGATGATCGAAGCTCAACGTGAGGTTCGCTTCCATCACCGGCACGAACCGGTCTTTGCTCGCGCTCCAACTGGGCACGCGCCGGGCGGCGCCGATGCCGAGCACCAGTGATTGTTCCGGCAATGGAATAGGCGTGGCCCAAGTCAGCCCGAACGTGCCGAAGTTCGTCACGGTGGCAACCGAACCGCCCGTCACCTCCGGCGGCAGTTTGCGTTGCCGTGCCAGTTCGACCAGCTCGTTGTAAGGCCCGATCAAGTCCTTTAGCGACTGTTTGTCCGCGCGGCGGATGACGGGAACCAGCACGCCTTCTTCGGCTTCGACTGCGAACGCGATGTCAATGGAAGAGGGGTGCACAATTTTATTTCCCACCAGCCGGCCGGCGGGAGCGCTGTTTTCCGCCAGCGCCACCGCCAGCGCACGCAAGCAGCAAAGCGCCGGCCCGGGTTTGGGCCGGGTGACTTTGCGATAGGCAAAAAGCGGATCGAGACAGACCGGCAGACCGACATGAGCAATGGGCCGGGTCCAGCTTCGGCGCATCGCATCGGCCACCGTCACGCGCATGGACGACGCCGGGGTTATCTTTTGCTTTTCGAGATGCGCGATGAATCTTTCGAAATCCTCAACGGTCACCCGGCCCGCCGCGCCGCTGCCGGCCACGCCCGCGAGATCGGCGGCGTGCAAACCGAGTTCATTCATGCGCGCCTTGAGCCGCGGCGAAAGGTAACTGGCGCCCGCCGCGTTCGCCGGCACCGGCAAGCCACGCACCGTCGGTTGCACGCGGTTCCTGCCGCCGTTCCCGTCCGGCGCGGAAATGCGGTCGGTGTCGCCGGTTTTCGCCGGCGCGGGAACGTCAAACCCCAATCGCGCCGCTTCTTCCTGCGTCGCCTCGAGGTGGCCGAGCACCACGCCGACGGCGTAGCTTTCGTTCAGTTGCACGGTGAATTTTTCAATGCGCCCGCGGCAGGGTGAAGTCACGTTCATGTTGGCCTTGTTGGTCTCGACTTCGATCAAATCCTGGTCGGCTTCGACGATGTCGCCGGGCTGGACGAGGAAGTTGATGATGTTGGCCTCGGCGATGGACTCGCCCAGTTGCGGCATGATGATGGGTATGCGCGGCATGGCGTCAAAATGGGGTGGTGGAGTGGTGGAGTATTGGAGTGGTGAGGTGGATTGATGGAGTGATGGAGTGATGGAGTGGTGTGACGGCGATTTGTTGCAATAATCCAACCATCCAATAATCCAATAATCCAGTGTTCCAGCACTCCAACACTCCAACACTCCAACATTTCGTCTGTTTTGGTTTCATAGGCGGAGCAATTTTCTTGCGGCGCCGGCGACGGCGCGCGCGGTGGGACGGTGCGCGGTCCACAAATTGGGATGATACGGCACCGGCGTGTCCTTGGCGTTGAGCCGTTGCGGCGGCACGTCGAGCAAACCAAATCCTTCGCTTGTGACCCGGGCGATGACTTCCGCCGTCACTCCGCCCCACGGCCAGGCTTCGCCCACGCAAAGCAAACGCCCCGTGCGCGCGACGCTCGCCATCACGGTGTCCGTGTCGAGCGGTTTCACCGAACGCAAATCCACCACTTCAATTTCCCAGCCTTCCGGGACGAGTTCGGCGGCGGCGGCGAGCGCTTCATGCACCATGGCGCTGTAGGCAACGATGGTCATGTCGCGGCCTTCGCGCGCGATGCGGGCCTTGCCGACGGGCAGCGCTTCGCTCGGTAATTTTTCGGCCTTGAGATGGTAATAAAGGAATTTGTGCTCGCAAAAGATCACGGGATCGTCAATCGCCACCGCTTCGAGCAACATGCTGTAAGCATCTTCAACGGTCGCCGGCGTCATCACCACCAGGCCGGGATAGTGCGCGTAAATCGTCTCCAGACTCTGGCTGTGAAACGGCCCGCTGCCGGACGTGCCGCCGAAGGGCAGCCGCACGGTGATCGGGCAGGGGACCTGCGTGCGCCAAAAAAGCGTCGCGGCCTGGTTGACAATCTGGTTGAAACCGACGGTGGAAAAATCCGCGAACTGCATTTCGATGATCGGCCGCATGCCTTCAATCGCCGCGCCGACGGCCAGGCCGACCATCGCATCCTCGCTGATGGGCGCATCAATCACGCGACCGGGATATTCCTTCGCCAGATTTTTCGTGGCCTTGAACGCGCCGCCGAACGCGCCGACGTCCTGACCGTAAATGAACACACGCGGGTCGTCGCGCAGCGCATGAGCCTGCGCTTCGCGGATGGCTTCGAGATAGGTGATGCTCATGGCCGGGAGAAGGCAGAAGGCAGAAGACAGAGTGAAGAGGGTGCAGCTTGACACTGTTCTTGAGCCGCCGATTCGGCCCCGCGAGGACTGGCATCTGGAAAGATGCCAGAACCCGCAGGCTGGAAAGCCTGCGCTACGTGGCGCAGACATTCTTGTCTGCGGGTTTTGGGGACTTTCCAGTCCCCAATTAAGAACAGTGTCGAGTTGCACCCGAAGGAAGAAACAAATCCTGCGCACAACGTGGCAGTGTTTTTAAATTCTTCATTCATGGTTTATTTCTCCTGCCCCTCGTTCAAATGTCCGGTTGAAATCGCGCGCCAGTCCTCGGCAAACGGATCGGGCGCGGGTTCGCGCTGGACCTGGGCGACGGCTTCCTCGATTTCGCGGACAATTTCGCCACGCAGCACGGCCAACGCCGTGGCATCCGCCCATTTTTGGCGGAGCAGATGTTCCTCGACGACTTTCAAACAATCGCGCCCGACCGGCGACGCCTTTAATTTCGGATCAATATAACTGGCATCGTCGTGTTCGCCGTGACCGCAAAGGCGGAGCAGTGTGGCAATGACCAGTTGCGGGCCGCGGCCGGCGCGGGCGCGGGCGACAGCGTCTCCGACAATTTTCAAGCACGCGGTCAAATCCGTGCCGTCCACCGATTGAACTTCAACGCCGTAACCAATGGCCTTGTCGGCCAGATCGCGGCAGGCAAACTGGCGCGCGGTCGGGGTGGAGTAGGCATATTGATTATTGGCCAGGACCAAAACCAGAGGCAGTTTTTCCACGGCGGCCTGGTTGAGCGCTTCATGAAACGAGCCGGTGGAACTGGCGCCGTCGCCGACGCACGCCGCCCCGACGGTGCCGAGGGCGCCCTTCATGCGGCGGGCGAACAAGGCGCCGTTGACGACGGAAATCATCGCGCCGAGATGGCTGACCATCGGCAAGTAACCTTCCTTTGGCCGGCCGCGATGGACGTTGCCGTCACGGCCACGCATCGGGCCGAGCACGGAGCCCAGATACGTCCGCAAGGCGTCAACCACCGGTTCGCCAAACGCCAGCCGTCCGGCCGTGTCGCGGATCAGCGGTGCGAACACGTCGCCCTTTTTCAGCGACAAACCGACGGCAACGCTCAAGGCTTCCTGCCCGCGGCCGATAAAAACGCCGCCATGAATTTTGCCGGCGCGATAGAGGCCGGCGCATTTGTCATCCAACAGGCGCGCCAGCAGCATGAAGCGATACGCGGCAAGGTGCGTGTCGCGAAAAGAGGTCGCGTCACCCACGGGGTCGGCGTCCAGCACCGTTTGGAGCATGGCGGAAGTTTATCGCCAATGGCGCGCACCAGCAATGTTTCTTTCCAAAACCGGGGTTTTTTGCATTAAAAATCGGATTGGCTAAATAAAGGAAATCTTGTCCATTAAGGAATGCTTCCTGCTGCTCTTCTTGAAAAATGTTGAATTTTGAGACATGAGTCAGCCGGCATTCCAGATCCTGTTGGTCAGCAACGACCCAAAACTGTTGGCGACGTTGTCCAGTGTGTTGCACGCGGACAACATCGCCTTCGCCTTGGAACGCCGTGCCGCTGAAGCGCTTCAATTTCTTCGCGCCAGTCCGGTCGATCTGGTGCTGGTTGATTTGGTGTCGTCGAATGAGGAAGGCTTTGAATTCCTGCGCCAGCTCCAGGAAAGTCCGCCGGCAACCTTCACGCTCGTCACCGCGCTTACGGATCCGGATAACACGGTGGACAAATTGCGCGCGTTCGACCTGGGGGCATGCGATTGCATCGGCAAGCCGTTTGAAGCCCTGGTGTTTCGCGCGCGTTTGCGCGCCCTGCTGGAAACGAAGCGCCGGTACGATGACCTGGGCCGGCACAACGACAATTTGACCGAGGCCCGTCTCGCCGCCGAGGCGGTCGTGCGCGCCAAATCCGATTTTCTTGCGGCCATGAGCCACGAGATTCGCACGCCGATGAACGGCGTCATCGCCATGGTCAGCCTGCTCCTTGAGACGCGACTGACCGCCGAGCAGCGCAGCTACCTCGAAACGATTCATACCAGCAGTGAATCGCTGCTGGCCATCGTCAACGACATTCTTGACTTTTCCAAAATCGAAGCGGGGAAACTGGAACTGGACTCGCGGCCGTTCAACCTGCGCACCTGCGTGGAGGATGCGCTCGACCTGCAGGCCGCGCGCGCCTTTGGGAAAAATCTCGATCTGGCGTATCAGATGGACGATGGGATTCCGGTGACCGTCGAAGGCGATTCACTGCGGTTGCGGCAGGTGCTTGCCAATCTCTTGAGCAACGCCATCAAGTTCACGGAAAAAGGCGACGTGCTCGTTCGGGTCAAATTGCTCTCAATGAAACCGGGTGAGACGCGGAACAATTCGCTGCTGCACCTGAATTTTTCCGTGAGCGACACGGGCATTGGCATTAAACCTGAACGGCTGGAGCGGTTGTTCAAACCCTTCTCGCAGGGGGATGCCTCGACCGCGCGGCACTATGGCGGCTCGGGCCTGGGTCTGGCCATCAGCAAACAACTCGTCGAATTGATGGGCGGCAAGATGTGGGCCGAGAGTTCCCACGGCGCAGGTTCGACGTTCCATTTCACCATCAATTTTCAGGCCGAAACACAGTCGGCGCCGTTTGCCCCGGTGGGACCTCAACCCAAACTCGCTGATTTGCGGCTTTTGATTGTGGACGACAACGCCACCATCCGCCGTGTGGTTGCCGAGCAGGCGGCCAAATGGGGAATGGTTCCGTACAGCGCCGAAAGTCCGCAGCAGGCTCTTGAATGGCTTAAAAAGGGTGAACAATACGATCTGGGCGTCCTGGATTTGCAAATGCCCGGCATGGACGGCCTTGCGCTGGCCATGGAAATTCACAAATTGCCCGGCGCGGCGATGATGCCGCTGGTGCTGCTCATGCCGTTGGGTCTGCACTCGGATGCGCCCGGCAGCACGCACATCGTGTTTGCCCACACGGTCAACAAACCCGTCAAACCAGCGCAGCTTTGCGAAGCGTTCGTTCGCGCCCTGCTCAGTCCGAAAGCCGCCGTGCGCCAGCAACCGACATCGAAACCAGGGCAACCCCTCACCGGGCGATTGCCCTTGAGCATCCTTTTGTGCGACGACAACGCCATAAACCAAAAGGTTGCCGCGCGCATTTTGCAATCAATCGACTATCAGCCCGATCTCGCTGCAAACGGACGCGAAGCACTCGACGCGCTGGATAAAAAGCCGTATGATTTGATCTTCATGGATGTGATGATGCCGGAAATGGACGGTTTGGAAGCCACGCGCGTCATTCGCGAGCGACAGAAGGATGGCGTGGCGCATCCGAATTACCAATCCCGCATCATCATTGTCGCCATGACCGCGCAGGCAATGCAGGGCGACCGCGAAAAATGCCTGGCCGCCGGCATGGACGATTATCTCTCCAAACCAATCCTCCCGAAGGATGTTCGCGCCATCGTCGAACGCTGGGCTTCGCAAGCGACTCCGGCGGCACCGGCCGTGCCCGCGCCCAAAGCCGATGTGCCCGTACCCGTGCCGGCACCCAAAGCTGACGCGCCCGTATTCGTGCCGGTGCCCAAAGCCGATGTGCCCGTACCCGTGTCGGCGCCCAAAGCTGATGTGCCCGTACCCGTACCCGCGCCCAAAGCCGATGTGCCCGCGCCGGCACCCAAAGCCGATGTGCCCGTACCCGTGCCGGTGCCCAAAGCCGATGTGCCCGTACCCGTGCCGGCGCCCAAAGCCGACGTGCCCGTGCCCGTGCCGGTGCTCAAAGCCAATGTGCCCGCACCCGTGCCGGTGCCCAAAGTTGACGCTCCTGTACCCGTGCCGGCGCCCAAAGCTGCCGCGCCCGTACTCGTGCCGGTGCCCAAAGCCGATGTGCCCGTACCCGTGTCGGCACCCAAAGCCGATGTGCCCGCACCAGTGCCGGCGCCCAAAGTCGATGTGCCCGCACCCGTGCTGGAGCCCAAAGCCGACGCGCCCGCGCCCGCCGTTGAAGAACCGCCGGTGGAGATGGACATCTTGAACGATCTGACCGACGGCAACGCGGACAGTCTGCACGAATTGGTTGACTTGTTTCTCAACCAGACCACCCGGCAATTGGAGCAGTTGGAAGCCGCCGTGCGCGCGAACAAAGCCGACGACGTCCGCCGCGTGGCGCACAGTTGCGCGGGCGCGAGCGCCACGCTGGGCATGACGCGGTTCGTGCCGCTGCTCCGTAAATTGGAAAGACAAGGCGCCTCCGGCACGCTGACCACCGCCGCGCAGGTTTACGAAGATACCGCGCGCGAATTCAAACTCATTCAAAATTTTCTGGCGGCGCAGTTAAATTCCGCCTCGCCGCTGGCGGCCACTGTTCATTTATGAATCCTCCCATCATTAAAGACGAAACGACTCCGGCGGCGCCAACTGCGCCCTCACTCAAAGCCGGCGCGCCCGCGCCCGCCGTTGAAGAACTGCCGGTGGAGATGGACCGCTTGAACGAGTTAACCGAGGGCAACGCGGACAGCATACGCGAATTGGTTGACTTGTTTCTCAACCAGACCACCCGGCAATTGGCGCAACTGGAAGCCGCCGTGCGCGCGAACAAAGCCGACGACGTCCGCCGCGTGGCGCACAGTTGCGCGGGCGCGAGCGCCACGCTGGGCATGACGCGGTTCGTGCCGCTGCTCCGTGAATTGGAAAAGCAGGGCGCTTCCGGCGCGCTGACCACCGCCGCGCAGGTTTACGAAGATGCCGCGCGCGAATTCAAACTCATTCAAAATTTTCTGGCGGCGCAATTGAAGTCCGCCGCGCCGCCGCCGGACGCTGCTCATTCATAAAAAAATCCTCATCCACGTCCTGCGCGGCAAATTTCAGCCGGCCAAATGACCGGGAGCCATCCGGCTTCCGGCTCCCTGGTTTTCCGGGAGCACTCAGGTTAATTCTTGCGTCAACAACCTGGCGTGGTTCATGCTTGCTCCATTAAGTCGCATTCGCACGATTATGAAAATGAAATCCATCAACAAGGAATTGTCCGACAAACGCAAAGTCGCTTTTCGCACGGAACCGCAGATTGACGCTCCGGTGTTTGAACAGATCCGGCGATTGTTACAACAGTCGTTGGTGTTAAAAGGTGTGGGGGTGGAACTGACCGAAGGTTGTCTGGTTGTGATTCATCCCACATTCACGCCGGAGCTGGCCAAAAACGTCAATGACCTTTTGAATGCGGCTGAGAACGCGGTGCGGCAGGCCCGGGAGGATGCCCGGAAACGGGAGGAACTGGAACAGACGGCAAAAAACCAGGCCATCATGTCGGCAGCCGGTGCGTTCGGAGTGCCCGTCGAGTAATTGGTTGAGCCGTGCCAGCAAGGAACAATGGGATGATACGCCCATGTCGCTCTGACGAATTTGGGGTGATTTGGGAAATCATCAACGATGCCGCCCAAGCCTACCAGGGGGTCATTCCCGAAGACCGCTGGCACGAACCCTACATGTCGCCTGCCGAACTGAAGGAGCAGATGGAAAGGGGTGTGGTTTTCTGGGGAATGGAGCTGGACGGAAAACTGGCCGGGGTGATGGGAATTCAACCCGTCCAGGATGTCACGCTCATCCGGCACGCTTATGTGCGCACGGCCCTCCGGAATCAGGGCATCGGCGGCAACTTGTTGAAGCATCTGCGCGCCTCGACGACCCGGCCGATTTTGATTGGGACTTGGGCGGCCGCGGTTTGGGCCGTTGCCTTCTACGAGAAACACGGTTTTCGGAAGGTAACCCCGGCGGAAAAGGACCGGCTGCTCAAAAAGTACTGGTCCATTCCAGATCGTCAGATTGAGACCTCGGTGGTGCTGGCGGACGACCGGTGGTTTGAAGCAGCCCGGGCGAAAGCGCCGTAGCTCAATCGGTCTTTTTGCCCCGGCAACTTCGCATCGTTGGCAGGGAGGTTGGTGGCTTTGGTCTGCCGGTCTGCCGGGGGTGTAATGGAACATTGTATCTGTTGGCGGCAGGATGCCGCCCTGACTGGCACGCTGGGAAGCGTGCCGCCACCTCGTGGAGGCAGCCATCCTGGCTGCCAGTCAATGCGGCTTCCAGCCGCGTGTTCCCAAAGGCAGATACAGTGTCCAACTGCGCCCCAACTATCCCGACCCGCTTATTCGACTTTGAAATTTTCAGGCGCGGCGCCGTTGGACAAATCAAAATCCTGCCGGGCGGCTTTTAAATCGGTGTGCTGGATGACGGCGGTGTTGTTTGTCCCCTCCGCTTTAAACACCGCCTCGGCGCCGGAAGCGTAAGTCAGATGGTCAACCTGCACGTCGCGGCTGTTGAGCAGGCTCATCACCGGGCCGCGCGAGTTGAGAATCTCCACGTTGTCGAGCGTGATGTCCTGCGCGTCCGTGCAGGCCATGCCGCGTTCGGCGGTGAGGGAAACGTTGCGCAGGTGAATGCCGCGAATCGGCATTTCGGGCAGGCCTTGCAGCGCAACCGCCTGGCGTGCGCCCCGGCAAATCACGTTCTCGATGTAGATGTCGCGGAACTGCGGCGTCTGTTCGCTGACGGGCACGGGCTGGGCTTCGGCGGCTGTCCCTTCGCCACCCTCGCCCGGTCCCTGGCCACTGTAATACATGTTGAACCCGATGGCGTCGGTGACGATGTCAGTCATGCGGACGTTGCTGATGTAAATTTTTTCCACCACGCCGCCGCGACCGCGCGTGCTCTTGAAACGCAGGCCGACTTCGGTGCCGATGAAGAGGCAGTTGTTGACACGGACATTGCGCACGCCGGCGGACATTTCGCTGCCGATGGTGACGCCGCCGTGGGCGTGATAGACGACGCAATCTTCAATCAGCACGTCCCCGGTGGGCACGCCGATGCGGCGGCCCTCCTCGTTCGCGCCGGATTTCAGGCAGATGCCGTCGTCGCCCACGTCGAAACGCGAGCCGCGCACGACGACTTTTTGGCAATTTTCCATGTCCAAGCCGTCGCCGTTCTGTGAATACCACGGATTGCGCACGACGACGTTGCGAAGGGTCAGGTTTTCGCACAGGGTCGGGTTGAGATTCCAGCATGGTGAATTTTGGAACGTGACGCCTTCGAGCAGAACCCGGCGGCAGTTGACCAGCTTCAACAGGTTCGGGCGGCGGTCGGCCATCGCCTCGCGGGACGGCCACCAGATGTTGCCATTGTCTTCCAGAACGCTGTTGGTCGTGGCGAGCAGTTGTTTCCATTGGTTTTCGGTCATTTTATATTTTTTCACCGGACGCCAGGCATCGCCCGAGCCGTCCATCACGCCCTTTCCGGTGATGGCGATGTCTTCCAGATTTTCGCCGTGGATGGGCGAGGTGGTCACAGTGCGCGGGCGGCCTTTCATGTCCAACTGGATTGGCGGATACAGGCTGTAATCCGGCTGGAACTGGACCAGGGCGCCCTCTTCCAAATGAAGTTCCACATGGCTCTTCAGACCAATCGGACCGGTCAGCCACAAGCCGGGCGGGAAAATCAACCGCCCGCCGCCCTTTTCAGCAAGCGCGGCAATGGCCCTGGCAATGGCCTCCGTGTTGAGCGTCTTGCCGTCGGGCACGGCGCCGAAGTCGGTGATGGACACCGTCCGCTTCGGAATTTTTGGTTCCTGCACCCGCGGCAGATCAAACTTCGGCATGGCGGCGGCGGCGGAGAGAGCGCAGGTGAAAAGAAACAGGAGCGACAAGGCTGAAAATTTCGGTTTCATGGGTTCAACAGGGTAGGTTTGCGCCGGGACTGACGCGAGTGGAAAGTGGGCGTTGATTTTAACCGTTTCCGTTCATCACACCCTGCTCGCCGGCGACACTTACCCGGCAAAGTAACGATCCTAATTTTTACGGGGTAGTGTCACGATTTTTGTGTAAAAGATTTGAGAGGGTGTTGATCCCAGTAAATGTTCATACGGTCAAAGACGCTATAAAGGATGCGTTCACAACTGCCGCGGGTGGTGAAGGCACACATCGTCC
>JBAVOO010000052.1:0-5286 GCA_049692125.1 Verrucomicrobiia bacterium | reverse complement strand
ATGTAGCGCAGGCTTTCCAGCCTGCGGGTTCTGGCGACTTTCCAGTCGCCACTTTCGTACGGATGGAACACGGGACAAGAATGTCCCGCAAACCCGCAGACAAGAATGTCTGCGCTACATGAAAGATGGAACCGTCCTAAATCATTGTTTGTAACCGTGAGCCTTCGCCGGCCACGCCGCGATGAACAGCAAGGTGCCGATGGCGGCACAACCAATCAGTCCGGCAAACCCCGCATTCCAACCGTAATGTTGGACGACAAATCCCAACCCCCAGCCCGAAAGCACGGTGCTGGCGTAACCAAAAATGCTGGTCAGGCCGACGGCGGTGGCGGCGGCGCGCTTGGTGGCGAGGTTGGCGCAGGCGATGGCCAGCAGGCATTGCGGGCCGTAAACGAAAAAACCGGTGGCGCAAAGCAGGCCGGTGATCAGCAGTTCCGATTGCGTTTGAATCTTCCATAACAGCAAAACGGAAACGCCGGCGAGCGCCATGTAAACAATGCAGGCGCGCGCGGCGCGGCCGCCCAGAAACCGGTCGGTGATCCAGCCGCCGAGCAATGCGCCAGTCAACCCGAAGGCTTCGAATCCGGCCATCATCCAGGCGGCGTGCAGAATCTGGATGTGCCTGGCTTCGGTCAGCAACGTGGGTCCCCAATCAAACACGGCGTAGCGGATGGCATAGACGAAGAAATTCGCCACCGAAAGCAGCCAGATGTATTTGTTGGAAAAAACCTGCCGGAACAGGAACGCCTTGAAATCTTTCTGCGATTCGTGCTCTTCAGCCTGCGTCCGGGTTCCTTCAACTTCAGGCAAACCGACCGAGGGCGGCGTGTCGGGCATCAGGAACCAGATCAAAACGGCGGCGAAAATGGCGATGGCCGCCGGAACCAAAAAACAGAGCCGCCAGTTGGGCGCGAAAAAATTTCCACTGACCAGAAAGCCGCAGAGCAGAACAATCAGAATGCTGCCGATATTGTGGGAGCAGTTCCAAATGGAGAACTTTGTCGCGAGTTGTCTGGGCGGAAACCAGTTGGCCATCAGCCGCGCGCATGGCGGAAAACCCATGCCTTGAAACCAGCCGTTCAGCATCCAGATGAGGCCGAACGCCACGACGGTCGAACTCAACCCGAACCAGACATTGAGAAGCGCCGAAGCCAGCAGCGCGGTGGACATGAAAACGCAGGCGTTCGCGCGGTCGGCGAGAAAACCGTTCGCGAATTTGGACACGCCGTAAATCACCCCGTGCAGCGTCAGAAACAGGCCGAGGTCTTCCTTCGTGATGCCGAGGTCTTTGCTCATGAACGGCATGGCGACGCCAAGGTTTTTGCGCACGAAATAAAACGTGGCGTAGCCAAGGATGGAAAAGATCAGAACCCGCATCTGCCAGCGGCGGTATTTCGCCGCGATTTCCGCCGGATCCGTCAGCGTGACCGGCACGGGTGGTGCGGGCTGAAAGATGCCCAGCCAGCCCTTGCGTGATGCGAGGTGATCGGGCCTGGCCGTGGTCGGTTTCAAAGTCATATGGCTGTCAGATTAATGGCCGGTTGCTGCCGCCGGCGCGCAGCGGCAAATAAAATCCCGAAGAGTGAAAAGCATTTCATCGGGGTTGTCATTTGTTTTCGATGGCGAGAAGCGTCCCGGGTGTTAAAAAAAGCGGCCAAAGCCGCCCTTGAATTTTTTATGCCGGCGACAAACCGTCTGGTGTATGAGGCGATTGACCTGCCCGCCAATGCCCGGGTGCTTTACGTCGGCGATTACAACGTCACCACCAGCGGCGAGGCGTCGTATCAAACGATTCTGTCCAACCGCGCCCCGAACGGCATCCATCAGGGACAGGGCATTGGCCCGCTGAACGTGACTGACGCGATGAACATCAACCGGGGCACCAGCACCACCGCTACAAACATACTGGCCATGGAATCAGATCCGGCCACCGACCTTCGTTACCGCGACGATTTGGAGGTGATGACGACGAATGTTTATTACGGCGCGGCGGGCGGGTTGAGGTTCGTGCCTGGGACGTATCACGTCTTCGGCAACAACGCACGACACCTTACTACGGCAGCGTGAACTCCGGTTCCAATACCTCGCTGAACAATCGTCTCATGACGAACGGGCCGGTTTTTATCAGCGCAGCGCAACTTTACCTCGACCTCACCAATGCCAGCGACCACCTGCCCGTCGTGGCCGATTACACCATCCCGATTCCCGCGGCTGCACCGATGGCATATTTCACTGCCAGCCCGACTAATGGAATGGTGCCTTTGACGGTTTCCTTCTTCAATTTGAGCACCAACGCCATGAATTACAGTTGGGATTTTGGCGACGGCAACACCAGCACCGCCATCAACCCGGTCGATGTCTATACCAACGTCAGCACTTATTCCGCAACTCTCACCGCAGCCGGTCCGGGTGGAACCAACACCTTGACCCTCGCCAACTGCATTGTAACCGTCATTCCGCCGCCGTTGCAGCCTGGAAATTTTGTCGCGTCGGCGTGCGGCGGATTTGTGTTTACCGCTGGCAATTCGGACGGAACCTTCATCACTGCCAATCAGGAATCACAGATTGAAATTTTGCCACGACCAACCTCGCGTTGGGCTTCACCAACTGGATGCCCCTGACCAACGCAATTCAGCTCACCAACGGTTTCCTGCAAATCAATGACACGAACAGCGTCTTTTATCCTCAAAGGTTTTTAACGCGCCGTGGAAACACCTTAAACCGCATCAATGGGAAACGCTTGTGGAATCAAGCTTTTTCGCCATGGGCTGGCGGACGGTTTAATTTTAATGATGCCAGTTGCCATGAAAACGGCTGCCCATATCTCCTGCTCAATGGCGCGTCCCATCGAACTACACCCGTGCAGTGCGACAGGTTTGTTGTGACCGCGCGTCCAAGCTTGTCAACGCCCCGTCGTTCCCGCTACAAAGGGGCGTGCCGCAATTCCCGAACTCCTGCGGCCAAGAAGTTATTTGTCCCATGCGCCGACCCACGAAATCCAAACCCGACTCAACGAGGGCGGCGGCTCCGGTCGTGGCCCGGTCACACTTCCCCGCGTGGCTGGTGGCAGTGTTGCTGGCACTGGTGACGATTGCCCTTTACTGGCCGGCGATGCGATGTGATTTCATCAACTTTGATGATCCAGCTTATGTCACTAATAATCACCACGTTCAGGGAGGTTTGAATTGGGAGGGGGTGAAATGGGCGTTTGGCAACACGGAACAAGGCGCTTATTGGGCGCCGCTCCTGTGGTTGTCGCACCTGCTGGCCTGCCAGTTTTTCGGGTTGAATGCCTGGGGACATCACCTGATTAATGTGCTGCTTCACGCCGCCAACACGGCCCTGGTTTTTCTCGTGTTTCAACGAATGACCCGGGCGACGTGGCGAAGCCTGATTTTGGCCGCGTTGTTTGGGTGGCATCCGCTCCGGGTGGAATCAGTGGCCTGGGTCACGGAACGCAAGGATGTGCTCAGCGGCTTCTTCGGACTGCTCACGCTTTTTTTTTACGCCCGCTATGTGCAGAAATCAGAAGCCGGAAGCCGGAAGTCGGAAACAAATCTCCCAACCGCTTCATCCTTTCCCCTTTCTCCTTTTTACTGGTTTGCTTTGTTTTTCTTCGCCCTTGGATTGATGAGCAAGCCGATGTTGGTGACGATGCCGTTCGTCATGCTTTTGCTGGATTACTGGCCGCTCCAAAGAGTGACGGGTGACCCGTGGCAAGTGGCAGGCATTTTCCGATTGGTCCGGGAGAAAATCCCGTTCTTTGCCCTCGCGGCAGTGTCGAGCGTCGTGACCTTCGTGGTGCAAAAGCATGGCGGCGCGGTGATGACGGTTGAAAACTTCCCACTTGGAGCGCGCGTCGGGAATGCCCTGATATCCTACTGCCGCTATCTGGGGAAGATGTTCTGGCCGACGGATCTGGCCGTTTTCTATCCGCACCCCGGGTATTGGCCGCGGGAGCAGGTGTTGCTGGCGGGTGGGTTTTTATGTGGCATTTCAGCGCTGCTCTGGATGAAGCGGGGGCGGTATCCCTTTTTGCTGATGGGGTGGCTGTGGTTTGTCGGGACGCTGGTGCCCGTAATCCAACTGGTGCAGTCAGGCGAACAAGCGATGGCCGACCGTTTCACTTATATGCCGTCACTTGGGGTGCTGATCCTCCTAATCTGGGGCGCGTATGAATTGACCCGGCGCTGGTGTTACCATGAGCTTGCACTGTCGGCGGCGGGTTCAGCGGCAATTGTCCTTTGTCTGGCAGTGACGCGGCAACAGCTTGGATATTGGAAGGACAGTGAAACCATTTACCGGCACACGCTCGAAGTCACGGAGAACAATCTTATCGCACACTACAACCTCGGCAAGGCCCTCGTCAATAAAGGCAAAATCGCCGAGGCGATCAGCCAATATCAGGAAGTCCTTCGTCTTAAACCGGATTACGCCGACGCCCACGACAACCTCGGCATCGCCCTTTTCGAGAAAGGCAAAATCGACGAGGCGATCAACCAATTCCGGGAAGCCATCCGCCTCAAACCGGATGGCGCCGAGGCCCACTACAACCTCGGGATCTCGCTCGGAAGCAAAGGCCAATACGACGAGGCGATCAGCCAATTCCGGGAAGCCGTCCGCCTCAAACCGGATGATGCCGAGGCCCACAACAACCTCGGCGTTACCCTCGTCAAGAATGGCAGAATCGACGAGGCGATCAGCCAATATCAGGAAGCCATCCGCCTCAAACCGGATTATGCCCAGGCACAAATCAACCTCGCGCGGGCGCTGGAAAAGAAGAATGCTCCACCGGGCCGTTGATTTACGGATGATGCCGATCCGGCCGCGGTTGAATGGAAATTCGAGGACGTGGTGAAGCCGGCGCAACAGACGGCAGTGCTGGTGCTGGTGTGAACTGCGCAGGTTTCCGTTCGCGCCAGGCGTGATACCAAAGTGCGTTCAATATGCTACGAACCGCCCCTCACCCCGGCCCTCTCCCCGCCAAGCGGGGAGAGGGTGTCCGCAGGACGGGTGAGGGGCATTTGTGTCCGATTGAAGGCAAATCAGTATGAGTCACCGAAGCTTCTTTGCTGCTCGCATGATAAGCGCTCAACGTCCAAGGATCATCCGTCGCGCCGTAGTTGAATCCGAGCCGCCTTGGGCAGCGCAAACGGGGTGCATCTTGAGGGCGTGTTGCCCAAAAGGGTCTTTGCAACCCGGATTAGGCGGAGGTCAGTTGCGTGCTGGAAAGTTCGCGGGACCAAGGTGCGAGAACAGGATTGGTTTCCGGCACCCTGCGCGACC
>JBAVOO010000051.1:0-35335 GCA_049692125.1 Verrucomicrobiia bacterium | reverse complement strand
ACCCAAGGGAGGCCAATGGCGGCGCTCTGCCGAGACGCCGCTACGCAGGAAAAGCATTGAAAGAACCTTGAATAGCTTTGCATTTTTTCCGGCCCCGGCACAACGTGTCGCAGGAGATCAAATATCTATGAAGGCAAATGCTGTATCCAAATCGAATCCATGGTTGTACTGGTTTGCCGTGCTGACGGCGTTGGCGACGCTGGCGTTGATTGGCATCGGCGGCCTGGTAACCAGCCACGAAGCCGGCCTGTCCGTGCCCGACTGGCCGACGACCTACGGTTACAACATGTTTCTGTTCCCGATCAACAAATGGCTGGGCGGGATTTTTTATGAGCACTCCCACCGGCTGCTCGCCTCGCTCGTCGGCCTGATGACGACGGTTCTTGCCGTCTG
This sequence comes from Verrucomicrobiia bacterium, assembly GCA_049692125.1. GTDB lineage: Bacteria > Verrucomicrobiota > Verrucomicrobiia > Limisphaerales > UBA11358 > UBA11358. The sequence goes on along the minus strand of JBAVOO010000051.1, from coordinate 34,942 downwards.
GCTCTGGCTCAAGGACTCGCGCCCCTGGATGCACTGGCTTGGTGTGGCCGCGTTTCTCCTCGTCGTGGCGCAGGGCGTGCTCGGCGGATTGCGCGTGACCCTGCACATGGATTCACTGGGCATTTATCACGCGACGATTGCGCAACTGTTTTTCGTGCTGACCTGCGCGATTGCGCTGTTCACCAGCCGGTGGTGGGTAGCGCAGGCGTCCCGCCTGCCTGATCGAACGAATGCACAAAATGCAGCCGGGACGGCTGCGCTACGCCGGCTCGTGCTGACAACCACACTGCTGATTTTCGTTCAGTTGATCATCGCCGCCGCCATGCGGCACCAACACGCCGGGCTGGCGATTTCCGACTTCCCGCTCGCCCACGGCAAGCTCTGGCCGGACACCGGCGCCGAAGCCGTCGCGCGCTACAACGCGGAGCGGGTTTTAATCAATGCCGAGAATCCCATCACCGCTTTCCAGATCGAATTGCAAATGGCGCATCGCGTCGTTGCGCTGGCCATTTTGATTTTGGTCGCTGTTTGTGCTTGGCGGGCGCGAGGGATCGGAGCGCCGGGCACCGCCCCGGCTCGAATGGGCAACAACTCGGAACCCGCTGAGACGGTGCTCGGCGCTCCGATATATCAGCGCCTTTCGCTGTTCTGGCTGGCATTGATTGTTTTTCAGGTCGGCTTGGGCGCGGCGACCATCTGGACGAACAAGGCCGCCGACGTGGCGACGGTGCACGTGCTGGTCGGAGCGCTGGCGCTGGCGATCGGGGCGCTGTGGTGCGCGATTGCCTTTCGGGAATCGGTAACGGCGGGCTATGGCCGTCGGACGGAAGACCAGCGCTCACCGAATCCTGCTGCCATGGGCGCGCAACCAGCCATGACTGGGAATAAATAAGGTGAGGGCCACGGCGGAAATTTTAAGCGCAAGTCCGGCACGTTCAGCCGGGGCGGTCTTTGCGGATTTGGTCAAGGCGCGACTGACGACGCTCGTGCTGCTGACGACGCTCGTTGGATTTTACGCCGGCTGGCGCGGCGCGATGAATTTCGCGCTGATGTTTCACGCCCTGGCGGGCACGGCGCTGGTCGCGGCGGGCGCGGCGGCGTTGAACCAGTTGCTGGAATGCGAATACGACGCGAAAATGCGCCGCACGCAAAATCGTCCGTTGCCGTCCGGCCGTTTACAGCCGGCGACGGTGATGATTTTCGGCGGCGTGTGCGCGACCGCGGGTTTGATTTACCTGGCGCTGGCGGTGAACCTCATCACGAGCGTCATTGGGGCGGTCACACTCGTCAGTTACCTGTTCATTTACACGCCGCTGAAACGGGTGACCTGGCTGAACACGGCCATCGGCGCCGTGCCGGGCGCACTGCCGCCGGTGATGGGTTGGACCGCCGCCCGTGGCGAATTGAGCGGTGAAAGCTGGGCGCTGTTTGCCATTCTGGCGTTCTGGCAGATGCCGCACTTTTTTTCGATTGCGTGGATTTACCGCGACGAATACGCGAAGGCTGGTTTCAAAATGCTGCCGGTCGTTGACCCGCACGGCCAACGCACGGGACAACAAGTCGTGAGCCACGCGCTGGCGCTGCTGGTCGTGAGTCTGAGTCCGTTCATTTTCAAAATGACGGGAACAATTTATCTCGCCGGCGCGGTGATTTTGGGCGCGGGTTATTTATGGTGTGCGATTCAATTTTCGCGGCAACTCCGCTTCGCGCGGGCGGAACTGACCCTGGTGCGCGCGCGGCAATTGTTTCTGGCGTCCATCATTTATCTGCCGCTGCTGCTGGCAGTGATGGTTTTGGACAAGGTGAACTGAATAAATGACGAATTCCTAAATCCGAATGACTAAAGAATGCCAAATGACGAATAACGAATGGCGGCACGGGCGCCGAAACTCCATTCGTCATTCGTCATTTTCTCGATGAACTATGGCTGAGTTCCTGGACCAATCCCCGCTGAACCGTGACGACAAACACAGCCACGGCAATCATGGGCATCATGATCCGGGCTTCTGGCGCCAATACATTTTTTCGACCGACCACAAGGTCATTGGCATCCAATACGGTCTGGGGGCGCTGTGCTTCATGCTGTTCGGTTTTTTCCTGATGCTGCTGATGCGCTGGCAGATGGCGCATCCGGGCCAGCCGGTCCCGGCCGTCGGCTGGTTGCTGGAAAAAACCCTCGGCCAGGTCGCAGCCGGGGGCGCCATGTCGGCCGACCTTTACAATTCCTTCGGCGCGATGCACGGGACGATCATGGTGTTTTTGGGAGTCGTGCCGCTGGCGTTCGCGGCGTTCGGCAATTACGTCGTGCCGCTGATGATCGGCGCGCCGGACATGGCGTTTCCCCGCGTGAACATGGCGAGCTACCAGTGCTACGTGCTCGGCGGCATCGTGATGCTGGTGAGCTTTTTCATTCCCGGCGGCGCGGCGCAGGCAGGCTGGACCTCCTATTCGCCGCTGGCGACGTCCATTCCCACGGACGGGCAGACCTTCTGGATCGTCGGCATGGCGTTGATCATCACGTCGTCGCTGCTCAGCGCGGTGAATTTCATCGCCACCATCATTCAATTGCGCGCGCCGGGCATGACGTGGATGCGGCTGCCGTTTTTTGTCTGGGCGCAGTTCGTGACGGGGTTCCTGCTGCTGCTGGCGTTTCCGCCGCTGGAAGCCGCAGCCGTCATGCAATTGATGGACAAGGTGGCGCACACGAGCTTTTTTCTGCCGACGGGCTTGGCGATTGGCGGGCAACTGGCAAACGTCAGCGGCGGCGGCAGCCCGCTGCTCTGGCAGCATCTATTCTGGTTCCTCGGCCACCCGGAGGTCTATGTGCTGATTCTGCCGGCGATGGGCATCGTCTGCGAGATCATCGCCAACAACACGCGCAAACCCATCTGGGGCTACAAATCGCTGGTCTATTCGGCGCTGGTGGTCGGGTTTCTCTCGTTCCTCGTCTGGGCGCACCACATGTATCTCACCGGCATGGGCCAGAAAATCGCCACGTTCTTTCAGGCGACGACGATGATCATTTCCATTCCGTCGGTGATCATTCTGACGTGCCTGTTGATTTCGTTGTGGGGTGGTTCGATCCGGTTCAACACGCCGATGCTGTTCGCGCTGGGTTTTCTGCCGATGTTCGGCATCGGGGGCCTCACCGGCCTGCCGCTGGGGCTGGCGCCGAGCGATATTCATCTGCACGACACGTATTATGTCATCGCGCACTTCCACTACGTCGTCGCGCCGGGGACCATCTTCGCGCTGTTCGCGGGAATATATTATTGGTTCCCGAAAATGACCGGACGGCAGATGAATGAATTTTGGGGCCGGGTGCATTTCTGGTGTTCGTTCGTTTTCATGAACGTGGTTTTCCTGCCGATGTTCGCACAGGGCATGAAAGGGATGCTGCGGCGCATGGCCGACGGTGGCGCGAACTATTCCGCCGCGCGCGTGCCCGGGGTGATTGACACCCTGCCGCAATCCATCATGGAACTGCATACGTGGATTCTCTGGGCCGCGATGGCGCTGGGGCTGGCGCAAATCCCGTTCATCATCAATTTGTTCTGGAGCATCGGGCACGGCGAGAAGGTCAAGAGCGACAATCCGTGGCAGGCGACCACGCTCGAATGGCAGACGCCCACCCCGCCGCCGCACGGGAATTTTGCCACGCCACCACGGATTTACCGCGGCCCTTACGAATACAGCGTACCGGGTCACACCGGCGATTTTGTTCCGCAAAACGAACCGGAAAAATGAAAATCCGAAATCCGAAATCCGAAATCCGAAAGAAGCCCGAAGCTCGAAGGCCGAAACCCGAAGGCGTGAAACCTAGCTTCTGGATTCAAAATCATTTTGCGTTGGAACAGTTTTCTTTTCAGATTTCGGTTTTCGCCATTCTTTCGTCATTCGTCATTCGTCATTCGGGTTTTTAATATGGACATTCCCTACACCGTCCATCCGCGCCCCGACACCGGCGTTTACAACGCCAAGATGGGTATCTGGCTGTTTCTCGCGTCGGAAGTGATGCTGTTTGGCGGGTTGTTTTCCGCCTACGTGCTGCTGCGCGTCGGTGCCGATGAATGGCCGCACGGCTGGCTGAACATCCCTTTGGGCACCGCCAACACGTTCGTACTCATCACCTCCAGCATCACCACCGTGCTGGCGTGGGTGTCTCTGAAGAACAACCAGTTCAGCCGCTTCAAATTGTTTCACGCCATCACGCTGGCGTGCGCGCTGACTTTCCTCGGAATCAAATCCTTCGAATATCACGACAAATTCACGCACTACGAAATCACGCTGGCCAGCGGCAAATTCGCCGACGGTCATCTGATCGGGAAATCCAGGGATTTTGACCTCGAAAAAAAGACCGGCAGCGTGACCCTTCACGGCTACGAGGTGGACCATGAGGTGGAGCTGATGGATTTGCACCGGCCCGAAACCCGGCACATCCAGCGCGAGGAAATCACCATCCCCGCCGCGGAAATCAAAAAGATGGGAAACTACGGCCCGTGGCATAACACCTACACGGCGATTTATTTCACGTTGACCGGCCTGCACGCCCTGCATGTCATCGGCGGCGCGCTCGTCATCGGCTTTCTCTGGGGACCAGGCAGCCGCATGTGGAAAACCGACCCGGAACGCTTCACCAACCGCATCGAGGTGTCCGGCCTGTTCTGGCACTTTGTAGATTTAATTTGGATTTTCCTGTTTCCTGTCTTATATTTACTTTGATAATGAATAACAGTATGACAATGAATAGCGGCCATTCGCCTGAATCAGCGCATTCCGTGCGCGGGTATTTGTTTGTTTATTTTGCGCTGCTGGCGGGCACGGGCCTGACCGTCTGGGCGTCGTTCATTCCCTTTGGCAGCCGTGAAATTAACATTGCTGTCGCGCTGTTGATCGCCGGGGTGAAGGCGTTTTTGGTGGCCGGCTATTTCATGCACCTGATTTCCGAGCGCAAAATGATCTATAACGTGATGGGCTTCACGGTGTTCTTTTTCATCAGCCTGATGTTTTTGACCCTTTACGCGATGCACGATTTTCCACCAACGACCGTCACCCACTGATTATGTCGCTCAAGGCCTTTCATCTGGTTTTCATCACCGCCGCAACCCTGCTGGCGTTCGGATTCGGCATCTGGCTGGCAAAAAACTTTTTTGCCGGCGGCGGCGTGGTGAATCTGGTTTCCGCCCTGCTCTCCTTCGCCGCGGGCATCGGATTGATTGTGTATGAGTTTTATTTCCTGAAGAAAACAAAGGACGTGGGATATTTATGAGACAAAGCGAGCTGAAAGAAATCCGAAGCCCGAAGTGGCGAAACCCGAAAGATGCCCGAAGCCCGAAGCCCGAAGCCGTTGGTCACCCGCAGGCAGGAACGGTGGGAAGCAGGAAACTCCGGCCCAACTGCCTTTCGGATTTCAGGTTTCGGAATTCTTTCGGATTTCGGATTTCGGATTTCGGATTTCGGGCCGCCCTGCTCCTATGCCTTGCGTTCTCCCCGACATCGCTCTGGGCCTGTGCGGCCTGCACCGGCAGAACCGATTCGCCGCTGGCGGTGGCCATGAACTGGGGCATTCTCACCCTGCTCGGTGTTGTGCTGACCGTGTTGAGCGGTGTGCTGGTTTTCTTCGTCCACGTCATCCATAAGGAAGAAACGGCGTCCAACGACGCGACGCCCCAAAATCCGCCCAAGACATGAAAGAATGGTTTGGTGAAAAAATTCTCGGCCTGCCGCAGCTCGCGTCCTCGAACGGCCGCGGCGTGGATGATTTGATCATTTACGTCCACTGGCTGATGCTCGCGCTGTTCATCGGCTGGACCCTTTATTTCCTGTACGCGCTCCGCCGGTTTCGCAGTTCGCGCCATCCCAAGGCCGATTATCATGGCGTCCGCAGCCACGCCTCGAATTATCTCGAACTCGGCGTGGCCCTCGTCGAAGCGGTGCTGTTGATTTTCGTGGCCGTGCCAATCTGGGCGCGCAACGTGAGCCAATTGCCGTCGCCCGGCGAATCCACCGTCATCCAGGTTGCCGCACAGCAATTTGCGTGGAACGTCCGCTATGCCGGCCCCGACGGCGTGTTCGGCAAACAAGACATGAAGTTTGTCAGTTCGACCAATGTCTTCGGCATTGATCCGTCCGACCCGAACGGCAAGGACGACATCCAGTTGCTCAACGAAATTCACGTGCCCGTCAACAAACCGGTCCTCATTTACCTCAGTTCGAAGGACGTGGTTCACTCGCTGAAAATCATCGCCATGCGTGTTTGTCAGGACGCCATTCCCGGCCTGCGCGTGCCGGTTTGGTTCACGCCCACGAAGATTGGCAAATACCAAATCAACTGCGCCCAGCTTTGCGGCAACGGCCATTCCGCCATGTCCGGCGGTTTTCTCACCGTCGAGAGTCAGGCCGACTTCGACAAATGGTTGAAGTCAAAAAGCGGCGCAGCCACGAGCTTTGAATAACCTGCGCGTGCTGAACAAAAACCACGCCGCCAATTCACAATCCCGAAGGGACCATATCAATCAGCCCAAGGTTGTTTCGTCACGCGAAACTACCTTGAGTTATGCGTCCATAATATATCCAACCCAACGGGGTTGCATCCCCTATGTGCGGTGATGGATTCAACCCTTTCAGGGTTGTTAAATGGATTGGCTGGTTGCCCAGGGTAGCCGCTTCGCGTCAACCCTGGGCTGAATGATAAAATCCCGTAGGGATTGTTGGATGCCGTGCCCGCGGCCTTGGCTTGCGGCGGCTTTTTTTTAAGCGTATAATTCCACCAACCAGCATGGCTGAATCTCCTCAACAACTGCCCCGAACGCTGTGGGTCGGCATCGGCCTGCTCCTCGTCGTGCTTTGCATGGCGTATGCGCTTTCGCTGATGGAATTGAATCGCGCTCATCAACGCGCGTTGCCCGTGCTCGGCCCGGTCGCCGACTTCACGCTCATGAATCAGGACGGCCGGGCAACGACGCTCGCCGACTTGAGCAACCACGTCTGGATCGCCGACATCATTTTCACGCGCTGCGCCGGACCATGCCCCATCATGTCGCAACAAATGAAGTCGCTCCAGGACGCCCTGCCGCCAACCAGCCGGGCCAGACTGGTGACGCTGACGACCGACCCTGATTTTGACACGCCGCCGGTGATGAAAAAATACGGCGAACGTTTTGGCGCGGACTCCAATCGCTGGATGTTTCTCACCGGCTCCAAGGCTGAAATCGCCGGTCTGGCGGGTGACAGCTTGAAATTAAGCGCCGTCCCGGTGAAACCGGAAGAGCGCCGGAACGACGCCGACCTGTTCATTCACAGCACGATTTTTGTTATTGTGGACAGGCACGCGCGGCTGCGCGGAATTTTTGAAACCCAGGGCGACGGCGTGAATTGGACGAACGTTCAGCCGCGCCTCATCACCACCGTGCGCCAACTCGAATGCGAGCGATGACCGTCCACGATTTGCCCGCTGTCAACGCCTCGCTCAACGGTTTGAGCGCGATTTTTCTGACCGCCGGCTACATTTTCATCCGGCGCAAAAATCAGACCGCGCACCGCAACTGCATGGTGGCGGCGTTCGTTACTTCAATTGTTTTTTTGATTTGCTACCTCACCTATCACCTCAACGTCCGGACCGTCACCCACTTCCGGAATCCCGCGTGGTTCCGCCCGGTTTACCTGGTGATTCTGCTCACGCACACCGTGCTGGCCATCGTCATTGTGCCGCTGATTTTGGTGACGCTGTATCGCGCCTGGCGGCAACGTTTTGACCCGCACAAAAAAATCGCCCGCTGGACGTGGCCGTTGTGGATGTATGTCTCCGTGACCGGCGTGGTGGTCTATCTGCTGCTCTACCGGATTTTTCCGCAGCATTAAGCTGGAGTCCACGCTTCAGCCGTAACTATTCAGTCTGGGGGAGATAAAATTAACGCAAAGCCGCAAAGCGGATGAAGCCGGAGTTTAATCCTGTTCAGCGAATAGTGACCGTGGCCGATCTGGCCGGAGAACCATTCTTACTCTGCGCTTTTGCGCCTTTGCGTTGAAACCTCATTGAATATTTACGACGGCAACATCATTGCCACCCTGCTCGTAGAGACTTGTCTTGCCTTGGCGTTTGAGCGACAAAGGATGCATGTCGTCCGCCGTCAATGTCGTCATTCACGCCAGCCAGTTTCCGGAGAAGGTCCGGCACGATTTGCTCGATTCGTTGCGCGCGCGGCAGGTGAACCACAAGTTTCACTACGACAGCATCCGGCAAACCCAAAAATGGCTCGCACTGCATCAGGCTTGTTCACCCACGCGCAACGATGTAGATTGCCGGGCCATATACGAGAAAGGTTTCAAGGCGGCGGCCGCGCAAATCAAGGCGCAGAGCGTTCATGTCATCGGCCTCGGCTGCGGCGGCGGACAAAAAGACACGCGCCTGCTGAAATTGTTGAAAAGGGCCGGCCGCGAGATTTTCTACACACCGTGCGATGTGAGCACGGCCATGGTGTTGGTCGCCCGCCGGATGGCGCTGGCGGTTGTGCCGGAGAAAAATTGTTTTCCCTTCGTCTGTGATTTGGCCACCGCGGACGACTTGCCGGACATCCTTGTCACCCGTCACCCGCGTAAAGCGGCGTGGCCGCCACGCGGCTTTACGCCGTCACTCGTCACGTTTTTCGGCATGATTCCAAATTTCGAGCCGCAAATCATCCTGCCCAAACTCGCGGCGCTGGTTCGCCCAAAGGGTTTACTGCTGTTCAGCGCGAATCTGGCGCCCGGAAACAATTATGCCGCCGGGGTGAAAAATGTTTTGCCGCAATACGACAATCCGCTCACCCGCGACTGGCTGATGACCTTCCTGCTCGACCTCGGCGTGGAGCGCAACGACGGTAAACTGCGTTTTAAAATTGAAGATGACAGGGTGAACAGTTTGAAACGCATCGTGGTCGGCTTTCATTTCACGCGTTCGCTTCGGATTGAAGTGGATGGCGAAACATTTGACTTTCATGCTGGCGAAGTCATCCAGCTTTTCTTTTCGTATCGCTACACGCCGGAACGCGTCCGCAAAATTCTCGCCCGTTTCGGCCTGGAAGTCTGCAATCAGTGGTTGACCCGGTCGGAGGAGGAAGGCATTTTTCTTTGCCGGCGCAAGTAGCCGTCCGCATCGGAATTGATTTGGAGTGCGGTGGCAGAGCGTAGCGGCGACACCGCTTTCGCAAGCAACGTGATGAACAAAATTCGGGAAAATTCCGCAGTCCAAAAGCGGCGTGGCGCTCCGCTTCCCGCCGCAGTCCAAAACCGTCCCTCCATTTCCAACCTCAAAAAACCTTCATCGTGTCGAGCACGGCCTTGAGGCGCGGGACTTCGTGCGTGCGGAACAAATCGGTCCTGCCCAGCGCGGCCAGCACGGCAAAGAACGGTTCGGCACAGCGCACCTCGTCGCGGAAATACTCGAAGGCATGCGGCAGCGCGTGACAAATCGGGAAGCCAAGCGTGCGCAGCCGGAACGTGTTCAGGAAAACGGTCATCTGATGCCGCACGCGCACCGCGCTGTCCTGCAAATTGCGGTAATAAAAGCCGAGGCCGGGATCGAGGATGATTTTTTCCACGCCGTGGCGCTGCGCGATTTCAATCTGCCGCGCGAAATACCCGCGCATCATTTCAACCGGGTCGGCACCAAAATCGAAATCGCCCGCTTCGCGGACGTTTTTGCCCTGCACGTAACAAACAATCACCGCCGCGTCGTGATCCGCGACCAGGCGGAACAATTCATCGCCGTGGTCGGTGCCGGTAAGATTCAAAATGTTCGCGCCCGCCTCAAGGCACGTGCGCGTGACGGCGGGTTGATACGTTTCGACCGAGACTAAAACGCCCGCCCGTCGCAACTCTTTGATGACGGGAATCAGTTTGCTGTTTTGCACCGCGCCATCCGCGCGGGCGGCATGGGCGAGTGTGGATTCCGCGCCGATGTCCACGATGTCCGCGCCTTGTTCGTGCAAAACTTTGCCTCGTTGAACAGCTGCCTCCGCCGTCAGACAGACACTTTCACGATACCAGGAATCGGGCGAAAGATTGACGACGCCCATGATGGCGGGCTGTGAGTTGAAGGAGAACGTTTTGCCGCCAATGGAAAATTCCTTCACGCGCGCGGACGCCGCGGCGCGATTTTTATCCAGCAATTCAGCGAGTTGTTCCAGCTTCAGCATGGCAACGAGGTTAACTGAATTCCCCAATCGCAAAAGCCGGAAAAGAGGATGGATTTTGGCATCGTTCCTGCGAATGTGGCACCCGCTGGGCCTGAAGTCTTCGAGACCGGGATTGACCGGTGCGAAGTGAGCATGGATTATCGGAACGTTTCAGAGTGGACGGTGTTAAAAAAACAAACCGGAAATCGGGAAAATACTATGAGTGAAATCTTGCCCAAGGAGGTCAGTGAACTTTACGATCGCATCACCCGGGAGCTTGGCAAGGTCATCGTCGGCCAGGAACAGATTGTGCGATTGTTGCTGGTGAGTCTTTTCGCTCGGGGCCATTGCCTGTTGGTCGGCGTGCCCGGCCTCGCCAAGACGCTTATCGTCCGCACACTGGCCGATATTCTGCACCTGAGCTTCCGGCGCATCCAGTTCACCCCCGACCTGATGCCTGCCGACATCATCGGCTCGGAAGTCCTGCAGGAACGGGAGCGGCGGCTGGAATACGAATACAAGCCCGGCCCGGTTTTTACGAACCTCATTCTGGCGGACGAAATCAACCGCACCCCGCCGAAAACCCAGGCCGCCCTGCTCGAAGCCATGCAGGAACACAAGGTCACCGTGGGCGGGCAATCCCGGGTGCTGCCCGATCCGTTTCTGGTCGTCGCGACGCAAAATCCGATTGAACAGGAAGGCACCTACCCGCTGCCCGAAGCCCAGCTCGACCGCTTCATGTTTTCGCTTTACCTGGATTACCCCGCCAAAGCCGAGGAAATCGAAATCGTCAAGCGGACCACACTGCGTGAACTGCCCACCCTGACGCCGACGGTCGCGGTGGAGGATTTGTTGCGCGTTCAGCAGCTCGTGCTGGCTGCGCCGGTGTCGGATCACGTGATTGATTATGCGGTTTCGCTGGCGTCCGCGACCCGGCCCGCTAATCCGAAGGCATCGAAAATGTCGCGCGATTTTGTCGAATGGGGCGCTGGCCCGCGCGCATCGCAATATCTGATTCTCGGGGCCAAGGCGCTGGCGCTGCTCAAGGGTAAAATCAGCCCCGAAACCGCCGAAGTGCGCGAAGTGGCGATGCACGTCCTGCAACATCGCGTCATTACCAACTACCGCGCGACCGGCGCCGGCAAGAAATCGCGCGACATCATTCAGGGCCTTTTGACGGAAGTGCCGGAGCAAAATTACTGACCGCCATGTTCCGCCTCTCAAGACCATGAGCGACGAAATGCGCAAACCGCCAGTGATCGGCAGCGTGCCCCCGCCGATCTCCGGGCCGGTCCGCGCCATCCCGCCCATTTTGTCACCCGCAGCCGGAATCCCGCCACGGTTGTCCCACTTGTTCAAGTCCCCGGAGTCGGTGGCGCGCCGGCGTTCACTGCTCACCCCGGCGGAATTGGAACGGTTCAAGAACCTGTTGGTGTTCGCGCGCTCGATGGTCGAGGGCTACTTTATTGGCAAACATAAATCACCGTATCGCGGGTCCTCCGTGGAGTTCACGGATTACAAGGAATACGTGCCGGGTGACGAGGTGCACCGGGTTGACTGGCGTGTCTATGGCCGCTCGCGGCGCTTGTATGTGCGGCAATATGAGGCGGAAACGGACATGGTGGTTTACCTGCTCGTGGATGTCAGCGCCTCGATGAATTATCGTGGCGATGGGGAACGCCAGTCCAAATATGTCCTCGCCGCCAAGATTGCCGCCGCGCTGGCGTATCTGATGATCCATCAGGGCGACAAGGCCGCGCTGGGATTGTTTGCGGAGTCGCTGAGACATTTCACCCCGGTCAGCGGCACACGACGGCACCTGTACAATCTGGTTGCCGAACTGGAGGCGGTGGAGCCCGCTTCAACCACCGGCATCGCACGCGCGCTGGAGGAATGCCATTCACTTTTCAAAAAGCGCGGGCGGCTGGTGATCCTTTCCGATTTTTGGGATGACGAGGCCAAAACCTTTGACGCGTTGAGCCGGTTCCTGCACCGGAAATTTGAAATTCTTTTGCTTCACATTGTGCACCCGGACGAATTGAACCTGCCCGGGGTCCACGCCGCGCGTTTCGAGGACATGGAAACGCGCGAACAAGTCGAGGTGGAGCCGGAAGAAATCCGCGCGGCTTATCGTGAAGCGGCACGCCGACACATTGACCTGCTGGCGCGCGAAGCGGACAACCGGCACATCAGCCACGCCCTGGTCAGCACGGAACGCCCCTATCTTGACGCCATTGAGGCGTATCTGGGTTTCCGGGGAAGAAATGTGCTGTCAACGCGGTAACGACTGGAGCAACCATGTCCTTTCTCAGTCCAGCACTGTTCGGCGTCTTGATCCCGCTGGCGGCGCTGCCGGTGGTGATTCATCTGTTGAACAAGGGCTTTCCGCGGCGTTTCCAGTTTCCCTCGGTTGAACTGATCAAGGCAACCCTGGCGCGGCGTTCCCGGGTGCATCGCTGGCGGCATTGGATTCTGTTGCTGCTGCGCACGGTGTTTTTGCTGCTGTTGTTGTTTGCCTTTCTCCAACCTGTGATGAAGCGCTTTGGGTCGGATCCGGTGGATCAGAACCGGCGCCAGGTGCTCATTGTCTTTGACCATTCGGTCAGCATGGAACACCGGGGCGACGGTCCGACCTCGCGTGAACGCGCCCTGCATGAGGCGGCAAAATTGATTGATTCGCTCGATCCGGACGACACCGTCAACGTGCTGCTCATGGAACCGAATCCCGCCACCTGTTTTGTGGATTTTTCCCGGGACCACGCCGAGGCCAAACGGTTTCTCACCCGGCTCAAACCCGGTCTGGGCCGGGCCGACGTGAACCTGGCCAATGCCGTGGCGGCACGGCTGATTGCCAAAACCGCGGCGCGCCCCGAGATTTATTATCTGTCGGATTTCCAGCGGAAAAACTGGGCCAACGTGGATTTCACCGCGCTGCCGCCGGCCGCAAAATTGTTTTTTGTGGATGTCGGCCCCGCCCGCCGCGACAACCGTGCGATTCTGGACGCGCACCTGATGCAAGCCCAGGTCCTGGCCGGTGACACCGCCATGCTCGAAGTCACGGTGGGCAATTTCAGCAGCGAACCGTTCAACGAACGGGTCACCGTGATGCTGGACAAGCGATACAGTGTTGACCAGAGGGTTTCCATCGCCCCGTGGTCGGAAATCAAGGTTCAGGTGCCGGTGCCGGTGGGCGGGCCGGGCGTGCATCTCTGCGAAGCCAGCCTGCCGCCGGACGCGCTCGAATACGACAACCATTATCACCTCACCATTGCCGCGCAGGAAAAGGAGGAGGTGTTGATTGTCACCGACGGGCCGGATGACCGGAAGAGCGCCGCCTACTTTCTGAAAATCGCGCTCAACCCGTTTGAGAACGAAGCCGGCTCACTGCTGCCCCGCGTCATTTCCTCGGGCGAACTCACGCCCGGCCGTCTCGCCGGGGTGCATAAAATGTTTTTTACCGGCCTCAACCGGATGACTCCCGATGCGTGCTCCGCTGTCGGACAATTCCTGTTTCAAGGGGGCGGGTTGATTTATTTTCTTGATGGGCCGGCCGATCCGGAAAATCTGGCGGCGCTCGAAAAGGCCATCGGCCCGAACCTGATGCCGCTACGCCTGTCCCAGCGGCGGGTGGCGACCAATGCGGTCGCCGGGGCGCAGCAAATTGTCCGGGGCGATTTCAAATCGCCGTATTTGAAGCTTTTTGCGGGCACGGCGCGCCAGAACCTGTCGCTCCTGGAATTTTACGATTATTATCAGGCAGGCGCCACCAGCGCGGGCGGGGTGCTGCTGGCTTACGGGGACAATTCACCGGCCATGGCTTCACTGCACTACGGGCTGGGCACGATGTTGCTGCTGAATTTTTCCGCCGCCGAATTTTCCAGCAACCTGGCGCGCCAGCGGCTTTTTCCCGCGTGGATGCAGGACCTGGTCAAGGCGGTTTCCTCGGACGAGCCGCCGCCCGCCGCCTATACCATCGATGAAACGCTGCATACGGAAATCTGGCGGAGCGAAACCCGCAACGATTTCATCAATCCTTCCGGCGAACCGGTGATCGTGCAGCGCGAACTGGCCGGCGAACGCTGCCGCGTCACGTTCACGCCGGACCAGCTTGGATTCTACACGCTGGGATCGCCCAAGCTGCTTTATGCGTTCGGTGTCAACACCAGCCCCGACGAGGCCGACCTGCGCCCGATTGACAAGGACGTATTGCCCAGGGAATTCGCCGCCGGTCATGAGGCGCACTTTGTCGCCGGCAGCGAGGATTACGACCAGATCGCCAAAGGGCGCCCGATTTTCCATTGGTTCATTCTGGCGGCGCTCGGTTGCCTGCTGCTGGAAACCGGCTTTCAATTTCTCATCCGGAGGAAGACGGCATGAATGGCTCCCTGCCTGTCAACGATCTGGTTTTGGACCCAATCCTCCCGGTCCCGCTGGTCGCTTTGATTGGCGCCATCCTGTTGCTGTTCACCGTCCGGCTTTATCTCCACGTCGGGTCGCCCATCAACCGGTGGCGCAATTTTCTGCTGCTGCTGTTCCGGCTTTCCGGCCTAGCGCTGGTGGTGTGGCTGCTGCTCCAGCCGTCGCGCCAGGAGTTCCTGCCGCCGCCCACCACCGAGCGCGTCACGATGATCGGCTTGGACACTTCGCTCAGCATGAAACAGCCGGATGCCGGCAATCAAAGCCGCTTCGATGCCGCCAAAAATCTTCTACTCGACTCCGGCGCCGCCGCCCGCAACGGCCGGGTGGAGAATCCGCGCCTGCGCCTCTTTCAATTCAGTGACGACGCCCGCCCGGTGGAAAAATCCATCCTCGAACTGGCGCCGGCCGGAAAAACGACGTCCTTTCACAAGTCGGTCACGACGATGCTGGCCGGGGCCGCCGCCGGCGAGGCCGTCAACGCGTTGATTTTGCTCACGGACGGCCACGATTTTGAAATGATCAATCCGGCGAAAACCGGGGCGGAGGCGCGGATGCGCCAGACGCCGATTTACGCGGTGGTCATTGGCAGTCAAGGCAAGGTGCGCGACGTCGCCGTGCATATCACGGGTTATCAGCCCTATTGCTACGTGAAACAGAAGGCGCGCCTGAACGCCTCGTTGCGTCTGATTGGTTGCGAGTTGGAGGACCTTTCCGTTCAACTGCTGCGCCAGGGCCAGGTGATCCAGACCAAGCGGGTCAATGCCGGGGAATTGCAGGAATTGCCCGTTGAATTCGAGGTCACGGAACCGGAAGTCGGACAGTACGAATATGAAGTCCGGGTGTTGCCTTTGGAAAACGAAGTGGACACGGCCAACAACAGTGCCATCACCTACCTCAATGTCATTGACCAGCAGATCCGTGTGCTGGTGCTGGAAGGCGACCCATATTGGGACACGACATTCTTGCAGCGTTCCTTGATGCGGAACGACAAATTTGACGTGGATGCGCTGGTCCGTTACGGGCCGGACCGGATTCGGGCCATCCGCAAGACTCCCGGCGCGGGCGAACTGCAGACGCCCAAAACCCTGGACCAATTCGCCGCCTACGACGTGATTGTTCTCGGCCGTTCGGTGGACCGTATTCTTGGCCCCGAACAGGCGGCATTGCTCGATAACTATGTCAAGGATCGCGCCGGAACGGTCATTTTCAGCCGCGGCCCCGCCTTTGAAAATCCGGCGCTGGCCGGCGAATTGGAACCGGTGATCTGGGGCAGCAAAGGCCGCGATCGTATTCGTCTGGAGGTTACGGCGGAAGGCCGCAGTCTTTCCGCATTCCGCACGCTGGGCGGCGGCGTGAATGGCCTGGACGATCTGCCCGATTTGCTGGACGGACGGTCCCCCACGGTCGTCAAGCCGCTGGCCGCGACCCTTGCACAGGCGGCGGGCCGGGACGATGGCGTGCCCGAACCGGCCATGGTCCACCGCCCGTACGGACGCGGCCAGGTGGTCAGCCTGGGCGTCGAGGGGCTTTGGCGCTGGGGGCTGAATGCGAAGGCCGAAGGCGTCAACTCATCGTTTGACCGATTTTGGGACCAGACCATTCTCTGGTTGCTGGCCGGACGCGATTTTATTCCGACCCGCCAGTTCTCGTTCCGCCCGAATTCCGCGAACATCATGATCGGCGAAAAAATTTATTTTCACCTCACCATGCGCCAGCCCAACCTGCGCGTAACCTCCGTCCCCATCTCCATTTACCTGGGCGACGCCGAAGCCGGGCGGGTGAACATGGTCCCCCTGGCGGTGGACCCGGGCCGGTTGACGGCTGAGTTTTTGCCGGAACATATCGGCCGTTATCGCGCGGTGGCGAAATTCCCCGACGGCACAACCCAGGAATCGCGCTTCATCGTTTTCACCGAAAACCTGGAGGAAACGGAAGTGGCCACGGACGCGCTCTATCTGCGCCGGCTCTGCGAAAGCAGCGGCGGCCGCATCATCACGGCGGAGGAATTGGCGAAATTGCTCCAGGAACTCAACAGCGAGAAAATAGACACGACACCCAAAACCCGGCTGATCCCGGCTTGGAACCGGGCTTGGGTTTTTTATCTGGTCGGACTATTGTTTGGATTGGATTGGTTCCTGCGCCGGCGATGGGGATTATGCTGAACCAGACCCAAAATATTCTGAATCGTCTCGCGGCCGCGGACCGCGAGCATCAGAAGGAATCCGGAGCCCGCCTCCTGCTGGGCAACGTCCGGCAGGTCTGCCTTTTCATTCTGGCCGCCTTCATTCTCGACGTGGTGTTTCATCTGGGCGCGGGCTGGCGGCTGGGATTGCTGCTGGCGTTGATCACCGGAATCATCGTGCTTTTCAGCCTGAGCTGGCATCTGGCTTTCGTCCGGCGGAACCGGCTGGAGCACATCGCCCGCTTTCTCGAAACCCGCGACCCGGCGCTCGGCTCGCGGCTGATCAATCTCCTCCAATTGCGCGGGCAAATGGACGATGCCGCGCTCGCGCCGCTGACCCGCGAGCTCGCCCGGCAGGCCGTGGAAAATTACGCCGGCGAGTTGAGCGTCCTGCCGCTGGAAAATCTGGCGCGCACCGGCGAATATCGCCGCCAGCTCAAACGCGCCGCATGGGCGTTGATGGGATTGGCCGCGGTGCTGGCCGCCTTTTTCCGGATTTCGCCCGTCGAATTCGCGCGTTTTGCCGATCCCTTCGGCGATCATCCGCCGTATTCCTTCACGCAACTGGCCATTGTGCAGCCCGGGCCGGCGGGAACCAATGTGCTTTACGGCAAAGGCCTCGTCGTGAAGGTGAAAGCGTCCGGACACCGGCCCAAGGAGGTGTTTCTGACGGCGCAACCGCCCGGCCACCCCGAACAGGCGATCACGCTCCCGATGTTCGACAAGGGCGCCGTCGGCTATGACCAGTTGCTCGACAACGTGCGCACCAATCTGGTCGTGTTTGCCCATACCAAGGACCGCGTCAGTCTGTCGAAACAGGTGCCCATCGGGGTCATTCTCACGCCGCAGGTGGAAAAGGCGTTCGTCCTGGTCACGCCGCCGGCTTATACCGGGTTGAAAGCCGCGGAGAAACCGTATGCCTTCAACGGCGTGCAGGCGCTCGAAGGCAGCGAAGTGCGGTTCCGGTTGCAATCCAACCGTCCGTTGCGCGAAGGGCGGATCGAAATCACCACCGGCGACCAGCCGCCGCAGACGGTGACGATGAAAAAAACGGCGGAGAACGAAGTCTCGGCTTCATTGGTCGCCACCGCATCCGGGCGTTTGCGTTTCACGGTGGTGGATGGGGATGGGCTTCCGTCGCAAAGTGATTGTCAGGGCGCTTTGACCGTCACCTACGATTTGCCGCCGGAGGTCCGCATTACCGAACCGGAACAGGATGCTTTCGTGGCCATGGATCTCAAACTACAGGCGCATATTGCCGCAAGTGATGATTACGGGTTGCGGTCGGTGCGGTTGCATCGCGGGCTGAATGGCGTTTATTCCGCGCCGAAAATTGTGACTTACGACACGGTGGTCCGCGACAGCGATGAAACCGTGGATTTCGATTTTGCCGGCCTCGGCGTTGAACCGGGCGACATCATCTCCCTGTTTGCCGAAGCTGTGGATACCGCGCCCCAACCGCATCTCGCGCGCAGCCAGACGGTCCGGCTACAGGTCATCAGTGTCGAGGATTACAACGACTTCCTGCGCGAGCAGACTGACATCGAGGATGCCGCGGCCAAATACGCGGCACTCAATGACGATCTGCAGCAACTGATTGAAGAACAACAAAAGCTCGGCGACGCCGCGCAAAAACTGGCCGGGCAACTGGCCAAAACCGATCCCAAACAACGTGTTGCCCTGGCACCAGAGCTGGACGGATTGCTGGCCAGACAAAACGAGCTGAACCAAAAACTCAACCAACAGGCTGAACGCATGGAACATTTCGTCCGTGAACATCCGCTGTACGACGTGGAGCAGGATTTGCAGGGATGGTTGCGGCAACAGGCGGAAAACATCCGGCAAAGCACCGGCACCAACGACGCCGTTGCCCGCGACATCGCGCAGCGCAGCGCCCCGCCGGACGGCGGCCGCAGTCTCTCGCCGGACTTGCTGGAGGATTACAAAAAGGAATCGGATGCGCAGGTTTCCCGCCTGAGCGGAGTGCATGACGAGTCGGAGAAGCAGGTCGTCCAGGCCCTCGACGACCTGGCTCCGATGCAGGAACTGGTGAAGGATTTCAACCAGTTTGAGTCGTTGTACCGGGCGCAGCAGGAATTGGCCGCGCAAACCCAGGCTTACAACCGCCCCGGTCAGTTGAGCCGCGAAGACCAACTGGCGCTGGAGGACCTGGCCGCGACCGAAAAACAGGTGGCCGACCTGCTCCAGCAACTCGGCGGCCGGTTGCGCGACGATGCCGCGGCCGCCGAAAAGCTGTTCCCGAAAGCGGCGCAAAGCGGACGGGACCTGGCGGACAAAATGGAGGAGCTTCGCCTGCATCCGCTGGCCGAACAGGCCACCAGCCAGATGCTGGCCGGGAACGGGGATCAATCCTTCAATCTGGCCGACCGGCTGCGCAGCGAAATGGAGAAATTGTTCGGCGAATGCCAGGGCGGCGATTGTCCGTCACCCGGCGAACTCGATTCGTATCTGCGATTGCAGCGCATGAATCCGGGCAACAATTTCGCCCAGATGTCGCGCAGCCGGAAATTTGGCAGCGCTTCGGGCAAGGGTTCCGCCCCGGGCCAGGGGCAGGGCGAGGGTGCGATGGGCACTTCCGGTTATGCAGTCATGGATGGTGGGCGGATGAACGTGATGGGCAACGAATCTTCGGCCAACCGCGGCGGTCCGGCGTCGCGGCAGTCCAGCCGTTTCGGCAAAGGCGCCGGCGGGCTGGCCGGCGGCGCCGGCAGCACCGACGTTGACAAATCCGACGTGATGAAAGGTCTCAATCCGGTCAACCGCCAGTCCGGCGCCGTGTCCTCCGAATCCACCATCGAGGAATACAACGACGTGGTGGAGAACTATTTCAAGGCAATCACAACCAGGAACCAACAGCCATCAAAATGAAAAAATCGTTCAAGAACTCATGCGCCTTTCTGTGTACCCTGTTGCTTTTGGCCGGGAGCGGTTCCCGGATCGCGGCGGAACCCCCGGCCCCGGCGCCGGGTTTTGCCCCCACTTTGGCCAGCAATCAGGTGAAGGCAGTTCCAGTTTCCGCCTCCCAAGGTGCCGGCGTCCGGCCAGACCTGACGCTGCTCCAGTGCGGCAATTTGATTTACAACGGCAACAAAAGCTCCGTGTGTTTCGCCGACCGCTTCCTGACGGACGTGGCCCAGCAGACCAGTTTGCGCGTGAACAAAAAGTTCTGCCCGGTGCGGCTCGACGCGGAAGCGTTGTTCGACTACCCGTTCTGCGTGATGTCCGGCAACGAGAATTTTACCCTCAACGAAAAGGAGCGCCGGCAACTCCGGAATTTCCTGACCCAGGGCGGCTTTCTGCTGGCCAGTCCCGGTTGCTCGGACGAAAAGTGGGACAAATCCTTCCGGCAGGAAATCAAAGTCTGCTTCCCGGAATATCCGCTCGAGAAAATTCCCATGACCCATCCGGTTTTTTCAACGGTAAACCCGATTTCGCGGCTGACCGAAAAACACGGCAAACCCGTGATGCTGGAAGGCCTGGAAATCAACGGCCGGCTGGTGCTGGTTTATTCGAAGGAGGGGCTGAACGACGTGGAGTATGCCAAGGGCTGCTGCTGTTGCGGCGGCAACGAAATTCAAAACCCGGGCAAGGTCAACGTGAACATCTTTGCCTACGCGGTGTTGTATTGAACCCGGACTGAAACATGGACTGGAAATCTTCTCATTTTAAATTCCACCCGGCGCCCGGCTTTCTACGGGTGGCGGGCACGCGGAGGCGGCAGTTGATTTTCGCCCACCTCCACATGCATCCCTTGAGAGCGCCGGCGCTCCCAGGAACTGTGCCCCGGTTCAAGGATTCAAAGCGCGAATTCGTTCGGGGAATCCTCGTCCTGCTTTCGGCGGTGATGTTTGCCGGCGGGTGCGGCAAGCCCCGGCAAAACCCTGCCCTGGATCTGCCGATCTATTTTACCTGTGACACCCAAGGCCGGCTGGAACCCTGCGGTTGTTTTGTCGGGCAGTTCGGCGGGTTGACCCGGCTCAAGACCGTCCTGGATGCCGAGGCTCCGACCAACGCGCTCCGTCTGGACGTCGGCGACGCCATCGGCGGCAAGGAGGATTACGACCTCATCCAGTACCGGTACATGCTGCGCGCGTTTGCGGCGATGCAATACGACGCGCTCAATATGGGCCAACGGGAGGCGAAACTTTCCGCCGCGCAACTGAAGGAATTAAACCGCACCTCGCCCGTCCCGATGCTCAGCGCCAATCTGCGGGACAAGGCCGACGGCAAACTGATTTTTGATTCCTACCGCATCTTCCAACGCAGCGGATTTCGCGTGGCCGTCATCGGGGTGCTCGATCCGCGCGGTCTGGGCGACGACTTGGGCAAAGGTCTGGAGGTGGAGGACATGGAATCGGCGCTGGCCCGATGCCTGGCCGAAGTGCGCTCCAAGGCGGATTTGATTGTGCTGCTGGCATTCACGGATGAGGAGACATTGTCGCGGTTGGCTGATCAATTTTACGAGTGCCAGGTGATTCTGGGCGGAAAGGTCAGCCAGCCCGCCCAGGAACTCCGGAAGCAAAACCGCAGTCTGATTTACTTTGTCACGAATGAATCACGGGCACTCGGCATTCTTCGGCTGAAGCTCGCGAAGGGTGCGCCGCTTCAGGTGCTCAACAATGAAATCCGCCTGCTCCACGACCAAATCCCCCAGGACCCATCCTTCCGTCAACTGGCCCGGGATTATCGTGACGAAGTGCGCCATACACGGCTGGCAGTTGATGATCCCGGAAATTTGGGCGAAGACATGGTTCCCGGTGTGCGCACGGCGGCCAGTTATGTCGGGACGGAAACCTGTGTGAGCTGCCACCTTGGCGCGGCGGCGGTTTGGGAGAAATCCGCCCACGCTCACGCCTTTGCGCCCCTCCTCGAACGACAGGCTGACGCCGACCCGAAATGCGTCGGCTGCCATACCGTCGGGTTCGGCAGCGCTTCCGGCTACCGCCGGGAGTTTGGTTCCGCCCGGCTGGTGCAGGCGGGCTGCGAGAGCTGTCATGGGCCGGGCAGTTTGCACGTCCGCCAGCAAACCGGCGACACTTCCATCAACTTCAGTTTCCGTCCGCTGGCGGCGGGCGATTGCAAACAATGTCATTACGGCGAGTTCAGCCGTCCGTTTGACTGGGACGAATTCTGGCCGGCCATCAAACACGGCCGGGAATCACAGCCGGCCCGCACCGCATCACCATGAAACACCTGCGCTTGATTTTGATTTTGCTGGTCGTGAACGCCGGCGTGGCGCGCGCGGAACTGCCCGCCGGCTGGAGCACCAATCTCACCGCGGCGCTCACCGAGGCCGGGTCGAATCAACAACCGCTGCTGGTTTGGTTCACCGCCAGTTGGTGCGGTCCCTGCCGGTTGATGGCCCGAACCACGCTCACGAACGAAGCGGTGGCACAGGTCCTTGCCACCGTCGGCCACGTGGTGCTGGACATAGACGAACATCGGGATCTCGCGGAGCGGCACAACGTGGAGGCGGTGCCGACCTTTGCCCTGCTTTCGGCCGGCGGGGACGAAGTGGTTCGCACCACCGGCTTTCAGCCGCCGGACGAATTTCTTCAATGGCTGACCAACAGTATTTCTGAGGCAAAAGAGACGGCGGCCCGGCAGAGCCGCTGTCAGGAACAATTGGCCGCCGCCGATCAACTGCTGTCCGAAACCAATGCCGGCTCGGCGGGTCGGGCGGCGGCTGAATTATTCGGGCTTTGCGCCGAACGCAACCGCAACATTTCCCAGGCGGCCATTACCCGGCTGCAAGTAGTGGCGGTGCGCGAACCGGTGCTGCTGCTGGACGGCTTGCGGGACCCACGCCTGGCCGTGCGCATCCAGGTCGCCAACCTGCTGCGCGACCGGCTGGGCGACGGGTTTGATGTGGATCCGTGGAACAACGCCGCGACCTCCGAACCGGCGATTGAAAAATGGCGCGGGATGTTAAGCAATTCTGACACCAATCATTCTGAAAAACTCCATTAAGCCGGACCGTTCGAGTCGAAGCGATGTCCGACCAAGTGTTGCGATAGATTCCGGCCCCGGCATGCTCAAATAGAGAATTCGATTGCCCCTCGTTTTTGTCAGCGGCTGATTTGCTCGTGGTTGTGTTTTTGTGTTTACCGCACAACTGAGCTTTTATGCGCCTTGGGGAAACCGATGGACTAAAAAGCGGACTAAATGGGTTTTCGCTCCGAGCCGGGGAATCGAGAAACGCCTGATTTTATTGGCACGCCCGCCGCGAGTCGAACGCGGGACCCTCTGCTTAGAAGGCAGATGCTCTATCCATCTGAGCTACGGGCGCAGCCAGAAAGACATTACCGGCGGTTCGCGGCCCGCGCAAGCGCGGTTGTCCGGCAAACCAGCGGCTTTTGCCGGCTGCAACGTTTGATTGAAAAAGGCGGCGGCTTTCCGCAAGCTGGCGGCGTGAAGCCGGGAAAATTCATCACTTTGCTGCTGGTCGTGGCGTTTTTGGCAGGTTGTCAGAAGTCCGCCGACGTGGCGCCGGCGCCGTCCCTTGACGATCTCCTGCCCAAACAGGCGCAGCCGAAATTGCGGACGATGAAAATTTATCTGGGCGCGGAAATTTTGGACACGGAGATGGCATTGACCGATGAACAGATACATACCGGCATGATGTTCCGCACCAACCTCCAAGAGACCGACTCGATGCTGTTTGTTTTGCCCTATCCGCAACGCGCGAATTTCTGGATGAAAAACTGCCCCGAATCCATCTCCGCTGCGTACATCACGCCCGACGGCACGATCCAGGAAATCCATCACCTCGAAAAGAACGACACCAATGGTGTCGTCGCCGCGCGCGACGACATCCAGTTCGTTTTGGAAACCAAGGACGGCTGGTTCGCGCGGCACAACATCAACCCCGGCACGGTCATTCGCACCGAGAGAGGTTCGTTGACGGAAACTTTTTTCTCAAAGCCGTAGTTCCATTTTCAGGAGGAACAAGCCGGTAAAAGCGGCGCACGAGAGACAACGCGGATAAAAGGATCACGCTGGATTCGTGTTGGTTTTGCCTCACAACCTTTCAAAGATTGCTTGTCATCTGACAGACCAGTAGCGTTTCTGGCGTTTGATGGACACTGAATCAAAACCTGTGAATTTGAAGAAATCCTGGATTTCAGCGCATCCCCGCGTCGTGATTGGGTTCATCCTGGTTGTGTGTCTTGGCCCGTTTATCAACAAGGCCATCCATACGGATGACGCGCTCTTCGTTTGGGCGGCGGAATGGATTCAAAAGCATCCGGCGGACTTTTTTGGTCTTTAAGGTGAACTGGTGGGGGTCAGCGATCCCCATGTGGGTGGCAAATTATAACCCGCCGCTCCTGTCCTACTTCCTGGCTGGGGTTGCCTCCTTGTTTGGTTGGAGCGAAATCGTCCTGCACCTTGCCTGCCTAGTCGTCGCTTTCCTGGCCGCCCTAGGTGTTTATTCCCTGGCCCAAATGTGGTGTCAACGGCCGCTACTGGCCACCATGGTTGCGATATTCACGCCGGCCTTCCTGGTTTCAAGCACAACGCTGATGTGCGATGTAATGATGTTGGGTTTTTGGATTTGGGCGATTGTGCTATGGGAGCGTGCCTTGGGAAACAGGCAAAGCCGGTGGCAATTCATCGGAGCTGGAGTTCTTGCAGGCTTGGCGGTATTGACCAAATACAGCGCAATCACATTACTGCCCCTGTTACCGATCTTGAGCATTCTCAGAACCCGCAAGTTGGGGTGGTGGTTGCTGGGACTCACAGTGCCAGTGTTTATGCTGGCTGGTTATGAACTGATTACAGCCAGAATGTACGGAAAGGGGCTGTTCTTTGCCGCAGTACATTATGCTCAAACAGTCCATATCGGGTTCCCCGGCGGATGGAAAGCAAGTGGAATCATCGGTCTGGCCTTTGCCGGAGGCAGTTTGCTGCCGTTGCTTTTTTTTGCACCGTTACTGTGGCGACGACGCGTGTTGTTGGCCGGCGGCATCGTAATTCTCGGCGCATTGCTACTGACATTTCGGTTGTGTAACAATCTTGGCTTAATGTGCATGGCTCCTGACCTCGACCCGATGAAACGCTGGGATTTCCTGATACAAGCGGTGTTATTGACGGCGGGTGGCTTGCACTTGTTGTTGCTGGTTGTGGCAGAAACCTGGCGGCGACGGGACGCAGTTACAATAACATTGGCCCTCTGGACTATCGGCGTAATCTGTTTTGCAACTGTTTTGAACTGGACAGTGAATGTTAGGAGTTTTCTCCCTGTCGTTCCGGCAGCGGCGATTCTCCTCGTGCGACGACTGGAGGCGGCACGAGGAAACTCTGTGGCGGATGGCTGGTTACTGTGGCCGCTAATTCCAGCAGCGGCCATTACATTGAGCATTGTAATCGCTGACTACCAATTGGCCAACTCGGCCAGAACAGCTGCGGAACAAATCACTTTAAAATATAAATCCACAAGCCACCAACTATGGTTTGAAGGGCATGGAGCGTTCCAATACTACATGGAAAAACTCGGCGGTCTGCCAATAGATGTCGAACGGTCATTGCTTCAACCGGATGATACTGTCGTTGTACCAGTAATCGGTATTTATACTATACTTCCACCAGGCAGTGTGGGGTGGGTTGAAGACTTACAATACGCGCCATCTTCATGGATGAATCTGATGGGCCGCACAGAAAACGGAGCTGCAGGATTCTATGGTGCAAATTGGGGTCCCGTTCCTTTCACCATCGGAAAGCTTCCTTTTCAAGATTATTACGTCGTAAAAGTTTTTTCCCGGGTGCAATACAACACACAACCCGCCAACCTGCGGGGGGTGCAGGCCGGCGATGTGCCCAGTTTTTCGAGCCTTTCTTTCCGGGCGGAAAACACGGTAACATTCACCAGTCAACCGGAAGTTATGAATCAAGCCCGACTGGCCGCTCAACTGAAGACGGAGGGAAAGATCGAAGAAGCCATCCAGCAGTACCGTAATGCCCTGAGTATGGATTCCAACAACCCGGTGGTCTTGAACAATCTGGCCCGGATTCTCGCGACCGCCGACAAACCCGAATTGCGCAATGGAAAAGAAGCTGTGCAGCTTGCTACCAAAGCTGTTATACTGACTTATGGCACACAACCAACAATCATTGGAACCCTTGCCGCTGCGTACGCTCAAGCCGGTCAGTTTCCGCAAGCATGCGAAATGGCACAAAGCGCGCGTGCCCTTGCATGGATAACTGGCCAAAAAGAAATAGCTGCAAATTATTTAAAATTATTGAGCCTTTACTCCTCCGGTAAAACGGCTTCTGCAAGAGAAACAGGGGATGGCAGTCGGGGCGCTTCGCACTAAGAGGAACTACACCGGTTTGCTTTTGTGTTTGGCTTCTTTGAGGCGCATGGCAATTAATCAGTTAATTCCGTTCTTCTTTGTGTCTTTGCGTCTGGGCGGTTAATTTGTGCTCATGAATCGCACTCAATCTGAAAAGTTTTTTGCCGAGGCGTTGAAATACATTCCCGGCGGCGTGAACTCGCCGGTGCGCGCGTTTCGCGCGGTCGGCGGCCAGCCGTTCTTTGTCAACCAGGCCAAAGGCGCGCGCGTCCGGGACGTGGATGGCAATGAGTTGATTGATTACGTCTGTACCTGGGGGCCGGCCATTCTCGGCCACGCGCATCCGAAAATTATTTCCGCCGTCAAAGCCGCCGCCGATCATGGCACGAGCTTCGGCATTCCGAATCCATTTGAAGTCACGATGGCGAAACTCATCTGCGAATTGGTGCCCAGCGTGCAAAAGGTGCGGATGTGCAATTCGGGAACGGAAGCGTGTATGTCGGCAGTTCGTCTGGCGCGCGGATTTACGAAGCGCGACAAAATCATCAAGTTCGACGGGTGCTATCACGGCCACGCGGATTCGCTGCTGGTCAAGGCCGGTTCTGGCGCGCTCACGTTCGGTCATCCCGACAGCGCCGGGGTGCCCGCCGCGTTCACCCGGCATACCATCGTTCTGCCGTTCAACGACGCGGACGCCGTCAAGGCCGCGTTCGCCGCGAACAAAAATGAAATCGCCGGCATCATCGTCGAGCCGGTGCCGGGCAATGCCGGATTGTATCTGCCGAAGCCGGGTTATCTGGAATTTTTGCGCGAGGTCACAAAGGCAAACGATGCGTTGCTGATTTTCGACGAAGTGATGACCGGCTTTCGTCTCGCGCCCGGCGGCGCGCAGGAGCGGTTCGGCATCAAGCCGGATTTGACGTGTCTCGGCAAAATCATCGGGGGCGGGCTGCCTGTCGGCGCGTTCGGCGGGCGGGCGGACATCATGGATTTGCTCGCGCCGCTGGGGCCGGTTTACCAGGCGGGCACGTTGAGCGGCAATCCGCTGGCGATGGCGGCGGGCATTGCGGCGCTCGAATTGCTGTCGGAGGGGCGAGCTCCGCAAGCCCCTGGAAAGAAATCCGAAATCAAGCCAGGGCGTCGTGGAACTCCGCCCTCCGGAAAAGATGCCTATGCCCGGCTCGAAACCCTGGGCCGACAACTCGAAGCTGGGGTGAAAGACGCCGCAAAATCGGCGGACGTGCCCGTGACGTTCAACCGCTGCGGCTCGATGTTCTGTGCCTATTTCACGGGCGGGCCGGTGTGGAACGTTGCCGACGCGATGAGGAGCGACCGCGAGCGGTTCAAAAAGTATTTCCACGGAATGCTCGCGGAGGGAATTTACCTGGCGCCATCGCAATTCGAGGCGGGTTTTATTTCCACGGCGCACAGTAAAACGGACATTGAAAAGACGGTCCAGGCGGCGGCGAAAGTGTTGCGCGGATTGTAACCTCTGGTTATGATGGGCGTCTGACAGGTAGTGAACCGCGTCATCATGGCGCGGCGAAATTGAAAAACAAACCACGACAAAGAATTATGAAAGCAAATAAAACAATGTTAATCGCGGCATTGGCCGCGGGCAGTTTGCTGGTGTGGAGTCCGGCCTTGCGCGCGGCTGACACCAACACGCCGCCTTCCACTCCGCCCGCAGGCGCTCCGCCCGCCGGCCAGCGTCCTCCGGGCATGCGAGGGGGTCCCAACCTTGACCAGCTCGCCCAGCAACTCAACCTCACCGACGACCAAAAAGCGAAGGTCAAACCCATCCTTGAGGCCCGCGATAAAAAGATGATTGATTTGCGTGGCGACACCAGCCTGTCACCGGAAGATCGCCGGACCAAAATGCAATCCATCCGTGAAGAAACCACGGCGCAAATGAAGGCCGTCCTGACCCCGGAGCAATTTGATAAATGGCAGAAGACGGCCCAACGCGGTCGTCGTCCGGGCGGCCCGCCTCCGGGTGGCAACCCGCCGCCAGCTGGAACTCCACCCCCCGCCGGGACTCCGCCCCCCGCGGCACCCCCGCAACAATAATCTGTGAGGTGACATGCATTGACACCGGGACGGCCTCGCGCCGTCCCTTTTTGTTTTTGTGCGCGGAATCGGATGTAACATTTCTCCGGTCGCTTGCGTATTCAATGTCAGTATGAAAATCATCAAACTACCGGCCATCACAACGGCCGCCGCGATTATTGTGGGCGGATTAACCAGCGCGCCAGCGCAGGAATGCGTGTTTGCCTGGCCCTCCGCACAAGAGGGTTCTGGCCGGTCTCCCCACGGTCGGGAACAAACAAGTACGGGCCGCGGCTTCATTCGGTCCGTGGCTCAGGAGGTGAACTACAATTGCTTTTGCATCTGGCTGCTGGCTGCTATCCGGCACGAAGGCCCCTGCGTCAGTTCAAAAATCCTCTTTCAATTTTGGTTGTCATTGACACGGCCCGGTTAAAGCAGGAAATATGAATTGTTTGTGATTACAGATTAGAATCATGAAAGCCGTTGCCATAAATGGCAGCCCGCGCAAGGGCGGGAACACTGAAATTCTCTTGAAAAAGGCGCTTGCGCCGCTGGCCGCCTCCGGCTGGGAAACCGAGTTCGTCCAGCTCGGCGGAGCACCCATCCGCGGATGCCAGGCCTGTTACCAGTGTTTCGAGAAGAAGAATTCCCGGTGCAGCCAGAAGTATGATGTTTTCAACCAGTGCTTCGGGAAAATGGTCGCGGCCGACGCGATCATCCTCGGATCACCGACATACTTCACCGACGTGAGCGCTGAAATGAAAGCGCTGTTGGATCGCGCCGGGCTGGTGGCGCTGGCCAACGGCGGATTGTTCCGCGGAAAAATCGGAGCCGCCGTGGTGGCGGTCAGACGCGGCGGCGGCACGCACGCCTTTGACACGATGAACCACATGTTCCTCATGTCCGGTGTCATCGTGCCAGGATCCACGTATTGGAACCTCGGATTTGGTTTGGACAAGGGTGAGGTGGCCAAGGACGACGAGGCTTCGCGCAACATGAATGATCTGGGCCAGACCATCGCCTGGTTGGGCGCGGCGATCCATCAACATGCCGGGAGCCGCCCGCCCACCGTGGTTCGCGAATGAATTCCCTCGAACCCGTTACCATGCAATTTCGCAAATTCGGCAGGCTGGATTGGAACGCTTCGGTTCTGGGCTTTGGCTGTATGCGCCTGCCCACCGCGGACGGAAAAGCCAATGGCCCAAACATCAGCGAAGCGGAAGCTGTGCGCATGATCCGCCACGCCCTGGATCGGGGCGTGAACTATTTCGACACCGCTTACGTCTATCACGAAGGCAACAGCGAGACTGTTCTCGGCAAGGCGTTGCGCGGCCATCGGGACCAGGTGAAAATCGCCACCAAGTCCCCGGTGTGGTTGATCCAAAAGGAAGCCGATTTTGACCGGATGTTGAACGAGCAACTGCGCAAGCTCCAGACCGATCACATTGATTTCTATCTGCTCCACGCCCTGGATAAAAAGCGCTGGAGCGAAATCGTCCCGAAATACAAACTTCTGGAAAACGCCGGCGCTGCGATTCGCGACGGACGCATCCGCCACCTGGGTTTTTCGTTCCACGACAATTACGAGAGCTTCCCTGACATCGTCAACGGCTACGATCGCTGGACGTTCTGCCAGATTCAATACAACTACCTGGACACGGAAAACCAGGCGGGCACTCAGGGATTGAAGCTCGCCGCCGCCAAGGGCCTGGCCGTCGTGATCATGGAACCGCTGCTCGGCGGGAGGCTGGCCCATCCGCCGTCGTCCATTCTCCAGATGATCGAGCGCTCCAGCGTGAAGCGCTCTCCGGCGGACTGGGCGTTGCAATGGCTTTGGGACCAGCCCGAAGTCTCGGTGGTGTTAAGCGGAATGAGCAACCTGGACCAGGTGAACGCCAACCTGGATTCGGCGGCCCACGCCCGCAGCCATTCGTTTCAGGCGGCGGACCTGAAAGTGATCGCGGACTTGCAGCGAAAGTACCGGGAACGATCCGTTATTCCTTGCACCAGGTGCAACTACTGCATGCCCTGCCCAAACGGAGTGAACATCCCGGCCAATTTTGAAATTTACAACGAAGCGTTTCTCCACGAAGACATTCCCGGCGCGCGCTTCAAGTATCAGATTTTTATCACGGAAGCGGCGCGGGCCGGTGTTTGCGTTGCCTGCCACGACTGCGAAGACCATTGTCCGCAGAAAATCCCGATCAGTGAATGGATGCCCAAGGTTCACGCGCTGCTCGGCGCGGCGTGATTCATCGCAGTGGCGGAAACCAGATCGTGCAACAACAAAGCTCTCGCCCGTGCCCGCACCACCGCGAAAGAGCGACACGGTGTTCATCGAAAGGCGTCGAGCTGCGCGTGCGCCGATCGAATTTTGGATAACCCTTGGTGCGGCCGTCCGCGAAATTCACCCCCAACACCGTGGCGTCGTTGTTCATCGTCATGCTGACGTATTCCGGCGCGCTCCAATCCTGGCAATCAATCATCCGTTCGCCGCGCGAAGTGTCGCCATAGACGAAATGAAAATAATTCGTGTCGAGAAACGGTTTTGAACCGGCCATCGGCCCGCGGCATTCGCCGGCAAAATTGATGAGCGGTAAAGCTCCTTGATTGCAGGCCCGCGCCCGTCGTCATGGCCGCCTGCGCGGCACGCCTGCGCGTCGGCCATCGCATCATCCCACGTCACTTTCGCGCCACACTCCTGCACCCACATGAGGCCGGTGACCAAATCCGGCACCGTGCCGTAGCCGTTGTCGCGGCAGGCAGGGGTGTTGCCGGGATGCTGCGCTTCCTGGCCGTAAAACGGCCGGCCCGGCTGCGGCGCGGCAATGGGGTGTGAATTGTCGTAGCACCGGTTCCGCCCCGTGCCGACGACGGGATGGGTCGGTTCGGCGGCGAAATTGCTCATGGCCAATCCGGCAGCGAGCAACGCGATCGGTGATGTGATGTTTTTCATGGCTCGATTCATTCGCAATCCTGTGCCAGCCTGCGCGAAAACACCTTAAGCGAAGATGAAATTATTGAAGCAGGAATTGTGAAACGCATGGGCTTAAAAAAGCGGGTGTTTTGTTTTTGAGTAAGAAATGTTCAGACCGGTTGCATCGGAATACCAACTGTCAGAAAAATTGTCAGAAACTTGTAGTGAAAGAAACCGTTCGGCACGTGAAAGAAACCGCTTGAAAAGTGCTGCAAGTCATTGTAAACACGCACTGAAAACTCAATCAATTTGAGTGATAACAAAATAGGAAATGCTATGTCGGTTGATGTTGAAAAAATCCTGCGTCCCATCGATAACCCCATCCCGCCGTTCCCGCCCAAGTACATGATGCTGGCCGGCGGCGAGGAGATGGTCATCCGTCAGGTGAGCCGTGAGGACATACCTGACATTCTGTGCCATGTCGAACCCCTGCTCCACGTCGAACGCGACTACTACGACGTGGTGGCGGCCCGGCTCTATAGCGAACTGCTTGCTTATTACCGCCACCGCGTTCAGGACGAATACGTCCTGGTGGCCCAGATCGATGGCGAGTTGGTCGCGGTGGTCAACGGGCGTCTGTTGAGCAAGGAGGTCGGCATGTCCTATCACACGATGGCGCTGCGGCGCGGGTTGCGCGTCGGCGCGCACGCGTTTGCGTCCAAAATGGAGTACCACCTCGACATTATCGGCCAGAAGGAGGTTCTGATTGTGGCCGAATCCCCCATCGGCTTCCGCCGCTGGATGATCGAGTATGGCCTGGAGCAGCGCTTCAACATTGCCCATGAACTGGGCGGCGTGCCTTCCTGGGCGCTGACCAAAGAGCTGTTCAACAAGGCGCGCGCGACGCTCGTCGTGGGCCGCCGGCCGGTGCCGAAGCACCTGCTCGAGAAGGCCCAGGCGGCCATTCTGCCGCCGACCGATCCGCCCAAGGCCCCGGCTGATCTGCTGGCCGCGACGCGGTCCATGTATGATTCAACCGGCACGGCTCTGATGTCCCAGAGGTGGAAACAGGAAGGAAAGCTTTGATTTATGCGTGAAGTTTATGTCGTCGGTGCCGGCATCACCAGTTTTACGCGACTGGAATATCCGTTGAGCGAAATCGCCGCCTACCCGGCGATGCTGGCGCTCAAGGACGCCGGGTTGTCGAAAGTGGACCACGTCTATGTGGCCAACATGGGCGGCGCCCGGCTTAATCACCAATCCGGTCTGGCCAGCGCCGTGGTTGACACCCTCAGCCTCACCCCGGTCGGGGCCGAGGTCATCGAAAACGGTCCCGCCTCCGGCGCCTCGGCCATCAAGACGGGTTTCCTGGCGGTGGCTTCCGGCCTGCACGACGTTGTCCTGGTGACCTCTGCCGAAAGGCTGCGAGAGGTGAACAACCTCGAAGCGACCGATTTTGTCGCCACGCTGAGCCATCCGCTGGCGGAGTACATCTATGGCGTCACGCTGCCATCGCTGGCGGCGATGTTCACCCGCCTTTACATGCAGAAGTATGGCGTGACGGAGCGGCACCTGGCGATGGTGGCGGTGAAGAACCACGACAACGCCCTGTTAAACTTCTTCGCCCACTTGCACGAGAAGATTACTCTTGAAGGCATCCTCGATTCACCCGAGGCGATGACGAACAACCCGTATGTGGCCGAACCGCTCCGGTTCTTCGATTGCTGCCCCGTTTCCGACGGCGGCGCTTGCGTGATCCTGGCCTCGGCGGAGGTGGCGAAGAAGCTGAAGAAACCGCTGATCCGGTTGGCCGGGGTCGGGCAAGCCACCGATTCCCACTGCGTCCACGAACGCGCCGAGCCGACCGATCTGCTGGCCGTTCGCGGCGCGGCGGCGCAGGCCTTCAAGATGGCCGGCGTGGCTCCGGGCAACGTTAATGTTGCCGAACTGCACGATGCCTTCACGATCCTGGAAATTGTCCAGAGTGAGGAAGTTGGCTTCTTCAAGAAAGGTCAGGGGCATCTCGCACTCGAGAAGGGCGAGACGCGCATCGGCGGCAAAATTCCCATCAACACGGCTGGCGGCCTGAAAGCCAGAGGCCACCCGACCGGCGCCACCGGCGTCGCGCAGGCGCACGAAATTGTCCTGCAACTCCGCGGCGAAGCCAAAAAGCGGCAGGTCAAGGACGCGAGAATTGGTTTCACGTGCAACTTCGGCGGCTTCGGCAACAATGTTGTCTGCCTCGTCTTTAAGAGAGAGGACTGAAATATGGCCCTGGAAATCTATGCTTATCGGTGCAAGAAATGCGGTCAACTGCATTACCCCTTCCGCATGGTCTGCAAAAAATGCGGCCAGAACGAGGTGTTCGAGTTCGACACCGTGCCGCTGCCCAAAAAGGGAAAATTGCTGACCTTTACGACGGTGCACAATCTGCCGCCGGATTTCAATGTCGCCAAGCTGGGCTTGGGGATGGTGGAGTTGGAGAACGGAATGCGCATCACCGGCCAGCTCAAAATTCCTCATCCGAAATTCGGTATGGCCGTCGCCGGCGAAGTCGAAATCGTTCGCGAGGCTGAGTACAGCAAGAACTACGGCATGGTATTCTATCCGGGGTGAACAGCCTGTTCAGCGTCGGGGACCAAATCGAATCCGGCATCTACCGCTTTCACTCCCGTTTCAACCGGGTGGTCAATTTCGAGCGTCAGGGCCGCCTCGTCTCGGTGGTGGATGAACAAATCGGCCCCGGCCCGCTGAACATTGTTCTCCAAGGTCTGACCCCGTATGTTCGACCGGAGGACGCTTTCGCTACCAGCTCGCCGAGGCGGGGTGGTATTCTGACCGGGGCCGCCGATCTCGGTGCAGGTGGCGAAATGGCCGGGCTAACCCGACTCCCGCCCCTCAAAATCACCACCTCGAGCGTGGTCTTCGCGGCGCAGCGTATCCCTTTCACCCCCTGCCAGCGCTACCACTCCACACTCGATTTCAATCCCGGCAACCTCCATTGCTTCCATCACAACCTCTCAATCTTTGGCAAATTGCTGACCGAGTGTGCCCCTCCAAAAAGCCTCGCTTTTCTGCTGGATGAAACGCGGCTGAAGAACTTCCGATCCGGCTTTGAGCGGGCTTTCGCCGACCAAATCTGCCGGGGCGCGCATCAGGTCTTTCATGGCCACCTGCTGGATGGCATCCGCAGTTTGAAAGGCTGTGGTCTGGGTCTGACCCCCAGCGGCGACGACTTTATCGCCGGCCTGCTCATTGGCTTGAACCTCCTGCAAAAATTTCGCGGCCAGGCTTTTCAGCCCGCGGCCGATGCGGTCTTCAGCGCCGCCGAGGGCGACAACATCTTCTCGAATACTTTTCTGGATCTGGCGCGCCGAGGCCTGCTTTTCGGACGCATCAAAGACCTGCTGATTGAATTGATGACCGGCAGTGAGGCTTCAGTGCGAAAGGCCACGGGGAAGTTGTTTGCCATCGGCGCCAGTTCCGGCGCTGACCTGGCCACAGGGTTTTTCCTGACGGTCCACGAGCAAAGCAGGCCCGTGGAGCAATGGTGTCAGCGGCAGCCAATGGACCGGATGGGTTGAGGTCTCATCTGGCCTTTCATGACCGGATTGAATGATTGGGCATTGCCCAGAAATCCTTAAGTGAGCGCTTCCAGGAACCCCTGGCCACGGCCCAATTCCCCACCACTCCGTTGCTCCGATTCGCCACGCCGGGCTCCCGGACACTGCGAGGTGTTACCTGCCATCGACGGGGGTTCCCAATCAATCTATCTCGGGCGCATCTTGAGGGCGTGTTGCCCAAAAGGGTCTTTGCAACCCGGATTAGGCGGAGGTCAGTTGCGTGCTGGAAAGTTCGCGGGACCAAGGTGCGAGAACAGGATTGGTTTCCGGCACCCTGCGCGACC
>JBAVOO010000050.1:0-9791 GCA_049692125.1 Verrucomicrobiia bacterium | reverse complement strand
CGCGCGAAGCGCGCGCCGCCGACACCCTTCCTTGTCAGAATAGTAATAATTGCATTGGAAATGGGATTGGCCTGTTTCAGTCCGCTCCGCTTTCGCCTTACCGGAAGAAAAGCCGTCACCGATTGGAAATGGCGATTGAATGGATGGTGAAAAAGCATGGCATTGAGCGTGTGGGCCTGCTCACGCTGTCTTTTGGTGTCCCTGGCAGTGGCAGAGGCTCGTTGGAAACTTTCCTGCTCCGGGAGCAAGCCAAGGATTTGGAGTTTGTCCAGGCTCGCTGGCATTCCTTCTGTTCCAATGTGGTGATGAAGCGTTATCAGGATTGGATTTGTATTCTGGAACCGCACAAGGATGGTGTCTGGCACCTTCATGTGGTGGTGGCAACTAAAGAGGATATTCGCACCGGGACCGATGTTGAAACCCTCTCCAATTACAGGCTGCCGTATTGGATGCGCCGGGGAAAACATCTGCGCAACGAGGCGTTGGCGGCGGAATGGAAAGCGCTGCGTGAAACAGTCTGCAAATATCGGTTTGGCCGGGTTGAACTGCTGCCGATCAAGAAAACCAAGGAGGCTTTCGCGCGGTATTTGGGTAAATATCTGACCAAGACCTTCAACCTGATTCCGCCCGGTCGGGGTCACCGGCTGATTCGTTATTCGCGGGGCGTTGGGCGTCATTTTCCCATGCGCTTTTCGATCTACAGCCTGGGCAATCTGTTGTATCGCACGCGGCTGAAAATGGCCGCTGCCATGCTCGATTTCAGGGATTACAGCCTGTTCGCCGATTGCTTCGGTCCGCGCTGGAATTACTACCTGCGGGACATCATCGCCAGCATCCCGATTCCGCTGCGATTTGGCAAAGGCGATTTTGAAACCGGCTTGGCGGCGAAGCGGCTGGCGCTATATGCGGAAGACCAATTGCCGTTTCTTGATTCCGAGTCAAAAAAGAAAATGGCGGCGGCGCAGCGGATGCTGTGGCTCAAGTTTGAAGAACTGGCATTTGACGCCCCGGCGACGGCGCACTGGCGGGAAACGAGGCCGCCGGAAGCGGACAACATTGATGTCGGGCCGGTGACGGAAGCTGATTTGCACGATGACCTTTTTGTATCGTCGGGAAATCCGTTTTGAGTGAAAACCGGTCTTGCAAAACCAGAGTGGTGCCATTATGGTTGTGGCGTATGGCAAGTATAACCTTGAAAGACATTCCGATGGAACTGCACGCGCAGTTGAAAAACGAAGCCTCCGCGAATTTCCGCAGCATTACCCAGGAGGCCATGAGCCGTCTTGAACGGACATTCCAGATTGATGCCGCACTGACGACCAAGCGTGATCAAAAGTGGATTGATGAGGCCATCGCCAGCGGGCCGGAAACGCCGTTGACCAAAAAGGAAATGGACGCCATCCGCGACCGGGTATTGCGAGGCAAAAAGTGAGCGTCTTTGGTAGTAAACGCCCGCGCTTCCTGCTGGACCTGGCCGAGGAATTGATCTGGCTGAAAGACAAGGCCGGGGCAGAGGTGGCGGAACGGTGGTATGACGCCCTGGTTGAAACGGTTCAATTCATCGGGAAGAATCCCTTTGTCGGACGCGAACGAAAAGATTTATCTCCGGCTGGCATCCGTTCCTGGCGGGTGCGTGGATTCTCGCGCTGGCTGATTTTTTATGCGGTGACTTCCAAAAAGGAAGTCGTCTTTTATCGGGTCCGTTCCGGTACCATGAATCTGGTGGTGATAAAAATGGAGTCCTGACATTGATTAGTCCCGTGGCGCGGGCAGTCTTTGCTGGGACGGGTTGCGGGGCCATAAACGGCATAACAATATGCTGGACAGTAATTTTAGTCCAGCTTACGCTCGTTTCGTCAAAATGGATAGACTGCATAACGCGGCGTCCATTATATGTTAGACTGCACGACACACGATATGCGTTGTTCCACAGCAGATACTCCACACGACGGCCCGACGATGACGTGGACGCAGCTCGGTGAGATGCTCGCTGTCGGAGGCCCTCCTTACCATGAATGGCGAGAAGCCCCGTGGCTGCTCTTTGCGACATCCGATACCGAACACTCGCCTCGTGTTCGTGCGTATCAGTTGGTCGAGGCACCATATGCGAAGCTGCTCGATACAGCAGTCGAGCTATGGCTGCGAGACAAGCCACTGCCAGAGCTTGACAAGACCGCCACCTATTTGCTTGGCCTACGGTTTCAGGTAGTTGGTTGTCTTTTGATGTCATTTCGGCATATTGGTTCATTGATGCCTCCCGCGCCGGATGACGAGATTGGCATCAGTCTCAAGTTTTTGATTGATTGGTGGCATGAGGAAGGAGCTTATTATGCGGTTGGATTTGAATGCGCAGGACTCAGAGGTGCAGTCTAACAAATTGCCGAAGCCAACAGCCATTGGGCGTCCAGCCTCCGCTGTCGCGGGCTGCGGTTTCGGATTGGCTGTGGCTTGGCTCATGCGTTAGGCGAACCCGCATGAATCCACAAAGACGACAAATTTTACTGCTGCTCCTCATTGTTTTCGGCTTGGGTGTCGGATATCGGATGTTTGCGAACGCTAAGGATGTTTTTGCATGGCAGGATGTTAGCCTCATCGGCAAGATAATCGCTCTGGTTTGTAATAGCATCATTGACGTTATTAACCTCTCGCTTTCTAATGCGGTAGGAATTGTGGTTATAGCTGGCATAGCTATTTGGTTTTTCAAATCAAAGACCCGGAAGCCGGAGTGAGTCAGTTATGAAACATAGTTCCCGGATTGGGCAACCATTTGTCCCGTGGCGCGCGTGCAACCTTTCTCTGGTCGAATGATGGGGATTCATCAACCATTGAAGGGCCTTGACAGAAATGGATTACAAGCATCACATGGCGAAAATAAATAAGAATTAGACCGTGAAACTTCAACCGAAATACTGTTAGACGGCTGCAACCATCGCTCTACCCAATACACGATGATTTTAGCGATATGATAAATGACCGAGAACAAGGCCAGAGTCATGACGGGCAGATTTATCCAGAGCGGGGCTTTTTCGGAAAGCCGAGCATGAAGTCGATTAAGAGCATTACCGATTGGTGCGGTGTACTTGTGACTTTCACTGGTATTGTGTTGGGCGTCATTAGTGGTGGAAGTTTGGAAGCTGCTGGTGTGGCCACCGTCGGCGTTTTGCTGATATGCTGCGGGCATTTGTTGAGCAGCGCACTTGCAAAGCATCAAGCAGCAGAGCAGGCCGCAGATAGGAAAAAAGCGGAGCGAGATAAGCGACGCATCGAGCGGCGCATTGACCGTATCAAGTATGGAGCCGGAGGGGCCCTTGGTTATGATATTGAGGATGACATTGTCTAAGTTTTTCATTTGCATTTTATCTGTTATGATTTGCGGTTGCGGACCAAGCGCCAAGCAGATAGCAGAGCAGCAAGCGAGACAGAGATTTCGAGAGTCTGTTGGCGCTGTGAAGGTATGCACCACCGGCTCGACTTATACCGAGTTTCGAGAGAAGCGGCTGGCTTTGGAGACAAGTTACGCCGCCAATCAGTCGGCACTCGCCAATGAGACCAATAAGATTGACGAGCTTGTGCAGGTTATGAGAGCTACCGATAGCCTTTGGAGTCTTTCGGTTCAGATGCAGGCTGAGTTTCTAGATTTTGTTTTTCCAGAGAGCAGACGGAGCGAGATGGCGGAAGCCATGAAGACTATCAAGGATGGCTCTGGCTATACTTGGGCGGAACTGAAATCCCAAGGCGATTTTCCACGCAACTATGTCCGACTTGGATTGTCCCAGATTTCCAGCCAGTGCGATGATTTGCTGAAGTGAGCTATGACGCCGCCTAACAAGAGGATAGGCTGCACAGCTACCTTCAAAAATTAAACCAAGCTGTTTCAAAGCGCTTGCCAGTCAATCTCGCGGCCCAGACATACGCAAACCCGTGACGCCCCTTCGCGCGTGATTTGTCCTGCTGGTGTTGGATTTGAAACCAGTGCTGCGAAGGGTGGCGGGGCGCAGTGCTGGTGGCAAATCTGACACGAGCAGGCTCACATGGGGGTGAGTGTTCGCGCGGTTGGCATCCGGCTTGGCCTTTAAATCCGCAAGCCGCATGACAATCAGGGGAACTCGAACGGGGGAATTGGGTCAGCGCAAGGTCTTTTGGTGTGACCGTGAAGCGAGTCAGCCCGAAAGTCTGTGCGCCAGGGGAAAAATCCGGTGCCGGGCAAGTCGTCTGACCGAAAGTGACGCGCTGGGCCGTGCTTGCGCTGTGTTCACGTCGCAAGCGAACTGAATGCAAAAGGCCGACGAAGTCGTTCCGGCCTCCGCTATCAATCAGCAACCGAAGGCGTCTTGCGCCGAAAGCGGCGTGGCCGGGCGGAGAGATCGCCAAAGGCGGCACGGAGAACGGTTACGCCACTTTGGTCGCGCCATTGTCGGGTCGGCGCAAAGTCTTTTGTGATGGGAGCAAAGTGGACAGCGCGAAAGTCTTTGCGCCAGGGGGTCTGCCAAACACTCAAAAATAAGCAAAAATAAGTTATTGACACGAATGATAACTTTGTTAATTTATAAACATGTCGGATATAAAAGAAAATGTTGTGAGCGTGGCGGCCATCGGTCAAACCCTGATGGAGCACTCAAAGTCTGCTGATCTGGACGGCAAGCGCGGTCTGGTGGTGGAGTTGTTCCCGTCCATCTACGGGGCGAACGAGCGGATGAGCGCGCGAGCCATCAGCAGGTTTTTGAAAGAAAAGCACGGCGTCAAATTGAGCGCGGTGACGATCACCAAGGCGTTGAAAGACCCGAAAAAGAGCTGGAACCAGTTTTTTGACACGATTGAGCCGTATGTCGAGGCATACGAGAATTGGGAAAAGTCGGCCAAGCGGGAAGAATTCTTGTTTGATGACGATTATTTCAAGGAAATTCACTTTCCGGGGCGTGAGCTTTTGCGGAAGCAGCTTTTGAAATTTGCATTCGCCCAGGCGATTAAAATGCTGCGGGAAAAGTGGTTCAGCATTGACTACGAAACCCGTGTGAAAGCCCGGCCGTACCTGGCGGAAAGACTTTTAGGAAAAGTGAAATAAAATGAATACAGAGATTAACACTTTTGTGGATGCAAAACAGTTGCTTGGTCTGGACAAGGTGGCATTGTTGCTGGACATCAGCAAAAGAAAGGTTCAGCGGCTGATTGCCGCGCACGAGCTTCCCAAGCCGATAAAAATTGGCAGGCTGTCCAAGCTGACGGCTGGCGATGTGGATGCCTACATTGAAAAGCTGAAACAGCAGCGAAACGGCAAAGAAAAAATTGTGAAGTGATTTATGCAAGAACACGTTTTTAAGCGCAAACGGAAGGTCAACGGCAAGTTGGTTTTGTCGCATTGCTATTACGGGCATTACACCCTGCCCAATGATGCCTGCCAGCGGACAGTTGCCCTTAATACCACCGACAAACATGAGGCCGGAACAATGCTTCGTAAAATCGTCCAGGATGCTGCGTGGGAAGCGTCCGGGATCACCGCGCCAAAGCCGCTCCGGGATGCGGCGGCAAAGCCGTTGACGGTCCATCAGGAAGATTTTCTGGCTGATCTTGAAGGCAGCGGGCGGGATGAAATGTATCAGGCCAATTTGCGCTGCCGCTTGAACAAGCTGATCAAGGAATGTGGCTGGCAATATCCAAAGGATGTGACGGCAGACAGTTTTATGAACTGGCGCAGACAGCAAACGCTATCAGCAAAAACGTTGAATGATTATCTGGACGCGGCCAGCGGTTTGATGAAGTGGATGCAACGCGCGGGGCGGCTGGAAACCAATCCATTGCAGGCTGTCGGCAAACATAAAACGGCAGGCAAGGAAGTAATTCAACGCCGGGCGCTCTCGGATGATGAGGTCCGCCGCTTGTTGGAAGTGGCCGGGCCGCGCAAGCCGGTTTATCTGACGGCATTAAATACTGGATTGCGCCGCGCTGAACTGGCTGCGCTGGAAAAAGGGGACTGTTTTCTATACGGGGACAATCCGTATTTGAAAGTCCGCGCCTCGACCACCAAAAACAACAAGGCGGCGACAATCTGGTTGAACGAGGAGGTTGCGGCTGAATTGAAAAAGCTGGTGGTGACAGGCGCGGGTTTGGACGAGGCGGTTTTTGAAACGATTCCCGACATGGATCAATTCCGAAAAGACCTGGCGGCGGCTGGAATCCCGTTTGTGGACGCACAAGGCCGGCGTGCCGACTTTCACGCGCTGCGGCACACGCTGGCAACGAATCTGGCCCGTTGTGGCGTGCTTCCTCGCGTGGCGATGGAATTCATGCGGCACAGTGAAATGCGGCTGACAAACAAAACCTACACGGATGTCGCGCATCTGCCGCTGGCGGAAGCGGCGGATAAGTTGCCGAAGTTCACCCCGAAAAAAGGGACACAAAAAGGGACACAAAATTCAGACGCGGCGGGTCATTTGCTGTCATCTGCTGACGCGAATCCCTTCGGGAACGAAACCTATAAAGACATTGAAAACAAAAGCGACTGTCACGCATTGGCGCTGGCTGGCGCGGAGAGGCAGGAATTGGAGATGGCGCACCCATCAGGAGTTGAACCTGAAACCTGCTGATCCGTAGTCAGCCGCTCTATCCAATTGAGCTATGGGTGCACCAAAAAGGAAACGTAAATTACGAATCGGAGACCGTCTGTGCAAGGAATTTCACCCCATCCGGCGATTCAGCCTTTGAAAATGTTCCGCAGCGCCAGCGTCAGGATGGTCAGCACCAGCATCAATCCGCTCGGCATGAATTTTTTCGTCTTGGCCAGCCGGATGGCGAACACCACCAGCAGCGCCGCCAGGAGCACGTTCACCAGATTGCGCGCCACGGTCGGCTCAAAAATCCCGGTTTGGGTCAATACCAGCACCGCCGCGAACACCGACGATGAGATGAGCGACACCTTGCTGCCCACCTTCAGAAAACCCATCAGCCCCCCAACCAGCAGCAGGACGATGTAAACCCAGAGAATGGTGTTGGCAAAATTGTGCACCGGCGCAGGCTGCCTCAATTTCCCGCCACGTCCAAGCTCAGAATTTCACCCGGCTCGCACTCGGCCACCACCTCGAAGGGACGGCAGCACACCTCGCAATCCGTCGTGAACCGCTGGCTGGGCACGCTCGTGTCCACTACCAGTTCGAACGCCTGCCCGCAGAACGGGCACTGGATTTTCCCGGAAACTTCCATCTGGCAATCTAGTCCCGTGACTGCAAATCGCAAAAAAGTTTTCCGCCCCCGGCTAGAATCGCTTCGTGAGGGTCAAGGTGATGGCGTTGCCTTGTGCCCGGTTCTCGGCCATGAATTCGTAATTGTAGCGGAGCGCGACGAAGAACATCTGCTTCGGAAAAGCCACGTTGACTTCCGGGCCGACGGCGGCCACCCGGCTGCGGCTGCTCCACGATGCGCCTTCGCTGGGGTCCACTTGTTGTTGGTAGTAGCCCACCGCGCCCAAGTCAACGACCTTCGCCACCGTCTTGCTGATGCCCCATTCCAGCGTGTAAGTCTGTCCGGGAATGAGATCCGTGTCGCGCTGTTCGGTGCAGAACTCGTAACGGTTCAACGCCGACACCGCCCAGGTTTTTTCCTCATCAACATACCAAGTGGCCCCGGCGGTTTGCATGAACGTCCAAAAGCCCTTGCCAACGCGCGTAGTCGGCGGGGGTGCGGAATCGCCCGTGGGGGCCCAAACGCCGCTGCCGACCGCGAAATCAAACTGCTTGAGATGCCACGAAAGCGTGCCCTCGCCGAAGAAATCTCCGATGCCGAAAGTGGTGCTGTCAAACGGCCCGGCCTTCACGTGTTGATCAACCACCGGAAGCAGGGCGTCCACGCCGAGGTACCCGCCGAGGACCTTCGTGTCCGTGATCCAAATCACACGGGGAATGTTGGCGTAGGTAAAGACCTCGGCATTGGGGACATGGGCATCGTTGCCGGCGGGGTTGTTGAACTGGTCAGCCCAGTAGAAGTAATTGTAGTCGCGGAAATAAACCCCTGGCGGCGGCAGGGATGCACCTTTGATGCCTTCGGAGCCCGGCACATATTCGGCCGAGGGTTGGGCTTGCATAATACCTGGCAATGTCACCAACGACGCCGCCAGCAGGAGGAATTGTATTCTGGTTTTCATGGTTGTTTTTTTTGAAGGTTGGAGTTGAGGTTTAAACATCCTGCAGTTTTCCGGTGAGGTAAGTTTCATAGGCGCTCAAGTCAAGCAACCCGTGTCCGGACAGATTGAAAAGAATGACGCGCTTCTTGCCCGCCTCGCGTGCCTTGGCCGCCTCGTTGACGACGGCGGCAATGGCATGCGCGGATTCCGGCGCGGGCACAATCCCTTCGCTGCGCGCAAAGAGTGTCCCGGCCTCGAAGACTTTCGTCTGATGGTAAGCTTCCGCTTCGATGAGTCCGAGCTTGAGCGCGTGGCTGACCATCGGCGACATGCCGTGGTAACGCAGCCCGCCCGCGTGGATGGACGGCGGCATGAAATCGTGCCCCAGCGTGTACATCATCAGGAGCGGCGTGGTCATGGCCGTGTCGCCAAAGTCGTAGCGCAGTTCGCCCTTCGTCAGCGACGGACACGCGGACGGCTCGACGGCGACGATGCGATAT
This sequence comes from Verrucomicrobiia bacterium, assembly GCA_049692125.1. GTDB lineage: Bacteria > Verrucomicrobiota > Verrucomicrobiia > Limisphaerales > UBA11358 > UBA11358. Next base: position 1,181 of record JBAVOO010000050.1, on the reverse strand, counting down.
TTTTTCTTCCCGGTGATTTTCCTGTGAATGAACGGAAACGCGATGCCGGCGAAATTGCTCCCGCCGCCGCAGCAGGCGATGATCGAGTCCGGCTCCTCGGCGGCCATTTCCATCTGTTTGATGGATTCCTGGCCGATGACGGTTTGATGCAGGCAAACATGATTGAGCACGCTGCCGAGCGAGTATTTCGTGTGCGGATGTTTGACGGTGTCTTCGATGGCTTCGCTGATGGCGATGCCGAGGCTGCCGGGGCAATTCGGATCGTCGTGGAGCACCTTGCGCCCGTATTCAGTCTGGTCGCTGGGGCTGGGATGCACCGTCGCGCCCCAGGTGTGCATGAGCATGCGGCGATACGGCTTTTGCTGGTAACTCACCTTGACCATGTAAACATTGCACTCCAGGCCAAACAGCTTGCATCCCAGCGCCAAGGCCGAACCCCACTGGCCCGCGCCGGTCTCGGTGGCCAGGCGTTTGGTGCCGGCGACCTTGTTGTAGTAGGCCTGGGCGACAGCGGTGTTGGGCTTGTGACTGCCGGCGGGACTGGCGCCTTCGTATTTGTAGTAAATGTGCGCCGGTGTCTGGAGCGCTTTCTCGAAGCGCACCGCGCGCAGCAGCGGCGTGGGCCGCCACAACGTGTAGATTTCGCGGACTTCGTCGGGGATTGGCACCCAGCGGTCGGGGCACATTTCCTGCATGACAAGATTTTCGGGGAAAATCGCCGTCAGCAGGTCCGGCGTGACAGGTTGTTTGGTCCCCGGATGCAGCGGCGGCGGCAGCGGCTCGGGAAAATCCGCCAGAAGATTGTACCATTGCGTTGGAATGTCCTGCTCGCGCAGGGCGAAACTGATTTTCGTGCTCATAATGCCAAAAGGATGTCGCCACCAAATTACCGTCGCCGAACCGCTTGTCACGCAATTATTAGCGATAGCTTGAATGTTAATAATCAAAACCAGATGGATTTATTTAAGAACTCCGGACCGGTTGTGGGCTGGTTTGGTGTCCCCCCTTCAGGCGGTCCGCGCGGTACTTCCTGTCAATTGCCGCCTTAGAACGTTTACAGTTATGATGTAGCGCAGGCTTTCCAGCCTGCGGGTTCTGGCGACTTTCCAGTCGCCACTTTCGTACGGATGGAACACGGGACAAGAATGTCCCGCAAACCCGCAGACAAGAATGTCTGCGCT
>JBAVOO010000049.1:0-72900 GCA_049692125.1 Verrucomicrobiia bacterium | reverse complement strand
CGGCAGGCTCTATGACGAGGGCTGTGTTGGCTCTCATGGGTGTATCCTTTCTTTGGTTTATGGTTCTCTTGTTCAGAACCGGGATACACCCGCTCGCCTTTTTACACACGTTTCCTTACACCACCTTCCTGAACAGCAATAACATTTCAAACTTGCCTTTCCAATCAGGGCAAGCTATCGTGGAGTCGCATCCGTTAGATGTGTGACTCATACAGCTAACCCCTGTTTGAGTTGCGCCCTGTCAGTGTTTCTGCGCTGGCAGGGCTTTGTTTTTATTTCAATTTATTTACTTGACTAAATTTAGCCTTTGGTATAAATTTAGTCAAGTAAATAAAACAATATAAATTTTATGAGTAATCCAAATCCAAAATATCAGAATCCATTTAAACCTGGGGCTGGACATATGCCCCCATATTTAGCAGGCCGCGACAAAGAGAAGGCGGAATTTTTTAAGCTTTTAGAGCAAAAGACGATTCTTACCAACTTGGTTCTAACCGGATTAAGGGGTGTTGGTAAAACAGTCTTGCTGGATACCTTCAGGCCGCTTGTAATTCAAAAAAGGTGGCTGTGGGTTGGAACTGATCTTTCAGAGTCCGCCAGCGTTAGTGAAGAAGTCATAGCGCAACGATTGCTCGCAGATTTATCAGTGGTTACGGCGGGTGTGAAAATAAAAAAACAAGTGCCGCCAATTGGATTTCAGGCGGTAGGAGCATTCGAGGAAAAATCATTGAACTTCGCCACGCTTTCAGAAATCTACAAATCCATACCGGGACTCGTTTCGGATAAATTGAAAGGGATATTGCAATTTGTTTGGGAGTGCTTAATGCCTCATGGTATTAACGGGATTATTTTTGCATACGATGAAGCGCAAACCATGTCCGACCATGCAGAAAAAGAACAATACCCATTGTCTCTGTTGCTGGATGTTTTTCAGTCCATTCAAAAGAAAAACATTCCCTTCATGCTGGTGCTGGTTGGATTGCCAACGCTATTCCCCAAGCTGGTTGAAGCCCGAACTTTCGCGGAACGGATGTTTGATGTTGTAACGCTCAACCGATTGAATGAAGACGACAGTAAGCAAGCGATTGCAAAACCCATAAAAGACGGCCATTCGTCGGTAAATTTTGACGACAAATCAATCGTTTTAATTTTCAACACTTCCGGCGGTTATCCTTATTTCATTCAATTTATCTGCAAAGAAATTTTCGATATTTGGGTTCAGCAACTAACTGTTGATGGGAGCGTGAAACCAATCCCGATGGCCGAAATAACCCAAAAATTAGACAAAGATTTTTTCGCCGGAAGATGGGCGCGTGCCACAGACAGGCAAAGAGAATTGCTTTCAATTATTGCAACGCTCGAAAATTCGGACGGGGAATTCACGGTTCAGGAAATTGTTGTCGCCGCAAAACATATGGCAAAGCCTTTTGGGTCGAGCCAAGTTAATCAGATGCTTGTGCATTTAAGTGATTGTGGATTGGTCTATAAAAACCGCCACGGAAAATATTCTTTTGCTGTTCCGCTTTTAGGAGAATTTATTTTGCGTCAAGAGGCAGAGCGAACAAAGACGCTATTTACTTAACAATTTGCGTGAATTATCTGTGAACAACGATGAATAAGTTTTTGCTTGAATCCACAACTAACTGTGCCATGTTCTATTCAATCCGCAATAGGTTGTGGATTTCGGTCTTAAAGCCGAGAGGCGGTTTTGACATATTGGATTTAGTCGGCACCGTTCAGTCTGTTGTTTCCGCGAGGAGCGACACCTCCCCGTCGAGGCTTTAAGAGACTGAACGGTTTTTGTTCTTTGAGATTTAAAAGTCGAACGCCGCCAGCATTGGACTGCGGCGGCGCTCAAGATTTCCTGTGCCCTAAACAACTCCGGGCATAGGGTTATGCCGGGGTCGGTTATGACGAGGAGTTTAGTTGTTTGCTACACCTATACTTTTCCACTTTCCGGCCTCGGCGTCAACTAATAACTAGGAGTTGTAAACATAAGACAAGTAAATAATAGATAAAACTATGAAACTAAAAAACATAACCGGAACGTCCGATAAAACCTGTGCCTGTGACTCATGGCTTGACCACTGGGAAAAATTCAGTGGTAAGAAGGCGAGCACTTGCGGCGTTCTAACTTGCAATAATAAGGCCGAGGTTGGCGCTCACGTGAGGAAGGTTGGCGGATATGACTTTGCCGCCTATATCTATCCACTCTGCGATGTCTGCAATCAAGCCACCGGAGAGCTGGAGGTATGGGACGGCTTTCCGCTCGTCTCGGCAGACCCTAGTGAAACGTGCGAGAAACAGTAACGCGGCTCACTCCTCTGGACTGACTGTAATTTTTAGTCGGTTCAGATTGCGGAGCCGTGATTTCGCCTTGGCGAACAGGCCGATATTGTAGTTGCGCAGCTTCTCAATATCGGCCTCGTTAATAAATCCGTCCTGAGATTTAACGAGCAAATCGGCTATTTCCAGTTCACCCCCAAGCAAGAGTATCGTGTCTCGCAGGTGATGCCGAAAATCAAAATCTTCAGCTTGATCTGGTTTGTTCATGCCTTGAGTTATAGCATTTGGCTTACCAATTTTTCAGGCTGGCCCACCGACACCCAGCATAATGTGCGTCCTCAAAAGCGCAATCTAATCCTACATGACCTTTTAATGGCATAATTCATTGTCATTCAAGTGGTTGCCGGCTAAACTTGCAAATTGAGCCCACTTCGGTTCTCCTTATTCTAAATGTGGCGACTTAGTTGGTCGGTTTTAACAATCGGACTGGTGCTGGCCGGCAAAGTTTTGATCGGTGCGGAATCAGCCCAAGTCAATTTGGATTATGTGGCGCAGCGCGCTCTCGAACGGGCGCGCCAGCCTTTCCACTCGCCGCGCGCCGATGTGCCGAAGGTGTTGCGGCAGGAAAATCTCAACTATGACAAGTATCGCGAGATTGAATTCCGGCACGATAAGGCCTTATGGGCGGTGGATGGCCTGCCGTTTCGCGTGGAGTTTTTTCATCCGGGCTACCTCTACCAGGAACCGGTTCACGTCTATGAATTCACGGCGACACATGTGCAGCCCATCCGGTTCGTGCAGGACTTTTTCAATTACCGCGCGTTGCACATTCAAAACGAGATCCCCGCGGATACGGGTTACGCCGGGTTCCGCCTGTTGAATCAATTGAACGAATCGAACAAGTGGGATGAAATCGGCGCGTTTCTCGGCGCGAGCTATTTCCGGCTGCTCGGCAAGGGGCAGCGTTACGGCCTCTCCGCTCGCGGACTGGCGCTGGACTGCGGGGAACCAGACCGCCCGGAGGAATTTCCCATTTTTACCGACTGGTGGCTGGGCAAGCCGCAACCGGACGCCCGGGGACTGACCCTGTTTGCCATGCTCGACAGCGTCAGTTGCGTGGGGGCGTATCAACTGCTCATCCGTCCCGGTGAAACCACCGTGGTTGACGTGGAGGCGGTGCTGTATTTCCGCGAAACGAACAAGGTTCAAGCCGTGGATGCGAACCGGCGGCCCATCAAAACCATCGGCCTGGCACCCCTGACGAGCATGTTTTGGTTCGGCAAAAATTCCGAGCGCAAATTCGATGATTACCGTCCCGAAGTTCATGACACCGACGGCCTGCTCGCCCGCATGGATGGTGGCGAAGTGCTCTGGCGTCCGCTTGACAATCCCGCCGTCATGCGCCACCAGGTTTTTTCCGCGCCGAACATCCGTGGCTTCGGCCTGCTCCAGCGCGAACGCACCTTTGCGGCATATCAGGACAGCTTCAACTTCTACCAACTGGTGCCCACCGTGTGGGTCGAACCGCATGGGAATTGGGGCGACGGCGACCTGCATCTCGTGCAATTGAGCGCAAATTACGAGGGTTTCGACAACATCGTCGCGTTTTGGGATCCGAAAGACAAACCCGCGCCGCTGAAACCATTTCGCTTTGGATACACACTCCGCTGGACGCGCGAAACGGACATGAAACTGTCCGACAACAAGGTTGTGTCCACGCGCATCGGCCTGGGCCCGAACTGCGTGAATTGCCGGCAAATCGTGATTGATTTCGCCGGGACTGGGCTTGATGCCATTTCTGAAGGCGATCCGCCGCAGGCCATCGCCAATTGCAGCACCAACGCGGTGATTCTGGACAATCAAATCTTTCACCTTCCTGAATTGAACGCCTGGCGCGTCATTTTGAAAATGCAGCCCAACTCCGGCAACACCAACCCGGTGGACCTGCGCTGCACGTTGCAAAAGGGAACCAACATTTTGAGTGAAACCTGGACCTACCAATGGAGTCCACCATGACCGGCATTGGCGCGCTGACCGATTCCCACGGCCATCTGGCAGGTCGCCGGCTCGAAGAATGGAACGCGGCGTATGAGAAGGTGGAGAATTATTTCCACGCCCTGCGCGTCCGCAACAAAGCCCTGCTCGGCCGGCTGGTGCTCCGGGTGCTCGAACGCGCCGCGCACCGCGCGCCCGCCGAGCCGGAACGCTCCGCCACCCAGCTCGCCGCCGAGGAAATGGATCGTATTGTGATTGAGTGGTTCGCCGAGGTGTTGCAGGAACCGCCGACCAACGCCGACCAGATGCTCTCCACGCGCGGGCGGCTCGCGCTGCTGCTCGCCGACATGCCGGGCCGATGGCAGGAACAATTTTTGCGGCCCGGCCCGTGGCCGAAGGAATTCATCAGCGCCATGCGCGAAACTTATTTGCGCGCCGGGCCGGATTTTCAGCTCTCAAAAATGACGCCGCGCCCCTTCGATCTTGGCCCGATTACAACCCTGACGAATCTGGGTAAGCTGCCTTATCTCAAAATGGTTCTGGCCTGGACGGTGTTTGCCTTGCTGCTGGTGGCCATTTTCATCCTCACGCACTAAGCCATGTCCGGCGTTTCCCAATCCGCCCCGGCCCCAAGCCAGTCACCGCTCTTGCGGGTGATGTCCGCACCGCATATCGAGCGTCATGGCTGGCGGCTGTTCATCTTTTATTCATGCGCGCTGCTGCTCACCGGTCTGGTCTCGATGCTCTTTGCCGATTTGCTGTGGCGGAAGGGCTGGTCCGCGTCGCGCACCGTGCTGCTGGTTTTGTTTGTGATTTTGTTTTGGTTCGTTGCCATCGGTTGCATGCACGGCCTGTATGGTTTTGTGTTGCGAATGTTCGGCGACGACCGCTGCATCACGCGTCTGAAGGAATATCGCGGCCAAAGCATTGCCGGCATCAGCACGGCGATTGTCTTTCCGGTTTACAACGAAGACGTCGTGCGCGTCTGCGAAGGCTTGCGCGCGACGTATGAATCCTTGGAAAAAACCGGCCAGCTTGAACGCTTCGACTTTTTCATCCTGAGCGACTCCACCAATCCTGACAAATGGATCGAGGAGGAACGGCGCTGGTATGATCTGGTTCGTGAACTCGACGCGCTGGGCCGCATTCACTATCGCCGCCGGTTGAACAACGAAAGCCGCAAGAGCGGGAACGTGCGCGACTTTCTCAATGCCTGGGGCCGCCGCTACCGCTATTTCCTGGTGTGCGACGCCGACAGTGTCATGCGCGGCAAAACGCTCGTGGACCTGGTGAAATTGATGGAAACGCATCCGGACGTCGGATTGATTCAAACCGTGCCGGCGGTGGTCAACGCCGAAACGCTGTTTGGACGCATCCAGCAATTTGCCAACCGCCTTTACGCGCCGCTGTTCATTGCCGGATTGAATTACTGGGCGCTCGATCTGGGGAATTATTGGGGGCACAACGCCATCATCCGCACCGAGCCGTTCATGCAATTTTGTGATTTGCCGCAACTGCCCGGGCGCAAGCCATTCGGGGGCCAGATTCTCAGCCACGATTTTGTCGAGGCGGCGCTGATGTTGCGCGAAAACTGGGAGGTCTGGTTCGCTTACGACCTCGAAGGCAGCTACGAGGAAACGCCACAGGCCATGATCGAAAACGCCCAGCGCGAGCGCCGCTGGTGTCAGGGCAATTTGCAGCACGGCCTCGTGCTCTTTGCCAAAGGACTGCGCGGGGTGAGCCGGCTGCATCTGATTCTGGGTATTTACGGCTATCTCGCCGGGCCTTTATGGCTGGCATTTCTGCTCACTTTTAACTGGATCTGCTGGTTCCACAAACACACGGGTCTTTCGGACATCACCGTGCGGGCGTTCACGCGGTCCTTGGGCAACTTTAGCGGCGCCGCCCACGCCCTGCTCATTTTCGTCATCTGCATGGCCGTCATCATGCTGCCCAAGGCGCTTGCGCTCATTGACCTTTCGTATGATTCGGAACGACGGCGGGCCTTTGGCGGCCTGGCGCGCGCAACCACCGGCGTGTTTTGCGAAACCATTTTTTCCACGTTGCACGCGCCGCTGCTGATGCTGTGGCACACGCGGTTTGTCGTCACCAACCTGCTGGGCGTCAGTGTCGGTTGGTGGCCGCAAAAACGCGCCGCCGGGGGCACCGTGTGGACCTATGCCATCCGGCGGCATTGGGGGCACACGTTGTTCGGGCTGGTTTGGGGCGCATTCATGTGGTGGCTCGGACCGTCGCTGTTTTGGTGGTTCACGCCCATGCTGGCGGGAATGATTTTGTCCATTCCCTTGAGCGTCTTTACCAGCCGGCGCAGCCTCGGCGCGCGGGCGCGAAAGCTGGGATTGTTTCTCACGCCGGAGGAAATCGCGCCGCCGCCGGAACTGGTCACACTCCGTGCGAACATGAAAGTCCATGAAATGACCGAAGACACTTCCCCGCGCCGTCCCCACGCGGGTCTGGCGGAGGCGGTGCTCGATCCTTACGTCAACGCCATTCACGTTTCGCTGCTGCGCGAGAAACAGCTCAATCCGGTTTATGCCGAGCAACTGGCGGCGCTGGGTGTCGGCAGCCCGAAAGTCCGCGCGCTGGGCGAAAAATTGCTGGCTGCCGGGCCGGACAAATTGACGCCCGCCGAACGGCTTTTAATCATGGCTGATGAGCGCACCATGGTCTGGTTGTATCATGAAGCCTGGCTGCGTCAATCGCTCGCGCCGTGGTGGAAAGCCTCGATCCGCGAATACAGCCGGCAGGATGAGTCGTAACCGCGACTTCCCGCTGCGGCTAGAGCAATTCCAGCGCGCGTTGCAACTCCGCGTCCGTGTTGTAAAAATGCGGCGAGAAACGGATGTAATTTTGTCCTTTGCGGTCCGCGCGCAACGACGCCACGACGCCGGCGTCCGTCAATTTTTTGTGCAACGCCGTGAGGTCTTTGCCGGATTGGTGAAATGAAATGATACTGCTCGCGTTTTCAGTTCTCGCATCTCCGTTCAAAACCGCAAAACCTTTTGCCTGCAAGGCCGGCACGAGCCACGCGCGTTTGCGCAATAATTCGGCCGCAATTTTTTCGACGCCGATTTCCAGCACCAGTTCCATGGCGGTGATCAAACCGACCAGTCCGAGCAGATTGTGCGTGCCGGCCTCGTATTTCGCCGCGCCGTCGCGGAAAACAATTTGTTCCTGCGCGACGAAATTCGGGCAGCGCACGTTGTGCCAGCCGTAAACCGGCGGGTTCAGTTTTTCCTGCAACTCGCGCCGGACATGAAACAGGCCCGCACCACAGGGGCCGAGCAGCCATTTATGCGCGTCGGCGGCGAGAAAATCCACGTGCTCGACCGTCGTCGGAAACGCGCCGAGCGTTTGAATCGCATCGAGACAAAACAGGATTCCGCGTTCGCGCAAAAATTTGCCGATGGCCTGAAAATCAATGCGATAGCCGCTGATGAAGTGGCAGGACGCGAGCGCGACGAGCCGGGTGTTTTCGTCCACCTGTCCCATCACATCCTGCGGGCGGATGACGCCGAGACCGCGCGTGTTTAACAGGCGGACTTCGACGCCGCGTTCGGCCAGCGCTAGCCACGGATAAACGTTCGACGGGTAATCGTCGTGATAAATGAGGATGTTGTCGCTCTTGCGAAAACTCAGCCCGGCGGCGACAAAACTCAGCGCGAGCGAAGTCGGCCCGACGAGCGCGACTTCCTCCGGCTGGCAATTCAACAACCGCGCCCCGAGCTGGCGCGCATCGTCCAGGCGGTGCAGGACGAAGGCTTCCTGATCTCCCAGCGTGCCGCGTTGGGCGCATTCGGAAATGGCTTCGGCGATGCGATGCGGCAACGGACAAACCCCGGCGTGCGCGAGGAAAATTTTATCGCGAACGACAGGGAACTCACGTTGGCGAAGTTCCTCATTCGCGAGCAATTCGGTCAATGTCATGCGGCGAAGTTAATGGGCAAAGGTCCGGCGCGCAAAGTGGAATTAAAACCCGTTGGTGATGGTGGAGATTTGGTTGAAATAACCCGTATAGAACTGAATGATCTTGTAGCCGATGAACAGCGCGACCAGCATATAAACGAGCCGTGGCGTCCAGGTTGCGAAGGCGTTCAGCTTGCGTGAGCCGTCCTCATTGTAAAGCCGGTTCAGATGGCGGAGCGAATCATCCAGTTTGCCGCTGATCTCGCCGCTGGCGTAAAGGTTGGCAAAGGTTTCCGGGAATAGCGGGCAGAGGCGCACGGCTTCGGACGGCATTTGGCCGGCAACCACGCGTGGTTTCCAGTCGGCAACGGCACGGCGCAGGGCGGGTGAGCCGCTGGCGGTGGCGGCCAGGTCCCAAGCCTCGAAGATGTTGACCCCGGCGCTGATGAGCGCTTCGAGTGCCGCGGCGAGCCGGGAAAGGGCGAGATAATGCCGGGCCGTGCCCAGGATGGGAACTGGTCGTAACAGGGATTCAATCCTGGCGCGCCAGTTTTCACCGTGTTTGCTCTGCGTGGCGTAAATCATCAAGGCGACGGCGCCATAAAGCGGTGAGAGGATGAGTGCGGCTTTGGCGAACAGGAGGGTCAGGCTGGCGTTGAACTGCGACGCGGCAAACGGAAGCACGATAAAAAAAATGAGGGCGGCCATGTGAATCAGTCCGACGGGGTAAATGAGCTGGGAAATCACCTGCTTGATGACGCGGGCGCGGTCGTTGTAGTAATCGGCGAGCAGGCGGAAACAGGTGTCGAGCCGCCCGCTTTGTTCGCCGGCCCCAATCAACGCCAGGTCGAACGCGGGCAGCCAGTCGAGACGTTGCAATGATTCGGCCAGCGTTGCGCCTTTGGCGATTTCATTGAGCAGGCGTTGCAACGGCTGGTGGTAGGCCGAGGCGGGCGGACGGCGTTCGATTTGCTCCAGTGCGCGAACGATGGGAATTCCGGCGGACATGAGCTGGCCGAGTTGATGATACAACTCGGCCCGCTGGACAAATTGTCGGGGCGAGATGATGAGCGGCATAATCCCGCCTCGCGGGACCGGCAGCGGTCAGGCCGCGACGCGATCCAGGCTGGCCTTGAAATCGCGCCGGCTCTTGGCCCCAACCATCTGCTCGGCGATTTCGCCCTTGTTAAAAAGCAGCAGGGTGGGAATGGCGCGAATGCCGTATTCGGCGGCCAGCGACTGCTGCTCGTCAATGTTCACTTTGCCGATTTTCACCTTGCCGTCGTATTCGTCGGCCAGTTCGTCGAGGAGCGGCGCGATCATTTTGCACGGGCCGCACCACTCGGCCCAGAAATCAACGAGCACGGGCACCGGCGATTGCACAACCTGCTGCGCAAAATTTTCCTGCGTGAGCGTGACGATTAATGGAGAAGCCATACGTCAAATGGGATGGTTTTTGGCACGAGAAACAATGCGGTCAAAAACGGTTTCAGCCGATTGCATTTTTGAGGATCAGGAACATCCAAACCACAGTGCCGGCGGCAAACAATCCAGCCACAACCGCGGCGATGACCAGAATGTTGTCGAGCGCGCCAAACGTGGGAGCGGCGGCAGGCGCCGCTCTTTGACCCGCCGGAGCGGAACGTGTTTGAGCCACGGGCGCGGCAGCGGCAGCCGCGGTTCGTGGCGCGGCAGCAGTAGATGCCGGGTGAGCTTTTGCCGCGCTGGTTGACAATGGTCCCGCGCTTGGAGCGCCGGCAGGACCGCCGGGCGGCAGCGTCGGCAGTTTGATGGTCGGCGCCGTGGATGGTTTCGGCGGCAAATTGATTCGGACGGTTTCTTTTTTGGGCTGTACCTTGCCGGTTTCTTTTTTTACCGGTGGCACAGCGCCTGCGGGCGCGCCTGGTATGTTCGAAGGAATGTCAGCCATAGTATTTAGTGGTTCAAGATAAACGGCGGACGGCGGCTGTCAAATTTAATTCTGGGAACACCTAGGAGGGCTGTTGGCACACAACCCGCCATCAAGTCTTTTCCTCAATCAATTCACGCCGTGCGCCGCCGAGCAATTGTTCGACAAAACCGGTCGAATAAACGCCCCGCCGGAAATTCGGGTCCTGCATGATGGCTTGCTGGAAGGAGACCGTGGTCTTGATGCCGGTGATCATGTATTCGGCGAGCGCGCGGTTCATGCGATCCATCGCCTCGCGCCGGTCCTTGCCGGTGGTGATCAGTTTGCCAATCATCGAGTCATACGTCGGCGGGATCGTGTAACCCGCGTAAGCATGTGTGTCCACGCGCACGCCGCGGCCACCGGGCTGAAAATACATCTCAATCCGTCCCGGGCTGGGACGGAACTCATCAAACGGGTCCTCGGCATTGATGCGACATTCGATGGCATGGCCTTTGATTTGAATGTCGCTTTGCGAATGTTGCAGCGGCTCGCCCAGCGCCAGCAGGATTTGGTAACGCACGAGATCAATGCCCGTGACTTCCTCGGTGACGGGGTGCTCGACCTGGATCCGCTTGTTGACTTCGAGGAAATAAAAGTTGCCGTGATTATCCACGATGAACTCGACGGTGCCGGCGTTGGTGTAGTGGGCGGCCTCGGCGATTTTCACGGCGGCCTTGCCGATTTTGTCGCGCAATTTGCGGAATTTATACTCGAGCAACGGCGACGGCGCCTCTTCGATCAGCTTTTGGTTGCGGCGTTGAACGGAACAATCGCGTTCGCCCAGATGAATAATGCGGCCCTTTTGGTCACCGAGAATCTGAATTTCGATGTGATGCGGATTCTCGATGTATTTCTCGATGTAAACGCCCGAATTACCAAACGCCTTTTCCGCTTCGGTTCGCGCCGTGTGATAACCTTTCACGAGTGAAATGTCATTATGCGCCACACGCATCCCGCGTCCGCCGCCGCCGGCAATGGCTTTAATCATCACCGGATAACCGATGTGTTTGGCGATGGCCAAGGCGTCCGGTTCCTTTTCAACGACGCCGTCCGACCCTGGCGGGACGACCACGCCGGCCTTTTTGGCCAGGGCGCGGCTGACCGCCTTGTCGGCCAATGCCTGCATCGCGCGCGGGCTGGGGCCGATGAAACGAATGTTGCAACTCTCGCAAACCTCGGCGAAATGGGCGTTCTCCGAAAGAAAACCATAGCCGGGATGAATCGCGTCCACATCCGCGACCTCCGCTGCGCTGATGATGCGGTCAATGCGCAAATAACTTTCCGCCGCCGCCGCTTTGCCGATGCAAATGGCTTCATCGGCCAGTTGCACGTGCATGGAATTGGCATCTGCCTCCGAATAGACGGCAACCGTGCGGACGTTCAACTCTTTGCAAGCGCGAATGATCCGAACAGCAATTTCGCCGCGATTGGCGACCAGAATTTTTTCAAACATGGGCTTTCAGTGAAAGCAAACAGGATTCAACGAATGTTTCTGTGACTAAAGTCAGGCCGGCCGCACTTTGAACAGCGGCTGGCCGAATTCCACCGGTTTGGCGTTTTCCACCAGAACCTGCGTGATGACGCCTTTGACTTCAGCTTTGATTTCATTCATCACTTTCATCGCTTCAATGATGCATACAACGGATTCAGGATTGATTTCAGTGCCAATTTCAACGTAACTCCCGGCCTCAGGGGATGGCGCGCGGTAAAAAGTGCCGATCATTGGTGATTTGACCTCAATTTCGCCGGTGGTTGGAACTGGCGGCGCTACTGTCAGTGCCGATGCAACAGCAACCGGCGGCAGAACTGGAACAGCACCAACACCCACTGGTTCATCATACTGAACAACAGGTGCGCCGCCATTCGAGCCGCGTTTCAGCCTGATTTTTGAATCCTGACGCTCAAGTTCAAACTCCGTTATGGAGTTTTTCTTCATCAGATCAATTATGGCTTTAATATCTTTTATATCCACGGCACGTTTTCGTTAAAGTGAACTCGAATTCCTGTTTTTAATCCAAAATAACCAGAAAAACAGCAGCTAAAGTTCGACTCTGCTTGAATTATTATTAAGTTGGATTAAATCCTAATCATTGGAATGATTATCGTCAAGTCGCAAAATAGAAAAATTTAAATCAAATAAAAATCGATAAAATTGCCGTAAAAACACAGTTCTATGGCTGTTTTCTATCAGCTTTAACGTCAACGGACGCTTCTAAAGCCAAAATATAGGATTTTTGGCCAAAGCCGGTGATTTGTCCGCAACAAACCGGCGCAATCAGGGATTTGTGTCTGAATTTTTCTCTCGAATGAATGTTTGAGAGGTGAATCTCAATGGTCGGTACTCCTACCGCCGCAATCGCATCCCGTAGCGCAATGCTGGTATGGGTGTAAGCAGCGGCATTAATGACAATCACGTCAAACTTCCCCTTTGCCTGCTGAATCCAGTCAACCAGCTCGCCTTCCAGATTGGATTGCCGGAACTCAATCCCCACCTTCAACTGTGCGGCACGTTCACGCACTTTTGCCTCGATGTCGGCCAAAGTCACGCGGCCATAGACTTCAGGCTCGCGCTGTCCCAACAGATTCAGATTCGGGCCGTTGAGAAAGAGAATTTTCATGTGCGGCCGGCAGAATAACCGGTCAGCGGATGCTTGTCGATTTGATTTCCGGTCGTGGCGAGCAGAAAGCCCAACAAGGTGAAGGCCGTCCAAGCCAGTGCCGGAACATAGAGGCTGAACTCACCAAACCCCTGGATAAACCAGGCAAATACTCCCAGAAAAATGGCGAAGCTGGCCGGATCACCAGAGCGCCAGACGCGCCGCCCGATCGTCAGCAATGAAAGCACAATCCAGGCTCCGTAGAGTATTCCGCCGACAATGCCCGAATCTGAAAATTGTTCGAGGTAGTCATTATGCGCCAAGCGGGCCATTTCGGCGGTGGGCGATTTGAGTTGGGCGTAAGGCCGTTGAAAAGTGCCCGGGCCTGTTCCCAGCAGCGGATGCTTGAATGTGGTTTCCACTGCCGCGCGCCAGTAATCAAACCGCGCGCCGATGCTGGTTGCGCCGGCGGCAAAGTAGCTGTGGAATCGAACCGCAAAAATTACCAGCCCGATCAGCAAAATGCCTGTCAGGGTTGCCAGTTTTAATCGCATCGGCCACTGCAAACGAAATAAACATGCGCTGCCGAGCGCCAGCGCAATCAGCCAACCCAACTTCGAGCCGGTCCAAAAAAACGCTGAACCACCCAGAAAAACGGTCAGTGCGATGACCGCTGTGCGAATGGGCGGGCGCAGTCGTTTTGTGCTGTTGAACGCCAAAACGAGCGACGCCGGCAATAACAGCAGAATCAGGCCCGCCAAGGCGTTGGGATAAACCAATGTGCCCATGACGCGCCCTTTGGCAAATTTGGCGAGGACGGCCGGATTGGGCACATCCACCCCGTTGGTGTTGATGACCGCCTTGTCACGCTTCATTTCCAGCAGCATGGCCGGCGGAATGTTGGTCCAGCCTGCGCGCTCGCCTTCCAGCAACAACTGGCGGCTTGCTGGAAACTCAAAAAGCCGCTCGTTGATTCCCCGAACGAGGCAAAATGCGAACGCCGCCAGCACACCGATAAACAGCCATTGCAGGACGCGCTCGCGTCTAAAAATAAATGCGCCGATGAAATAGCAGGTGAAGCATCCGGCAAATTGACAAAGCGTCGCTGCGGTGAGATTGCCATCCACGGTTTGCGTGGCTGAAAGAAGCTGCCAGCCGAACCACAGCAACGGCAGCAGCCAGAGCCGGCGCTTTTCCGGCCAGCACGGCCTGCTCGCGAACACAAGCGCCGCGCCTGTCAGCGCCAGCGGCAACAGAATCCAGTTGTCCCAATGTGGGGGCCAGGCGTCCGCCCAAAATTCGGAAGGCGAAACCGGCGGCGTGATTTTTTGGTCGAGGATGACCGGATTGCCAAACTTCAAAATCGCCAGACCGAGAAACAGTCCGAATACGAGCGCGTAGAACCCGGTTCCGGTGATTTTTTTTTCAGACTTCATTGCGAGATTTCGTTCGCAACCGGTTAAAAACGAAGTTTGAGCAGGCTTACTTCCAGCGCCAGCGCTTCCTGCACGTTGGTGTGCAACAACCGCTGGGTTTGCTCCAGGGTTTGCAAATTTTCCAATGCCTGCCGTGGTGTAATGCGCCGGGCGACGGCTTCCGCACCGGGAATTTCAGGGAATTTCAGCAGGCTTCCGCCGGCGGCGAGCGTGCGCAGCCACACGTCGCGCAACCACCATTGCACGAGCAAAAGCGCCTCCGCCCGCTGGCGGCGATATTCCGCTTCGATGGCCGCAGCCAGTTCGTCCTCCCACTTTTCGCGCAAGTCTTTTTCGATTTCATCGTGCTGTTGCAAGGGCGAGCGCGCGGTCAGGGTCTCATCCACGCGCCCCCGGATTTCGCCGAGCCTTTGCAGCAGCGCGTCGAGCAGCCGGTAGCGCCCCAGCAAACTTTTTTGCTCATGGGCCGCCAGCGCGTCAAAATGCGCGAGCCATTCCATTTGCGCCGGGTCCAGCGACCGGGTGCCTTCGCTGAAAAAATTCAGGCGCAGACAGCGCGACAAAATTGTTTCCAAAATCCGCTGCGGCTCGGTCGAAAGCAAAATCAGAACCGACTTGCCGGGCGGTTCTTCAAGCGTTTTCAAGAAAGCATTGGCGGCTTGAACATTAAGCCGGTCCGCCCCCGCGATGATCGCCACTTTGTATTCGGCCCCGGTGGGTTTGAGCTGGATTTCGCGCATCAACTCGCGCGTTTGCTCGACGGTGACGATGCGCGATTTGGACTCAGGCCGCGCCCAATGCACGTCGGCCTGGGTGTCGTGGTCGATTTCCCGGCAGCTCAAACAGGCGTCGCAGCAATCGGTCGTCACGCCGCCGGTTTTGACGGGGTTCCGGCAGTTCAGCGTTTTGGCCAGCGTGCGGGCGAGCGATTCCAGCTCTTCGAGCTGATCCCCGGCGAACAGGTAGGCGTGGCCGAGCCGCCCGCGGGCGAGCGAACGCTGGAGCAATTCGACGCCTTGCATTTGTTTCGTAAAATGATTGAAGGCCATGCGCGTTTGAGGTGGAAGTTTGTCCGGGTTTGACGCTTCAGCTTTCAAAGCTTGTTGGCGTGGAAATTGCGCGTTCACCCGGCCGGTGGGCAAACAAAATTCTATTGGGCGTGGAGTATTTTCCAACCGGCATAGTGTTCAAGCCTTTGCTTTGGGGTGTCGTTGTACCACGAATAACCATTGCGACGTTCTTCCGAGATTTCGTTTACGTTGTCGTGAATACTCTTGTCCCGGTCGCCAAAAATCGGACGGTCAGTGCCGATTTCATAATAGCGGGCCCAAATCGGTCCGTTGCCCGGCGCGGGAACGAGGCGACGTCCGTCGTCATAATCAAATTTGAAAGCCATGTCGTAGATTTTGGTTTTTTCAAACCACGCCGCCGCGGCATTTACAGCCGCGACGATCTCCGGGCTGGGAGCGGGCTGTTCCATCAAAAACGTCATGAGCTCCGCGCTTTCGCTGCTGACCTGTGACGGCATCTCGTAATTGCGGGCCGAAACCGGTTGCAGTGTCAGCGCGTCATGTTGCTGGCACCACACGGTGCGGCGCCCGTCCACAACAATCTGGGTGGCGAGAACGCACGTGATTCCGTGTTGAACGCTGGCCGTTGCCCGCACGCGGTATTTTTCCGGCACGAAGGCGAATTCGCGGTTCGTCCCGGAAACGTCCCGCAACAAGGCAAGCACGTTGAGCATGGCGTTGTCGTTGCAGGTGATTGTGTCGTGATAACCACCTTGGAGCGGCCACACTTGAGGCCAGCCGCCGTTCGGATATTGCGCGGCAAAAATGTAATCAAGACCGCGCAGAAATGCCGCGCGATAAGGCACAGATTGATCGGTTCCGGTTGCGGTGATGACTTTCGCCAAAAAACGCAGTTCCGTGCTCGTGGCATCATTGTCGAATGTGCCAACGTAGTCCCAATGGGCATCGCGGGATATGTCAAAATCCGCCTTGCCAAGGTAACGCGAGGTGTTGTTGGCGGTGAAGCTTTCGCCCGGAGCGCGCGGGTGTTGCGTCATGTCCAGATTTTTGCTCCAGCCTCCGGCTGGAGTCTGAAACGAGACCACGATGTCCGCGATGCGCCTCGCCTCGCTTTCGCCATACCAAGAAGCGGGGTGGTTCAACGGAATGCTTCCCGCCGAATGACCTGGCGGTGGAACACCAAGCTGCTTGATGCCGTGCTTGCGCATTTCCGCCTGAAGAAAAGTCTGGTCAGCCCGCAACTGCCTGGTC
This sequence comes from Verrucomicrobiia bacterium, assembly GCA_049692125.1. GTDB lineage: Bacteria > Verrucomicrobiota > Verrucomicrobiia > Limisphaerales > UBA11358 > UBA11358. The sequence continues at coordinate 56,426 of JBAVOO010000049.1, read as the reverse complement.
GAACGCTTCAGATATTCTTTCCAGGCGGGTTGTTGTGCGCGTGGCAGCGCGGCGATGCGCCCGGCGGTTAACGGCTGTGTTGGCGAATTGGTGCCGATGATTGCGGCTGGCAGAACCGGGGTAAAAGTGAAGAACAGACCAAACAAAGCCGCAAAAACGCGCCACCGGCGCAGCCAATTTAAAAAATTGGGCGAACAATTCATGTTCTTCAATTGTGTGACTGGTTTGGAGGGTTGCGCCAACAAAATCGGTGTTGAAAAACCAATCTTTGAGCCTTGTTTTTGACAACCCAGAAAATCCGGAGGAAATATGATGCCGACGGAGGGGGGCGAAGCCGGATTAGAGGCTTTCGTGACCGTGCGCAAACCTGCATCGTGACACCGTAAACACGCATGATTTTGCACCTTTGCCGCGTGACGGTCAAGACACTGAATCGCGCACCGCCGTCAATTCTTGAATTTGGAGCGGGCTGTAGTCCGGATTTTCTGACAGTCTGAATATTTCAAAGCGTTCATCAAGGCTGAACGGCGCCACTCAAGAGTTGACGTAAGGTGTGCGTCTGGCGGAGCACGTCTGGTTTCAGGTGTCAGATTGTGAAGGCATGTCGGCATGGATTCTTCAAAAACCGGACAGGTCGCAAGCACCAGAGTGCCGAGCAACGTCAACCGTTGCTGCCGCGCTTTCATCAAAGCCAATTACATGAGGGTGAGTAACGCCCAAGTTATTCACAAGACCACCCGACCGGTTTTAACCGGTTTGTCACCCGGCCGGAACACAGATTTTGGTGATTTAAGCCGGATTCAACGATAAAGAAACAGGGCGGGCAATCAGCCCACCCTGCTCTATGATTCAAACTTCAAACTTTAATCCGTTACGGTTGGCGCAGGATGTAGAAGCGCGTTGAATTGGTCGCCGATGAGTCAGTGTATCGATAGTTGCCCGAACCGGCGGGACTTTCAATCGCTTGACCCACAACCGGCCAAGTCGCTATGGGCGCGGTGATATGGTTTGTTGCCAGCACCGAGAAGCTCAATCCAGTGGCGTTGGTGAAGGCGAAAACAAATTGACCAGCACTCGATTGGGGTACGCCCAAAATTGACCGGATGGGCGCGGGAATGTTAAACGGTGCGCTTGTTACCCCTGTTAATCCACTGGAGGTGAAGGAGATGGTGGCACCGATGACGGCATTGGTGCTGAAAGCGGTGAGACCGCTAAAAGTGGCTGTGCCGGAAACCGCAGCTTTCGTGGTGGTGCCGCCCAGCGTCCATGCGCCGGCTCCAACTTGGGCAACGATGTTAGAGGTGGCGGTGGTCACCGCATTACCGTATTGATCTTGAATTGCAACCATCGGTTGAGTGACCAAGGTGCCGCCGTCGGCAGCCGGGGCCGCGGGTTGCGTGGTGATGGCGAGTTGCGTCCCCGTGCCGGCAGCAAGCGTTTGGATGATCGAGTTAGTGCTGTAACCCGTCGCACTGATGACAATGGTTTTTGCGCCGGGACTTTGCAATAGCGGGGATTGAGACGGGGCAAACACAATCTTACCCACTTGATTCGTGTTATAAGCAGCCGTTGGCAGGAGCGAACCGTTCACCGTGATGCCAGTGATGCTAGCGCGCCAGAGCGGATCGTCCGGGGTATTCGTGACCGTGAATGGACTGCTTACCAAGGCTGTCGTCTGCGCCGTGAGGATGGGCGGCGGAACCGGCGCAACGGCATTGGTCGGCACCGGCACAAACGTGACACCTTCAATGGAAGCGCCAGCGGGGGCGGTATAGATCGTATTGGCCGAGATGATGTTCAGCCAACCACTCGGCGCACCATTAGTCGGCTGGTCAGTCACTCGAACGAGGTTGTTCTTGGCGGTGCCACCACCGCCATTGGCGTAGTATAAGTAAACGCCACCATTGCCGTTAGTGGTGGCGAACAGGGTGGCGCCGTTGTCGGTGTTAGTCCAGGAGCCGTTATATGTCCAAGTATTTTGATCAGTTGTTGACCATTTGGTGATGACGCCGTTTGTTCCCGCTCCCGAGCTTTGATCAAGAGTATAGAGGATGTCAAAAGAAGCCGGATCGGTGCTCCCATTGGTGGAAATCATGTAGAAATCCACGACATTGGGATCAGGCGGAGGCGTGGCGGTCGTGGTGTTGTAGGGTCCGTCATTTCCAGAGTCATAATAGTCTAACTGCCCAATAGTGCCATTGTTGAATTGAAAGACTGCCGGGCTTGGCAAGCCGGCGACGACTTTTTGCGTCAGAACCCAGGCACTGTGCCCAAACGACCGCGTGCAATAGTTGTTTTGTTCGTAAACATTAACACCAAGACCGTCGCCGTCGTAGACGTATAGTCCACCTTTATCATCAATCAGGAAGTCAACGTTATCCGGGCTGCACGCCGAACGGGCCTGGCTACCACCATACGAGTCTGACACATACTCGCCCGTCTTGGTGAAGTGGTTGGTATAATTCATGGTTCCCACCGCGCGATTGAGGTTGAAGGTTTCGTCCGGCGTCGCCGAACTGCCATCGGCAAAGGCGGCAAAGACCAGAAAGGTGCCGTCATCGCTCAACGAGAGATGGCCACAACTGCCGGAACTGGAAAGACGCAGGGCATTCGTTCCCGTGGCGGTGATGGGAGTGATGTTGACCGGCACGGTTTGAGCGGCGGCGGAGGGCTTAAGTTCAACGACGCTGAAGGTCGTGTTGTTGCCCGTCGTGTCAATTTGAATGGCCGCCAGATTGCCCTGAGTGAACGGAGTAGCGGGCGCACCAATGGTGAAACTGGTTGAATTGGTGACCGTGATAGGGCCACCAGATACAGCGAAGTGGATGGCCGCATTGGAAACCGACGACGAGCCGATGACGGTGGCGGTCAGATCGGTGAAAGTGCAGGAGCCATTAAGAATCGGCTGGACGGTGGAGCCACCCAAAGTCCAAGTCGCCGGAGAGTTGCTGACGGTCGCCGTGACGATCATGGAATTATAGGGATTCGTGGTGCCATTGCCATATTGGTCAGTAACCTCGAAAGAGGGGTTGGCGATCAATGTCCCGCCACTGGCCGATGGGCCAGCGGGTTGGGTGAAGGCCAGTTTCGTGGCCACACCGGTGCCGACAAGCTGGGTTACCTTGGCGGAGGTAAAATTGGTGGCATAAATGACAATGTAATCGTATCCGGCGACAGTTAACACCGGGGCATTTGCGGATGGGGTATATACAATATTAGATGAAGTCACAGCATAAGCACTGTTCGTCAGTTTAATGCCGTTGACATAGATGCTGCTGATATTCGTATACCAGCCCGTGGAATCGCTGAAAGTATTGGTGAACGGATGATCCACCGTGGCCGCTGGCGAATTGGTGATCGTGGGCGCATATTGGCCTTCAAACTGGCCGTTGACGGCCACGTTGTCCAAGCGGCAGTTGCCGGAATTGTTGTTATAAGCTTGGCCCAAAGCGTTCACACAATCCCCAAGCATTGCGGCATTCACAATTCGGAAGCCGAATTGGCTATTGTTGGCCACTCCGGGTATGCCGGTAAAATCAATGCTCATGTAGTTATAAAATTGCGAACCAACACTATTAAAGAACAATGTTCCGTTCACGGTATGAGTGCTGTAGGCTCCTCCCAATGCAGCACTGGTAAATGAGGGGGTATTAGTCAATATGAGCGTAGGAAAGGTGCTGCAACCGAAATTATTGGCCACATTGGTGGTCGCCCAGCCGTCAGTGGTGTAGAGGACACACATTTTCGCCTCACCCTGACTTGTGAAATAAAGGTCGAAGGTGACCAAGATATTGCTGTAATTGACCGTGCTGACGTCAAATTCGGCACCCTGACTGCCAATCGGCTGGGTAGAAAGCCAGCCGTTGCCGGGCTGGCCGCGCAGACGCCAGACATCTTGCCCGTTGGGACCGGTTGAACTATAGGGGGATCCATTAGCCAAAATATCTGCGGAATTGGTGCTATTAGTTGGAGTAAAAGTGGCGGAAATCAAAGGGTCGGCTGGTGTGCCAAAACCAATGCACGCGGCGGTCGCCGTGTTGTTGGAGATGGCGGGAACCGGATTGTTGTCAGGTTTGACAACTCCTATGTTGTCAAACGGCCAACTCGCAACCGTGTCGAAGGAAACGCCTGAAATGACAACATTGTCAAAAGTCCAGTCACCGCCATTGGCGCTGTTATAAATGGCTCCCGTCGTATCCAAGCAGTTCGTTCCCGTGGAGGCGTTCACAATGCGGATGGCGAAAGTGGGGTCGTTATCCACTGCGGGGATGCCGGTCAAATTGACCGTGACCTGATTATCCCAGGCGGCCGTCCCATTGTTCGTCAGGATTACATAGGAGCCGACGACGAGGCTGTTGGTGGTGATGGTGTTGCTGGCGAGGAGACCCGAAGTTCCTGCCGAGGTGATGGCGGCATTCTGCCAATAAGCACCATCCGTCGTGTATTGAACCTGGAGATCGGCTTCCCCGTTCGTGGTGGCATAAACGTCGAAGGAAACCTGAATCTGATAAAATCCGACCGTGCTGGCGGCAAACTGGGCACCCTGCGTGCCAATGGCATTATTTGTGGACCAGCCTCCGGTCACTTGCCAGCTATTGGCTCCGCCGGAAGAACTGCCAGCCAGCGACTGGACATCCGGACTGGTGAGATTAAGGGCACTGGCCGTGCCGATCCCGGTGGAGGGGCTGGGACTGGCATTGGCTCCAAGTGGAAGATTGTCAAAAGTCCAGGCGGTGAGGGTGGTATTGGCTTTGGCCCACGACAGCGAAGCGAGCAGCAAGGCCGCGGAAACGATGATGTGTTTTTTCATATTTATGATTCTGTGTTTCTAGCAACTGGATTATTTTTTATTCCCCTAAAAACTTGGCCGCCATTAATACAAAGCCGTGTGACAATTTAATGACTGTTGCGTGACAATTCTGTAACTTGTACTTATGTGAATTATTTTGTCACCTGATTGTAACCTCTTCTCCATGCGCCCGTAACCTTGCCCGGGCAACATCTCCTCATTGGATTGATTCGTCTTCCTTAAGACTTTGGCTTGAGGACAAACGTGGGGGTTGGGTCGTCGGGAAAAAGTGAGAGGAACAAAAACATGAAATCAAAACGCGCCTGTGGATTCACACTCATCGAACTGCTGGTGGTGACTGCCATCATCGGCATCCTGGCCGCGATGCTTCTGCCAGCCCTCGCCGGCGCGAAGCGCAAGGTTCAAGAAATCAAATGTCTTGGCAACATGAAACAATGGGGGCTGGCCACCACAATGTATGTGGACGACAGCAACCAAACATTTCCATTCCCGCGATATCAAGATTCTTATGTCATCGGGGATGATGAAGACAATCCGACCTGGGCTGACATCGACGCTTACCATTACACTGCCACGCCAGTTCATCCCGTGGGCGACGATGTCTGGTTCAATGCCTTGCCTTCCTATGTCACCAGCCTGCCTTTGTATCAATGGGCTATCGGTGCAAGTAAAAATCAATTTAACTCCACTTATACCGAAGGCCAGACCATTTTCGTCTGCCCGACAGCCAACGCTCAAGGCATTGACTCCGCAGACATACCTCAAACTCACGGATATATGTCACCAGGCCAACGCCCGTTGTTCGGCTACGGAATGAATTCAAAACCAACAACTTGGGAGACTGGCAATGCCGGATCATCTGTCACTCTCCAAGCCAAAACCACGATGGTGGTTCATCCTTCCGCCTTTGTGCTATTCTCGGATGTCCGCAACCGCTCTGCGGAAAATCCTTATTACGCCTCGGGGAATAATGTGTATCCCCAAGGCAATTCGATTGATCTCGCCACTCCGCAATGTTACACTACGCGCTTCTCCTCGCGGCACAATCAGGGCGGCAACATCACTTTCAGCGACGGCCATGCCGCCTACTTCAAATACAACTACGTAGTTAATATCTCTGGATATGATCCTGGCAATTCTGACATCAATTGGGATTGCGACGGCCAAACCATTCCCGCGGGAGGCGGAAATTGATTTTTAACAGGTCAAGGCCAAACTATCCGGAAATGAAAAACATCCGTTACCAGTTCCAACGCTGGCTCGCACCCGTTCTATTTTCAATTGCCGTCGCCGTTATGCCGCTGCGCGCGGACGACACGATGGCGTTGCCAGCGCAATCGGTACCCGCCGGCCATCTTCACTATCTTGCCGCCGGCGAACCCGACGTCATCGCGCTGCTCGCGCCGCCGCCGTTGCCGGGTTCCGCCGAACAAGCCGCCGATTTGAACGAAGTCCGCGCCGTCTATCACGCCGCCAGCAGCAATGACATCGCCATCGCCTATTCGCAAAAGAAATTCACCATCTTCACCTTCACGCCCGCCATCGGCCCGTTCTTTGTGCCCGATAAATTCCCCAAAACCGAGGCGTTCTTTCTTCGCGTGCAGGCCGAGGCCGAGGCCGTGACCGACAACGCCAAGGATTTCTACAAACGCCCCCGCCCGTATGTTCTCGATCCCAGCCTCGCGTCCGGCAAATTGGAAAAAAGTTTCAGCTATCCCAGCGGCCATTCGACCGAATCCATGGTGCTGGCGCTCGTCCTCGCCGATTTGTTTCCCGACAAACACGACGCCATCGTCGCTCAGGCCCGTAGCATAGGCTGGCACCGCGTTGAAATTGCCCGGCATTATCCGACCGACATCTATGCCGGACGCGTCTTTGCGCAAGCCATCGTCCGCCAGATGAAGAAAAACGATGCGTTCCAGAAAGACTTTGCCTCCGCCAAAGCTGAAGTTGCCGCCGCGCAAAGCGCCGGCAACAACTAGAACTGCCCGCCGCCCCCGCCCACACGCGCAGGCGCCCCTCCTGCGCGTGCTTCATTTGTAGCATTGCCGCTCGTGACGAGGGCGTGCTTTGTGCAGCGGAACGGGCGTGGTTGAGAGGAGGACAGGGAACAACCGGAAGCCCGTGCACCGAAGCGAAGAGTGCGTTGGTCACGGCGAATCTGAACAGTAAAAAATCACGCATTGACTTTTCCCCGCCAAAAATCTTAATTGCCGACCATGAGTTCATTATTGATAAGTCTATCACCGCGACAATTGCGCCAAGCAGCGGCAATAAAAGAGAAAATTCAATCGCTCGAAAAGAAACTTGGTCGGATTTTAGGTTCTCCAACCAAACCTATCGCCCGTGCCGTTTCGAAAAAGAGACGGAAGATGAGTGCGGCAGGCAGAGCGAAGATTTCTGCCGCAGCCAAAGCGAGGTGGGCAAAGATCAAGGGAAAGAAGTTGTCAGTGAAGCCGGCGAAGAAAGCCAGAAGCAAGATGAGCGCCGCCGCCCGGGCCAGGATTTCAGCCGCCATGAAAGCGCGTTGGGCCAGGAAAAAGGCAAGGAAGTAACCGGGATTTATCCTGTTTCAAGTGACTCAGAAAAGTGAATCCGGTCAGTCCCAGCGTGTTGTTTGTGGCTTTGAGCTTTCTGGCCGTGACCACACAAGCACAGGAACGCGGTGTGCGCCTCGTGCAAAACGAGGCGTCCCGGCGCGTTGATGTCTTTGTCGATGGCCAGCCCTTTACTTCCTACATCTGGCCCGAGCAGTTGAAAGTGCCCGTGCTCTATCCGCTGCGCACGGCACAAGGGACAATCGTCACCCGCGGTTTTCCGCTCGACCCGCGCCCGGGCGAGCGCGTGGACCATCCTCACCACGCCGGGTTTTGGCTGAATTACGGCAATGTCAACGGCGTTGATTTCTGGAACAACTCCGTCACTTTGCCGCCGGAACAACAGGGCGGGATGGGCACGGTCGTGCATCGCCGGATTGTGCGCGCGACCAATGGAACGGATCGGGGCGAACTGGATGTCGAGATGGACTGGGTGTTGTCTGACGGTCAACCGATCTTGCGCGAAGCCACCAAGTTCATCTTTCAAGCGGGGCCGAATCTGCGCGCTGTGGATCGGATTACTACGTTGACGGCTTTGGACCGGCGTGTTGTGTTTCATGACGACAAAGAAGGCATGCTCGGCCTGCGCGTGCGACGCGAGCTTGAGCAGCCTTCAAATGAACCGCTTGTCTTTACCGATGCAAGCGGCCGGCCCACCGCGGTGAAGGTCATGGATAATACGGGCGTCACCGGTCTGTATCGCAGCAGTGAAGGAAAGACGGGCGACGCCGTCTGGGGCACACGTGCGCGTTGGACGATGTTAACCGGCAAGGTGGATCAAGAAGCTGTGACTCTGGTCATGCTGGACCATCCGCAGAACCCGGGCTTTCCGACTTACTGGCACGCGCGCGGTTATGGTTTGTTCGCCGCCAACCCGCTGGGTCAGGAAGTTTTCAGCCACGGCAGGGAGAAACTGAACTTCACGCTGGAACCGAAGCAGTCCGTAACGTTTCGTTATCGTCTGTTGATCCTTTCCGGTCCCACCACGCCGGACCAGGTCGAGACGCAATATCGCCGCTTTGTGGACGAGGTGAAGTAGCCGTCTGTTTTTGCGCGCCGTGGAGACGCACTCGGCCGCGTCAAGTCCGCCACGCTCATGTTGTTGTACGTGTCCAAGAGGTGTTGCAAGGCATCCAGCGACGGCACGGTGACTTCGGCGTGTTTCGAATAGGCAAGTCAGAGTCACTGCATAAATGCCCGATAGAACCGCGCTGGCGGGACGACACCGGCAGGGTCAAGGAATTCATACGGGCTGGACGACAAATTGGTCACGGAAAGCAGATTGATCCAGTTGGTGCCCGCCAAATTGGTGCTGTATTGCACCACGAAGTTTTTGCCCAGCGTGCCAGCCAGATTTAATTGCGGCCAGCCTGCCACAAATTGCAAGGCCAACGTCGGCGGGCCAACTGGCGGAAGCACTAAACAGAACACCGTTCCATAATTGCCGCTGCCGCCATACCTAGTCGTGCCGTAGAAATTGCCGTCATTGCCCAGTGTCAGGGCAGCATACGGACCCGCCCCATTGGTGCCGTTGAAATAAACCAGCGGGGTAAACGTGCCGTCGGTTGTCATCTCAAACACTGTCCCATAATTGCTGCTACCGCCCCCCGCAGTCGTGCCGTAGAAATTGCCGTCAGTGCCCAGTGTTAGCGTTGCAAACGGATACGCCCCGTTGCTGCCGTTGAAATAAACCAGCGTGGTCGGCGTGCCGTTGGTCGTCACTTTGAACACCGTCCCCAAGCCAGAGGGGTTTAAGGAATTAGTGATACCACCTCCCCAAGTCGTGCCGTAGAAATTGCCGTCAGTGCCCAGTGTTAGCCCAGCAATCGGATTCAGCCCGTTGGTGCCGTCGAAAAAAAACAGTGTGGTCAGCGTGCCGTTGGTCGTCACTTTGAACACCGTCCCATCTTCGTAGCCACCACCGGCACAAGTCGTGCCGTAGAAATTGCCGTCAGTGCCCAGCGTCAGCGCGGCAACTGGGTTCCATCCATTGGGGGAGCCAAAGAACCCGAAAGAAACCAGCGTGGTCAGCGTGCCGTTGGTCGTCACTTTGAACACCGTCCCAGAACCGTAGCCACCATGAAATGTCGTGCCGTAGAAATTGCCGTCAGTGCCCAGCGTCAGGCCAGCATACGGATTCGCTCCATTGTTGCCGTTGAAAAAAACCAGCGGGGTCAGCGTGCCGTTGGTCGTCACTTTGAACACCGTCCCATAACCGTAGCCACTGCCAAACCCAGTCGTGCCGTAGAAGTTGCCGTCAGTGCCCAGCGTCAAGACACCCATCGGCATTGCTCCATTGGTGCCGTTGAATGAACAGAGTGTCTGTATTGTCTGCCCGCCAACCAGTGAGGCGGAGGTTATGCACAGGAACGCAATTAAGGATTTGAGCGATAATTTTATCGAACCAGCGTATCCAGTGATGGTGACCGCGCCTTTGTTGGTCGTGTAAGTGAATTGGGCTTGCACCGTGGCGGGCAGCGCCAGCAACCGCAGCCAGATTTGAATCAGGTTTCGTCTGGTTTTCATAGGTTTTGATCGTTTATGTTCAACCGCATGTTTTTTCCCAAACAATTAACAGTCCACAGATAACTCGTGGGAACAGGAGGGATTCTTTCAAAAATCTTTCAAAAAATTATCAGATTCCAACTGCCACATGTGAAGGGACTTGCGCTGAATATCTGTAATGCAGGCTTGGATTGTTGCTGACAGCAATTCGTCCAATGTCCATGCGTAATCTGTCAATCCCGCCGCTTGTGCGGGCGTCTGTTTATGTGCGCTCTGGAGACGCGCTCAGCCGCGCCAAGTCCGCCGCATGGGGCGCACGCGCCAGGCACACCTCACCACGGTGCCGAGCCGGGAAGTTGCGCGCTGGGTATTGTGGGATTAGGACTGCTGGCCGTGCGTAAATTGGACTGGCGAGGAAGAAGCGGATAAATCTCGGCGAATTGTTTCCCGCACTTTCTCCCCGCGTGGAATGAACATCTCCACGACAATGAGTTTTGATTGCGAAAACAAGCAGGAAATCAACGCATGTTTTTCTTTCGGTATTGTTCAGGTGACATGCCGGTTGCCTGCTTGAAGGCAAACCAAAAGTTGTTGGCACTCTGATATCCACAATCTTCGCCGATGGTCCTCATTTTCTGGTCCGACTTCGCCAGCAGTTCTTTGGCATGTTCGATGCGGACACGTTGCAATTCATGTCCCGGCGGGCGTCCGATGTGTTCCAAAAAAGCTTGGTGAAAACCGCGTCGCGACATGGCCGCCACCTTGGCCAAATCATCCACACCGATGGGCTCGTGATGGTATTTCAGAAGAAATCGCAGGCTGCGGGCGACACCCGGATGATTCACGGCCAATAAATCGCTGCTCTTGCGGGTGATCAGTCCCGCTGGTGGAATGCGAATCGGTTCTTTGGGCGCCGGTTTGCCCTGCATCAAACGATCCAGCAGTTCGGCCCCCTGATAACCCACCATCTCCAAATTTCGATCCACGCTCGAAATGGGCGTGTGCATGGCATCCACCGCCAGAAGCGAATTGTCCATTCCGATGATGCTCACCTGTTCCGGGACGGCCAGACCCACGCTCTCACAGGTTTCAATCCCCTCCAATGCGTAATCGTCGTTGGCGGCAAAGAATGCGAGCGGCTTGGGCGCATGTCTTAATTGGGCGGTCAGCCAGCAACGTTTGTGTTTCCACTGCAAGTGTCCAGTCGTGAATTCCGGTGAATGATGCCAGCGAATCCAAGTGCAATCGTAACCGGCCTGCTTCACTTCCTGGACAAACGCCCGCCCCACCTCCTCAAACGACCAATTATCCACCGCACTGTAAAACATGAAGTGCCTCATGCCTCGGACGAGAAAATGCTCCGCCGCAAGGTGCGCCGCGCCGACATGATCGGTGAGCACGCGCGGGAAAGGCAGATGCGGCCGGCGAAAACTGAAATCCACGGTCGGCTTTTTTACCTGCACCACAAAATCAGCCAGATCATCCCCCACTCCCAGCCACGACAGAATCCCGTCTCCCTCCCATCCCCACGGGATCACTTTTTCCTTGGTCACGTCCGCGCAAAGATGCCAGCCATGTTCCTGTGCGTATTTGGCAATGCCCTGGTGCAAACGATGATCATACCAACCCATGGCCAGCAGGATTCGCTTGTGGCGTTTTAGCATGACGTAAAAGAATATCAACCGCCCGCTTTTTTTCAACCTTTCGTGTTTGATCGCGAATCATCACAAACCCGGCCCGGCACGCATAATTCCCAATGTTTCTTGCAGAAACTATTGTTTGAGCGTCGCGGGGGAATTAATAAACTTTGGCCGGCATGACATTTCAACTTCAAAGCCGCCACCAAAGTTGCACCTTGGCCATTTTGGTTTTTGTCGTCTGTCTGAACGCCGAATTTTCAAAGGGCGAAACCGGGGGCGGCTCCGATGCGAAGGCTGCCGGAGATGTCTGGTCCCCTGCGCCGGAAATTTTGAATCGCCTCGCGCCGCCCCCGTTTGCCGACGCGATTGACGCGTGCCGCCGTGCCGGCGGGGGCAAAATCACCGTTCCCGCCGGGACCTTTCTTTCCGGCGCGATTCATCCCAAGAGCGATGTGAATTTGCATCCCGACAAAAATGCCACGATCAAATTCCGCACCGGCGTGCCGCAAATCAAACCCATCGAACTCAAAGAAACCGCCACTTGAATCGCCATGCCCACCGAATCGGCTCCTGCTTCAACTCCCCGCGATGTCGCGCCACCCGCGCCGACGTTTCCGTGGACGCCCGACCAGGGCGACGGCACGTATCGCAATCCGATCATTCACGCGGATTACTCCGATCCCGATGTCGTCCGCGTCGGCGACGATTTTTACCTGACCGCTTCAAGTTTCAACTGCACGCCGGGACTGCCGATCCTGCACTCGCAGGATTTGGTGAACTGGACGATCATCAATCACGCCGTCAAAAACCTGCCGCATCCGCGTTATGCCCAAGTGCAGCATGGCTGCGGCATATGGGCACCCGCCATCCGCTTTCACAACGGCAAATTCTGGATCTTCTTCGCCACGCCGGATGAAGGCATTTACCTGACCACGGCCGACCATCCTGCGGACGGGTGGGCTGAACCTCGTTCGGTGCAGGAAGGCAAAGGTTTGATTGACCCCTGTCCTTTTTGGGATGACGACGGCAAAGCCTATCTGGTTCACGCCTACGCCGGCTCGCGGATGGGCATCAAACACATTCTTCGGGTGCGCCCGCTGGCCACCACCGGCTCGCGGTTGCTCGGGGAAGGGAAAATGGTTTTTCACGATCCAGAACGGCACCCGACCCTCGAAGGCCCGAAGTTTCTGAAGAAGGACGGCTGGTATTACATCCTTGCACCCGCCGGCAGCGTGCAAACCGGATGGCAGGTCGTTCTGCGTTCACGAAATATTTTCGGCCCTTACGAAGATAAAATCGTGCTGGAGCAGGGCAGCACAGCCATCAACGGGCCGCACCAAGGCGCGCTGGTGGACACCGCCGACGGCGGGTGGTGGTTCCTTCATTTTCAGGACGCGGGGGCTTATGGGCGGGTTGTCCACCTGCAGCCAGTCACCTGGAAGGACGGCTGGCCGTTCATGGGACGGGACCTGGACGGCAACGGCATCGGCGAACCGGTTTTGCACTGCCGGAAACCGGCCATCGGGCACGGCTCGTCAGTTGCCATCCCGCAAACCAGCGACGAATTCGATTCCCCCACCCTCGGCCTTCAATGGCAGTGGCAGGCCAATCATCAGGACCATTGGCACTCGCTCACGGCGCGCCCTGGCTGGCTGCGTTTGTTCCAGCAAACCGTGTCCGACAGCAATCTGGCCGGAACACCTCATCTTTTGCTCCAAAAATTTCCGGCGCGCTCTTTTGTCGCGGAAACGCTGATGGATTTCACGCCGCAAATTCCAGGCCAAGAAGCGGGACTGGTCGTAATGGGCCGGACTCATGCCGCGCTGGTCATCCGTTGCGCGAGCGGAAAAAAACAAATTGTGTTTCGCAACAACGGCAAGGACGAAGGAATCCGGAATTTTTCCGGCCACCGCATCAAGCTGCGCGTTGAAGTCGCGGCCGGCGGCCTTTGCGCCTTCAGTTTTGCGGAAGAAGATAATTTTATGGCGGTGCGGGAATCATTTCAAGCCACCGCCGGACATTGGATTGGCGCGAAGGTCGGGATTTATGCGTTGAAACGGGAACCCAAAAATCCCGCAGGCCACGCCGATTTCAAGTATTTCCGATTTCTGCCACCGCGTTCAACCTGACCCCATTCAAGGCTGCGGCGCGGGATTCCATCCATCGCTCCCACTCAGAACGGATTCAACCGTGATTTTCACTGGCTCCTCTTTCGTCAACTGCCTTGTCCACTTGAAACGCTTGTCAGGATTCGCGCCCGGGCCGGAACTGTTGTATTCAGCATAACGCGCGGTCAATTCGTTCGTCGGATTGCGCCGGTTAACCTCACACGCCGAACGGCTGAATCTGTCGCTGCGCCATTTCAACAAGCGATTCACACGCCTGTCACCGTGCTTTTCCCACCGTTGAACAACCAGCCGGAAAGATCGCGAATGTGAAGACGACTGAAAATTTGATCGTTGGATTCATAATTCAAATTTAGCGTTCCACGGGGCAATATTTCAGTTTCCGTTTCGGCAAAAATTCGCGTCGGGATGCGAACCCGCCGCGAATTTGTTCAAATTTTCATCAATCAAGTTACGGCAGCGGCGGGCCAGTGACAATGCGGTAGAACTGGATGGGTTGAGTGCCCGCGTTCGGGTCGGTGAACGTGAATGGCATGGCTGGCGAGTTGGTGCTGAAGATGGTCGTCCAACTGCCGCTGGCGAGATTGGTGGAAACCTGCACGGCGTAGTCCGGGCCGCGCTGGCCGCTGATAGTGACGCTGAATTGTCCGCCGGAATAAGCAGGCGTGCCGGCGACCGGTTGCGTGAGCTGATTGACGATGACGTTGAAGCTGTTCGTGGCGCTCAAGTTCGGCGTGCCGTTGTCGGTGACTACAACTTGCACGGGATTGATGGTGCCAGCCGTGCTGACCGTTGGACGCCAGGTGAAGTTGCCGCTGACAGGATCAACTGCCGCGCCGGACGGACCGGTGAGCAACGTGAAAGTGAGTGTTTGCGCCGGAACATCGGGATCGGTCGCGACGTTGGCAATGCTGACGTTGACACCGACATTGACGGTCTGGTCGGAAACGGGTGCGAGCGTCGGCGCGGTGTTGCCGACGGTCAGGCTTGCGCTACCGCTGGTCACGACGCCGGCGTTGTTCGACACGACGACGGAATACGACGCGGCGTCATTCGCGCTGGCGCTGCTGATGGTGAGCGACGAATTGGTCTGACCGGCAATCAGGTTGCCGTTCTTGAGCCATTGATACGTCGGCGCACCAATACCGGTGGCGGCGAGGGTGAACGTCGCCGTGCCGCCGCCGCTGATGGACTGGCTCACAGGATTGGTGAGGATGTTCGGCGCGACCTGCGGCTGCCAGCCGTAGAGCCAGTTGGTGGCATTGAGCGCGGCAGTGAGGATGCTTTCGCTGCCGGTCAGGTGCGTTGAATAGGATAATGTCTTGCTGGCGGTAGCGGTGAGATTGCTGTCAGCGTAATCCCAGAAATTAGTTCCAGCATCGCTGTTGTAACCGGTGATGAAGTCCCCCATCAGACATTGACTAAAAATGACTTCGGAGGGTGTGGTGGGCGTGTTGATGGAGCGGCCAAGGTCGCCGCTGGTCACGCTGCTGTTGGCGGCGGTAACGCTGCAATTCACAAACGAGAATCCGTTTTGGCCGGCGGGCGAGCGCGGTTGCGTAACATGGCCGCCGGAGGTCAACATGTTCAGGACGCAATTGGTGTAGAACACCGTGCCGTAGCCCCAGTTGAAGTCGGTGTCGCCCTGGATCAGGCAATTCTGGAAATAGACCAGTTTGCCGGCGGAGTGGACGAGGAACGTATCCTGATAGCTGTCGAGTTCCATATTGTAGAGGATGCACTGCGTGCCTTCGACATCAATGGCCTCCGCCTGCGACCCGCCTTTCGGGGTGGTATTGGTGAGGGTGAGGTTCTCGAACGTGCAATTATTGCCATTCAACACAAACATCGCACGCAACGGAGCCCCCGAAGGATTGACATAGTTATTGTTCGGATAACCGATCATTGCCCCGGTGCGAGTCTGGCCGCGGAAATCCAGATTGTTCTTCGACTTGACGTCAACAATTTCGGTATAAAAGCCGTTATGGATGTTGATGAACGTCGGAGTCGTGTTGTTGGCGGGCACTGAATCCACTGCGCCCTGCACGGTCAGGAAATCACCGCTGCCGTCAGCCGCCACGACAAGATTGGTCGGATTGGCTGGGCCACCGGCCTTGGTGGCGAACTGCCAGACGTTCGTCGCGCTGATGCCCGTAAAGTAGGCGCCGCTGGCGTCGGCAAAAACGCCGTCGTCAATCGTCACATAATAAGTTTGATTGGAGGTCAGCAAATCCAGATGCGGATAAATCGCCGCCGTGTTTCCGGCGATGATGACCGGGAAGCTGTTGAACGTGTCGCCGCCGATGGTGCGCGATTGCACATTCATGGCATAGGGCGTGTTCAAGTTCGTGTTCAAAGTCATGTCCAGCGTGTCCACCGGCGTGGCGCTGTTGGTGACATTGTAAATCCGAATCCTGCCCGCACTCCGCAACGAAGGCGTTGAATTGAAGGTGATATACAACGGCGTATCGTAACCAACCCCGGTCGCGCCGTTGGCCGGCACAAGCGTGGCCACCGACATCGTTGAATTGACCGTCAATGCGACGCTGACGCTGTTGATCGCGCCAGCCAGGTTTGTGATGGTCACGGAATAATTAGTGGACATATCACCAGGCGACACGCTGGGAATCGTGAACGTCGCATTCGTGGCCGTGTTGTTCACTGCGCTGGAAATGGGATTGCCGTTTTTATTCCACTGATAACCCGGGTTAGGCACGCCCGTGGCCGCGACGGTGAAGGATGCGGTCTGGGTATTCGTTACGACAACATTCGTCGGTTGCAAGGTGATGACCGGCGGAACAATCACCGTAAGCGTCGTGACATTGGTGGCCGAGCCGGCGCTGTTGCTGGCGACCAGCGAATAGGTGAAATCATTTTGCGAATACTGGACGTTGTTCAATGTCAAAAACGAACTGGTGGCGTTTGGGATGGGCGTTCCCGTCTGATCCAGCCATTGCAGGGCCGGCACTGGCGAACCGGCAACGGAATCGTTGATCGTGGCATTGTTGCCCGCGATGACTGTAATATTCGTCGGCCCGGTAATGCTGGGCGCAATGGCAATGGCACTGATAGTCAGCACCGCCGGGCTGCTGGTGGCGCTGCCATAAAGGTTGGTGACGACCACATAGTAACTGCCGCTGTCGGCCGGCTGGGCATTCGAGATGATGAAGGAAGCGGTGGCAGTGCCGAAATTGGTCGAGCCACTGGCGTTGGCGCCATCAGTTAACTTGTTGGTCACGCTCCCGATGACCGAATACCATTGATACACCAGTGGCGTGACGCTGCTGCCGTTGATGCTGACGCTGAAATTAGTTGTGACGTTGTCACCCGGATTGCCGCTATAACTGGTGGGCTCACCGGTGATGACCGGACGCGGATCATTCGGTAGCACCAAGGCAATCGATTTGGGAACAGCAGTAATATTCGTCAGGCAGGCATTGGGGGCTGATGCCGGGACGTTTGTCAGGCCAAAGTTAAACGCGCCGCTCAATGTGGTGTATTGAATCAGCGGAAGGGTCTGCGGATAGGAGGCGAAGACCGGCACCGATAATTGAATGACATTGGTTGCGCCGAAAGCCGTCAAAGTTTGAACCAGCCCCAAAAGCGAGCCATTGGTGGGGACATTCAAACCCAGCACCGAATTGGCAATCCTGAAATTGGCCAGCCCGGTCGCGTTGGTGGCCAGCGTGTTGGTGACGATCAACGTCGCGTTGGTCAGGTTTATGGCATTGTTGGCCGAAGTCGTGTAAGCTCCCACCGTGATGTTGTTGGCATAGACCGTTCCATTGGTGACGTTGAGGACGCCATAAGTATTGTTGGCCGCAGAACTGTTGACCGCCGTGGCGCCCAGTGTCAGCGTGGTATTGATCTTCAAGGTGGCATTCGCACCGATGACGTTCATGAACCCCACATTCGGAGTTGTGGCGGCGGTGCTGGAAGTCCAGAGTGACTGATTTCCCAAAATCAGTGTGTTCACATCAACCGTGCCGACATTGAACATGAACAGGCCGAAGTTAGGGCCCGCCCAAGTGGTGGCACCCCCGCTGTCATCCCGTCCAAGTGACATCACGTTCACAAAGGCATTCACCATTCCAGCGCTGAAGTCGTTTGTGCCCCAGCCACCATGAGAAGTGGAGCTACTGGCGTTCGCATCTCCAACCCCCCACCAGGTCACGCGACTGCCGAGACCGGTTACGCCATAGAAATAAGCCACTGGATTATTCGCGCTGAATGCAGGATTGAAGAGCATGGAAGCATTCGCGTTCGCATCGCTCTTATCCCGACCCACGCCAATACTATCCACATTAAAAACATTCGTTATTCCGAGATATAAGCAACACTTTGTCGTGCTGCCGGCGTTGTTGCCCGGGTTGCGCGCCAATTCGATGCCGTTGTTCGCGCCGCCCGCTTGATAGCTTGCCAGCGACACTGAATAGTTCACGGTTATATTGTTCGTTTTAGCCAGATACAATGTGCCGGCTTCCCTTTGGTTGGCAGAGCCGGGGTTGGCTGTCGTAGTGGTTCCAATTCCGATGCGGCTGACGTTGGCGTTAAAATTATCCAACCCGCTCAAATCCAAAATGGACTGCGGGAAATTGACGGAAGTAGCAGTTCCTTGGTTGAGCGATATGACGGCGTTGGCGTTGCTGACATTCAGTGTACCGCCCGAACCTGTAATCGTTGCATGATTTGTATAAGCCACGCCGATGTCGCCGGGCGTGCCTACAATCAAACCACCGGTGTTGGTGATGTTCAACGTCTGGCCGGCCGCGACCGCCGTCGTGTGAAAACCGTTCGTGTTTCCATATTGCAGCGAGCCGATGTAACCGCCAAAACTGCCATCCACAAGATTGTTCGGCGTGCCCGCTGCTCCATTTGTGCCGGCGTTAAAAAACTTCACGTCATCACCGCCGCCGGGCGCCACATTTCCGGCCCAGTTGCCTCCAGTTGACCAGTTGGTATCCGTGCCACTGGCGCCGCTCCATACAATCGTCGCTGCCTCTGCATTGGAAACCAGAAAAGCCGCCGCCAGCAGTCCGGCCAGAACCGGGGCATTTTGCAAACAGAGAGACAGAATGGATTTTCGCTGAAATGAAGTCACAGTCGCGTTTTTCATAATTCAACAAACAGTTGCATGGTTTCCCCGGACAAACACAATGGCCATTGTCCGGTTTCGATATTTGATTAGTCTGATGTTGCCATTTAAAACAAACGGCTTCTTCCCGATTTTCTGCAAATCGGTTCTGGAATTATGCATCTCCAGCGCCGGGTCCGCGCCGTCTGGCCGCACCGGACTTTTTTGACAAGAACGTCAAACCGTCTCACTCCGGAAGCCGGGTAATTTATTGCCTTGGCGCAGCGGAAACCGCCACGCGCACCAGTTCCCCGCCCGGCATGCACGACTTGAAAGCCAATGGCAGATCAATGAAATCAATCGAAGCGGCGTGCCTTTGGCAACGCGCGGTTTCGAGAAAAGAAGCGTTGCGAATCGTGCGGATAGCATCAAAAAAGAACCGCCGGCGGAGCGTTTTCTCCACCGGCGGCCTTGTCTTCAAACCTGCTGATTACTGCAGTTCCAAAATATAGAACACGTTGGGCACACCCGGCAAAATGGGGATCGTATTGGTGAAGAGGCCTCCCGTGTAGAAGGTGTTGGTAAATATGGGGGTCCAGCTCGATAACGGCGCGGCCACGTTCGTCGAAGACAGAACGTAGTACCCGCTACTGCCAGTGCCATTGTTGCCGCTGAAGACCACGTTCGTGCCGCTGAGAGTTATGGCTGTAATCACCGGCTGCGGCAGCGTTGTGGACAACACTGAAATGCTCCCATCGTTCTGCAGATTGTTGGTCCATACCACGCCCGCCCCCGTTACGTTCAGCGTACTGCCGCTCGATACGGCCTTGTTAAACAGCTTGAACGTGTCCCCGACCGCCAGGGCCGGGCCGAGGTTCGTCACGGTCAATGTTCCATTGCCGCCATTGGCCAGGGTGCCGCTGACGAACGCGATGTCATTGGACTGTGACACCAACTTCTTGACTTTGAAGAACAGGTTGCCGTCCAAGGTGAGATTGTTGCTGACGGTAAGCGTGCCGATGGCGGAGGAGGTGCTGGGAGCGAGAATGCCGCTAGCACTGATAGCAACCGTGCCGTTGATGGTGCCAGTGCCCGAGAGAGTTGCATTCGAGTTTACAGTGACGGCGCTCGCCGCCGCAAGCTGGCCGTTGATCTGGAGTGTGCCGGCGGAGACGGTCGTCGGCCCGGTGTAGGTCTCGGTGTTGTTCAAGGCCAACGTGCCGCTACCGGTCTTGATAAACCCGTAAACCAACCCGCCGTCGCTGATGACACCTGAGAAGGTGGTCAAGCCGGTGTTCGTCACTTGGACCGTGCGCGCGGTGATGGTGTTCGTGGTTAGGTTGTCGTTGCCATTGAGGGAGAACGGCCCCGATAACGTCAGGTTATTCGTGCCACCGATGGTCAACGTCAAATTGTTGGTTCCAGTGGGGAATTGGATGGAATTCGCGATGGTGTGGGCGCCGCCGGCGGCGAACAACATGCCGCTGCCGGTCGTCGTGGTGGTAGAGTCAACAGTCAGATACAATGGGCCGGTGCCAACCGGGCCGTTAGTAACAGGATTGCCGGCTGAATCAATACCCAAACCAATGGCGCCGCTGACAGGGAACGTGCCGCCGGAATAAGTATTGGTGCCGTTGAGGTAGGTGAGGGTGCCTTTTTCCATGATGGCG
This sequence comes from Verrucomicrobiia bacterium, assembly GCA_049692125.1. Classification (GTDB taxonomy): domain Bacteria; phylum Verrucomicrobiota; class Verrucomicrobiia; order Limisphaerales; family UBA11358; genus UBA11358. Next base: position 36,004 of record JBAVOO010000049.1, on the reverse strand, counting down.
CCGCCGCCGGAAATCACGCCGTTGTAGGTCTGGCTGCCGCTCCCGTTATAGGGAGCGAATGTGATCAAGGGCGAATTAAGCGCTAAGTTCGCATTATTCGTTGTGGCGGCACCGTAAATCCGGATTCGCTCGTTGGTGCTGGTGTTGCTCGGGTTCGGAATCAACGTCAGAGTTTTGCCGGCGGTGCCCGAAAGATTACCCAGGAGAACTCCGGCATAGGATCCGGTCCCATCAAATTGAATGGTGAAGTCATCGGCAACAATGACATCGCCGTTGATGCCCAAGCTGGCGCTGCCAGCCGGAACAATTTCCATTGTGCCGCCCGCCTCGGCCAAGGTCACCGGGCCGGTGCCAAGCCCATTGAGATTTTGGAGGATAAGATCCGCGCTGGCGTTGCTGATAATGGTGCCGCCGGTGTAGGTGTTGGCATTGCCTATCGTGAATTCACCGGAACCTGCGTAAATCAAATTGCCCGGCCCGGCGAAGCTGCCGCTGCTGGAGGTGTTAAAGGTGTAAGCAGCGGTGCTATTCACCGTAACGGAAGCCGCGCTAAGATAAGGGCCTGTCAATGTTACAAACCCCCCCCCAAAGACATCATTGAAAGCAACGGAGTCACCATAATTGAATACGGTCTGGTTGCCGTTGGTGTTCTGCCAATTGGCGTTGTTAGTTATATCCCATATGGTGGTGCTTCCTGTTGAATACCAGATTAAATTGGTTGCCGGCATCAAGCCCAGCGAGCAGGTTGCTGAATTTGTGCTGTAACCACCGGTGCCGGAGACTGTGACGTAGTAACCATTGGCTGGCGAAAGCACATCAGCCGGCCCCGCCGGGGAAATAACGAGCATGCTGCTGGCAGAACCCGAAATATTGCCGCCATCAAGAAGGTTGGTGCCATTCCGATACCAGTGATAGCCCACACCGTTACCGGTGGCTGAAACAAAGAAGGCACAGGAACCGTTGGTCGCGACAGTGACCGACACGGGTTGTAAAATAATGGTTGGCGGAGTGGTGACCGGGGTGCTTTGGCCAGTGATCAAGATGGACGAAATGTCCATGGTTGGATTCAAACTCGTTCCATTGTTGCGCACGCCAATAGCCAGGCCATCAAAGGAATTGGTCAGGAATGTCGCGCCGGATGCAGAGTTGGTTTGGGCAAATATGAGCGTGCCTCCCCTGCCGGCGCCGCTGTAAAGATCATTGGTAATCGTTATCGTGCCAGCGGCGGTAAGTGCCAAGGTGCAACTGATGGTATATTGCGCGCCTGAAGTTAAAGTGAGCGTCGCGGTTTCGTTGCCGCCGGTCAGTGCGGTTCCCGCCGGATTGTCGTATGCGCCGCCGCCAACATTATTGCCGACCAAATCCTGATCTGCGTTGTTGAGTGTCGATCCGTTTTGCACCGGACGGGTAATCATCTGGGAAGTGCCGCCGCTGGAAATACGCGCCACATAACCCTGCCAATTGGCGGCGTTCCCGGTTGCGTAAGTAGTGAGAGACGTGGACAAACCACTGTTGTCCAGAGCACCACCGGCCACCGGAGTATAGCCGCCGGAGTTGTATAAGCCGGTATAAAGATAGCAGCCGGTTCCTCCACCAGCCAAAAGTGTTCCACCGGTGTCAGTAAACGTGTAAGTCAGGTTGATATAATCACCAACGGAATTGAGAGCAAACGGCGTTGATGTAAACAGAGCTTGAGCTTCGACGAAACCGCTGGTGGTTGCCGCATTAAGCTTTAGCGTCAAATCGCCGGAAGCAATCGCCGGCCCCGACGAGGCGTTTTTGGTCGAGGCGATATCGTAGCTGGTTGAACTGGCAGTTGGCGTTCCGCCGGGCGTGCTGGTCGCATTCAGCGTGCTCCCGTTGCCAAAATTATCGGTGAAAATGGTTGTTTGCGCCTTCGCTGCGAGCGGGACAGCAGCCAGGAGGAGTGCAAAGTAAACTTGGAGGTCAAGGATTTTTTTCATGATGATTGGTTGGTTGGTTACAAGGTTGTCCAGTTGTTCAGTCGCCGGTTTTGAAATTGCCCCGGTTATGTCAGGGTTAAAATGCGTTCATTATGATTCGGAAACCGGTTGGATTCTCACCTGGCCTCTGGCCGTTGGCATTGGGTGGATCCCATAACTTTTGCTCCAGTTCCCAGAACTGATTTAACGAAACACCCCTTCTGTTCTTGGAGCCAAATTTCGGCAACGCTCACCATTTCCGGTTTCTTAACAGGAAACACTACCGGAGAATTTCACACCCGGTAATTACAAAATTCTGCAAATGGGATTGGAAAATGTGCGTGGCAGGGTGTCCCCGGTTGTTTTGTCTCTTGTTTTGAGGCTTTCCTGTCTGCCGGTCGTGTTGTTGTGAGTGAAAAAATCCCGTTGTTCCGTTGGAAGAGACGGCCGCCCGGCAAACAACATACCGCCCCTTTATTGCCCGTCAGGTGAAACTTCAGGTGAAGAATCAGGTGAAACTTTTTCCGCGTGAATTTTGGTGATTTCGCGTTTGGCGTGGCGTGACGTAGGCAGGGGATTTATTCCGTTCACGTTTGATTGGGTTATCTGGCCAGTTAGCTGCAACGCTTTTGAGAACGTGTGAGTTGGAGTGCTGCAGAGGCCAACAGCACAAGGCCAGCCAGCGAAATGGTGCTGGGCTCAGGCACAGGCGTGAGTTGCCATGAAGAAATGTACGGAGTCCCGAATTCGGCGGAAATGGGCACAAATGCCAGAGTGCCGGACGAGTCGGCCGTTACGGTATGAACATCATATTGGCTTCCGGCAGTCAGAGAATTGACACTGCCAGAGTGGATTCCGTAAGTCGTAAAATCGATGCCGTTTACGCTGATTACTTCGTCCCAACAGACACTATACAGGTATAGATTGTACTGCTCGTTTGGAGTCAAGCCGGTGATGGTTGCGGAATAGAATGCAACACTGGTGTCGAACAGACTCCCGTAAGTTCCTCCGATGGTGTCTGATATTCCGCCACCGCTTGAAAGGGACCATTCGACGCTCGTTGAGGTGCCGTCGGTGTTGTAAAGATTTAGCGGACCTTTTGGCGTCCCTCCGTAATAAGTCACCGAGACCGTATTCCAAAGATCGCCGGCAGAGCCGATTGCCGCAGCGCCAGGCCCGTACGCGGGATAGCCGTCTGCGGCGAAATTGGAGTCAAAATCGATAATTCCAGAATTAAACCCGGCCGCTGACACTCTGATGCCGGCAAGCGTTGCCAGCCATAGGACGGCAAAGAGAATTGCCAGACGAATTCGACCGGCGAATAAATGACAAACGACAAGAATGATGGATTTGCCTTTTGTTTTCATAGGGTTTCATAGCTTCAAATTTTTCCCGACTGATTGACTGCGACTTTACGCCGATCTCAATTCTTATCCATTCAGAGTTATTCACATCCCAACGAGCATGATGAAGCCAATTAATTAACTTCATCAGCTTCCAATTTGCCAGGGCGTGGCGAGTTCTGGGGAGATTGATGCCGCTCGCGCTTGTTTCGCCAGTATTTGGAAACCTCCTTTGTGGCCTTGTGCCGCCAGTCTTGATCAGCCGCGAGCCGAATCATTTCGACGGCGGCAAACCACTTGGGCGCGTTAGGGACGGGAACGCCCAGCGGCGTTAATTTACCCACGGCCATCAAAATCTGAATGTCATGCTCCGTGAAGCCGGGCAATTTCGCCGTTGCCGCGACATCAAGGCGTGCCGGTAAATCCTTCGCCGCCCAGGTTAGGCATGATGCACCGCCTTGGAATTGTGCCCCAACGCCTGCTGCGCGAACCGTTCCGGGTACCGCTTGCGAGTGCGGGTGGCGTTCGTCAAGATCGCCGGTGCAACAACGAACGTCGGCGCCGTGAACGGACTGTGCGTCAGCAGATTGTTTCCCATGAATTCGGGCTAATGGACTTGCGTTTTGGGCTGCGGAGCCGGGGTGGCGCTCGTTGGCCCGGCGGCAGTTTCCTTGAGAAAATTATCCAGCACCTCCAGATAAGCATCGAGTGAGTCGCCGGCTTCGGGACCGAGGTCGCGCTTGAGCTCCCGCAACTGGTCTGCTGACGACTTTGCTTCGCGTCGAAGATCATTCAGGTTCAGCTTCCCGCTCATCAAGCCGTTGACCAACCCGTCATAGTTGCTGGCCGCCTCGGGGCTGCCGGCGAGCATTTGCTCGCGAATTTGCCGGACAAAATTCGTGTTCGCGCCCAGATTGCGAAACGCAGCGGATAAATCCGCGTTGGTGCTCGCCAAGGCAGCCAAGGAAGCGGCGGTTGGAAGATTCGTTGGCACGGAGACTGGCGCGACATGGGTTGACGCTTTCGGTGCGGCGGCGTTCGTGCCAAACGCAAGGCTCGCAACCTTTTTGCGCGGCACATTGATTTTGCCCAACACTTCGCTTTCCAACATCACGGTGTCCGCAGACACGGACAACACCTTGCCAAAGTAACGGTCGCCATTTTGCATTTCCACCTGGTCAGCGCGCAGCAAGGGTGCGGCGACGAATATGAAAAAAATTCCAGACGAGACGAACAGAAGCTTGGCACTCATGGCGAGAGGATAGCCTATCGGAGGACACTGCGCAAATAATGGCAGGCGTATACCACCATTGAACCAAGCCGCTGAGACTGCGACGTTCAACCACCCACAGGGGAAACCAAATACGACCATAGTCTGTCCTGGAATTCATCGACCGATGGCCGTTTTTGACCAAAACCCTTGCCAACACGGCACAGGTTGTTTGAAGGCAAAGTTTGTCCTTTTGGGACAAACTTTGGCTAAAGTCTCACAAGCAATCAAACGTAAGTCGTTGATTTAGATGGTGCCGACGGAGGGGGTCGAACCCACACACTCTCACGAGTACCAGATTTTGAGTCTGGCGCGTCTGCCAGTTCCGCCACGTCGGCAACAGTGCGCCAATATATTTCGTCGGGCGGCGAAGTAAACAAGTTTCCACACGCTCGTTGCGGCGTCCCGTTCTGCGCTCGGCGGGACGGTAAATGCTGGATGCACCACGCGGACCGCCTAAAGGCGGGACACCGAACGGTGGCAGTGTCCCCGGTTGCGCCCAAAGGCAACCGTGTGACAGCGCGGCGCGATACCCCCGCTTTTCGCATGTTCCCGTCGCCTTTGGCATGGAACGTGCGATTTGCGGTCAAATGGCACGACGAAGACAAGGAGCTGATACCGTGGGGTTGGTCGCCCAACTGGCAGGCTTGGTGATGCTCATCAGTCTTTTTTTCCCTGCCGTTCGCAGGGCACTCGCCGAACTTGGCTTTCTTGCGATGTGTTTTTCAATGCTCGTCGTTGTGGGGCTGGTTGGCTTCGGCATCCACCGGCTGGCAACCCGGGAGGGCCGGATGAAGACAATGACTGAAAATCCATTCGCGCTTCCAACCGCTGCCTCGGATCGAACCTGGAACGACGGCGAATCAGAAGCCATCCCGGACCTTCTCTACCCGGTGCTGCGGCACCGATACCCCTGGCGGCATTGAATCGCAAGGACCGGCTTTAACCGTCCGTTCAAAAACGTCTTTTCTCGTGGCAGCCGACCCGTCCTCCGTAGTCCCGCAATGCGGGACGGAGGGTGGAGGTGACGAGGCTTAAATTTCCTTGGAAACGATCATTCAGAGCCTCCTCACGTCGGCTGCTGCTTTTTTAGCGGGTTGTTAACTGGCATTTCATCTGGAACAAAACTGTCCGGCGGGTGTGGATGGGCGATGCTTCCGACAAGCCCTGTTTTCCGGGAAGTCACGGTTCGCGAGGACGCTCCCCCTCCCGGTTTCAAAAAATTCTCCGTTTAAAGCGCGGCGAATATCGGATTCAGGCAGTGGCATCGGAGAAACGGCCCGTTTTTTTAGGGGAGCCGTAGTGCGTTGGCCACCGCCCGAATCCTGTTATCATCTCCAGCAAGTGCAATGCCGACAATCGGCTCCAAGTCGTATTTTGTCGGGAGGTGTGTTTGAAACTGCATTCACCTTGCGAGCGCCGTAGCCGACGACGTGAGTCGGCGCAAACCTGCTTTTTGTGCCTCTGCATTGAACCCCGCCCAGTGTTAAAATCAGCGCGGACTGACGCCCGTGGCTACCATTCTTCGGCAGGAGCGGTGGAGAACGGGGATCTGTCTGCGCGTCGCTTTGATGCGCGGGAATTAACGCCAGTATCCACGGGCATGGTGCCAGCCATAGCGATCATGCCAGACACGTCCGCTAATCCACACGGCGTACGGGTAAGGCGGATAGGCCCAGTGTCCCCCGATCCACACCCAAGAGATGCCATTCCAATCATAGTCGCCGCCAATCCAGACGTAACCCGGCCCCGGTGCGGCGACCACAACCGTTTCCGCCGGTGGCGGCGGCGGAGCCTGCTGGACAACCATGGTGCTGGCCGGGGCTGCGGCGCCTGCGGTGGACGGCGTGTTGATCATGTAATTGACGACTTTGTCCGTCACCCCCGCGTCGCGCAGGTCAATGATGTCCGCCGCACTCAAATGGTAAACTGTCCGCGAGTTTTGAATCTGGCTGATGATCACGTCTTCACTGATGCCCGCTTTTGCGAGCGCCTTGACATCCGCCACGCCCAGCGGTTGTCCCTGGTCCACCCGCACATAAGTTTGCGGCGCCTGCCGACGCAGCTGTTCCTGCTGTTGCTGGTCCATCGAATGTCCGATCAAGCCGCCGGCAATCATGCCAGCCGCAGCACCAATCAAAGCGCCTTCGCCGGCATGCCGTCCGCCAATTGCAGCGCCTGAAACCGCGCCAATGGCTCCACCCTCCAAAGCACCCGTTCCTGTGTAATCCGGCCTGCCATTCGGTGACACACAACCCGTCAACCCGACCGCCGAAGCCGCCAACGCCAAAGTCAGAACATGTAGTTTCATAATCCAGAATCCATTTTGTCAGACAACAAACGGCATTCCCACATTCAAAAATCAACCTGCCGTGGCCGGTTGTTAACACCGCTTCCACGACCGCTTCTGTTTCCTCAGACGGTGGGCGGGACAAATAAGTTTCAGCGCCCGGCAAGATAAAAACGCCGGTCGGGGTGTTCCCAACCGGCGCTGAAACAAATTCCAATCGCCATCAGAAGCCGACGGACGGGCGTGCGCCCTGTTTGGTGATTTCCTTTTCGCCTTCCCAAACGGCCAGGCCGGTCCTGGTGTCGGTCAGCGAGAGTTGGAAACTGTAAGTGGCCTGGCGGGTGTTGCCAGCCCGCGCGATGGTTTGAATGATCTTGCCCGAAAGGGTGAAATCCGGTTTGCGCGTGGTCTTCTGGTCATTCATGAATTCGTTTTCCTGCTGGAGTCCCTTGGCCATCGGATCCTCGGCGGTGCCGCCCAGCCCCATCGTGGTGGTCGTCTGGGCCTTGCCGCTGTTTAACAGGGCGACGCGGATTTTCTTGGTGAGCAGGTCGGTGTCAATCTGCTGGCCGGTGTTGTTGACGATGCGGCTGATGGCCAGCACGGCGGGCGGAGTGGCCACCTTGTCGAGCGCGCCGGACGCCAGCAAGTCACTCGTCGCGGCGTTGGCGGCCTGGATGTAATCCTGAATGTTGATCTGACCGACGGTGACGACGCTTTCGCGTCCGCCGGTTTCAACATAGTGCGCGCTGGCGCAACCGCCGACAACAAACGGGATGGCCGCGGCCAGGATGGACAACAGAACGGTTTTTTTCATGGGATATTTCGGTTAAGGGTGATTAGTTTTCGATGAACTTGACTCGAAAATCTTTGCAGGCCGGCGTGGGCGCCACGCTGGAAATGAATTTGCTTTCCCCGCCTTCAATCTGGTCGGGAATGGTTGGTGAGGCGACGTTGTTGATCTGCATGCCGCTGGCGTCGAACCACTGGAACTGGTAGCTGAAACGCTGGAGCGAGCGTTTGAGGTTGAGCAGTTCGATCTGGACTTTGAGCAACCCCCCCGGGGTCATGGTTTGATTGACGCCGACAAAGGAAACCTTTTTGGCGAGGCTGCCGTCAGTGATGACGCGCTGGTCGGAAACCATCTGGCGCTGGCCTTCCTTCTGGGCGTTTTCGATGGTGTTCACCGAGGTGCAACCCGTTACGGCAAGCAGGACCATTCCGGCCAGTGAAAGAATAATTCTCGTTTTCATTTCAATTTTATTTGTGTCACCAGCAGCGGGCTGGTGGCGGTGATGGACTTGACGTACACAATGTTAATCGCGCCGTCCTCGATTGTCACCGGGATTCTTTGACCGCCACCGGGCGTTTCCAGTTCAATTTTGCGGTCGGATGGCGTGGGGATGCGGCAGACCTGAAACTGCTTCGGCAACGTCGTCCAGGTGCGTTCGTCAGCGATGTTGACGGCGGCCTGGGCAACCGCCGTTCCAATCTGGGAGGCCAAACCAAGCCAGCTGTTTTGTTGATTGGCCGCCGCGTTGACAGCATAGGCGGCCACCGCCTTGGCAACGGTGGAGGCAATTGTCTTGGTGATGACGATCGGCAGTTCGTTTTTGAAATCAAGGCCAATGACGCTGTCCATGCTGGCGACCAGACTGGTCGTCGCGTTCGTGCCATTGGCCGTCACGGTCAGGCTGGGGAGGTAATCGCCCTGGGGCTTGAGCGTGGGAAACGCCGCGCCGACGTAGGACACCCTGGTGACAATGATCGGAATATCTATGCGGATTTGCCCGCGAACGGGGGCGCAGCCGGTTTCAAAAATGACGTAAGTCGTCGGCGGCAGCGGTTTGCCGTTCATCAAATCGTCCACCGTGGCCAGATCCTGTTTGACGTACTCGTTGTCCGGATCAAATCCCACAATGCGCTCGAATGATTTGCGGGCGCGCTCCAAATCCGAGGCGTCCACGGCATCGGCCATGAAATACAGGCCGTCGAGATAAACGGTGAACGGGTTGACGTAGTTGGCATAGGCTTGGAGATTGTCGAGGCCGGTGTAAGCGCCCTGCATTTGGTCCTTGAATTTCGGGTCCTGTTGCGCCTTGTCCATCGCCGCCTTGTCCTTGCTCTTGGCGGCTTCGCCCTGGACTTTTTCGATGCGCCGTTGATTGTCCGCCACAGCGTCCTGCTGGCGCTGGTAGGCGCGGATGAGTTCCACGCGGGCCTTGTCGGTTTCGCCCAGTTGAAGATAATTCAGCGCCTTGTAGGTGTTCAGCATGATGCCGTCATAGGCGCGGCCGGTGTAGGGCAGGTTGGCCTGGTTGGAAAGCAGCGCGCCGGCCTCGTTGCCGATTTTTACCTTGGCCTCCTGCGAATATTGGTCAATGCGATCCTGCGCCTGATCAAACGCCTTGTTGCTGGCTTCGCACTGGCCATTGCCGCGCAGCACCGCCCCCTGTTCCAGCCGCCAGACGATGGCGTCCTTGTTATTGGCGTTTTGGCCGGCCATTTTGGTGGCTTCGGCTGCTGCGCTCGTCAGATTGCCCTGATGCCAATACTGAATGACGCGATTTTGTTGTTCGTAAGTCCGGCAACCGGTTGCCAGCAGGCTGATGGCCGCAGCAAAAAGGAGCGGTTGGATGCCCCGTTTGCGCACAACTCGCATGAGCGGTGTCACTTTGATTCCTTCCGGGGGGATTTTACTGCGGTTTTCGCAGGATCGCGCCTTTGTCAATGCCGGTGTCTTCCAAAATTTGCGCCGTCGAGGTCTTCGGGTTGACCTGGGTGATCTTCACTCTGCCCACCTTGGCCTCTTCACGACCGAGAGATTCCTTGGTGTCCGGGTCAATCAATTCCTCGCCCAAGGCAAACACGTTGAACGTGTCGCCCACGGCCACGCCGCCACCTTCGCCGCGATTGATCGTGACCTCGTTGTCGCGCTTGACGAGGACCTTCGCGGGGAAGATGACATCCGCGACGCGATTGGCGATTTTCTCGGCCAGATCACGCGCCATCGCGACCATCATATCGTCGCTCAAATCGCCGTCCCCGACCGAGTAACTGCTGTTTTGCTGGATGGTCTTGAAGGCGTCGTTGCCGGTTTGGAGATTCACCGACTCCAGCAGCTTGCCGGTGCTCGAATCGTAAATTTTGCCCACGACCGACATGCGCAAAACGCGCTTGGTGGCGCTCCGGCCCGTGCCTTCGAACGTAGCCGTCTCAACGTAATCCTCGAAATCGTCCACGGTCGTCACCAGCAGATATTTCGCGCCGGTCAGCTTGCCGGCCTTGGCGGCGGTCTTCGCGTCCACGTTGCCGGACGCGCCGAGGTCCTGCTCCTTGATGATGTCGTTCAAGTCGCTGCGGCCGACAACGTCGAACTTGCGTGTCGCGTTGATGCGGTCAATCAACTGGCTGTCGAGCGACTCGACAATGCGGCCCATTTCCAGTTTTTTGTCCGGCTTGACCGAAGCCGCCAGCGACGGCGTGGGTTTGATGGAGGACACAGCCAGCGTGGCCTTGCCTTCCTGGGCGGAAACGATTGCGGGAACCAGTGCCAGGCTCAAAATACCCAAACCGATATTGCGTAGTGATTGAAGGTTCATAGATTTTTTTTGTTAAGACTTTAGTAAAGGCTCTTGTAAATTTTGATGTTTTCCTTCGTGTCCACCCGATAATGGCTGTTCTTGAAGAATTCGGCAATGCCTTCGATGCGTTTCACCTCGGCGTCGGTCAATTTGCGGTTCGCATCCAGTGTGGCCAGAAAGGCCGTCGTGTCCGCCCAACGCGCATAACCGGCGTTGCTCATTTGCAAGGCCACGCGCAGATTCTGGCCTTCATAAATGTTGACCGTGCGTTCCCAAGGATCAAAACCTTCACGCGACAGTCGGATTTTGTGCAAACCCGGACGCCCTTGGAATGATCCGGGCGCGGAGCCGAGCGCAACCCCGTCCAATTCCACCGTCACATCCATCGCCTGGACGGCAATCGGTTGATTGGTCAACACGACATGGTTGTCTGCGGTGATGCCGAGTGCGGAGATCAAAATCGGCTGCTGGCGCGGATCGGTCATCGAGCAACTCACGTTGAAGTTGACCATCGCGGCCTTCGCCACTTCCGCCGGCAACGATGGGGCGTTTTGCACAATGGCATCGGCCAGTTGTTCCGCCGCATCATCGAGCAGTTCGTTGATCACGTCGCTGCTATCGGTCTGCAAATCCGCTGTCTGCCGGATGGTTTTTTCCGAGGTGAACGCGCCGCCGCGCACCGCACCGCCCTGGCCCGCCTCCACAATTTTGTAGGTCACACGGAGCTTGTGCGTGATGTTCAGCGTATTGATGCCGTTGCCGGAATAGTTTTTCTTTTCCGTGCCGAGGCTGACAATGGAAGGAACCAGAATGTAATCCGCGCCCAAATTCTGAGCGAGCCGCAGCGCGGAACTATTAGCTTCCAGCGAACGATCCAATGCGCCCAACTCGCCGTTGGGATCTTTGCCGGTGGAATAATCTTTCAGCGACCGTGTGACATCATCCCGCGAGATGACGGAAAAACCTTTGCCCGCCACGCGGCTGTTCACCAGGTCTTCCAGCACCGGAACCTTGTCGTTGAGTGCGGCGGAGCCGCGATTTTGCACGATGATGGCGATTTTACGCTGCACATCGCGCGGCGTGTCCTGCTGATAGGTCTTGGTGGTTTCATAGACTTTGCGCTCCACGACGACATGGGTGGTGCTGTCCTTGAGATTCGCATCCGTTTCAATGGGATTGGTTTGGGCACGGATGAGACTGGGCAGAGAACCGGCCAGCAGTGCCGTCAGAAACAAATGTTTTAGTATTTTCATGGCTTGATTGGTTTTCGGTTCCTAAATTTATTTGGTCACGGCGTTTGTTGCTGGTGGCGGCGGTGGTGTGATCGGAGGCGGAGCGGGATTCCCCGTCGGCGCCGGCATGGGCACCGGGCGGCCATATTTATCCACCAAAACATCGTACGGCACCTGAATCGTCCGGCCATCGGACGTCGTTTCCGTGCGCCATTGGCGCACCATGTGGTAGCTGGGATCGAACGGCGCTGCCATGCCATGCGCGACGCCCTCGACAGTGCCAACGCCGAAGCCGGCAACATTGCCGGCGGTGACCCCGACGGCGTTGCCGACGGTTTTGCCGGCGACCGGGCCGGGCTGATAAGGGCTGGTATGGCCGTACTCGGTGCTGGTGCAGCCGGTGAGCAGCAATCCACACGATAACGAAGCAAGACCGGTCGGGATGAGAGGATAAAATTTCATAGCCTTTTTTAATTTTGAAACAACTCGCTTTAGTGCCGCCACCTTAATTTCTTGAAGCCGCGCGTCAAGGAAATTCTCGGCACGCCCGGCGCCGCCCGGCAACAAAACGAAAAGTTCAATCTACCGGAATGAGTTGCCTTGCGCCGCCCGCCGGGTTTTAATGAAACCGTGATCGCCAAACGAGTCATACCGTGCCTCGACGTGCATGACGGCAAAGTCACGCGCGGCATCCAATTCGGCAAGGCCGAGGCGGGTGAGTTGCGCAACGTCGGCGACCCGGTCGAGCTGGCGCTCCGTTACAACGAACAGGGCGCGGACGAAATGGTGTTCTTCGACATCACCGCCACCGCCCACGACCGGGCGACGATGGTGGATGTGATTGAACGCGCCGCCGACCAGTGTTTCATGCCGTTGACCGTCGGCGGCGGGCTGCGCACCGTGGACGACATGTTCACGATGCTGCGCGCCGGCGCAGATAAAATCAGCATTAATTCCTCGGCCTTGGCGAATCCCGACTTGATTCGTGCGGGAGCGGAAAAATTCGGCAGCCAGTGCATCGTGGTGAGCATTGATTGCCGGAAGGTGGAGCCGGACAAATGGGGGGTCTTTTCGCATGGCGCCCGCAAGCCGACCGGGCTGGACGCCGTCGAATGGGCCAAACGCGCCGTGTCGTTGGGCGCGGGCGAAATCGTTTTGAACAGCATTGATGCCGACGGCACGAAGGCCGGGTTTGACCTGGTCATCACGCGGCGCATCAGCGAGTCGGTCGGGGTGCCGGTGGTGGCCAGCGGCGGCGCGGGCAGTTTGGAGCACATGGCCGAGGTGCTGCTCGAAGGCAAGGCCGATGCCGTCCTCGCCGCGAGCATTTTTCATTTGGGCGAATACACCGTGGGTGATGTCAAAAAATTTCTCAAAAAAAGCGGCATTACAGTGCGTTTATGAATTGGAGTTTGAGAGCTTGGTTCATTCTGTACGGTCTGGGTTTGGTCTGCGGGTTGTTCCCGTCAGAGTTGCGGGCGAGGACGGCTTCATCGGGACAAGCCAGCCTGCTGCTGGGCTGGAGCTGTGCTTCCAGCAACGAGATCGGATTTGGGATTGATCGGGCAACTTCCTTGAGCGGGCCGTGGACAACGGTTGCGACAGTGCTGGCTCCGCTGACCACTTGTCTGGACACCGGTGTGCAGGCTTCGACGACATATTACTATCGGGTGTGGGCCTATAATGCGGCGGGGCATTCCGACTATTCCAACATAGCCAGTGCTACAACGCCGGCCGCCGCTGCGCCTGTAATCCAAAGCAACCCGGTGAGCCAGACGGTTGTTGCGGGAGCCAATGTCACCTTTTCTGTCGTTGCCTCAGGAGCCACGCCGATGGCTTATCAGTGGTATTTTAACAATACAAAGCTCGGGAATCAGACCGCTTCATTCCTCAAATTAAATTCGGTCCGGTCTTCCCAAGGCGGAAATTATTTTGTCAAGGTCAGCAACTCCGCCAGCTCTGTTGCCAGTTCTGTGGCGAAGCTGACAGTTGTTTCTGCTCCGAGAACGCCACAACCACAACTTGGTAAGCCGCCCATTGTTATTTTGCAGCCGCCCACCATCACCGCCATCCACCGGAGCGGAGACCATGTCATGGTCTCGTTTGGGTGCGCAACCGGTTTGCGCTACAGTTTGGAATACAAGGACTCGCTGGCGGGTTCCGCATGGACGCCGCTGCCCGGATCCTTAACCGGAACCGGCAAGGTTGTGAGTTTGAACGATTCCAATGCGCCGCCGGCTGGCCGCTTCTACCGTGTCCGGGCTGAAATCGCACAGTGAGTTCAATAACTCGCCGACCCCGGTTGTATTTTTATCCCGGCGACCACAATAAAAACCTTGTGATGCGATTCAAGGAAAACAAAAATTTCCATGCGACCACGTATGACCTGACTCCATCCCGCCAGCTGTCCGTTGCGCAGCTGACCCATGGTGTATCGTGACAATTTCATTTCCCTGGCCCAGGGGATCCCATGAGCGCTGATAAAAAAGAGCTTCTCGCCATCGCCATTTTTGGCGTCACCTATCTGCTCATCAGCGGGCGGCGGTTGAAGCTGCTGCCGTTGAACCGGCCCGCCGCCGCTTTGCTGGGCGCGGTGCTGATGGTGACGTGCGGCGTGATGACGCCGGAGCAGGTGTATCGCTCGGTGGATTACGACACGCTGGTGCTGCTGCTCGGCATGATGCTGATCTCCGCCTATCTGTTTCTCGCGGGCTTTTTCGACTGGGCGGCAGACCGGATTTTGCGCACCGCCAAAACACCGCAATCGCTCCTGCTCCATTTGATCTGCACCTCGGGAATTTTGTCGGCGTTGCTCGTGAACGACACGGTGTGCCTGATGCTGACGCCGCTGGTCGTGGCCGTGATGGTGCGCGGCAAGTTGCCGCTGCCGCCGTATCTGCTGGCGCTGGCCATGAGCGCCAATCTCGGCAGCGTGGCCACGCTCGTCGGCAATCCGCAGAACATGATCATCGGCCATCTTTCGCAAATTCCGTTCCTGCGCTTCTCGATGTCCATGATTCCCGTGGCAGTCGCCGGATTGGTGATTCAATACGCCGTTCTGCGCATCGGCTTCCGGAAAATTTTGAAGGAGGCGGTCATCCATCGTCCGGAAGCGCCACCGCGCAAGCTGGACCGTCGTCTCCTGCTGACCACCTTCGTGGTGCTGGCGCTGGTCTTTGCCGGTTTTCTGGCGGGACTGAATCTTCCGTGGACCGCGCTGGCCGGCGGCGCGCTGGTGATGGTGCTAGCGCGGCGGGACACGCACGAGGTGCTCAAGCTGGTGGACTGGCATTTGCTGGTGTTCTTCGCAGCACTGTTCGTCGTGGTGGAAGGATTGAACGGCACGGGCCTGCCCGATGAAATCTACCGACGGGTTGGACCCGTCTTCGGTTCAACCGCCGGCAGCCAGGCGTGGAATTTTGCATGGTTTTCCGCGCTCGGATCGAATGTTTTCTCCAATGTGCCGTTCGTACTCGTGGCGGGCAAGTGGATCAACCATTTTGTGCAGACGGAGTTGATGTGGAAAGTCATGGCCTTGGCCACCACCTTCGCAGGCAACCTCACCATTCTCGGTTCGGTGGCGAACATTATCGTCGTGGAATCAGCCCGTGGCCATGCGGAAGTGGGCTTCTGGGATTATGCGCGTTTCGGCATTCCGGTTACGATCCTGACGACCATCGCCGGCCTGGCGATACTGTTGCTGCTGCACGGATGAACCAATGGATGGCCTTTGCCTGTTTGCCGAAGGAATGAACCGGCAAATCCGCTTGGCAGCCGGAAGGCGTTCTGTTTAATTGGCCGCGCCTGATGAGAAGATTGTCCGCCATTTCCGCGCTGATTTTTTTTGGCTCAATTTTTCCGCTCATTTCTTTTGCGCAGGAGCAGCCGTCGTGGGAAATCTGGTCGCTCAATCAAATCATTCCCGGCGCGCCAAACGGCAGCGTGGACTTTGAGGGAGTCATGGCAACCGGCACCAACGGCATCTGTGTGAAATGCACAGACGCGCACGGCGAGTCTGTGCTGATGGCAGACAGCGCGTCGGTGAACAAAGAGACGGGCGAAGCGGTGGCCGACGGCCATGTGCGCATCGAGCAGGGCGATCAAATCTGGACCGGCGAACACATCCGTTACAATTTCATAACGCACCAGATGCAGAGCGAACAGTTTCGCACGGGCAAACCGCCGGTGTTCGCGCAAGGCAGGCAATTGCAGGGCGACACGACCAATAAAACCTACAACGCGCGCCACGCTTTCGTCACGACCGATGACGTGAGCGACCCGGCGATCCGCGTTCGCTCCAGTCACATAAAAATTGTCCCCGGGAAATACATCGAGATGTGGAACGCCGTGGTTTTCATGGACGGTGTGCCGACGTTTTACTTTCCGTATTACCGGCGCAATCTGGGCGAGCACGCCAACAATTTCAATTTTCTTCCCGGCTACCGCAGCGCCTACGGGCCGTTTTTGCTGAACACTTATACGTGGTATCTCAACGATGCGGTGGACGGAAAGATTCATCTGGACTATCGCGAGAAACGGGGCGTGGGCGCGGGGCCGGACTTGAATCTGAACCTCGGTCAATGGGGCGAAACGGAGTTCATTTATTATTACCTGCATGACCGCAATCCGAACACCAGTGTAAGCACGAACAGCTTCGCGAATTTGGGGGCGATTCCTGAGAACCGCCAGCGCTTTTACTTCGGCTACCAAGCGACCCCCGCCACCAATTTGAACGTGAAGGCGCTCGTGAATTACCAGAGCGACCCGCTTGTACTGCATGATTTTTTCGAGGGCGACTATCGCAATAATCCGCAGCCCTACTCGTTCACCGAGGTCAACCGGTATTGGGACAACTGGAGTCTCGACGCCGAAACCACGCCGCAGGTAAATAATTTCTTCAACCAGGTCGAACGGCTGCCCGACGTGAGGCTCACCGGCTACCGCCAGCAGGTTTTTAACACGCCGTTTTATTACGAGAGCGAAAGTTCGGCGGGCTGGTACCGGATGTTTTTTGCGGACACGAACGGACCCACGCCGCTGAATTATTCCGCCTCGCGCGCCGACACTTTTCATCAACTGCTCCTGCCGGAGACGTTTTTTGGCTGGCTGAATGTCACGCCGCGCGTCGGCGGGCGCTTCACCTATTACAGCTCGGAGAGCGGACCGGGCGGCACGAACAATGAAGCCTATCGCCGGGTGTTCAACACCGGCGTCGAAACTTCGTTCAAAGCCTCGCAGCTTTGGGCGGGCGCGACGAATTCACTTCTGGCCATTGGCGGCCTGCGCCACATCATCGAGCCGTCGGTGACCTACGCCTACGTGCCCGCGCCCAGCACGCCGCCGTCGCAACTGCCGCAGTTCGATTCCGCGTTGCCCAGCCTGCTGCTGTTGCCGGTTCAATTTCCCGATTACAACAACATTGATTCCATTGACAGCGAGAACGTGATCCGTTTCGGCCTGCGTAACACGCTCCAAACCAAGCGCGACGGACAGCTCGACAATCTGCTCGATTGGAACGTGATGTTGGATTGGCGGCTCACTCCGGGCCAGGATCAAAACAATCTCGACGAACCGTTCAGCAAGCAGCAGACCTTCAGCGATCTTTACTCCGACCTCACGTTCAAGCCGCGCTCGTGGATCGTGCTGGATTCGCAACTGCGCTACGCCATCAACGGCGGCGATTTGAATCTTGCGTTTCATCAACTCACCTTCACGCCGAATGAACGCTGGAGTTGGGGGCTCGGCCACTGGTATTTGCGCAGCGGATTTGATGGCTTTACCGAAAGCGACAATTTCATCACCAGCACGTTTTTTTACCGGCTGAATGACAACTGGGGTTTCCGCACGCGGCACGATTTCAACGCCGCGGACGGCCATTTGCAGGAACAAAATTACACGATCTATCGCGACCTGCGGAGTTGGACCTGCGCGCTGACTTTCCGGGTGATTGACAACAGCCCCGGCCCGACGGATTTCACGGTGGCCTTCACCTTCTCGCTCAAGGCCTCGCCGAAAACCCACGTCGGTGACGATGTCGCCCAGCCGTATCACCTGCTCGGGGAGTAAAATTTAATCGTCCGTTTATGGAAGAACCGGGATGACCTTCACGTCGTGTTCGGGGTGCAGGCGGAAGCTTCGGCGGCATTGCCCGCCGGTCAGGCCGCCGTGAACACCGGCAGCAACAGGCTGAACGTCGAGCCTTTGCCAGGGTCGCTTTGCACGTGAATCAAGCCGCGATGTTCCAGCGCGATGCGCTGGCTGATGGCCAGCCCCAGTCCCGTGCCGTTTTTTTTGGTCGTGAAAAACGGCTCGAACAAGCGTGCCAGATTTTCCGGCGCGATGCCCACACCGGTATCTTGAATGTTGATCCGCAATTGCCGCCCGCTGCGTTCGCCCTTTACCGTTTCCGTGTTGACGGCCAACACACCGTTCGTGCCCATCGCTTCGAGCGCGTTGAGCAGAAGATTCATGAACACCTGCTGCAATTGCGCATCGTCGCCGCGGACGGTGTCCGGCTCGGCCTGGTAATGACGCTGCAGCGAAATCAATTTTCCGCTGACTTGATGCTGCATCAGGCGCAGCGAATGATCGAGCACGTCGTGGATGCGCACGGTCGTGAACGCCGCCCGGTTCGGCGCGGCAAACCGCAGCATCTGCGTCACAATCGCGTTGATGCGCTCCAGCTCGCGCCCGACGACCTCGGTGAGTTCCATGTCCTGGCCTTTCTGCGCCAGCAGATCAACGAACGTCCTGATGGCCACCATGCCGTTTTTGATTTCGTGCGCCATGCTCGCCGAAAGCGTGCCGAGGCCGGCCAGCCGGTCGAGCCGTCTGAGGTTCTGCTCAAAAACCGGCGTGGAAGTCAGGCTGTTCAAAACGACGACAATTTCCACCGGCTCGCGCGTTTTCACGGGCAAAATGCTCGCGCGCAATGCCGTGGCCTGGCCCAGGGGAATTTCGCGGTTCAAAATCGCCTTGCCGCTCCTGGCGGTTTCCTGAATCAGTCTGGCCAGCGGCGCGGGCAACGAACTCAATGGCGCGTTCAGCAACTTCGCCGCGTCCCGGTGCAGATGTTCGGCGGCTTCGGCGGTGCAGGCGACGATGCGTTTGCGCGCACCCACCACGATCACGCCGCAGGCGAAACATTCCTGAAGCAGACTCAAGGGGTTTCCGCCCGAAAGTCCGCCGGCCCCGTTGCCCAGTTTTTTTGATGACATTGAATCGATCGGTCGTTCGGTTGCCAAATCTTGCCGCCGCCACTGATTGGAAAAACGTTTCCAATGAGACTCGACAAATCGTAAGCCAGCTTTTGGTGTCGTGTCAGCAAAAATCAGCGCACCGCGCCAAACCGGCCGGGCCGCTCCAAACCAACACGCAAGCCGTTGGGGCAGCATAAATCCGAAGGTCGAAATCCAAGATCCGAAGGACAAACCGGCTCCCGAGCCGTTCTGCGTTTCGGGCTTCGGATTTCGGATTTCTTTCGGGCTTCGGCCTTCGGCTTCGGGCTTTGTCCCCAGAGAGTTAAAGAAAAGCTCGGAGCCGCGCTGCCCAACCGGTTTGTTTTGCGTCTGGCGTTTGGACGGCGGACGGCTATGTTGTTTTCGCCGATGAAAAAAACTTTTGACCGCATTGAATCCGTCGTCGCCGACGTCCGCAAAGGCAAAATGGTCATCGTCGTGGATGATGCCGACCGCGAGAACGAAGGTGATTTGATCATGGCCGGGCAATTCGTCACGCCCGCCGCGGTCAATTTCATGGCCAGATTCGGCCGCGGGCTGATTTGCGTGCCGGCGGCGGCCGGGCGGCTGCACCAGCTGGGCATTGACCGCATGGTGCAGCAAAACCGCGAGAGCTTTCGCACTGATTTTCACGTGAGCGTGGACGCCGCGCGCAGCATCACCACCGGCATCAGCGCGGCGGACCGGGCGCGCACCATCAAAATCATGGCCGAACCGGCGGCGGCGCCGGACGACCTCGTGCAGCCGGGCCACGTGTTTCCGTTGCGCGCGCGTCCGGGCGGCGTCCTCCAGCGCGCCGGCCACACCGAGGCGGCAGTGGACCTGGCCACGCTCGCGGCCTGCCGGCCCGTCGGCATCCTCTGCGAAATCATGAACGACGACGGCACGATGGCGCGCCTGCCGCAGTTGCTGAAGTTCGCCAAAAAACACCGGCTGAAAATCTGCACCATCGCCGACCTGATTGAACACCGGCGCACGCGGGAGAAGCTGGTCGAGCGCGTCGAGACCGTGAAACTGCCGACCGACCACGGCGATTTCGATTTGCATTTGTACCGCTCAAAACTGGACGGCCAGCATCACCTCGCGCTGGTGCATGGCGACGTGGCCGGGCGGGAAAAAGTTCTCGTGCGCGTCCACAGCGAATGCCTGACCGGCGACGTGTTCGGCTCGCGCCGGTGCGATTGCGGGTCGCAACTGCACCAGGCCATGCGGCAGGTCGCCGGGGCCGGGCGCGGCGTGATTGTCTATATGCGGCAGGAAGGCCGCGGCATCGGCCTCGCGCCGAAAATCAAGGCCTACAAATTGCAGGAGCAGGGCTACGACACCGTCGAGGCAAACAAAAAGCTCGGCTACGAAATGGATTTGCGCGAATACGGCCTCGGCGCGCAAATCCTCGTGGATCTCGGCCTTAAAACCATTCGGCTGCTGACGAACAATCCAAAAAAAATCGTCGGGCTGGAAGGCTACGGGCTGAAAATTGTCGAGCAGGTGCCGATTCGCGTGAAACCCAATCCGCACAACGAACGGTATTTGAAGGCCAAGCGCGAAAAGATGGGGCATTGGCTCTGAGATAACCGCGAACGAACACGAAGAAACACGAATTCAGAAAAGACGCGACACAAATTTTACGAATGGCCACGAATTCAGAATCCATTCGTGAAAATCCACGCGGCCTTCAGTTTCTTTTTCGCTTTCTTTGGCGTTGTCCCGGTCGGTGCTCCTTTGTCATAACAAGGACAAATAAAAAACAAATAATGTGGATTGCATTTGCTGGAGTGGATTAACATTATGGCGAGTAACAAAAGAAAGTAGAACGATTATGCGCTCAATATTCCTAAACAAACGACGGGTTGTTTTGGCCGGCGCCCTGGCGCTGGTCTGCGTGTGCCTCAGCGTGGTTCTGGCGCACGCCGAACCGGAAAAGAAAACCGACCAGAAGCCGGCACCGAAGAAACTCACCGGTGCCGAGTTATACGCCATCAATTGCAACCGCTGCCACCCGGAGCGGTATGCCACCGAGTTCACCTCGGCCCAATGGAAGACCATCGTCATGCACATGCGCGTGCGGGCCAATCTCCCCGCAGCGCAGGCGAAGCAAATCCTCAAATTTCTCCAGGAAGACGCTGGAAACTAAATCGGCCCCTGAAAATTTTTACCCATGAAAATATCTTCCTTTATTTTAAGCGCGGCGGCGGCGGCTTGCGCGTTGGGCGTGGCCTTGACTCCGCGCGCGGCGGCGATGATCAGCGATGAAGATTTCAATGCGTTGAAAAGCATGGTCACCAACCAGGACCAGCGGATTGGCCAGTTGGAAAAACTGCATGAACAGGATCAGCGAACGCACCAACAGGACCAGCAGACCATCCAACAGTTGCAACAGCGGTTGGGCGAAACCCAAACGCTGGCCACCAACGCGGAGCAAAAAGCCGAGGCGGCCGCCAAAATTCAGCCGGTTTATCCGGTCCCCAGCGGCGCCATGAGCGCGTTGCACAACTTCACGATGGCGGGCGACGCCGAGGTGCAATTCGGACAAGCCCAAGGGCAGCACAGCACTTTTTCGCTGGCTGATTTTGCGCCGATTTTTCTGTTTCGCGCGAACGACAACATTTTGTTTGAGGCCGGTTTCGATGTGACACTGCAAAATAATACCGGCCCGAACGGCCATCCCAATGGCAGCTCGACCTCGGTCAGCATGAGTTTCGGCCAGTTGGATTACCTGCTAAACGATTACGTCACGGTCGTAGCCGGGTACATGCTTATGCCGTTGGGTACCTATCAAGAACGCGGGGCGGGCTGGCTCAACAAGATACCGGATGACCCGTTGCCGGTTGATAATTTATTGCCGGGCAGTGGTGTGGGCGCCCAGTTGCGGGGTTCTGTGCCGATCGGGCAAGCGGGTCAGATGCTCACCTATTCCGTTTATGGGGTCAACGGGCCGTCGTCAACGGACGGGACCGCCGACGCCGGGTCGCTGGATCTGGGCGGCAATGTGGGCGGGGATGCAGTTAATTCACCGAATCTTAATGGCAATCCCAGCGGCGGCGGGCGCATCGGATGGTTTTACCCCTGGAAAGCTCATTATGATGTTGAACTGGGTGTTTCGGGTCAGTCAGGCACCTGGTCAGGAAATTATCTATGGTCGGCGCTCGTGGTGGATGCCGCCGTTCATATCAGTCCCTACTTTGAGGTGAAGGGTGAATACATCAATACCTGGGAGCAAACTGATAATCAGGGAACCATCCAACCGCAAGGCTGGTGGATTCAGACGAGCTATAAACTGGCGGGCCTGAATCTGGACGCGCCCGTCATAAATGATCTTGAATTGGTTGGGCGTTATGACACGGTCAATGACGCGATGGGATCTACCACCGATCGCTATACCACCGGCTTTGTTTATTACCTCACGAACACGCTGCTGTTGGAAGGTGATTACGAATGGCTGATCAACCATGGTCTCAATGCCAATGGGTTGCCCTCCAGCCAGTTTATAGTTCAGCTCTCGTACGGATTTTAAATGAAAAAAACTCCAATTATAACCATGACCACCAAATTCACCACCGTGTTCCTCGGTGTGGCTGCGCTCACCTTGTCGGCGGGCCTGGCGCGCGCGGAGGATCAGCTTGACCCTGAAACCAGGGCGCGAGTCGATCGGTTTGAAAAAGGCCCGGCCACCATTGATGTCTCCAAATACCCGGATGGCATCAAGGACAACTACGAAGTGTTCAGCACGAAATGCACGCAATGCCACAAGCTGAGCCGGCCAATCAACTCCGACTACGCTACGCCCGACGAGTGGTCGCGCTACATCAAACGGATGATGCACAAGCCCGGTTCGGGCATCAGCAACGCCGACGGCAAGAAAATCTACGAATTCCTCGTCTATGACTCCAGCCTCCGCAAGAAGGCGATGCTCGACGACAAACTCGCGAAAGCCACGCCCCAGGAAAAGACCGACGCCGAAGCCAAGATCAAGGAAGTCCGCGACAAGTACGATTCGAAGTAGTCCGCCGACCGAACTGGAATGCCCACGACCTATCCAGTCGAACTGCCGGATGTGAATTATTTCACCCGGCAGGTCCTCTGCCGCGAAGGTTGTCCGGTGCGGACGGATTCCGGCGGCTACGTGCAAGCCATCGCCGAGGGACGTTACGAGGACGCCTACGTCATCGCCCGCACGCCCAATCCTTTTGCCTCCATCTGCGGTCGCGTCTGCGCCGCCCCTTGTGAGGCGAAATGCCGGCGCGGCGCGCTCGATGCCTCCGTGTCAATCCGCGCGTTGAAACGGTTCGTCTGTGAAAAGTTCGGCGTCGAGTCGGACCACTTCGACCTCGGCCGCGTCTATCCCGAACTGCGCGATCCGCGCCGCGAACGCATCGGCGGCGGACGCAAAGTGGCCATCGTTGGGGCTGGTCCGGCGGGTCTGTCCTGCGCGCACGAACTGGCATTGATGGGATTCGCTCCGACGGTGTTCGAGGCGCACAATCTGGCGGGTGGGATGCTGGTGCTCGGCGTGCCCGAATACCGGCTGCCGCGCGAGATCATCCGGGCGGAAATCGCGGCCATCGAGTCGCTCGGGGTTGAAATTCGACTGAACACCCGGCTGGGCAAGGACTTCGCTTTTGCTGATCTCAAAAAACAAGGCTTTGAAGCCGTGTTCCTCGGCATCGGCGCGCATAAAAGCCGCGAGCTGTCCATCGAGGGCGTGCAACTCGACGGCGTGTTGCGGGCGATTGATTTCCTGCTGAACGTCAATCTCGGTTATCGTGTGACCCTCGGCCGCAAAGTGGTCGTCATCGGCGGTGGCAACGTCGCTTTCGACGTGGCGCGCTCGGTCGTCCGCCAGACGGAGAAGTTTGCGGGGATGAGCGAGGCGGAATTGCGTGAGGCGCTGCACCAGGCCGCGTCTGCGCTGGAACAATTGACCGCGCGCGAACCGGAAGCGCCCGACGAGGTGCGCCTCGCTTTGGACGTGGCGCGGGAAGCCATCCGCAAAGGCGTGCCCGACGTTCACATGTATTGCTTGGAAAGCCTCGACGAAATCCCGGCAGCGCGCGAGGAGATCAAGGAGGCGGAAAAGGAAGGCATCCGGCTCCACACGCGCTTCGGCCCCAAACGCATCGTCGGCAGCGATGGCAAAGTCTCGGGCATCGAACTGATCAAGGCCGGCCGGGTCTTCGACGAAAACCGCCGGTTCAATCCGCAGTTCATCGAAGGCAGCGAAGAGATTGTGGATTGCGACACCGTCGTTCTCGCCATCGGCCAGTCGGCGGACCTCGCCTGGATTCGTCCCGAGGACAATTTGAAGGTGACGCCGCGCGGAGCGTTGCAAACCGATCCGGTGACGATGGCCACGTCGCGTCCCGACGTGTTCGCGGGTGGTGACGTGGCATTCGGGCCGCGAATCATCATTACCGCGGTTGCCGAAGGCAAGAAGGCGGCGAATTCCATCGCCAAATTCCTCACGGGCCGCGTGCCCGCCGAGCCGCGCCAGGCGCGCGTGACGATTTACAACACGCTCCAGTATCGGATGAAGCCCGATTACGAAAAGTTTGTCCGCCGTCCGCCGCCGACGCTGCCGCTGGACCGGCGCATCGGGATCGCCGAGGTGGAAAAAAATTATCCGGAACCTGACGCGCGGCTACAGGCCGATCGCTGCTTGAAGTGTCACGTCGGTCCGGTGTTCAACGGCGACGAGTGCATCCTCTGCGGCGGTTGCGCCGATGTCTGCCCGGAATACTGCCTGCGGCTGGTGGATGCCGCCAACCTGCGCGGCGACGAAAAACTGCAGGGCGCATTCCTCGCGCGTTACGGGCGCGTGCCCGAACGCGGCGAGCAGGGTGCAATCATCAAGGACGAAACCCGTTGCATCCGCTGCGGTCTGTGCGCCGCCCGCTGTCCCACCGGCGCGATCACCATGGAACGCGTGGAACTGATGCCCGCCTGAGGCGAAAACCGAAATCCGAATGTCGAAATCCGAAAGAAATCCGAAAACCGAAGCCCGAACAGCGGAGCGCAGGCTTCAGCACACTTCAAGCGCCGTTGACCTTCGGACGCTAAAGCAGCCTGAAGGCTGCGCTCCGGGAGCGGCAGGTTTCGGATTTCGAGCTTCGGGCTTCCTCTCGCCGCGCTGTCGCGCCGCCGCAGCGGGTCGGATTTCGGATTTCGGATTTCGGATTTCAGCATGAATCATTCCTCTTCCAACCAGGACGTTTCCCGGCGCAATTTCTTCCAGCTCACGCTGGGTTGGCTCGCCAGCACCTTCGCGGTGACGGCGGCGGCGGCGGGAGCCGTGCGCTTTCTCGTGCCGAACGTGCTCTACGAACCGAGCTTGCGCTTCAAGGCTGGCAAACCCGACGATTACCCCGACGGTTCCGTGACATTCATGGAAGCTGAGCGGGTCTTCCTCGTGCGCCAGGGCAACACGTTCCGCTGTCTGTCGGCGATCTGCACACACCTCGGCTGCACGGTCAACCGCGCCGACCATGGCTACCATTGCCCGTGCCACGGCAGCGTGTTTAACGACCAGGGCAATGTCGTCAGCGGCCCTGCCCCGCGCGGGCTGGAATGGTTTCAAATAACGTTGAGCAAGGACAACCGGCTGTTGGTGGACAAAAACCAGCGCGTGGCTGCGGACAAATACCTCGTCTTGTGAAAGCACCTCTACCCAAACGAATCTGGCAGTGGTTCACGCGCACGCGTGTCGGCCGCTCGATCTTTCGGGTCGGACTGCCGGAGAGCAACCTGGAGCGGTCACAGGTGATGGTCTCCAGCTTTCTGCTGCACGTGCAGCCGGCGAAGGTCAACCGCCATTCGCTGCGCGCCTCCTACTCGCTCGGGCTGGGCCTGATTTCGCTTTACCTGTTCCTGATCCTGATCGTCACCGGCGTGTTGCTCATGTTCTATTACGTGCCCAGCACCGAGAAGGCGTACGACATCATGAAGGATTTGCAGTATGTCGTCTCCGCCGGCCTGGTTATCCGCAACATGCACCGCTGGGCGGCGCACCTGATGGTGTTGTTCGTGCTGCTGCACATGTGCCGCGTGTTTTACACCGGCGCCTACAAACGCCCGCGCGAATTCAACTGGGTGATCGGCGTTGGACTGTTTCTGCTGACCTTGGGGTTGAGCTTCACCGGCTATCTGCTGCCTTGGGACCAGCTCGCGTTCTGGGCAATCACCGTTGGCACGAACATCGCCGGTTACGCGCCGGTTATCGGCCTCAAGTTGAAATATCTGATGCTCGGCGGAAATGTGGTCGGGCAGGAGGCGCTGACGCGATTTTACGCGCTGCATGTGATCGTGCTGCCGGCGGTGGCGCTGTTGATGGTGGCCGTCCATTTGTGGCGCGTGCGCAAGGACGGCGGGTTGTCGCGTCCCGACGAACCGGGCGACATCGTCCAGCAGGTCGAACTCAAGCAATTGCCGACGAACAAGACTTACGGCCTGATGGAACTCGCGCGCGGTACGACGCCGCAGGTCGGCAAGAATCCGGAAGATGAGGTATTTTCCTGGCCGCACTTGGTTTTCCGCGAGCTGTTGCTGTTCCTCCTGGTAACGGCGGTGGTGTTGTTCCTGTCGATTTTCTGGAACGCGCCGCTGGAAGAACTTGCCAACCCGATTCATCCGCCGAATCCAGCGAAAGCGCCGTGGTATTTCCTCGGTTTGCAGGAACTGGTCAGCTACTCGGCGTTCTGGGGCGGTGTGGTGGTACCCGGGTTGCTCGTGACGGCGCTGATGCTGTTGCCTTACATGGATCGCCAGCGCAAAGGCGTCGGCCGCTGGTTTGCCCGCGAACGCGTGGTCGCCAACACGATTTTCACCGTCTGCCTGGTGACGGCCATCGTGCTGACAATCATCGGCACCCTGTTCCGCGGCCCGAACTGGGGCTGGGTGGTGCCTTGGGAGCAACCCCCGCCAGTCACGGAGGGCCATTGAAATGAACGACCTCTCCGTCCGCAAATTCTACGCCTGGTTCACCGTGCTCGGTTTCCTGGTCGGCGTTCTGGTCGTCATCGGTTATTACCGGGACGAGTACCGCGAGTGGAAAAATTATCAGCGCAAATTCATCGCGGAGGAAATCCGCCGGGCCGCGACGCCGCAACAGCGGGCGCTGGCTGAACAAACACCGGTGCAAATCCGGCAGATCCTCCTGCCCGACCTCAACCGGGTGGACCGCTGCACCACGTGCCATCTCGCGGTGGAAGATCCGAGTTACGGCGGCTATCCGCAACCGCTCGCCTATCATCCGTTGCATGAACAACACCCATTCGAGCGATTCGGCTGCACCATCTGCCATCGCGGGCAAGGCCGGGCCACGACCGTTGCCGATGCGCACGGCAACGTGCCGCACTGGGACCAGCCGATGTTGCCGCTGCAATACATCCAGGCCTCCTGTGGTCAATGCCACGAGGCCGCCGACAATCCGGCCGCGCCCGAACTGGCGCGCGGTCAGCAGGTGTTCGAGGACAGCGGCTGCCGCGGCTGCCACAAACTCGGCGGCGCGGGTGGCGTCCTCGGGCCGGAACTCGACCGGGTCGGCGCCCGCCGTTCGCCGGAATGGCTGAAGAAACATTTCCTCGCGCCCGCATCGGTCACGCCCAGCTCCGCCATGCCGCCGCAAAAATTTTCCGAGACCAACCTCGAGGCGATCATCCTTTTCATGCTCAGCCAGACCGGCGAGTCGGCGCCCGGCTACTACGCCTCCATGCGAGTCATCCCCAGCGCCAGTGAAGGACAGCGATTGTTCCAGCAGAAAGGCTGCATCGGTTGCCACTCCATCGGCGACCAGGGCGGGAAGATCGGCCCGGCGCTGGACGACGTCGGCCTGCGGCGCCCGCCCGAGTGGATGATGCAGCACTTCCGTGATCCGCAGACCGTCAGTTCGGGCACGGTCATGCCGCGGTTTGGTTTTACCGAGACCGAAGCCCTCGCGCTGACGGATTTTCTTGTACACTTGCGTGATCAGAAAGTGGCGTTAAGCCTTCCATCGCTGATGAGCCCGGTGGAGCGCGGACGGGAAGTCTTCCGCAAATATGGTTGTGCCGGTTGTCACGGCGCCGACGCCAAAGGCGGCGTGCCCAATCCCAACGCCAAGACCGCCGAGCAGGTGCCCGGCTTGATCTACGTGGCCGACGGCTATACCAAGGACGAACTGAAAATGCGCATCCTCAAAGGCCAGCGCGAAATCCCGTCACTCGATGCGAAACGTCCGCCGCCCCCGCTTTTCATGGCTGCCTGGGCCGGCATCATCAAGGATTCCGAGCTGGACGACCTGGTCGCTTATCTCTTCAGCTTGAAGCCCAAGGAAGAAAATCCGGGTTTTTAGCTGCCGACGGCGGTCTTCAGCGGCAACGTTGAAAAACGGCTGGCATCCGCCGGGACAAGCGCGTAAGTTG
Source organism: Verrucomicrobiia bacterium (assembly GCA_049692125.1). Classification (GTDB taxonomy): domain Bacteria; phylum Verrucomicrobiota; class Verrucomicrobiia; order Limisphaerales; family UBA11358; genus UBA11358. Next base: position 7,709 of record JBAVOO010000049.1, on the reverse strand, counting down.
GTAGCGTTATGGAAATTGATTATACGGTCCAAATCTGGCGCGAGGGCGGACAGTTCATCGCCCATGCAATGCCGCTGGACGTGGCCAGTTCCGGCCCCACACCGCAAGCCGCCCGCGCCGCGCTGGACGAAGCCGTGCGACTTTTCATCAAAACAGCGGATGAACACGGCACCTTGACCGAAGTTTTGGAAGACGCCGGGTACGAACACGATGGCGCGCAGTGGCGCTGTCCCGACTGGGTCTGCTTTGAACGGCATTCCGCGCCGGTGGCGGCTTGAGCGACCATGCCCAAATTCACGCCAGTTGGCTGGAAAACCCTGGAGCGCGTTTTTCTGGCGGCTGGTTTTCAGTTTGCGCGACAGGAAGGCAGCCATCGTTCCTACATCAAGCCGGGCGTCGTGCGTCCGGTCGTGATTCCGACTTACCGCGAAGTGCCTGTTTTCATCATTCGCAACAACCTCAAAACCGCCGGAATTCCCCGCGACGATTATTTCCGGCTTTTGGAACAATGTCGTTAAATTCGTGCATCGGATTGAAATCCGGCACAATCAGATCAACTCGCGCCCACAGCGACACCCGGCCATAATCCCACAGTTGTTGACCAATGAATAACGAATTAAAAATCAGCGATTCCCAAACGCCGGAGGCCGAACCGACGGCGGCGCGCTCGCCGATGCCAATCTGGATCATCGTACTGACGCTTCTGCTGTTGTTTCTTGGCGCGGTGTATTTCGACCATCACGGCGGCTGGTTCGACAAGCAGGTTTATGCGCCTTATACGTCCGCCGGCGAAGTGGCATCGTACCAGCCCAAATCCGGCGCAGCTTCGATGCTGACGCATGGCAAGGCGGTCTATGAAACTTATTGCGGCCTGTGCCACGGCAGCGACGGTCTCGGCAAACCCGCCCAGGCGCCGCCGCTGGCCGGCTCCGAATGGGTCGCCAAGGACATCACGTCGCTGGCACACATCCCGCTGACCGGTCTCAACGGCCCGATTCAGGTCAAAGGTCGCGATTGGAACCTGTCCATGGCAGCGATGGGCGCGTCGTTGTCGGATGCCGATCTTTCCGCCGTGTTGACCTACATCCGCGAATCGTGGGGCAACAAAAACGGCGCGGTTTCCGCCGACCAGATAAAAGCCGCGCGAGCAGCCATGAGCGGCAATCCGCCGTCGGCGGCAGGCACGCCAAAGTGACACGGGCGGCGCGGATTTTCCGGAAGGCAAAATTCTTTGTGTTCACCCGCGCCCCTTCGTGGTTTAATTCCCCGCGATGCTTCGCAAGATTCAGCCAAAAAAAAATCAGTCCCGCGGCGGCTCGTTCGCCATTGTCGCGTCGCGCTACAACGCGCGCTACGTGGACGCGATGTTGCGGGCCGCCAAGGCGGAGTTGTGGCGCGCCGATGTATCAAGAATCCAAATCGTCCGCGTCCCGGGCGCGTATGAAATTCCCGTCGTGGCCAAACGGCTGGCGCGGACTGCACCCGGTTTGTCCGCCATCATCTGTCTCGGCGTGATTTTGCGCGGCCAGACGGTTCACGCCGCGCACATCGGCGAAGCCGTGAATCACGCATTGATGCAAATCCAGCTCGCGCACGAAATTCCCGTCATTCACGAGGTGCTGCTGCTGGAAAACGTCGAGCAGGCGCGCGCGCGCTGTCTGAATCCCAAGCACAATCGCGGCACGGAAGCGGCGCAAGCGGCGATGGCGATGGCGCACGTGATGGAAAAATTGCGCGGCTGAAAAGCTGGCGGTGGACGGGACCCCATCCGAAGGCCGAGGGGCGAAACCCGAACGAGCCACGCCCTGCGCCGGGGGGTCCACCCCTGGAATTTCGAGCTTCGAATTTCTTTCAGACCTCGGATTTCGGAGTTCGGACTTCTCTTCAACCACCAGCCTGGCTGTTTGCCGGCATCGCGATTTCCCGGATGGTCCGCAAATCGCGACCTTGTAAAAATGTTTTGCAAACGACATTGTTCAAAATAGTTGCTGCAAGAGTTGAAAATGGCCGGCCAACAATTTAACTTGGATTCGGAATGCAGATTTGGCAGCATGGTTTGCCAGTAGAAGATGCAAACGCTTAAACACGGAAGGAATAGTGAACTTCTGACATGCGCTGCGTCGCGCCCGGCGCGCGCGGAGGCTGTCAACAACCGAAAAAAGCCGCTGAGAGCAAAGAGCCGGCCACTCCCGCTGGCCCTGTTCGACAAAGTCAGGAATTACAAGAGCGCCGCCCAGGTTCGCGCCTTGGGGCTATACCCTTACTTCCGCACCATTTCCTCGGCGCAGGACAGCGAAGTCATTATTAACGGCAAAAAAGTCCTGATGCTCGGCTCGAACAGTTATCTGGGCCTGACCAATCATCCGAAAATCAAGGAAGCCGCCATAAATGCGGTCGAGAAATACGGAACCGGCTGCGCCGGTTCGCGTTTCCTGAACGGCACACTCGACCTCCACATCGAACTGGAACAGGCGCTCGCCCGGCTGGTGAACAAGGAAGCGGTGTTGCTTTACAGCACCGGTTTTCAGGTCAATCTCGGCGTCATCAGCGCGCTGGTGGGAAAAGGCGATTATGTTCTGGCCGATAAAAGTGATCACGCAAGCATCGTCGAGGGTTGCCGGCTTTCCCCGGGCGAATTTGTCCGGTTCACGCACAAGGACATGGCCGCGCTGGAAAACCGCCTTCAGAAAATTGATCCGGAAGCAGGCAAACTCATCGTCGTGGATGGCGTGTTCAGCATGGAGGGCGACATCATTCAACTGCCGGAAGTTTGTCGTCTCGCCGACCAGTACGGCGCGGCCGTCATGGTGGACGACGCCCACGCCATCGGTGTGATTGGCCGGAATGGGTCCGGCACGGCCAGCCATTTCGGCCTGACCGACCAGGTGCAGCTCATCATGGGCACGTTCAGCAAATCGCTGGCGAGCCTGGGCGGGTTCATCGCCTCCGACGCTGCAACCATTGATTATCTGAAGCACAACTCGCGGGTGCAGATTTTCAGCGCCAGCATGAGCCCCGCCAACACGGCTGCCGCCATGGCCGCAGTTGAGATCATGGTCTCGGAACCCGAGCGCACCGGGCGGCTCTGGCGAAACACCGAGCGCATGAAACAAGGGCTGATTTCGCTGGGGTTCGACCTGGGCGCTTCCGAGACGCCGATTCTTCCGGTTTACTGCCGGGATTTGATAGTCGCATTCAAGCTCTGCAAGCGGCTGGAGGAGGAAGGCGTGTTCGTCAACCCGGTGGTATCGCCGGCAGTGTTGCCGGGCCAGGAGTTGATTCGCCTCAGCCTCATGGCCACGCATACGGACCAGCAGATTGATTTCGCGCTGGATAAACTCGGCAAAGTTGGCCGGGAGCTTGGTCTGGTGTGAACGGAGCCGGCCTGTTCTCCGGAACCAGGTTCCGGTCCAACGCGAAGAATTTTTCCGCGGCAAGTCAATGAAGGTTCTGCTTACAGGCGCGAGTGGATTTGTCGGCAGCCACGTTTTGGACCGCCTTCGCGCGCAGGGCATCCCCACGGCCGTGCTGCTACGGCCCGCCAGCAACCAGCGTTTCATTAATGCGCACCTGCCGCAGCTCGACGTGCGCAATGGCTCCCTCAGTGACCCGCAAAGCCTCGGCACCGCCTTGCTCGACATTACCCATGTCATTCACTGCGCCGGATGCGTCAAGGCGCTGCAGGTTTCAGAATTTTATACGGTCAATCAAATCGGCACGCGGAATGTCGTCGCGGCGGTCAATCAGCAACCAGGGCGGATTCAACGGCTCGTTCACATTTCCAGCCTGGCTGCTGGTGGACCGGCGGTTCCTGGCAGGCCCGCGCGCGAAGAGGATCCCCCGCACCCCGTCTCGGAATACGGCCGGAGCAAACTCGCCGGCGAACAGGAAGTGCGGAACTGCCGGTCGGAACATGTGATCCTGCGGCCACCCGCCGTTTACGGACCTCGCGACGACGCGTTCCTGCTGTTGTTCAAAGCCGTCAAAGCGCACATTCTGCCGCGCTTCGGCGGTGGCCGGTTGCCGTTGAGCTTCGTTTTTGTGAAGGATCTGGCTGAAACCATCGTGGCCTGTCTGATTCACCCAGCCGCCGGCGGAAAAACGTTCTACGCCGCTTCGCCTGAAATTACGCAAGCACACGCCCTGGCCGAAGAAATCGCCGCGCAAATGAAAACGTGGACGCTGACGGTTCCCTTGCCAACGGCCGCGCTGTGGCCTCTGTGTCAAATGCAGGAAGCAATCTCAAGGCTCACCGGCCGGCCGGCCGTGTTAAGCCGGCAGAAATATGCCGAACTGCGCGCGCCGGGCTGGGTGTGCGACCCCGCACGGTTGCAACAGGAACTGGGTCTCGTCTGCGCCACCAGGCTCAAAGATGGAATCGCCGAAACTTTGGCCTGGTATCGGCAGCAGGGATGGCTGTGAGCTGAATGACCAATTTCAAGTGATACCGGAAACCCAAAACCCAAAAGCCGGAGGAGCGCGCCCTGCCGGGTCGGCGCCTTTGCCATCCGCCATCCGCCATCCGCTATTCCGGCACTACGTCTTGATTGACTACGCGACCCAGGGCTACATCGCGGTGGTGGGACTGATCATCGTGTTCATTCACAGCCCGCGTGTCCCGTTCTGGCCGTTGCTGCTGACGGCGCACGGAGCCGGCCTCGTTTTGATCCACTGGATGATCCAATGCCACAGCCGGCGCCCCGCCAACCGCCTCTTCGATTTTCTCCGGCACTACTACCCGATCTTGTTTTACACCGGGTTCTACTGCGAAACCGGCCTGCTCAACCAAATGCTCCACACCGGCTACCTCGACCCGCATTTCCTGCGGCTGGAAAAATGGTTGTTCGGCTGGCAGCCGGGCCTGGAACTCATGGAACGCTTCCCCTCGCGCCTGTTGAGCGAAGTTCTCTACGCCTCCTACTTCTCCTATTATCTGATGGTCGGTGGTGTCGGCCTGACCCTGCTGCTGCGCGACCGGCGGCAGTTTGCGCACTTTGTCTCCGTCGTCTCGTTGGTATTTTACTTTTGCTTCCTGATCTACATTTTCACGCCGGTGGCCGGCCCGCGAATTCTATGCCCCGGCATCGTCGCCGCGCAATTGCCGCCGGATGTGATGCCGGCGACGACACCCGTCACGCCGGAATCAGTCGGGGCCGGGGTGTTTTTCCGGATCATGGCGTGGATTTATGAGCGCTTCGAAACGCCCGGCGCGGCCTTTCCCAGCAGCCACGTCGCCGTCGCCATCTGCACGGTATATTTCTCCTTCCTCTACCTGCGGCCCATTCGCTGGGCGCATCTGACCGTTGCACTCCTGCTTTGCCTTTCCACCGTCTATGGCCGCTACCACTACGTCGTGGATGTGGTGGCCGGCGCGCTGACGGCGGCGTTGCTCATTCCGCTGGGTAATTGGCTCTTCTTCAAGTTCCCGCCGGCGAATTCCGGGTGACGAACGAAAGCCTGCCCGGTAGCAGCCCGGAATCCGCACTTTGACCTCCGCTACACTTCCCGCTCGTAAATCCGGTAAGTCTTGTAAACTTTCCCGCCGAAAACTTCGAGTAACCGGCACATCATCACGTTGTCTTCGAGAATCCACGAGGCCTCCGCTTTCTTGAAACCGACCTTGATTCCCGCTTTGAAACCCTCCGTGAGCATCACGGCTTCCAGGCCGCGGTTGCGATATTTCTCCTTCACGCCCAGCGTAATGACCCGGCACTGGGGCGGATATTTCCAGCCCAGCACGTAGGGCAGGAAGCCCATCAGTTTCGGGGTGAGCACGTGCCCGCGCAGCGGCTTGAGCGCGATATTGTAATCCGGCATCGCCAGCATGAACCCGACCGGTTCTTCCGGCGTCTCCGCCACCCATATCAGCCCTTCCATCAAAAGCGGCTTCAACCGGGCCGCCATGAAATCAATCTCCATGTCTGTCATCGGCACAAATCCCCAGTTGGCCTGCCACGCGGCATTGTAAACCTCCTTGACCTTGGCCAGATCCCGCGTGAGCGTGGCCTTGCGGACCGGTGTGAACTTTATTTCGGGATGCCGCTGCCGGGTCTTGTCCGCGATGCGCGCCAGCCGGTCAAGCGGGCACTTCGCGACGTCAATGTGAAATGCCAGCAGGTCCTTGGCCTTGCGAAACCCCTCCGCCGCCACCAGGTCCAGGTAGTAAGCCGGATTATAGGTCATCATGAAAACCGGCGACGAATCGAAGCCGTCGGCCAGCAGGCCGCACTCGTCGTTCGTCGTCGGATTCATCGGCCCCATCACACGCCGCGCTCCTTGCTGCCGGGCCCAGGCGAACATCGCATCGAACAACTGCCGGCTGACCGCCGCGTCATTCACGCACTCGAAAAAGCCGAAGAACGCGGCGTTGTCCTTCTGTATCCGATTGTGGTTCCGGTCGAGAATGCCGGCGATGCGCCCCACGTCCCGCCCGTCGCGCGTCGCCACCCACAACGCCATTTTCGCGTGCTCGAACAGCGGGTTCTCGTCGGTGAAAACCTTCTTCAAGTCCATCAACAGCGGAGCCACCCAATGCGGGTCATCGCGGTAGATGCCATAACTCGTCTTCAAAAAGCGGAGCACCTGCCGCGCGTTGCGCGACAACGGAACGATTTCAGTGTTGTTGCCCATCCTGGATGCAGTCAGCCAATCGGTTCACCGCGAAGCTGCCCGCGAAAAGAGTTTGCGGAAATTCTGGACAAGCCGTCAATGCCGCCGTGACCGGCAATGGAAACGGCCGGGTGCGTTCATCACCCGGAGCGGTTGTGGACGCATCCTTTATGGCGTTTTTGACCGTATAAATACTTGCCAAGATCAACATCCTCTCAAACCTTTTACACAAAATTCGCAACCCTGCAAAAAAGTTTCGCAAACCGCTTGCGGGATTAATTCGATGACATTATATTCAAGCTTAGAAATTTTACTTATGAAGTCTGGTCCTGTTTTGGGAAAAATAGTTTTGTTTATAACCGCCGGCTTGATTGGCGCCGGGTCAATCGCCTCGGCGGCGGACATCACCGGCGTCATCACGCTCAAAGGCACGCCGCCGGCGGAAAAGGAAATCACGCCGCTCATGGAAAACCCGGATTGCGCCAAAATGCACACCACCACGCCCACGACACATTTTTACGTGGTCGGCGCGAAGGGCGAACTGGCCGACGTGGTCGTTTCGTTGAAGGGCATCACCGGCAAATCCACCGGCGCGAGCGCGCCGCCCGTCGTGCTCGACCAAAAAGGTTGCCTTTACACTCCCACGATTTTGGCGATTCAGACGGGCCAGAAACTCGTCGTCAAAAATTCTGATCCCTGCGTTCACAACGTTCACGCGACGCCGGCCATGCCGGGCAATCCCGAATCCAACCAGGTGCAGATGCCCGGCGGCGCGGACTTGAACTTTGTGTATGCCCAGCCGGAAATGTTTCTGCGTTTCAAGTGCGATGTGCATCCGTGGATGTTCGCGTGGGTCAGCGTGTTCGACAGCCCTTGGTTTTGCGTCAGCGGTCCGGACGGCAAATTCGTCATCAAAAATGTGCCGCCCGGCAAATACACCGTGGAAGCCGCGCACCGCAAGCTGGGCACCCAGACCCAGGACGTGGAAGTCAAGGATGCCGACGTGACCGCGAATTTTACCTTCGCCGTTAAATGAACCTTTTTCAAAACCCCGTAGCGGCGTCTCGGCAGAGCGCCGCATTCTTTACCCAAGGGAGGCC
>JBAVOO010000048.1:0-39834 GCA_049692125.1 Verrucomicrobiia bacterium | reverse complement strand
GGCACGGGGCAAGGACATGGGTAACACTTGAGGGCATGGACATAGGTTACACATTGGGTAAGGATTTGGGGCTTTTCCACGGGCATGTCGTGGAAATCTATTTCTTTGGTTCAAGCGCGTACCGGCTTTGTAAAACTGGTGCTCAAGGCCCAACAATCGTTTGCGGAAGTATGTCGCATTTTCCGGATCAGTCGCAAAACCGGCTACAAATGGAAGCGACGTTTTCTGCGGCAAGGTTTGGGCGGATTGCGCGACCGCTCGCGCCGCCCCAAAAGGTTCCCCCATCAGACCTCGGCTGGCTGGTTGCGGCGGATCCGACGTTTGCGGCGCCGACATCGGCGTTGGGGAGCAAAGAAACTCCGGGAACAGTTGCGTCGTCAATCCCCCCGTCAACGGGTTCCGGCGGTACGAACGATCACGTTGTGGTTGCAGCGATGGCAGTTGACCCGCCACCGACGCGCCCGGCCTCCCCACGGCCCGCAGTTGCTGCGCCCGAGACTGACGGTGCCGACGCGGTCCAATCAGGTATGGACGGTGGACTACAAGGGCTGGTTCCGAACCCACGACGGACAGCGGATCGAACCGTTGACCGTACGGGATTTGTTCAGTCGATATCTTTTGGCGGTACGGCTGCTGCCCGACCAGCAATGGTGGCGTGCGCGCGCAGTGTTTATACGGTTGTTCTGGCGTTTTGGTTTGCCTCGGATTATCCGGGTGGACAATGGCGGCCCGTTTGGATCATCCAACGGCCCGGCGGGACTGACGCGTTTGAGTGCCTGGTGGACGGCGTTGGGCATCCAAGTGGAGTTTATTGCGCCGGGTCATCCCGAACAGAATGGTGCGCACGAACAAATGCATCGGGAACTCAAAGCCGACCTGGCGGCTCCTGCCTCCAGCACGATGCGAGCTCAACAACGGCGAACCGATCGCTGGGTCAATGGCTACAATGGAGTTCGTCCGCACGAAGCGCTGGGCCAGCGAACGCCGGCGGAATGTTACCGCAAAGGCCGACCGTATCGGTGGACCAACCCGTTGCAGTTGAGTTATCCCAAGGGTTGGAAGGTACGCAGCGTCCGCAGCAATGGGCAGATTCGATGGCAGGGGAGACTTCGCTTTGTCGGAGAAGCCTTCGTCGGTATGAAAGTCGGATTGAAACCTGCAGGGATGGGCAAGCACGTCGTGTATCTGGCTCGCGTGCCACTGGGGGAGTTGCGCGCATCGGATGCTTGTGGTCTCCGGCCTTCGGCCTACGCCCACAAGCATCCGACCAAAGGTCGAAAAGTGTAACCTATGTCCTTGCCTCATTGTGTTACCCATGTCCTTGCCCCGTGCCGATTCCGCCCCTCTCCGGGCGCAATTCACCCCTCAAATCCCGCAATATGTCCCTAAGTCCTTAAGTTTTAGTCCGTTTCTGTTAAATAATACCATTGTTAAATAACACCTTGATACTATGACTAAATATCTTGTGAACCGCACGGGCAAGCTGCTGTTCCCGCACCTCGCGCGCGACCAGCGCAAACAAAAAATGCACATCATCTTCCTGGTTTTGGGGACCAGTCTTTCCGTCGCCTACATAATGGCGATGTGGATGAAATCCGGCCGGCATTAAACCGATTTAACGCAAAGACGCCAAGGAGCAAAGCCGCGGAGATGCGGCGGAAATATCCCGAAGGGATTATGTCAATCAGCCCAGGGTTGCCGAACTTGCGAGGCTACCCTGGGTGAACAGTCAAATTAAAATCAACCCTGAATGGGTTGAATCAAATCGTGGCAAAACGGCGATGCAAACCTGTTGGGGTTGATGATTTCGGGGAGTTGACCCAGGGTAGTCGCTTCGCGCCAACCCTGGGCTAAATGATGGAATCCCGTTGGGATTCAAAATGTCGGAACCGCCTCAAATGTTTTCATTTCTTCTTCCCATGCACCTTCGCCGCGACTTTCAGGCGGAGCGCATTCAGCCGGATGAAGCCGGTGGCGTCGTCCTGATTGTAGGTCCTGCGATGCGGGATCGGGTCGGCTTTCATCGTGGCAATCATAGCGGCACTGGCATGCGGGTCACACTTTTTTTCTTTGCCTTGCTGCCCGGCTTGGCTTCCGGCTCCACGTGAAAACCAATCCGCCGTTTTGGCGGTGCGGGCGGCAGCGGTGGCGGGTCGAGGATTTCCATGACGCGCCGCAGCACGTCCACGATCACGCTCTCATGCACATCCAGCCGGGCAGTCAGCTTCTTTTCCAGGTCGGCCAGTTGATGGGCGAGTTCCTTCGTGCCACTGAGCAGGTCACGCATTTGCACAAACGCCCGCACCACGAACACGCTCATCCGCACCGCTTCCGGACTGTTGAGCACATTGGCCGCCATGATCGCGCCATTTTCAGTGAAGGCGTAGGGCAAATAACGCTGTCCACCGTGCAAACTTGAGGTCACAATTTGTGACCTCAAGATTTCTAATTCATCCGATGATAATCTCAACAAGAAATCATCAGGAAAACGCTTGAGGTTGCGTTTCACCGCCTGGTTCAACGCCTTCGTTGACACGCCATAAATGCGCGCCAGATCAGAGTCGAGAATCACTTTCTGTCCGCGAATTGTGCGGATGACTGAAGCAATGGTTGAAATCTGATTGCTCATAAATTCCCGAACCGGTCACAATTTGTGACCGCATAGCTTTTGACATCGCAAATTGCGATATCAAGTTCCGCTTTGTTCAAGGTCACAAATTGTGACCTTAAAGATTTCTGCCATTCAACTTGAAATGCCAATTTGGCATCTCAAGTTTGCTAGCATTTATTTTTCCTCTGCACCTTGGCCGCAACTTTCAGGCGCAAGGCATTGAGGCGGATGAAGCCGGTGGCGTCGTCCTGGTTATAGGCTTTCGTCGGGTCGGCCTCCATCGTAGCAATGTGCGGGTTGTACAGGCTCACCGGGCTCTTGCGGCCGGCGACCATGATGTTGCCTTTGTACAGTTTTACCCGCACGGTGCCGGTCACGTTTTTCTGACTCTCGGTCACGAGCGCCTGCAACGCATACCGCTCCGGCGCGAACCAGTAGCCGTAATACACCAGCTCCGCGTACTGCGGAATCAGCGAGTCCCGCAAATGCATGACCTCGCGGTCCATCGTCAGGCTTTCCATCTGCCGGTGCGCAAAGTGCAGGATGGCGCCGCCGGGCGTTTCATACACACCCCGCGATTTCATGCCCACGTACCGGTTCTCCACCATGTCCACCCGGCCAACGCCGTGTTTGCCGCCGATTTTGTTCAGCGTCTTCATCACGCCGAGCGGGGACAATTTCTTGCCGTTCACCGCCACGCAATTGCCCTTCACGAAGTCGAGCAGGATGAATTCCGGTTTGTTCGGCGCGTCTTCGGGGAACACGGACAGTGTGGTGAACGAGGCGCGAAACTTTTTGTCGCCCGCGTCCAGCCACGGGTCTTCGAGAATGCCCGCCTCGTAGGAAATGTGCAGCAGGTTCCGGTCGCTTGAGAACGGTTTCTTCGCGCTGGCCTGGACGGGGATTTTCCGCCGTTCGCAATAGGCAATCATTTCGGCCCGGCCGGGAAACTCGTTCCGATACCGCGCATCCCGCCACGGGGCGATGACCTGCAGGTCCGGCGCGAGCGCGGCGGCGGTGAGTTCGAACCGCACCTGGTCGTTGCCCTTGCCGGTGGCGCCGTGGGCGATGGCGTCGGCCTTTTCCTTTTTGGCGATTTCCACCATGCGTTTGGCGATGAGCGGCCGGGCGATGCTGGTGCCGAGGAAATACTGGCCTTCATAGACCGCGCCAGCGTGGATGATGGGGTAGATGAAGTCGCGCGCGAACTCCTCCTGCAAATCGTCAATGTAGATTTTGGACGCGCCGGTTCTCCTGGCCTTGGCTGCGAGGCCGCGGAGTTCCTCCTCCTGGCCGATGTTGGCGCAGAAGGCGATCATCTCGGCGTCGTAGGTTTCCTTGATCCACGAAAGCAGCACCGACGTGTCGAGGCCGCCCGAATAAGCTAAAACAATTTTCATGTCCGCACATTAAACCGCCAAGCCGCCGACTGAGCAAAAGGAAAATGCAGTTTGAAACCACGAAATACACGAAACATACGAAAGTCGTGGAGCGCCTTGGCCCTGGTTTGACGGGCTACTGCCGCGCCGACGTCCGTTGTTGCATCCAGGCCCAATCCTGCTGGTCCGAGGGATCAGTAATGACGGCTCCCCCGCTGGCTTTCTCAGCCCGGCTCAACCACCGGTGGGTTTCGGAATGACCGTCGGCAAACGCAAAGCCACAGCCGCCGTCGTGGTAAGTCCCGGGAGCGTCAAACCATTGGGGGGATTCCATGCCAAAGGCAAACGCCGCGTCATTGAGGCCTTTGGCGTCTTCGTCCAGCAACACCCAAAGCCCGGAAGGTCCCGGGGCATGACTATCGGATGCCTTGCCAAACGTGTGCCAGGGTAAATCCCGATGATGAGTCTGCTGATTGTTTAGCCAGGGGCCGTTGACTGACAAATTCGGGATGCCGTAGTGGCTATACGGGGGTGAACCATACTCCGTTGCGTCATAACCCGGATCAATGGTGCCCACCGCCTGACTCATCGAAAAGGTCCTGGCCGCGGGCACGATCTGGCCGATGAAAGCCGGATTGTTTCCCTGATACGGGCCCATGCGCTGGTCCGCCGGACAGCGGAATACATTCACGTTCCCGCCAAGATAACCGATGAGCAACGAACGGCTCGGATCTTCGAGCACATCGGGATCGAATTCCTGCGGCTGGCCTATACCCGCCGAGCCGGGACACCAATTGTAACCGACATTGGTGTTGCCATCGTCGGGGTTGGGCGGGAAAAAGTCGTTGTTCTCGGTCGTGTAAAGGAGCATGGCCGTCATCATCTGCTTGCCCTGGCTCAGGCAGGTGGCGCCTTGCGCCCGGCTTTTGGCCTTGCTGAGCGCCGGCAACAGCAACGCCGCCAGGATGGCGATGATGGCAATCACCACCAGCAATTCGATCAAAGTGAATGCGCGCCGGGAGTGCATACCTGATGAGACAACCATAAAACCAGTTCGTTTCAAGATTTTTGGCCGGGCGCCCGGCTTTTTGTTTTCGCCAACGCAATACCAACGATGTTCATTCCCAACCATGGATCGAATCGTAGCGGAAGGTCATTTCGCCGGCGTCGTAACCTTTGTACCATTTTGAATGGCCGTCGGCGAAGAGAACGTTCTGGCCTTGGGAATGAATCTGCCAGAGTTCAAAAGGCGAGCCATTGGTCGGGCCGCCGATACAATTCTGCGTGTAATCGTCCTTGTCTGCGTCCAACGGGTCAAACGTTCCGCCGTCGGCCGAACCGGGTATGCCGCCGGTGTCGCCGCCCAAAACATAGGCCGCGGGCAGGGTGATGGCCGTGCCTTTAACCGAAGCAAAATTGGTGACCGCCACATAGGCCGCGCGAGCACCATTGAAATAGTTGAAAGGCCCCTGTTCCGCCGCCGGCAATTGCACGTTACCGGGACAGTTGTAGACGTTCGTATTGCCGACATAGGAAAAAATCTGCTCCATCCAACTGGCTTTCTCCGTCGTGGGGTCGATGGCACCCCAGTAAATGGTCGAACCGGATTCGGGATAAAGCTCATTGTTATCGTCCGCAAACATCTTCATGCCGAGGCCGATCTGGTGCAGGTTGGAGTTGCAGTTGGTGGTCCACGCCCTCTGTTTGGCCTTGCTGAGCACCGGCAACAACAACGCCGCCAGGATGGCGATGATGGCGATGACCACCAGCAATTCGATGAGCGTGAAAGCGCGCCCAAATGATTTTGCGCCGGGAAGATTCATGTTTTTTGCTCCCGAAATATGTTCATCAATGAAGTTTGCCCGCCGTCAACGGGTCTCCTCCACCACCAGCATCCGGGTGGATTCGGTGGCCGGCTCCAGTTTGAGTCCCAGATTGCCGAGTATATTTCCCAGTTGTTGCTGGTCCGGCCCGTTGCGTCCGCGCCAGTTCATTTCGACCGAAAAATCGTAAAAATTCGTCATCCCGGTCCGGTCCAGCACCGGTTGTTTGAAATTGGATTCCAAAAATCCCAGCATGAATGCGGGCCGCATGTGGGTGAACCGGTATTTCCGGTTGGCGAAGGAAACATTCCCGTTCGTGGCGGTGCTCAAGGTAAAGCCGGGCGGGTCCGGGGTGATGGTTTCCAGCAGCAGCACATCGGTGTCGCGGTCTTCCCAATGCGCGGTATAGCCCAGCTTCTTTTTGACGGCCGCCTGAAGCCGTTCCTGCAGCCGGTCCGGCACGGTGACCAGGTAATCAAAACTGCCCTTCGGCTCGATGAGCGGCGGCACAACCCGGGAGGGGTTGCATCCATACGCCGCGGCCATGACCTGTTCCAACGGCACATTGCGTCCCATCATCCGCATCACGTTTTGGCCAGCCTTGGGGCTGGTGGAAGCCGTAAAACTGCCCGTGCCACTCGTGAAACGCGTCGGGCGGACCACCAGCAGATTTTTCGGCACAGCCTGGAAATGCTGGTAGTTCAGTTGAAAGTACGAATCCTTGACGGCCGGGGAAAAGCCCCACTTGACGACGACGGCCGCTGCCACCGCCGCCAGGAGCGCCAGGCCAGTCACCGCGGTTTTCGTTTTTGTCCACGCCATAGGCAGGTCAATAGGTGCCCGGGTCGCCGACCGGTTGCGTTCCGACGTGCAGGTCGAAATAGAGGTAATTGCGGACGGTTTTATGCACAGGGTTGATCGCGATATACGAATATTTATCGGTTCCAAAAAAATTGGCGGCGCCGTCAGGGTCGCCCAATGAAACCCCACCCGCCACCCAATCCAGATCCATCAAGGCCCAGGCATCGCTCAACGGCACGGCGGCCGCGATTTCGGACAGTTTGAGCGACGACTGGCCCTGGTTTTTCTTGCCAAACGGATAGCCTTGAAGCTGCGACATGGGCGGGTTGCTGATGCGCGACAGGGAATAACAAAACGCGTGGAAATACTGGTCGGGCTCCGGGTCGTAATGGCTGTAACTGTTGCCCGGCAAACTATTCGCGTAGGCCGGGCATAGAAAGACTTTTGCCAGATTGGTGGCGTTGTAGCCAACCTGGGACGGTGCCGGCAGCGAAAGGTCGGCCGCCAGGTAATACGGGAAATAATTGGTGCAGGCCGCGTTGTAAGCGGGCATCCCGGTCAGATCAAGTGACATGGGTACCGGGGAATCCTGAGATCCGTTCCCGGGCGGCAACGTGTCCCGGTTGTCGTCCAGGTACATTTTCAAGGCCAGCCCCACCTGCCGGTCGTTGGAGGCGCAATCCACCTGCCATGCCTTGCGCTTGGCGGCCGTCAACGCCGGCAGCAGCAACGCCGCCAGGATGCCAATGATGGCGATGACCACCAGCAGCTCAATAAGCGTGAAAGCGCGTCTCACGCCGGTTTTTTCCCGATCCATTTGCACAATTCCTCCACCTGAACATCAGTTGTTTTACAAACCCGGCAGCGAATTGGTGATGTCGTTTCCAAATTCCCATTCCTCCGCCTGCGCGTGACCGTCGGCAAAGGTCACGTTCGCCCGGCCCCGATGACGGTTGGTCAAAGGGTCCGTGCCGGGCATCCATCGTCCGTCGTTGATCGGTGGTGAGCCGGTCGGATTGTCGCTGCTGCCGCTGGTGCCCGGTTCCTCCGCGAGCATGATTTTGAGCACGGGATTGCGGACGGAAGATTGTTTGAAAATATAAGCCGCGTCGCTCGTGAAGACCGAGGACATCCCCAGATTCACGTCCATGTCCAAATTGGGGTAAGCGCCCACCCCGTAACCGGTCAGGCTGTAGCTGTAAAAATACGGACCATCGGCCGTGCCCTGCGCCAGCCGGTCGGCATCGTTTTGATCCAGTGGGCAGCGGAAAAGCGAACCCTTGGCGCTGGCCACCTGGCTCACGATGGGACTTTTTTCAATGGGTGGATAAAGCGCTGTGTTCGTCCGCCAATAAATCCAGTCCGCCGCGTTGAACCCGCTGTGCTCCGACGCGATGCCCGGAAACGCGCCGCTGTTTTCATCCCCATACATCATCATGCCTATGCCGAGCTGCTTCTGGTTGCTGAGACAAGCCGTTTGCCCGGCCTTCGCCTTCGCCGCGCTCAGCGCCGGCAAAAGCAACGCCGCCAGGATGGCAATGATGGCAATCACCACCAGCAATTCGATGAGCGTGAAAGCGCGCCTTGGATTCATGCTGCCACCGGGATAGACACCGACACCGCCCAATTTGTATGGAAGCGCGCCGGATTCATTTTGTTATAGACACCGACGGTAACGAATCGTTTCGCGGTTTTGGCTGCGAAATTCGCCGTCAGCAGCCCGTTAAAGAAGTAGGAGACGACGTAAGGAGTCTCTAACTTGTCCTTCAGAGACCGAAGAAATTTGAGACTCGTCACCTCGTCTCCTACGGAGAAAGAGATTGTAGAGTCGAGGAGTGATGTCATGGTCTTACCATTTACTTAGGTTTTTTAGCGGATTGGTTACAGAAAATGTGGAATTTTGCGGATTCGGCAATGGTTGCAGGTCATCTACTCAATAAGTGTCCGCCCGGGCCAAAACGTGACAAATTATTTTCAATTCCTTCATTCCGCTTCTTTCACAAAGCCGGCGGAAGCGGATTGCCACCCCGCGAGAACTCAGGCTGTCCATTCCCAGGACGCGCCGGGAAACAAAATGGGTCCGGGGTTAATTTGTCTTTTCGACCACGAGCATCTCGATGGTTTCCCGACTCGGCACAAGTTCGAGGCCGGCTTGAGCAAGTTCATCGGCCATAGCTTGTTTCTTCCCTTGTGCATCCTCCCATTGGAAGGTGATGTCGTAGTTCCCGGACAATCCGGGTTGCACAATGACCGGCTTGTCAAAAGCGAACTCCAAATAGTCTGCCACATGGGATATTGGAAAATTGGTCCAAGCCCGCAAACCATCGCTGCTCTGGTACTTTCTTTTGCTTCCACGTCTACTGACATGAAGCGCCAGCAATCCGGGGTCTTTGATGCTCAGCAAGAGCACGTCGGTTTCACGGGTTTCTTTTCGGGCCGCAAAGCCGGTCTTTTGGGTAATCCCCTGTTGCAGGGTTTTTGCCGCCTGTTGCGGAGATTTTGCCGAATGATCAGGCAAAATGAACATGAGATCGTAGCCATTCTGAGGCGCGTCTTCTGGCAGGATCATCCGTTTCCGGCTATAGGTATGAATGGATTCATCCTGATCCAGGGAGGCATACCCCCATTCAAATAATCCTTTTAAATCCAGGTTGTGGGCAATGAGACCATTGCCGCTCATCATGGACCCATGGTCGGAAAATCGTGTCGGCCTGATGATCAGAACCGGAGGCGCTTTTCTCAAATTCTCCAGTTTCATCTCCCACAACGATTCATCAACGGAAGGAGATTTGATCCTATTGACAACGACTGAAGTCGTCCCCGCCGCAAGCAACACGCCCACGCCAACCACGATTGCCGTTTTTGCCTTTGTCCATGCCATAATTTTTAATACTCCTTTCACGAGGGTTAAGGTTGAACCGCTGACGGCCGCGCCTTTGGTGACCGCAACGGCAGTAATGGATTTTGTCAGCGCCGCCGGCGCGGCCTGCACGGCATGAGTCCCAATTGAAGTCAGCAGGGCGGCGGTGGAAACTTGGACGCCGCGCCGGATGAAAAAGTCGCGGAGCTTGCCCGTGGCACGGTTGATCCGTTTTTGCGCGGCGTCTTCCCGCAAGCCAAGCGCCGTGGCCACTTCACGAACGGTGCGATTTTCAAAGAAACGCAGCACGACGGCGTCGCGTTCCCTTTGCCCGAGCCGCGCCAGGGCTTCCTCCAACAGCGGGCTTAACCGGTGCCACGAAACGTCGGGTTCCGATTGGTCAGAGAATTGCATGTAAGCCTCCTGTTCGCGGTGTTGACGCCGCAGGGCGGCCCGCTGAAAATTGGCCGCCGTGAATTGCGCGGTTTGATAAAGCCAGCCGGAAAGAATGGTTCCCCGGCGAAGGCTGCCCGCTTTTTTGGCCAGAATGATGAAGACGGCCTGCGCCACCTCCTCGGCTTCGTGTGGGTTGCCGAGCCGGCGCAATGCCGCCGAGTAAACCAGGTTCACGTGCCGCCCGACCAGCGTGGCAAACGCCGCCTCGGAACCGTTCGCGGCAAATTCCCGCACCAAATCCATGTCGTCGGCGTGCATTTTTGCCCCATTATGTCCGCCGGGGCGGCAAAAGCGGACATTCTTTTTCCGGGATCAACTTGGGAGGTGTTCCGCAACGAACATTTCAACCATCGCGATCTGGGACGCCGATATGATTACATGCCGCCGTCAAAGTACCAACGTTTGGCCGGATTATCGCACCGGATGGCCAATTGCCATTTCTTGATTGTGCCGTCTTTCAGCCGGATTTCGTAAGGCACATAGATACCCGCATATTCGGCATTTTTCCAGGCAATCACTTTGCCCTTGAAAGGCTTGCCCAGACTGACGATTTCCATGCCTCCGTAAAGACTTTTGAAATCGTCACTCAAAGGCCCCGCCTTGGGCCACAGGAACCTGGCGGCTCCCTCCCAATCTTCCCGGCCACAGACTTCCAAAAATGTCCTGGCCGCCTCCGCCGGAGCAGTACCGGTCAGTCTTTCGTAATTTGCGTTGTCGCTGTCGGACAATTCCTGCGTCCATGAGAAAATCGAGGCGTTGGTCCGGTAATGGTGAATGACCATGGGGGTTGTGCCCGCAGCCAAAATCACCGCCACGCTAACAACAATTGCCGTTTTTGCTTTGGTCCAGGCCATAATTTTCAATGCTCCTTTGATGAGGGTTAAGGTTGAACCGCTGGCGGCCGCGCCTTTTGTCATCGCGACGACGGAAATCGTCTTTGCGAGTCCCACCGGTGCCGCTTGAATGGAATTTGCCGAAACCGCGCCGGCAATCACTGTGCCGGAAAGCGCCACCCCGCGTTTCGTGAAAAATTTCCGCAGCTTTTCCAGCGCGCGGTTCACGCGCATTTTTGCCGCGTCCTCGCTCGCGCCCAAAGCCAGTCCAACTTCGCGTAAATTCTTGTTTTCGAAATAACGCAGCACAATGGCGTTGCGGTCCTTCTCGCCGAGCCGCTCCATCGCCACGTCCAGCAGCGGCGCGATTTGCGGCCAGACCTCCGGTTCCGGTTCGTTCAAAAGCGATTGCATGTATGCCTCCTGTTCACGCCGCTGCCGGCGGATTTCGCCGCGCAGGAAATTCGCTGCCGTCAGCCGCGTGGTTTGATAAAGCCAGCCGGAAAGAACGGTTCGTTGGGACAAACCCTGTGCCTTCTTCGCCAGGATGATGAACACCGCCTGCGTGATCTCCTCGGCCGCGTGCGGGTTGCCCACGCTGCGCAACGCGACGGAATAAACGAGATTGATGTACCGCGTGGCCAGTTCAGCGAACGCTTCTTCGGAATTGTTTTCGGCGTATTGCCGCAATAATGCGATGTCGTTCATCTCCGGCATTTATACCCGTAAATGTCCGCCGAAGTGAAAAAGGGCACAGATTATTTCACCTTTTTTCGCGCGGCGATGCCGAGCGGTTCGATGTGCACCAGCACGTCGCTGACGGCGGGGACGGCGTCGCGGATTTTGTCCTTCACGTTGTGGGCGATTTCATGCGAGCGCAGCACGCTCATTTGCGGGTCCACTTCCACGTGCATGTCCACGAAATACTGATAACCCACCTTGCGAACAATGCATTTTTCCACGCGGTCCACGCCGGGCGTGGCGGTCGCAATCTGCCGGATCCGGTCAATCACCTCCGGACCGGGCGCAGTATCCATGAGTTCGTTGAGTGCCGGACGGAGCAGGTGCCAGCCGTTCCAGGCGATGACCCCCGCCGCCGCAATCGCCGCCACGTCATCCGCCGCCTCGAAACCCTTGCCGCCGATGAGTGCCACACTGATGCCGATGCCGGCGGCCACGGACGTGATGGCGTCGCTGCGATGATGCCAGGCATCGGTTTTGACGGCCGAGCTGTCCACGGCCCGGCCTTCGCGCGAGACAAACCGGAACAGGCCTTCCTTCACGACCACCACCACCAGCAGCACGATGAGCGTGAACGGCGCCGGCGACTGGTGGGGTTCCCTGATTTCGCCAAACGCCGTGAGTGCGATCCACAGTGCCGCCCCCAACAAAATGGCGGCGACGATGGCGGAGGCAATCGGCTCGGCCTTGCCGTGGCCGTAGGGATGGTCTTCGTCCGCCGGGGCTGCTGCCACGACCAGTCCGCGCCACACGATGAGCGAACTGAAAATGTCGGCGAAGGATTCAACCGCATCGGCGACGAGCGCGTGCGAATGGCCGGCAATACCCGCGGCGAGTTTCGTGCCCGACAACACAATGTTGACGGCCATGCCCGCGAAGGTGGCGCGCAAGCCGCGTTGGAGGCGGTTCAGTGGCACGGGCGGAGTTAAGCACGGACCAAGCCGGTTCGCCAAGCTCGGAGCAATGGGGCAAAACGTGCTGCCAGCGTCCCGCTGGCAGAGCCAACTGAAAAACGGTTCTGCCGGCAAGATGCCGGCAGCACGTTCAAATCAGGTGGCAGAACATCGCGTCGCGGAGCTTCGGCTCGAACCAGGTGCTCTTGGGTGGCATGATGCCGCCGGCGTCCGCAATGGCCATCAGGGCCTCGATGCCCGTCGGAAACATCGAGAACGCACAGGCGTATTCACCGCTGTTCACCAGCTTTTCCAATTCCGCCGTGCCGCGAATGCCGCCGACAAAATTGATTCGCTTGCTCGTGCGCGGGTCGTCGATGCCAAACACCGGTGACAGGATGTGTTCTTGCAACAGCGACACATCAAGCGAATCAATCAGGCCGCTTTTGGTGGCGAGCTTGTAGCGGAAGGCTAGGGTGTGCCATTTGCCCTGCAAATAAAGGCCAAGCTCGTGTTTAAAAGCGGGCGAGGCCTTGCCGTCCGGGTCAATGGTAAAAACGGCGTCTAAAATTTCCAATAATTGTTCCGGCGTCCAGTCGTTCAAATCCTTCAGCACGCGGTTGTAAGGCAGGATTTGCATCTGGTTGTGCGGAAAAATCACGGCGAGAAATTGTCCGCTGTGCCCCGCGCCCTTGCGCGATTTAAAAACCCGCGCCGCCGCCGCGCAGCGATGATGGCCATCGGCAATGTAGAGAAACGGGATGGTTGAGAATTGTGTCTCGATGAATTTGATCTTGTCCTCATCGGAGATCACCCAGGCCGTGTGCCGCACGCCATCCCGGGCAGTGAAATCCACGTCTGACTTTTTGAAAGCAATCTTCTTCGCGATAAATTTGTCGAGTTCGGCGTTGGCGCGGTAGGTCAAAAAAACCGGGCCGGTTTGCGCATTCAGGGCTTCGATGTGCCGGGCACGGTCGTCTTCCTTGTCCGGTCGCGTCAGCTCGTGCTTTTTGATGACCCCTTGCAGGTATTCCTCGCAACCCGCCGCGGCGACGAGGCCAACTTGCGAATGTTTGCCCATGATCTGCCGGTAAAGATAAAAACACGGTTGCGAATCCTGCTTCAGCGCACCGTCCTGGATGAGCTTTTGAAAATTTTCCCTGCCCTTCGCATAGACTTCCGGCGCGTAAGGGTTCGTGCCCGGCGGCAAATCAATTTCCGGTTTGCTGACGTGCAAAAAACTGAGCGGGTTGCCGGCGGCGATTTCACGCGCTTCGTCCGACGACATCACGTCGTAGGGCAATTCACAAATGCGCGCGGCCAGTTTGGGGTCCGGTCGCAACGCGGCAAAAGGTTTGATCGCTGCCATAATACAGCGCGAAGATACGAGCAGTGCAGGCCGAAGGCACGCAGAAATTGAATCTGGATAACCCGGCTAATTTTTTCCGCGGGACATGTTGAAGGATTACCCGGAGGAATTTCGCAAGCGTTATTGGGGGCGGGCCGGATAGCGTGACGCTCTGTCCAATGGCCGGAATTTTGAAGGGTTGGTACGATCCTGTTCGCCCGTCGAACCGGAGCCAGTGGAAATCGGGCGAATCCAGCGAAGTGTCGAACCGGAAAGCAACCCGGGACGGCAAATCCGATGCATCCGATTCCAGGATTTCCACCGTGAGACTGCCGAGGTCATACCGGTCGCCTTTTTTGCATCTGGGGTACCCCAAGAGGTTGCCGGTCCTGCAGAGGTACGCTAAATGGACGGGGCCGACATCGTCGCAGAAGAATATGTCCGGCGCTTTGGATTGAATCACCAGCGTTTTGTCATCGGTCCGCTGGACGTCGAAACTCGTGCAACCCGACACCAGCGCCCGCAAGGTCCTGGGCAGCGGCTGGTGGTAATACGCTTTGTAAGCAGGGGCATAACCCAACGCGAGCGGGCAGGATAAGTTGACGACGATCACATTCTTGTTTTCCGCGTCCGGTGAATTGCCGAGATTCAAGGGAAACCGGCAAGCCTCACGCTTCGCATCGCGTGCGACTTACTGAACGAGTCTGCCGACGAGCCGCCGCTGCTTTGCTTTGGCGCGTTAAAGCCGGCTCGCGAGTACGCTCGCCCCACCCGGAGTGCAAACCATTCCACTGCCTCATTTTTCAAATCCGGGTGATGACCTGAAGCCAATCCACCGGAAATAGTGCTTGCCACGGCGGGTTTCACTGGTAAATTTTGCGGCTCATTATTGAATTTTTATGGCACGAATTTGTGAACTCACCGGCAAACGTCCGATGAAAGGCAGCATCATCTGGCGCAGTGGCAAGCCCAAGAAACAGGGCGGCATCGGCACGCACATCACCGCCATCACCAAGCGAAGGTTCATGCCGAATTTGCAGCGCGTGAAAGCCCTCCTGCCCACCGGCGAAGTGCGTTACATTCGCGTCGCGGCCAGCGCCATCAAAAAAGGCCTCATCACCAAGGCGCCCAAACGGAATTGGACGAAGCCGGAAGCGGTCAAAGCCTGACGGTTCGGCGAAAATAGAGAATTGAAAATGGAGGATGGCAGTCAAACGCCGCCCCCTTTTTTCTTTTGCCATCCTCAGCCCTCCATCTTCCATCCTCGTTTTAAGACTTGGACCGTTTCATCGTCGCGCGTTTCATGTCGCGGTCGGACTCGCGCTTTTTCAAATCCTCGCGCCGGTCGAACTGCTGCTTGCCTTTGCCGACGGCCAGCGCGACCTTCACCTTCCCGTTTTTCCAGAAAAACGCCAGCGGCACCAGCGCGTGGCCTTTCACCAATGCCAGTTCGAACAACTTCCGGATTTCCGATCGGTGCAGGAGCAATTTGCGCGGCGCTTTGGGCTGGTGATTTTGAAGATTGCCGTGCGAGTATTCGTCAATGTGCGCGTTGTAGAGCCAGACCTCGTCCTTTTCCACCCGCGCGAAGGCGTCGGCGATCTGCCCTTTGCCGGCGCGCAGCGATTTGACCTCCGTGCCGTGCAAGACGATGCCCGTCTCGAACGTTTCGAGGATGTGATAATCGCGCCGGGCTTTGTGATTGGTCACGATGTCGGCCATGGAATCCATTTTATCCGCAAAGGACGCGGATTTCACGGATTAAAAATGCGGAAGCCAGCGCAGGGAAGCCATGATTAAATGTCGAATTCCCAAGGCCGGGACCGAAAGAAAACCGAAGGCCGAAATTCGAAATGGTCCACGCTGCGATTCAATATTCGGTTTTCTGTTTTTCGAAGTTCGGGCTTCTTTCGGAATTCGGATTTCGAGTTTCGGATTTGAAATCGTGAGCCTCGTCGCCCCGGCTCCTCCGGAAAGAAACTGTCAGCGTTTCTTGCGTTTCTTGGGCTGCGGACGGACCAACTCGACCGGTTCCGGCATTTCCCAGCCGATTTTGTCCTCCAGCAGTTCGCGCAGCGCGATGTCGGCTGCGCCCAGGTTCCCTACGTCGGCGATGAGCGGACGGCTCGCGCCGCCGCCGCCGGAATTCAACTGGCGCACCCGGCGTGAAATGAGGTTCACCAGGACGTTCGGGTTGCCGACCTTTTCGGCGGCTCTTTTGCAAAGTTCAGCGTTCACAATTTGAATTGATAAACAGAACTGATAATTTTAATCAAGCTGGGCGTGAATGCAATAAGAATAATCAGGGCATATTCGCGCGAGCGGGCGTATCTTGCTGCGCCCCATCACACACTGCCAAATTTCTTGCCGTACTGTGCCGGTCCGAAACATGATGTTCTCATGCAGCGAACGATCCTTCTCCTGATGGCGTTCCTTTTCGGAGCACTCCTGCCCGGCGACGCACAGATTCCCAGGCTCGCCGGCAAGCCCACGCCCGGCGACGCGATGCTCGCCGATTATTTCCGCAACCAAACCACCGCGCTTTCGCAGCATTGCCTGGCCGACATCAATACGCTGGACGAATGGAAGGCAAAGCGTGGCGGGTATCGCCGGCAATTGCAGGAGATGCTCGGGCTGTGGCCGATGCCGGAGCGGACGGATTTGAAGCCCGTCGTTACGGGATGCATCACGAACGATGAGTTCGTCGTGGAGAAAATTTATTTTCAAGCATCGCCGGGGCTTTACTGCACGGCGAATTTGTATCTGCCAAAAAACCTGGAACCGCCCGCCCCGGCGATTCTTTATGAGTGCGGCCATTGGTCGGCAAAGACAAACGGCATCAGTTACGGCAACAAGGGAATCTACCAGCGGGATGGCGCGTGGTACGCGCGCAACGGTTACGTTTGCCTGGTGCTCGACACGTTGCGGGACGGCGAGATTCCGGGCATCCACACCGGCACGCGCGACCGCGGCTTGTGGTGGTGGAATTCGCGCGGTTACACGCCCGCGGGCGTCGAGGCGTGGTTCGGCATCCGCGCATTGGATTATCTTTGCACCCGGCCGGAGGTGGACACCAACCGGTTCGGCATCACGGGACATTCCGGCGGCGGCGCGTATTGTTGGACGATCACCGCGCTGGACGATCGCATCAAGGCCGCCGCGCCACTGGCCGGCATGGCCGACGTGCAAAGCCATATTCTGGACGGCGTCATTGACAGCCATTGCGATTGCAATTTCTTCGTGAACATTTACCGCTGGGATTTCCCCCAGGTTGCCGCGCTCGCCGCCCCGCGTCCGCTACTGATTGGCGGCACGGATCGGGATCCGCTGTTCCGGCTTCCCAGCACCCTGCGCATTTATGAAAAAGTCCGCCATGTTTACAGCCTTTATGACGACACCAACCAGCTCGGCCTGATTCTCGCACCCGGCCCACACGACGAAACGCCGGAATTGCAGCTTGGAGTGATGCGCTGGTTCAACCGTTATCTCAAAGGGGAAGAAACGCCCGTGGAAACCGCGGCCAAAAGATTCTTTTCACCCGAACAACTCAAGGTTTTTGAAACGCTGCCCACCAATGCCATCAACACCAACATCGCGGAAACTTTTGTGCCCATGGCGAAGCCGGAAAAGAAATCAGCCGGCGAACTCCGCTCCGCGCTGCGCGAAAAGGTTTTTGCCGGCTGGCCGGATGAGGGAACACCGCCGGAACCGAAGCAGGCTTTTTCCGTCGAACGCGACGGCGTTCGTTTCAGCGCGTGGGATTTCACCAGCCAGCATGATGTTCCATTGCGGCTCTACCTGTTTGAAAATGCGACGGCAAAACCAACGGAACGGGTCGAACTCAACGTGCTGAATCAATCCGGCTGGACCAACTGGCTTGCCGCCGTGGGCACGAAGTTCGGAAGCGAGTTGGCCGGTGAACTCGCAGCGAATGGTGGCGGCGTGCTGCGGCGCGCCGCGGCTGACCAGCCGGTCAGCCCTGCCGGTCCGGTCGCGCTCGCGTTTTTCGCGCCGCGGGGGGTCGGGCTGACGGCGTGGTCAGGTGGCGAAATACGTCTCACAAAAATCCGGCGCCGCTTCATGCTGCTCGGCCAGACGCTGGACGGGATGCGGGTGTGGGATATTCGTTGCGCCGTGCAGGCGTTGCATTCCGTGCCTGGAATGGACGCGGCAAAAATCGGGCTGCAAGCCAAAGGCGCCATGGCGGTCAACGCGCTTTACGCCGCGCTGTTTGAACCCGGCGTGCACAAACTGGATTTGGCGAACCTGCCGAAGTCGCACATGCAAGGCCCGGATTATCTGAACGTGCTCAAGATCACGGACATTCCGCAGGTGGTGGAAGCGGTTGCCGCCCAGGCGGAATTGAAACTCGAAACGCAGTAGTTGTGACTGTGTAGGAGCCGACGTCAGGAGGCGCTGACCGGATTTACGACATTTGATTTGCGATTTACGAGTCCTTCTCCAATCCAGGCACAACGCGTCAATCGTATATCGTAAATCGAAAATTCCGAGGCTCGTTTCCCCGTCTCCTGCCTGGAATCACGCCGCCGCCGGCTGGATTCCTTTTTGGATCGCCGTGCGTTTGGCGTGCTTGCGCAGATACCATTGGTGGGCCGATTCCAGGTAGAGGTAAATCACCGGCGTGATATAGAGCGTCAAACATTGCGACACCACCAATCCGCCAACGACGGCCAAGCCAAGGGATTGGCGGGAGGCACCGCCCGCGCCGACCCCCAACGCGATGGGCAGCGTGGCCATGAGCGCGGACATGGTGGTCATCATGATCGGCCGGAAGCGCAGCAGGCAGCCTTCGTGAATCGCCTCGGCGGCGGATTTCCCGCCCCGTTGCGCTTCGATGGCAAAGTCAATCATCATGATGGCGTTTTTCTTAACGATGCCGACGAGCATGATGATGCCGACGAAGCCGTAGATGTTCAAATCGAGATGAAAAATCATCAAGGTCAGGAGCGCGCCGAATCCCGCCGACGGCAGGCCGGACAAAATTGTCAACGGATGGATGAAGCTTTCGTAAAGGATTCCGAGAATGATGTAGATGATGAGAATGGCCGCAATCAGCAACAGGCCAAGTCCTTTGACGGATGATTGGAAGACTTGAGCCGAACCTTGAAAGTTGCCACTGATCGTCACGGGCAAATGCAAATCGTTTTCAATTTTTTGCACTCGTTCGACGGCGGTGCCGAGCGACATGCCGGGCGCGAGGTTGAAGGAAATGGTGACCGACGGCAATTGGCCGACGTGCGAGATGCTCGTGGGGCCGATGCTGCGTGTCAGTTTGGCAACGGCGCTCAACGGAACCAGTATGGGGGGCGCGCCATTATTCGTCCCGGTGAATGAACTGGTGATGTAAAGTTGCGAGAGCGCGGCGGGATCGAGTTGGAATTGCGGTTCAACTTCGAAGACGACCCAGTATTCGGCGATGTCGCTGTAAATCGTGGACGCCTGCTCTTCACCGTAAGCATAGTAAAGTGCGTTTTCAATTTGTTGCGCGGTGACGCCGAGCGCGGAGGCCTTGTCCCGGTCAATTTCCACGTTGACCTGCGGATTGGCGATGAGCAAGTCACTGGTCACGTCCTGAAAGCCGGGTTCTTGCGACATCTTGTTCATCAAAATCGGCGCCCAATGAAAAAGTTCCTTGGTATCGGTGTCCTGCAAGGCGTATTGATACAACGCCTTGGTCAACATGCCGCCCACGCGGATGAGCGGCGGGTTTTGCAGATACACATTGATGCCCGGGATCTGGGCGAATTTCGGGCGGAGTTCCTGGATGATCTGGTTCGCGTTTAATTTGCGTTCGGAGGTTGGCTTCAAGCGCATGAACATGCGTCCCTGGTTTAACACGGCGGATGAACCGCTCGCGCCGATGGAGGAC
Source organism: Verrucomicrobiia bacterium (assembly GCA_049692125.1). Classification (GTDB taxonomy): domain Bacteria; phylum Verrucomicrobiota; class Verrucomicrobiia; order Limisphaerales; family UBA11358; genus UBA11358. Next base: position 20,199 of record JBAVOO010000048.1, on the reverse strand, counting down.
ATGAAGCCGTCAATGTTCGTGTCGGCGGCGACAATTTTTGCCGCCGCTTGCTGGTGCGCGCTCATCGCATCAAAAGAAATGTCCTGCGACGCCTCGGTGATTGCAAAAATCTGGCCGGTGTCTTCATCGGGAAAAAATCCTTTGGGAATCACATAGAACAAAACCAACGTTGCAACAAAAATCACGAACGACAGCATGAGCGTCGCGAAACGGTGGCGCATGACGATTTGCAAGGTACGGTCATAACCATCACGCATCCCATCAAAGAAACGCTCGAAGGCATTGTAAATCCGTCCGTGTTTTTGACCATGCGCCGCGTGCACAAACCGGCTGCACAGCATAGGCGTCAGCGTCAGCGAAACGAAACCGGACACCAGCACCGCGATCACAATCGTCATCGCGAACTCATGCAACAATCGTCCGAGCAACCCGCTCATGAACAAAATCGGAATGAACACCGCTGAAAGCGACAGCGTCATCGAAATGATCGTGAAGCCGATTTCCTTTGAGCCATGAAATGCCGCTTCCATCGGTGACTCGCCCAATTCCATGTGGCGCACGATATTTTCGAGCATGACAATGGCGTCATCCACGACGAAGCCGACGCACAACGTCAGCGCCATGAGCGAAAGATTGTCGAGGCTGTAACCGAGTAATGACATGGCCGCGAATGTGCCGATGATGGACATCGGCAACGCCAGACTCGGAATGACCGTCGCCGACAAATTTCGCAGAAAAACAAAAATGATCATGATCACGAGGCAAATGGCCAGAAAAAGTGTATGTTTGACGTCCGCCACCGATTCGCGAATGGACTGCGAACGGTCAAAAAGCACTTCCAGTTTCACCGCCGCCGGAATTTGTTCGCGAAACTGCGGCAGCATTTTCCGGATGTTGTCCGCGACTTCGACCGTGTTCGCGCCCGGCTGGCGTTGCACGGCCAGCACGATGGCGCGCGTGTTGTTATACCAGCTCGCCACCTTGTCGTTTTGCACGCTGTCGAGCACGTGTCCCAATTCCTGCAGGCGCACGGGATTCCCATTGCGATACGCGACAATCATCGGCCGGTAATCCGCGGCGTGCTCGAGCTGGCCGTTGGCCTGCACGGTGAATGCCTGATGCTTGCCGTAAAGCGTGCCGAGCGGCTGATTCACGTTGCCCTGTTGAACCGTCTGCTCGACCTGGTCAATGCCCAGGTCGTAGGCGGCCAGTTTGTTCGGATCAACCTGGATGCGCACGGCGTATTGCTGCGAACCGTAAACGGAGACCTGCGCCACGCCGTTCACCATTGAGATGCGTTGCGCCAGCATGTTTTCGGCGTAATCGTCCACCGTTGAAAGCGGCAGCATCGGCGACGACATCGCCAGATAAATGATCGGCGCATCCGCCGGATTGACTTTTCGATAAGTCGGCGGGGTGGGCAGATTGGGCGGCAATTGTTTCGCCGCGAGCGTGATAGCCGCCTGCACATCCGCCGCCGCCGCGTCAATGTTGCGGTCGAGTGTAAATTGGATGGTGATTTGCGAAACGCCCTGCGCGCTGATGGACGACATGGAATCCACGCCCGGAATGGTGGAGAATTGCTTTTCCAATGGCGTGGCGACCGACGAAGCCATCGTTGCGGGACTCGCGCCAGGCAAATTTACCGAGACTTGAATCGTTGGATAATCCACGCTCGGCAGATCGCTCACCGGCAAAAGGGTGTAACCGATGATGCCGAACAACAAAATGGCCGACATGACCAGCGTGGTCATCACCGGCCGGCGGATGAACAGTTCGGGAACGCTCATGGCGCGTTGGTGGACGAAATGGCGCTCTTGATGTTGACCTTGGTGCCGGGCTCCAGCCGCAACTGGCCGTCGGTCACCACCATTTCGCCGGCCTGCAAACCTTTTTCCACCACTGTTTCGTTTTGATATGTGATGCCAACGGTGACCGGGCGATTCTCAACAATTTGACTTGTTGTGTTCGTTGGATCCGGCTTCACGACGTAAACGAACTGATTATTTTGTCCCGTCTGCACCGCTTGTGACGGCACGACAACCACGTTTGTCAATTCCGAAAGCGTCAGCGTCACCTGCACAAACTGTCCCGGCCACAATGTGTTGTCCTCGTTTGGGAACGTGGCTCGGAGTTGAATGGTGCCGGTCGTCATGTCAACGCTGTTGTCAATGAACGTCAATTCCCCCTGCACCGGCGGCCCCTCCATGTTTTGAAAAGTCACGGACACTTTCAGTGTTTTCTCGCGCATTTCCCTTTTGATTCCCGGCAGGTATTGCTCCGGCACGGCGAACGCGACGTAAATCGGATGAATCTGATTGATGGTCAGCAGCGTGTCATCCGGGGACTTGACGACGTTGCCTTGGAAAGATTGCAGGCTGCCCGTCCGGCCATCGATCGGCGCACGGATCTGGCAATAATCCAGGTTCAAAAGCGCGTTGGTGATGGCCGCCCGGTCCGCCGCCACCGTGCCGGTCAAGGCATCCTGACTCGCCCGGTTGGTGTCCAGCTCATCCTGTGAAATCAATTTTTGATCGAACAATTTTTGCTCGCGCGCAAAGTTAATGGTTGCGTATTCCAACTGCGCCGTGTCGCGTTCCAGCGCCGCGCTCGCCTGGTCCAAAGCCGCCTGCGACGGGCGCGGGTCAATCGTGAACAACAGGTCGCCTTGCTTCACTTCCTGCCCCTCCCGGAAATGGACCTCGCTGATCATGCCCTGGATTTGCGAATGGATCGTCACCGTCGAATACGGCATCACATGGCCGACCGGCGGCGGGTCAATCTGCACCGGCACGTTGGTTTCAACCGCCGGCGCCACGAGCACCGGTGCGCCCGCGCCACCCGCGCCTTTTTTTGCGCCGCCGGAACAGCCGTTGACCAGCATCGTCGCGACCACGGCCAGGGCTGGAATCAGGGTTGAATTTTTCATGCCATTTTCAATTTTCGAAATTGGTTTTGTTGCGGCGGCCGCCGGCGGGCTGGAACGCGGCGGCGAATTTTTTCAGAAACTCCGCGTACTTCTTCTGAAAATGCGGATCGGAAACCGGCTGGCCCGTGATGAGCCGCGTCAGCTGCGGAAACGCCATCGGAAACATCGTCAGCGACCGCATCGCCAGCAAAAGGTGGCGCGGCTCAAATTCGCCGGCCAGATAGCCGAGCACCTGCTGTTGGCGGATGCGGCCCAGCGCCCGGATTGCCAGCGCCCGCCGGTCGGTTCCGTCAATCAACCGGTTGTCCGCCTCCTGCAATGCCTCCCATTCCAGCAGGCGAACCCAGTCCGCGTCCTTGCACGAGAGCTTGAACCAAAAGGGCAGGCTCTCCGCCGCGTCGCCCGACAAGCCCTCGGCCGATGCCTGCCGCTCGGTGATTTTGCGGCGCAGCACTTCGCGGAACAAATGCTCCTTGTTGCCGAAATAATGGTAAAGCATCCGCTTGTTGATGGCGGCGCGCCGCGCAATCGCGTTCACGCGCGCGCCGGCAAAACCTTTTGCCGCGAACTCCTGCAATGCGGCGGACAAAATGCGTTCGCGGGTGCGTTCAGGATTCCGCTCCGCCACTGCGCCGTCCGGTTTGACAGGTCTGGCCATGTATTCCATTAAGTAACCATCAAGTTACTTGAAACGCAAGCCCGATGATTGTTCAAACGGTTTTGGAGCGCAACCTGAGGGCGTGTTGCCCAAATCATTTTGGAGACGGCGGAGCACGGCTGTCTCAGCCGCAGCACGTTCGACAACCTCAAAACCCGTGGAATTTCGTGCGCGCGTTTGGCAATCCGGGCTGCTGCAGGTCGCAGACCCGCGCTCGTTCCATTTGGGCAACACGCCCCTGACACTGTCCCCATGCGGCATCGCGGAAAGCGGAGCACCGATCTCCGAATCGGCACGAACAGGCGATACCCTGTGAACCTTGCCGAATCGGAGTTCGGCGTTCCAAGGGGCAGTGTCACAAGCTGCGCGGCGCTGGCTCAACCCGGCGGCGGTTCCCCGACCGGCCGGTTGGAGGTTTTGATTTCTGCAATCATCTTCTCCGCCGCCTCCTTGGAAAGACCATGCGAAACGGAAAGACCGAACCGGCGTTGCAGGTATTCGTCCAGGCGAATCCACTGGCCCTCGTATTTTACCTGGCCGGTCCAGGCGCAGATGGTGACGACCTGTTGCAGTTTTTCGAGTCGCCGCAGGATGATGACAATGAACATCAGCACCATGACGACGGTCCCGATGAGCACCACCGACGTGATCTGGCTGGAAATGGAGTCGGCTTCCGCGCGCTGCTGATTTATATTCAGCGAGTATTCCTCGTCCTGCCCCATTTGGAACAGCACGCGGCCGATTTTCTCCATCGTGTTTTTACCCTCATCCGTCAACGTGATGGCCAGCGCATCGTGCACATTGACCTTGCTTCCGGCAATCGTGTCAGGGTTAATGCCCAGCCGTTCAGTAATGAGATTTTGCAATGCCAGGATGTTGGTTTGTTGCCCGGCCCTGGCCTGGACGAGGCTTTTCAATTGATCAATGTCATTGTGGACCGCGGCCATGGCCCGGCCGTATGAGTTAAGATAATCATTGCCACCGGTCAACAGGTAGCCGCGCCGTTCGATTTCCGCATCCAGAAGGTGAAACTGGGTTTGCTGGACAAGGTTCAGGACTTTGTAGGTATGCCCCACTTGAAAAAATGAATCCCGGAATTGTCCGCTCGTCTGATGCACGAGCCAGCTCATTACAATCAGCGCCAGCAGCGGAAAGCACACCCCCACGAAAAAAAGAACTTTATTGGCGCGCGGGCTTGGCTTCATACCGGATAATCTGGCTCAGATTACTGTAGCTGTTTTTTCCTGGTGCCACAAGGTGTTTAGCTCATAAGCATGGGCAATTTTCAGAAGCGTTTCCTCGCCAAAAGGCTTGCCGAGCAGTTGCAGGCCGATGGGCAACCTTGGTTGAGCGTTGAGGGTTGAAGGTTGAGAGCCGGTGAAACCGCACGGGATACTGATGCCACAAATGCCCGCCAAGTTGCAGGAAATCGTGAAAATATCGCTCAAATACATTTGCAACGGGTCGTCGGACTTTTCGCCGATTTTGAACGCGGCGGTCGGCGAGGTCGGCGTGACGATGGCATCCACTTTTTCAAACGCCTTCAAAAAATCGTTGCGGATGAGCGTGCGGACTTTTTGCGCGCGCAAATAATACGCGTCGTAGTAGCCGCTGCTCAAAACGTAGGTGCCGAGGATGATCCGCCGTTTCACCTCCGCGCCAAAACCCGCGCCGCGCGTCCGGCGGTAAAGTTCAATCGGATCCATGCCGTCCACCCGCGCCCCGTAGCGAATGCCGTCAAACCGCGCAAGATTTGCCGACGCTTCCGCCGTCGCGATGATGTAATAAACCGACACGCCATAGTCGGTGTGCGGCAGCGAAATTTCCACGATTTCCGCGCCGAGTTTTTGAAATTGTTTCACGGCGGCGTCCACCGCGGCTTTCACCTCGGGATCCAGCCCGCCAATCATGTATTCCTTCGGCAGGCCAAGCTTCAAACCTTTGATATTGCCGGTCAGGTTCGCGGCATAGTCCGGCACCGGTTGCGGCACGCTCGTGGAATCCCGCGAATCGTGTCCGCTGATGACGCCGAGCATCGTCGCCGCATCGCGGATGTCTTTCGTGAGCGGACCGATTTGATCGAGTGACGAGGCGAAGGCGACCAGCCCGTAGCGCGACACGCGGCCGTAGGTTGGTTTCAGGCCGACGCAACCGCATAACGCGGCGGGCTGACGAATCGAGCCGCCGGTGTCGGAGCCGAGCGCAGCAATCGCTTCGTCCGCCGCGACCGCCGCCGCCGCGCCGCCGGACGAGCCGCCGGGAATGCGCGTGGTGTCCCACGGATTGCGCGTGATGCCGAACGCGGAATTTTCCGTCGAGCTGCCCATGGCAAATTCGTCCATGTTCAGCCGGCCAAAGACAATCGCGCCCGCCGCCTTCAACTTTTCGACGACCGTCGCATCATAGGGCGAAACAAATTTGCCGAGGATTTTCGAGCCGCAATTGAGCGGCTGATTTTTGACGGCGAGCACATCTTTGACCGCGACCGGAATTCCCAGCAGGCGCCTGGCAGAGCCGCCACCTTTGGCCAGTTCCTTGTCCGCCGCATCCGCTTGCGCCAGCGCGTCATCGGCATTGTAGCTGATAAAGGCGTGGATTATTTTGTCCACGCGCGCGATTTGGTCGAGACACGACTGCATGGCCTCGCGCGCGGACACTTCGCGTTTGACCAGTTTGGCGGTGAGTGCGGAAATGGTGAGTTGGTTGAGCATCGGAAATTTTTAACCACGAATTACACGAAAAGGAACCGGGTTTGATGTGTTTCGTGTGTTTCGTGGTTCATATTCTTATTCCACAATTTTTGGCACGATAAAAAGCCCGCTGGCCTGCGCGGGCGCGTTGCGGAGGGCGTCGTCGTGCGGGAGCGACGGGCGGACTTCGTCCGGGCGCGTGACATTGACCAGCGGCACGGCGTGGGCGGTCGGCTCGACGCCGGCAACGTCGAGTTCCTTCAACTTTTCGATGTAGCCGAGAATGCCGCCGAGTTGCGCGCCGAGTTTCTTTTCCTCGTCGGGTGTGAGATGCAGCCGCGCCAGATGCGCGACGTATTTGATGTCAAATTGGGCCGCTGACATGCCCAAAGACTAGAGTCCGGGGTTCAGAGTTCAAAGTTCAAAGTTTGCGAAAACGTGAGGCGTGAAACGTAAAAACAGGGCGTGAACAACGGTTCCGGGGAGCACCTTCACGTTTCACGCATCACGCATCACGCATCCCATGCCTCTCATTCCTCGTCAAACTTCCGTTTGACGAGGGCTTCGAGTTCGATGATGGCGGCCTGGGCGTCTGCGCCGCGAACGTGCAGGGTCAGTTTGCTGCCCGGGCCGGCGGCGAGCATCATCAATCCCATGATGCTCTTGCCGTTGATTTTTTCACCGTTCTTTTCGACGAAAATTTCGCACGCGAACCGGTTGGCGGTCTTGACGAACAGGGCGGCGGGCCGGGCATGGATGCCCAGCTTGTTCGAGATCGTGAGTTCCTTGGTGAAGAACTCGCCGTCCGGCAGTTTTTTTGCGCTCATCGGTTTGCTCATGTTACACTAAACGATGTGGAAATGAAGTGCCACTGAATTTTATTCTGCCGGCGGCGGATTGCCCCGGCTCATGTGGGCGATCAGGCGGTCGTTCAGTTCCTGAGCCGCGTTGTGACCGGACATTTTCAACTTGGTCTGAAACGCGGCAACTTCGATGAGCCGCGCCAGGTCGCGTCCGGGGCGGACGGGGATGGTGATGTGCGGAATGTCCACGCCCAGAATTTTCACGAATTCCTGTTCCATGCCGACGCGGTCCACGTCCGTAACTTCGTTCCATATCTTGAGCGTGATGACGAGGTCCAGGCGCTTTTTGTTGCGAATGCTTTTGATGCCGAACATCGCGGCGACGTTGATGATGCCGATGCCGCGGATTTCCATGTGCTCGCGCGTCAATTCAGCGCAAGTGCCGACGACTTCGCGGCCGTCCTCCAAAATGACCCTCGTCACGTCATCGGAGACCAGGCTGTAGCCGCGCTCGATGAGCGCCAGCACCGCCTCGCTTTTGCCGATGCCGCTTTCACCGCGAATCAGCACGCCCACGCCGAGGATGTCCACCATGCTACCCATCTCGGAGCCACGCGGCGCAAACATGGTCTCGAGCGCGAGCGTCGCGGCATTGATGAATTTCATCGTGATCGTCGGGCATTGAAAAACCGGCACGCCCGCCTTCTCGGCATCGGCCATAAATTCCTTGTCCGGGCGGAAACTGCGGCTGAAAACAATGCACGGAATTTTGAAGGCGAAAAAGTGGGCATAACGTTTCGATCGTTCGGCGGACGTGAGCGACCGCAAATAATACACCTCCGCGTTGCCGAAAACCTGCACGCGTTTGTAGGCGAAGTAATGCGTGAATCCGCTCAACACGAGGCCGGGACGGTTTACCGTCGCTTCGCGGATGATGCGCTTCAGACCACGTTCCCCGGTCAGCAGCCGCATTTGCAGCGCGGCGGTGTGTTCCTTGTAGAACTGTTCAACGGTGACGATCTGGCGTTGCATATTCACAAATTAAATTCCGGCCCCAGATAAATTTCACGCGCCTTCGGGTCGTTCGCCAGAAATTCGGACGAACCCTCCACGAGCACCTGGCCTTTGTGGATGATGTAGCCGCGGTCAATCAACTTCAAGGTTTCGCGCACATTGTGGTCGGTGACCAAAATGCCCAGCTCGCGCTCCCTCAAACGGCGCACAATCTTCTGCACCTCGTAAACCGCAATCGGATCAATGCCGCTAAACGGCTCGTCCAGCAGCATCAACCTAGGGCTCGTCACCAGCGCGCGGGTGATTTCCAGCCGCCGTTTTTCGCCGCCGCTGAGCGTGTAGGCTTTGTTTTTGGCCAGCGGCGTCAAATCCAGTTCATCGAGCAAATACTTCAATCGCACGGCGCGTTCGTCACGCGACAGCCTGCACATTTCGAGAATCGCCAGAATGTTTTCCTCAACCGTGAGTTTGCGGAACACCGACGGTTCCTGCGTCAAATAACCGATGCCCAGCCGCGCGCGCCGGTGCATCGGCAGGCGCGTGATGCCGCGGCCTTGAAATTTCACCGCGCCCCCGTCCGGTTTCACGAGACCGACGACCATGTTGAACGTCGTCGTTTTGCCCGCGCCATTCGGGCCGAGCAACCCGACGATTTCGCCCGCACTCACGGAGATGGACACGTCGTCAACCACGCGGCGACTGTGATACGCCTTCACCAGATTTTCCGTGGTGAGTAACGGACCGTTTGATGGTGACACAGTGGTTTCCATTCAAAAATCAGCACGGGGAGGGTTGCTGGTGTTTTTGTCAAGGTTCTCGATTGTTCCCGGCGAAAAATTTGTTGTTTTTATTACGGTTGGCGAATTGGTGTCCGTCATGACATCGTTAAGGTTTTGGGATGAAATCATGTGGTAATTGCCGGATATGCGGATATGGGTATTGTTGTTCACGCGATTCCAGATAATAACATCGCCCGCCTGCGTGCCTTGAGCGTTTTCCACCTGCGGCTGCGGATTGCCCGTGAGTGTGACCGTCTCGTTCGTCACGCCGTTTTGCACGTTGTAAAGAAAAACCGCTTTGTCACTGGTCGCGTGATTGGTCTGGCCTTTGTCGTCCGTGAAATCAATCACCACATTCGTCTCGGCGACGATGTGGGTCGGGCGCCCGCCCGACTCCGGCAGGTCGCTGGTGAGCTGCGCGCAGGTCAGTTTCATCTGGGGATCGTCCACGCGCACGTGTCCGCGATAAATTGCCTGATGCCCGTTCAAATCAAAATCCGCGCTGTCCGCATGGATCAGCTTCGGAGCACGCGGCGGAGACGGTACGGCGGGCGAATTGGTTATCGCACTGGCCGGGGAACTTGGCGCGGCCGCGTTGTTTTGCGCGTGGACCATCCCGCCGCACAACCCGGCCATCACGATGAGACTGAAACGTTTCATTGCTTGGTATTTATTAACGCCCCGTTTTCAATCACGGTACACACATTATTTGAGATGTTGAGTTTTTGCTCGCTTTGCCGCCACAAAAAACCGTCGCCGTCGGTGCAGATCTTTCCATCGCCCGTCCGCACCTGTAAATGCCCCGGCGAATTCGCCACGCCTTTGAACGTGTCATATACGCACTCCGGTGCCTCCACCACCCATTCCAGCCTGCCGTCCGGGTTGAACATTTCGAGCTTGAGTTGTTTGATGATGAGCAGTCCGCCCGGCTGGGGCAACGCCTCGGCGCCGGACAAAATTGATTTGACTTGTTGGTGATTCGTCGGCCCGTAGTATTCGGTGGAGGTGAAATCGTTCGCGTGCTGGACGCCGTTTTGCTGCGCGCGAATGCCGGGCGCGACGGCGAACAACAACACCGCGCCCGCGGCCAGCGATGCCCGTGTGATGTTCGCTTTCGCATTCATTTCGTGTAATGTGCCATGATCGAATCCCATTTCCCCTGCGCTTTCAAAATCATTTCCACGACTTCGCGCACCGCGCCGCGCCCGCCCGGCGCACCCGTGACGAAATGCGCCGACGCTTTCACCTCGGGCCGGGCGTCACCCACCGCGACGGCGAACCCCGCGCGTTTCAGCGGTCCCAAATCCACGACGTCATCGCCGACGAAACATACCGCGTCCCAATCCAATTTCGCGCGGCGCAAAAGTTTTTCGACCGCGCCGGTCTTGCCTGTCCGGTCGCCCTGCTGGATGAGAAAATCAATTTGCAGTTCGGCCGCCCGCAGTTCCGTCACCGCCGACGGCCGCGCCGAGACCCAGCCGACTTTGAAGCCGGCCCGGCGCAGAAATACCAGGCCCAGGCCGTCCCGGATGTTGAACCGCTTGATTTCCTGCGCTCCGCCGATGAACACCGAGCCGTCGGTCAACACGCCATCCACGTCGCAAAGCAACAATTTCACGCGCTTCAGGCGGGTGACGAGTGACGGATGACGGGTGAGGGGATGCGTCGGGCGTCGGGCGTTGCCGGTTTTCATGTCACTTGTCACACGTCACTTGTCACCTTTTCACCGCATTGAAGACTTTCAACAGTTCCCGCAACAGCGCGGGCATTTCCGCCAGCGGAATCATGTTCGGCCCGTCGCTGAGCGCGCGCTCCGGTCGCGGATGCGTTTCGATAAAAAGGCCGTTGGCGCCCGCCGCCAGCGCACACCGCGCCAGCACCGGCGCAAATTCGCGCTGGCCGGATGATTTGTCGCCGCCGCCGCCGGGCAATTGCACCGAATGCGTCGCGTCGAAAATCACCGGGAAGCCGGAGCGTTTCAGGATTGGAATCGAGCGCATGTCGGCGACGAGATTGTTGTAACCGAACGTCGTGCCGCGCTCGGTGAGCAGGATTTTTTTCGCCCCGGCGCGCCGGGCCTTTTCCGCGACCTGGCCCATTTCCACCGGCGAAAGGAACTGGCCTTTTTTCAAATTGATGATCCGGCTGGTGGCGGCGGCGGCTTCAATCAAATCCGTCTGGCGGCAAAGGAACGCGGGAATTTGCAAAATGTCCACGACTTCGCCCGCGATGGCGGCCTGCGTTTCGGTGTGGACATCGGTCAGCACCGGCACGCCAAATTCGGCGCGGACCTTGCCGAGCACGCGCAGGCCTTCGTCGAGGCCCGGCCCGCGAAAGGATTTGGCCGAGGTGCGGTTGGCCTTGTCGAAGCTGGCTTTGAAGACGTAGAAGGTGCCCAGTCGGGCGCAGGTTTTCTTCAGTGCGCCGGCGACTTGCAGGCACAGCTTTTCGTTTTCAATCACACACGGCCCGGCGATCAAAAACAGCCGGTGCGGCGAATTGAGATTTTTCCAGATGGCGTCGTCGTTGAGCACACGGAAGTTTTAACAGCCAGGCAAAGGAAAGTAAATGGCGCAGGGCGCAGGACAATGATGCCAGTCAAGAATTACCTATCGCAGCCTATTTTTTATTAGGCGACCACTCCGCCATGTTCTCTAACTCTATCTTCGATAAATCGTCTCAAATTTTCATCAAGGGATGCAACAGGCAACGCAAACGCATGGTCAAGGCTGTGCTTCGCATCCCAGAAAAGCAACACCACATCAGGAAACCGCCATATCTCTTTGATGGCTGACCATTTGATTGTCGATGGCCCTTTTTCACTCGTAATGGTGATGCTCTCCGGCTCGATACGAACTGTCACACGCGGAACAACACCCAGGCTTTGCATCTGGTTTATTGCCAAGTGGTGCGCACCCGATAACAGCCAAGGCAACACAGAAATGCAAACAAGCAACCAATATCCACCACCGGACTGGCCTTTCTGCCAATGCAGCCAAATGCCGAACAAGCCGATAATCCCGACTGGGAGAAACAACAAACCGGGGCGGCGAATCTGACGAGCAAAATGCCGTCGTTTGACAGCTCGGGCAAAATTCAATGACCAATCGAAAGTTATCTCGCGAGAACTGGTGACTGATGACGTATCCATAAGTTCAAGGTCGCCTAACAGACAATGGCCAGCGCGTTATGCAGCCGGTCCGGTTTCATGGAATTGAGCCTACGCGGGTGTCGGTGGCCCGTCGAGAGTGATTTCGCAGTCCTCTCAAAAGCTCTCCGTTGTAGGAGACGAGGTGACGAGTCTCAAATTTCTTTGGAATTTGAAGCGGTTAGAGACTCCTTACGTCGTCTCCTACGCATCTCAAATCACCGTTCCGTGCGGGATGATGGCGCTTTTGGGAATGACGATGATACCGTCGCGGATGTAGCAGAGTTCGTGGTCGAGCTTTTCGGGCTTGCCGGCGGGCGAGATGGTCACGTTGTTTCCGATGCGCGCGTTCTTGTCAATGATGGTGTTGTCGATCTTGCAGTTCGCGCCGATGCCGATGCGCGGTTTGCCCTCGCGTTCGTGCCGGTCCACGGATTCCTGCGATTCGTAATAATCGCTGCCTAGGCCGATGACGCGGTTCAATTCCGTGCCCGCGCCGACGACCGTCCGGAGGCCGACGATGCTGTTCTTGATGCTCGCGTGGTTGATGATGCAGCCGTCGGAAATCACCGCGTGATCAATCTGCGCGCCATTGATTTTTGAGCCGGGCAGAAAGCGCGGCCGGCTGAAAATCGGCGCATTCATGTCAAAAAAATTGAAGCGCGGCAGTTCGGAAACGAGATCGAGGTTTGCCTCAAAAAACGAACGGATGGTGCCGATGTCCTCCCAATAACCTTGAAAAACGTGGGAGCAAACGCGGCGCTCATTGATGGCCTGGGGAATGATGTGTTTGCCGAAATCGGGCAGTGGATTGTCGAGCAGGCTGCGGATCAAATCGCGGTTGAAAACGTAAATGCCCATGGAGGCGAGGAACAAATCGCCCTGCGCGGCCGGCTCGACAATGCCGAGTTTCGGATACCAATCCGGGTTCACCCGCAATGAATCAAGCGCCTCGGGTGTTTTGGGCTTTTCCTCAAAGCGCGTGATGCGGTGGTCCGCGCTGATTTGCAGGATGCCCAGCGATTGCGCTTCGCGCCGCCCGACCGGAATCGTGGCGACGGTGATGTCCGCGCCGGTCTCGACGTGTTGTGCGACCATGGGACGAAAGTCCATCCGGTATAACGCGTCGCCGCTCAAAATGATCAGATAATCGAAATCGTGATTAAGAAAGTGAATCAGATTTTTCCGCACGGCGTCGGCGGTGCCTTCATACCAGGAGGCGTCGGTGAGCGTCCGTTGCGCCGCGAGAATTTCCACAAACCCGCTCGTGAACTGGTCGAATTTATACGTTCGCGAAATGTGGCTGTGCAGCGAGGTGGAATTGAACTGCGTCAAAATGTAAATCCGCCGGAAACCCGAGTTGATGCAGTTCGATATCGGAATGTCCACCAGCCGGTATTTGCCGGCCAGCGGCACGGCGGGTTTGGAGCGTTCCCTCGTCAACGGAAACAGCCGCGTGCCCTGACCGCCGCCCAGGATGACGCAGAGGACGGTGCTCGTGTTGAGTGACTGGCGACCGGTTTGTGACATAACCGATGTTTGTGTTTGTGGCAATGATACTGCCGTCTGCTGCATCAGGGCAAGCAACGGATTTTGATCGGCGAGTCAAGGAACGGGGCGCGGCTGCTGGCAAACTGCAAGGCGGAAGAAACGACTAATTCCTAAATCCGAATGACTAAAAAATGACGAATGACCGAAGCACGAATTTGTCATTGAAACCTTTGGACATTCTTTCGGTATTAGGGTTTCGTCATTCGTCATTCTTTTGGCGGGGTGAGCCAAAACCTGCTGGAGCCCGGCTTGCAGGTATGTTCGCCCCGCCGGTTGCAGTTACGACGCGGCCTGCGCCTCGCGCACGATGTAGGGCGCGAATTCGTCGTGGTAATGCGGTGGAATACGGACTTTGAACCGCGCCGCCGGACCGCGGTAACTGTGCGAAATGACCTGGCCGACCTTGTGCAATCGCGCAATCACCGCCGCCTGCTCGTGCGGCACGCGCAATTCAAGAAACTCGCGTTTGGGACGCAACTGCGTTCCGATTTCTGCAAGCAATGACGCAATGCCCTCGCCGGTCGTGGCCGAAATCGCGACGGCGTTTTGATGCCGTTCCTGCAAACGGTTCAACGCGCCCGCGCCGCCTGCCCCGGTTCCGCCGGGGTTGAGCCGGTCCATTTTGTTGAAAACCATCAACGTCGGTTTCCCGCCCGCGCCGATTTCGGCCAGCACGGCATTCACGGCGGCAATTTGCTCCTCGGCCTGCGGATGGCTGATGTCCACGATGTGCAGCAGCAAATCGGCCTGCACCACTTCTTCCAGCGTGGCCTTGAACGCCTCGACGAGCCCGTGCGGCAGTTTGCGGATGAAACCGACCGTGTCGGTGAGCAACACATTCTGGTTCGTTGGCAGGCGCAACCGGCGGGTCGTCGGGTCGAGCGTGGCGAACAAAATGTCCTTCACCAAAACGTCCGCGCCGGTGAGTGCGTTGAGCAATGTGGATTTGCCCGCGTTCGTGTAACCGACGATGGAGGCCAGCGGCCAGTTGTTGCGCTGGCGTCCGGTGCGCTGAATTCCGCGCTGTTGCCGCACCATTTCCAGTTCGCGGGAAATTTTCGCGATGCGATCCTGCACGCGGCGGCGGTCGGTTTCCAATTGCGTTTCGCCTTCACCGCCACGCATGCCGATGCCGCCGGCCTGCCGCGACAGGTGGCCCCAAAACCGCGTCAGGCGCGGCAGCAAATGCTGGAGCTGCGCGAGCTCGATCTGCAGCTTGCCTTCGCGCGTGCGGGCGCGTTGCGCGAAGATGTCGAGGATGAGCGACGTGCGGTCGAGAATCTTGCAGTTGAAGATTTTTTCGAGGTTCCGGCTTTGCGCCGGCGAAAGATCGTCGTCGAATATCACCGTGTCCACGTCCTGCCGCCGGCAGAAATCCGCGAATTCAGTCGCCTTGCCCTTGCCGATGAACGTGGCTGGATTCAGCGATTCCGTTTTCTGCAGGCCGTCGCCGACCACTTCGCCGCCCGCCGTCGTGGCCAGTTCCCCGAGTTCGGCCAGCGAATCGCCCGTTTCCGAATGGTTGCGGGATTTGAGTTCGACACCGACGAGGAAGACCCGTTCCGGCCGTTTTTTTCTGGTTTCGATGAGCGCTTTCAACGGCTACAACTTTTCAAATCTGAAAATCCACCACGGTCGTTTTTTTCGCTTTGTTCAACACGCGCATGTCTAAGCCGCCGTAAATGACCAGCGACTTCGGCGCGACACTGTTCATGAGGAACACGTTGCCGCCAATCGTGCTGCCGGCGCCGATGACGGTCTCGCCGCCGAGAATCGTCGCGCCGGGATAAATCGTCACCCAATCTTCAATCGTCGGATGCCGTTTCTTGCCGCGCAATTGCTGTCCGCCGGCGGTGGACTTCGCGCCGAGCGTGACGCCGTGATACATCTTCACGTGGTCGCCGATGATGGCGGTTTCGCCCACGACCGTGCCCGTGCAATGGTCCACAAAAAAGTGCGTCCCGATTTGTGCGCCCGGATGCAGGTCCATGCCCGTGCGCGCGTGGGCCCACTCGGTCATGATGCGCGGAATCAGCGCGACGTCCTTCAAATACAACTCATGCGCCAGCCGTTGCACGGCAATCGCCTCGATGAACGGATACGAAACGAGCACTTCCTCCTTGCTCTTCGCCGCCGGGTCGCCGTCGTAAGCCGCCTCGACGTCCGTCTGCAACACGTCCCGCAACCGCGGCAGGCTGCCGAGAAATTCCACCGTCAGGCTGTGCGCCGCCGTCGTGATGTTCTGTTTCGGGAGATGGGAGGGAGGATTGTATTCCAGGCTCTTGCGGATTTCATCCTCCAGCACGCCCAGCACCGAATCGAGCAACTCCGCCGTCACCACCTTGATTTCCGACGAATGGATGAGTTTCTCGTCGAAATATCCGGGGAACAACAGCCGCAGCAAATCCTGCGTGATGGCGGCAATGGCGCGTTTGGACGGCAGGTTTTTGCCGTCCAGATGGTTGATGCCGCCCACGCGCGCATACGACGCGACGAGCTCATTCGTGAGTTCAGTGACCGTTTCCACAATGGCAAGATTACCACGGACATAAAAAGGTACAAAGTCTAATTAAACCGGCAGGAGACGACGTAAGGAGGCTCACTATTTACGATTTGCGATACACAATTTACGCGAAAAATCTGAATCGTGGCGGGATTCGCTAACCGAAATCAAATGTCACAAATTCAATCAGCGTCTCGTCACCTCGGCTCCCGCTGGACATGCCTCAGTTCTGTTTATCGAAAATGTTTCCAACCAATGACGGTTTTCTGGGCGCGGCGAGCATGAACGGCGGCAGGTGGCGGCCATGACCAATGTAGAGAGGAAAGGTCTGCCAATACCAAAGACTGCCATCGGCGGCCAGCGCCATGACCCCACCCCAACTGTCTTTAATGGCGACCCAGTCGGAATGATTGCCCAAACGTTTCCACGACAGTTTGTTTGGCTGAGATTCAGAATCCCACTTCCAGAGCGAGCCGTCGGTTTTAACCGCCAGTAATGCAGACCACCCCCCGGCGACGGCTTTCCAATCGGTTTCGCTGCCAAACTGAACAGGCCTTCCATAGGCTTGTGACAGATTATTCGTCCACGGCAAAAGGCCGCGAGTCCACATGGTTCCATTCGTGCGAATGCCGATTTGAATGGGATGCCCACCTACATAGAAATCCTGCCTGTTTGCCTGATCGTAATCGGCATCCCAAGGAACCCGCACAGTCCAAACACCGGGTTTGATTTCGTAACTGTTGGTTCGAGTGTTTGGAGTTCCCCAAAACAGCCACCAAACGCTTCCGTCATCCTTCCTCAGGAAAGGAGTTCCGTTATCGGCATAAAACATTCCTGCCCAGTTTGATTCCGTTCCAAACCGGTATGGCTGAAACGCGTGAAGGCCCGGCCATTTGTTCTGCCAATCATTTTGCCGGTAGTCAAAGTCGCCAAGGTGATTGGTTCCCCACCGCCACAATGTGCCGTCTTTCTTCAATAACAACGGAAAATCTCCAAGCGCAAAAACACTTTGCCAGTTGGTTTCGCTGCCAAACCGGGTCATCTCGATCGGCTTCTGAGTTTGGACCAGCGGTTGGTTCGGGGTTAAAACGATGAGATCTCCCTCGATTTCGGCCAACCACAAACTCCCGTCTGATTGAATGCCGATGATCGACTGGAAACTCGTGGCGACATCTACCCAATTCGAGCTGCCGACAAAATGTTTCCCATCCAGACCCACAGGTTTGTCCCAATTGCCTCGGGGTTCCCATCGGGATATCAAATGGCTCAGCCAGAGCCTTCCATCGGGAAATAAGATCGTCAGCGCACGACGGTTGTTAATCTGGATAATTGGAGATTGTGAGACGGACAAACGCGCCGCGTCGTGCGCCGGTTCAAGCGGCGTCAGCAGTTCCCACACGCGGTGGTAAATCGCGGTGGTAAGCGTGGCGGAAAATGCCACCGCCGCCGTCAAGCCGAGAACGTTCCGCCGCCAGAGGCGACGATTTTCATGCAGACTTTTGAAATTTCGATAGGCGAGCCAGACAAATGCCCCCAGCAGCGCCGGGATGGCGATGTAATCCACCAGCAATCCCCGCCACAACATGACTCCGAAAACCACCGTTGGATACCCGGGGACAACATTGGCAACCGTCAGGATGATGCCAAACCCAACCGCGGTGGCGATGGCTGCAGCCAACGCATGCAAAATGTTCCGCGTCAGCGTCGAGGCAAAAAAAGCCATCACCGGCAGGGCGACAAAGGCCAGCAAGATTCCCAACGCCGACTGACCAAACGATTCATTGGAAACAAAGAAAAGATTTTTCACACCTATCACAACTCCAATTGTTTCTGCTAGGCGAAACAGTACGACACTTAACAAGCCGCCAAAAAACAGTGTGAAGAAAAATTTGATGGCAAATTGGACACGACTGGAAACCGGCAGGCACAACTGGCCATCCATCGTGCCGAACTTGCGTTCCTCCGCAACGCAGGCGCAGCCAATGAGCAATGGCGCCACCAGCCACAACACCCCAAAGAATCCCAAACCTTCGTCCAAGTTTTTCCAAAAGTAATCCTGTGGGTTCCGGTGGGCATGCCGCAAGGCCACAACGCCAATTTGCAGCAGAAACAATCCGCCCATGCCGATGAACGTGACGTGGTGGAGCTGGAACTCCTTTTTCAGCAGCGCGAAAACCGGTTTTTGGTACCGGGTTGAAACTGCCTTTTCCGAGCGCGACGCGAAGAATTTCCATTCAGGAAGTGAAATGACTCCGCCCGTCCATGCCACATCCTGCGCCCGGGAAAACAGCCAGCGCGCGAAGAAGAACCCCGCCAAGCTGTAAACACCGAGAATGCAGACCAGCATGCCCGTGCCAAATGCATCGTCGCCGAAAAAGGCGGAAGCCAGCACCAGCATCATGCCCGGCACCAGCACCGTGAACCAAAATGCCGCCACCACCTGACGCAGCAGCAGCACCGTCCACAGTCCTCCGGAAAAAACCACCAATCCGAATGTGCCGACTCCCATGAACAAATCCGGAAAGTTGAGGTCGCGGCCAATCATTTTGAGCCGGACAAGGCCGCAGCCACCCCAGAAGATACCGACGATTAAAAGTGAAACCGCGAGCAGTAATATCTTTGTTTCCCAGATTTTCTGGCGCGAAACCGGCTGGGCCAGCAGGCTGGAAAAAGTTCCCAAACTTATTTCCACGCCAAAGGAATTGAGCGCCAGCATCACGGCCATCACGCCGGAAAAAACAAAAGCCAGCACAAACCACCACCAGCCCTGAAGCGAGCCGTCGGGATTGAACCGGAAAAAGAAATTTGCCAAAGCCAGTGCGCAGCAGACGGCAAAGCTGGGCAGCAGCAGGCGGATTTCTTTTTTGACGAGCGCGTTCATGGGCGGTTTTGGGAAAAGTTGGCTTCGCTAACGCAAAGACGCAGAGAACGCAGAGGTTCGCGGCGAAGGCGGAATTTTCCAGCCAATGATTTTGGACTGCGGTGGCAGAGCGCAGCGGCGACACCGCTTTCCGACTGCGGCGAGAGCTTCCAAAGCGGCGTGGCGCTTCGCTTCCAGCCGCAGTCCAAAAACGCTTGGTTGTAGCTCCACCGCTCTGCGCTTCTCCGCGTTCTCTGCGTCTCTGCGTTGAACTGAATCTGAATGGTCGCCGCACTCATGGTTCTCCAGCGTTTGTTTTTTTCAAAATGCCCGACACCACAAAAATTTCCTCCAGCGACAGCGATTCGCAGCGCAATTCCTCCGGCTGATGCGCCCGGAGCTTTTCCAGCAATGGTTCGCTGTTGCCGTCGGCCAGAATTTCCATTTCGCGTCCGCTTTGCTTCACGTTCAACGCGCCGGTCAAATCGAGTTTGGCGGGCGGTTGCGCGAACCGGGCGCGGATTTTCCGGAAACGGTCGCGCGCGGCGTCGGCTTCCATCGTCAGCAGTTCTCGGCCTTGCTCAATGATGGTGAACTCGTCAATCAAACCCTCGAATTCCGCGATGAGATGCGTGGAAACAAATACCGTCCGGCTCCCGGGGTCGCCGGATTGGTAGGCGCCGATGACGGTCTCAATGAATTCGCGCCGCACGATGGGATCCAGCCCGGAGGTCGGTTCGTCCAGCACCAACAGTTCCGGTTCCGGACAAATCGCGCCAATCAACGCGAGTTGCGTCTTCTGGCCTCTCGAGAGATTGCTGGCCTTCTGTTTCGGGTCGAGTTGAAAGCGTTTCAGCAAATCGGCTTCGATGTCACCGTTCCAGTGTTGGCGGAACGAAGCGAGGTATTCCAACGTGTCACGCACGGTCATCCAGGGATAAAACGCGACCAGGTCCGGCACGTAGGCGAGGCGCGATTTCACGGCCACTTCGTTCTTTTGCGGGTCGAGGCCGAACACGCGCGCCGTGCCGGAATTCGGACGGAGCAGATTCAGCAGACATTTGATGGTCGTGGTCTTGCCCGCGCCGTTGCGGCCGAAAAAGCCGTAACAGCGTCCAGCACGGACGGTCAGGCTCAGGCCGTTGACGGCGTCCAGCTTGCCATAACGGCGGGTCAGGTTTTTGATTTCGATAACGGGCGATTCGGGATTCATAGTTTTACCTCAACGATAAGTCAGCGTAGCGGCGTCTCGGCAGAGCGCCGC
>JBAVOO010000047.1:0-96877 GCA_049692125.1 Verrucomicrobiia bacterium | reverse complement strand
CGGCAGGCTCTATGACGAGGGCTGTGTTGGCTCTCATGGGTGTATCCTTTCTTTGGTTTATGGTTCTCTTGTTCAGAACCGGGATACACCCGCTCGCCTTTTTACACACGTTTCCTTACACCACCTTTTTACGGACTGCTTCCGCTGTTTTCTTGAAAACTGCGAAGCGGACGTCCATGCTGTGGCGTGTAAATGGTGCCGTGGCAGCCCGGGTTGAGAACCCCTGGCCGCGCGCGGCACCGGAAAGATGACCATGTCATACCGAGCCTGGTTTCAATGTATCAACCCGGAGTGCGGAGAAACTTATCCGCTCAACTCCATCGTTTACCAATGCCGGCGCTGCCATTCGCTGCTGGAGGTGCAGCACGACCTCAAGGCGTTGAAACGCCGCAGCGCCGCGACCTGGAAAAAACTTTTTGAAAAGCGGTACATGAGCAACGAATGGCCCTACGGCTCCGGCGTGTGGGGCAAGAAGGAATGGATTCTACCGCAGATCAAGGACGACGATGTCGTTTCACTTTACGAAGGCGGCACCAATCTTTTCTGGGCCGAACGCTTCGGAAAGATAATCGGGGTAAACGAACTTTGGGTCAAACTCTGCGGCAACACGCACAGCGGCTCGTTCAAAGACCTCGGCATGACGGTGCTGGTCTCGCAGGTCAAGCAGATGATTTCCGAAGGTGCGCCGATCAAAGCCGTCGTCTGCGCCTCCACCGGCGACACGTCGGCGGCGCTGGCCACTTACTGCGCCGCGGCGGGCATCCAGTCCATCGTGCTCCTCCCGCGCGGAAAAATTTCCGGCGCGCAGCTCATCCAGCCGATTTCCAACGGCGCGCTCGTGCTCTATCTCGACACCGACTTCGACGGCTGCATGCGGCTGGTCCAGGAAATCACCAAGGACGAAACGCTTTACCTGGCGAACTCGATGAATTCACTGCGGGTGGAAGGCCAGAAGACCGTGGGCATCGAAATCGTCCAGCAGTTCGACTGGGAAGCGCCGGACGTGATCATCATCCCCGGCGGCAATCTGGGCAACGTCTCCGCGCTCGGCAAGGGCCTGATGATGATGAAAGACCTCGGCTTGATTTCCAAGCTGCCGCGCATCGTCGTCGCGCAAGCCAAACGGGCCAACCCGCTTTACCGGTCTTATCTGAAGAACTTCAAGACTTTCGAGCCGGTTCAGGCGCAAAAGACTTTGGCCAGCGCCATTCAAATCGGCAATCCAGTCAGCATTCAGAAGGCGATCCGCACGTTGAAACAATTCAATGGCATCGTCGAACAGGCCACCGAGGAGGAGCTGGCCAACGCCGCGGCGCTGGGTGATCGCACCGGCATGTTCAACTGTCCGCATACCGGCGTGGCGCTGGCGGTTTTGATCAAATTGCTCAAGGCCGGCAAGATTGACAAGTCCGAGCGCGTGGTCGTCATCTCCACGGCGCACGGACTGAAGTTTGTCGAAATGAAGGTGAAATATCACCAGAAGGAACTGGATTTTCCGTGCCGCCATGCGAACCAGCCGATTGAACTGCCCGCCCGTTTGGACGCGGTGAAAGACGCGCTCCACAAGGCGCTCAAGCAAAGGAGCCGGTTCAATGTCTAGGGTGTGTTTTCGAAATCGGCAAACACCCGCAGCCGGAGTGCGCCCGTCCCCGGGTGCAGCAACTTCCGTCAGCCAGGGGCGGATGGAATTACGGAAAACTTGTAGTTGGCGGACATGGCTGTGGCCGAGGACAGCCACACTCCGTATTTTGAAAACACGTTCTTGTAATCGGAGGGTCGAGTTACACGAGACCCTGAATCATTTTTCACTGAAAGCATCGCGGATGGTGAAATCGCGCGGGACCATGAACTGCCCCGTAGCGCAGACATTCTTGTCTGCGAGTTCACGGGACATTCCTGTCCCGTGTTTTGGACTGCCGACCGACCGGGGACTGGAAAGTCCCCAGAACCCGCAGGCTGGAAAGCCTGCGCTACCCCACAGTTCATGGAGAGCGGTTTCGTCCCCGAAACAAGGATTTGTTCAATGACTGCCAAAAAACACAGCTTGCAAAAATGGGGATCGGCGACGCTTGCCATTCACGGCCACGGCAAACATCGCAAGGCGCACCACGCCGTTTCGACGCCCATCGTCCACACCTCGAACTACAGCTTCGATTCCACGTCCGAAGTCTTCGAGTTCATGAAGGCCAAGGGCCAGGGCCGCGTCATCCGCGAACACGAATACGGCCGCTACGGCAATCCAACCCAGCAGGAGACCGAGCGCAAACTCGCCGCAATCGAAGGCGCCGAACGCGCCATCCTTTTCTCGACCGGCATGAGCGCCGTCATCCTCACGCTCATGGCCTACATGAAGAAGGACGGCCACATCATTTTCACGAGCGACTGCTACCGGCAGACGCGCGATTTCGCGGCCAATTTCTTGAAGAAATTCGGGATTCAAACCAGCCTCGTGGACCCGACGGCGGCGGCCATCGAAAAGGCCATCCAGCCCAACACGAACATCATTTTCACCGAACTGCCGACGAATCCCTATCTGCGCGTGCCGGACCTTCCGGCCATCGTAAAAGTTGCCAAGCGCCACATGCTGCTCACGATGATTGACGCGACCTTGGCCACGCCCTTCAACATCCGTCCGCTGGAACTGGGCGTGGATATTGTCATCCACTCGGCCACGAAATATCTCGGCGGCCATAACGATTTGCTGGCCGGTGTCACGCTCGGCAATCACAAGTTGCTGGAAGACCTGAATAAACTGCAACGGATGATTGGTTCCATTCCAGGACCGCTCACCTGTTTTCTGCTGGAACGCGGATTGAAAACCTTCGGCCTGCGGATGGAACATCACAACCGCGCCGGACTGGAAATCGCCCGGTTCCTCGAATCGCATCCCAAAATCAAAAAAGTCTGGTATCCCGGATTGAAATCACATCCTGATTACCGGCTGGCGAAAAAACGGATGCGCGGTTTCGGCAGCGTCATCACATTCCTCGTGAAAGGCGATGACCAGAAAACGCGGCGGTTCATTGATTCGCTGGAACTCTTTCTCATCACGCCCAGTCTCGGCGGTTCCGAGAGTCTCGTCACCCAGATGTCCATGATGTCGTTCTTCGACTACCCGGTGGAATACCGCGAGTCCCTCGGCATGGTGGACAACCTCGTGCGCATCGCCCTGGGATTGGAAAATGTCGAGGACCTGATCGCCGACCTGAAGCAGGCGCTGGCAAAAGTATGAATTTTCAGCGGCGAAAGCGGAACGCAGAATTAAGAAGGAAAAATCACCGTTCGAAGAACAAACCAAACCCCTTTGCGCGAAGCCCCTTTTTCAATTCATCGTCTTCCGTCCATAATTGGGCATTTAAGTGAATGGTTAATGCGACGAACGGCGTGTCCTTTTCATCAACGCCGGAACACAACCGCCGCGCTTCGAGCCACGTACCGAGAGGAATTGCGGATTCATCCACAAACCGGATGCGCGCGAACAAGGCGTTCAGCGCATCAAGTAATTCCTCCTCGGATAGATCTGTCGCAGCGACGATACGTTCCTTGTGCTTGAACAATTCACTGAAAATAAAGCGCGGACAACAGAAGCTCAGACCCGCTTCCATCAGAAGAATTTCCCGGACGCGCGAACGTTGGCTGATCAACGCTGAGAATAGAACGTTTGTGTCAACGACAATGGGCGGATTCATTTCCGCTCACTGGTAAAACGACTTTGGTTTTGCACCCACCAACCGGACTTGACGTCTTCGGAAAGTTTCCACGCCGCGTCATCGGTCAAACGACTGCGCCGGGCCGCCGCCTCCACGCGCAACCAGTCCAGAAAAGCGCGCACCGCTTCCGCCGACATTCCATCGGTCGAAATGTTCACCCGAATTTCGTGGTCGTTGGTTTCAACGGCGATCATGCGGGTAATATCTTCTCTTCAAACCGCAAAAGCAAGTGCGGCAATCAGCCTCGGCCTGGAAGACGTGGAGGATTTGATCGCCGACCTGAAACAGGCGCTGGCAAAAGTTTAAGCTTGTTGTAGCGTCGAGCCTGTGGCTCGAATGAATCGGCGCACAGCGCCGACACTATTCAAGGTCTGCCAGATGTGATGCTCACGCATAAATCAATCGCCCGCGCGGCTGCGGAATTTCAAGACCGTCTTCCTTCGCGGTTTTGATCCAAAATTTGATGGCACCCTCGGCGTTTTTGATGGCGTCCTGCCGTGTCGGACCATGGGCCATGCAGCCGGGAAGTTCCGGCACGTCCACCACGTAGGCGTCGTCTTCCGCGCTCCACCAAATAATCATTTCGTAGCTGTTCGGTTTTGTGGAATTCACTGCAATTTTTCAGGCTCGTCATAGCCTTCTGAGAGCTCTGGCTTTTGGCTCCCAGCTTCTTTATTACCGCTTTCGACCGGCGCCGGCGCGGCAGGCTGCAATGCGAGTTGTTCCGGCGGCGTGGTGGCCAAGCCGGGTTCGGCGGTGACCGGCGCGGGTGGTCTTTCAACAACAATGCGGCGAAGTTCATCCGCTGCGGGCAAATCCTCCAGACTGCGCAGACCGAAGTATTCGAGGAACAACGCGGTCGTGCCGTAGGTCGGCGGGCGGCCCACAACTTCGGCGCGGCCAACGGCCTCCACCAAACCACGTTCCATGAGCGTCTGCATCGTGGCGTCCACGTTCACGCCGCGAATCTGTTCGACCTCGGCGCGGGTGATGGGCTGGCGATACGAGATGATGGCCAGCGTTTCGAGCGCGGGCAGCGAAAGCCGTGGCGGACGCGTCTTCACGCCCACGAGCGCGCGCAACCACGGGCCAAATTCCGGCTGCGTGACAAATTGCCAGGAACCCGCGACGCACGCGAGGCGATAGCTGCGAGCGGCGGTTTCGTGTTCGCGCGCCAGTTGCTCCAACGCGGCGGTCAGTTCGCTTTCCTTGACTTTGGCCAGCGATTTGGCTGTGGCATCGGCCTCTTCGTGTCCGGCAGCGGCGGCGAGCACGTCGCGAAGTTCCTTCACACTCAGCGGTTTTTGCGCGGAGAACAGCAGCGATTCCAGAATGAGTTTAAGTTCCATGTGATTCGGATTGCGATTTGGGGATTGCAGATTGCGGATTGGTTTCGGCAACGGCCACGGGTCCGGACGCGGGCGCAGCGGTCGGTTCAGGTGTCGCCGGAATTTCTGCTGGCGGCGCGGCAAGGCGGATTTCAATTTCGCCGAACGGTTCGGGTTGCGAGCAGACGAGCTGCCGCAGGCGGATCAATTCCAGCAGCGCCAAAAAGGTGCAGATGACTTCGGAGCGGCTGGCCGCGCCCTCGAACAATTCGGCGAAGCGCAGGCTGCCGCGCCCGGTAATCGCGCGGAGAATGGCCTCGATTTTTTCGCTGACGGTCCATTTGTCCTCAAAAATGTCGCCCCGGTCTTCGCGCCTGGCGAACCGTTGCAGCACGCCGTTGACGGCGTTGAGCAAATCGAAAATCGAAACGTCCGGCTTGGGCGGCGGTGCGGCGTTTTCAAATTCGAGCTTGCCGGGCAGGCGCGGAAAAATATTTTCCTGTTCGGCCTCGAGCACCTGCAGGCGTGCGGCGGCGTCCTTGAACTTTTTGTATTCGACAAGCTGGCGGATCAATTCCCAGCGCGGGTCTGCGCCCTCCTCTTCGCCTTCCACCGGCACCTGCTGGTCCACGGGCAGCAGTTCGCGGCTCTTGATGTACATGAGCGTCGAAGCCATGACGAGGAATTCGCCGGCGATCTCCAGATCGAACTGGCGCATGAGGTCAATGTATTCGATGAACTGCGTGGCGAGCCGCGTGAGGTTGATCTCATAAATGTCCACCTCCTCCTTTTTGATGAGGTAAAGGAGCAAATCGAGCGGGCCTTCGAAGACCTCGAACTGGACTTTGTATTCCGCCATGCGCTGAATGAACTGTGAAAATTCTAAAACGGGCGGAGGAGGTTTGCAATGGCGGAACGAAA
This sequence comes from Verrucomicrobiia bacterium, assembly GCA_049692125.1. Lineage (GTDB taxonomy): Bacteria > Verrucomicrobiota > Verrucomicrobiia > Limisphaerales > UBA11358 > UBA11358. Next base: position 90,918 of record JBAVOO010000047.1, on the reverse strand, counting down.
ATGAAAAGCACTGTCGCGCTTGTCTTTTGGGAAGTTCCGGCCCGGTTTTGATTCATTTGCCACCCAGGCCCCCGGGCGCAATAAAAATTGACCATCTCAGGGATCACGCGGCCTGCATTCCGCAACTGGCGAAATATTCCCATGACGAATGGAGCCCGGTATATGGCAAAGCCGGAATGACATTGGGGGACGCCGTTGCATCCTATGCAGAGCGGGTTAATATCGATGTTTTGCCATGGGTTTTGGTGGCGATTTATCAAGTCCTGGTCATTGGCACTGGTTCTTTGAAACTGCAGGACTTGGATGTTTAACCGCCGTTCACGCGCTTGACGATGGGTTTTAGCAAAACTTTTGAGAACCATAAGCACTCCGTTGCCCTATTCATTTTCCACTTTAATTTCTGCCGTATTCACAGCGCACACAAGCAAACGCCAGCAATGGCGGCTGGATTGACGGATAAGGCTTGGACAATCGAAGAACTGTTGACTAATGCTCAACAACTTTGAAATGCGCCACGTCCCGAATCGGGACACACCCAAGTAACAAAGTTGCTTGACTAATTAATTAAATTGTTGCAAAACAACTCCAGTATCCAGACACGATGGGTAAAGAAATCGGGAGTTAGCTGCTATGAGCCGAACAACTGGTCAGGTTTGTGATGTGTCCGGAGTGTACCGTGCGGTTGGAAACTGCGGTCATTCTGTTGAGCGGGTCATTCCCCAAGGACACGTATTTCCCCCTTGTGAATATTGCCGGGAAAAGGGCAACCGCAAGGACATCACCTGGGTTTTGGTGGTGGAAACTCAACCCAAGTAATCGCCCACCCAAATTTCCGACCATCCAGCCCAAGGTGTGGGTCTGTCTTCAACAAAACGATGCTGACGTTCGGCCATTTTTACCAGCCGACTTGTATTCAGGGAAAGACATAGTGTTTGAAATGGATGTCCTGTTTTTAGACGCTGCCGGAACATTTGCCATTCAACCCCGAGAGTAAATGCGATTTCTGGGTTGACTCCCTTTAACGAATTGTCGTCCGTTTCAAATGGTTCAACCAATTCATAATCATTCTCGTCCTTATGCTTCATACGCGCCACCTGAAGCAAGAATCGTGCTAAAAACCGATCGAAATGGATTTTCAAATGGCGGAAACTCAAACGATACCACCACCCCCATCGTGGCAAACTTGACGGGCGCGGCTAATAAACCTAATTTGTCAGCCGGTTGGTGGTCGTAGCTCAACGGTAGAGTCCAAGCTTGTGGAGCTTGTTGTTGCGGGTTCGAATCCCGTCGGCCACCCCATTTTCATCAGTGCCCGCACCGAAGACAGGGTTCAACGAACGCCAATTTTGTTGCTTAAGACCATCACCAACGCAATCAGGCCGCCCAGGAGCAGGCCAACCAACAGAACCGCCAGGAGGTTGTTAATCTTGCGCCTTTGCAAATCGGGCGGCAGGCGTGGAAATAATAATTTTCCAAACAATCTATGCATTAGCCCCAACCTCTCAGGATTTGCCGCCGGGTTCAAATCGAATAATCATCGGAGAAAACCTTCACGTTCCGCAATTCCACGAACACCTGTTCGCCCGCTTTCAACTGCAACTGCTGGAATTGTTCCTTGCCCAACTGCACGGTGAATTGTCCGCCCGTGTCGAGCCGCACCAGCTCAAGATTCGCCAGCGGACCCGCGGCGTTGCTCCGAATGACGCGCGCCGCCAGCGTCGCCGGGCCGCCCGGTTCGCGGCTGACGCGAATGTCGTGCGGTCGCACGAAGGCGATGGCGTCCGAGTCGGACTCGCCGGCGGTTTCCGGCACCGCGATCTTGGTGTCGCCGATGACGACGGCGCCGTCGCGCATCCGGCCGCTGAACAGATTCACATTGCCGAGAAAATCATAAACGAACGGCGAGGCCGGGTTGTCGTAAATCTCCTCCGGCGTGCCGATTTGCTCGACGCGACCCACGCGCAAAATGGCCACGCGGTCGGCCACTTCCAGCGCCTCTTCCTGATCATGCGTCACAAACAGCGTCGTGATGTGGATTTCCTCATGCAATTTGCGAAGCCAGCGCCGCAATTCCTTCCGCACCTTCGCGTCGAGCGCGCCAAACGGTTCGTCCAGCAGCAGCACTTTGGGTTCAACCGCCAGCGCACGGGCCAGTGAAACGCGCTGGCGCTGGCCGCCGGAGAGTTGCGACGGAAACCGTTTGGCAAGCGGCTCAAGCTGGATCAGCTTCAGCAGTTTTTCCACCCGCTCGCGGATTTCGGCTTCGCCCGGCCGGGTCGCACGCGGACGGACCCGCAGGCCGAACGCGATGTTTTCAAAGACGTTCAAGTGCCGGAACAAGGCATAATGCTGAAACGCGAAACCGGCCTTGCGCTGGCTTGCGGGAATCATGGTCACGTCCTCGCCGTAAAACAAAACCTGCGCGTCGCTGGAATCGGGGAACTCCAGCCCGGCGATGATGCGGAGCAGCGTCGTCTTGCCCGAACCGGACGGGCCGAGCAAGGCGACGAGTTCGCCGGACTCGATCTTCAGGCTTACGCCATCGAGCGCGGTGAATTGCCCGAATTTTTTGCTGACATTGCGGACTTCGACACTCATGCGTTCAAATCAGTTTTCCGTCCCGCGCAGCGCGGCGTTTTTGCGTTCCGCCCACGTTTTCAGCACCAAGGTGACGACTGCCAGGAACGTCAGCAGCGACGCCACGGCAAAGGCACCGGCGAAATTGTAATCATAATATAGAGCTTCGACGTGTAGCGGAATGGTAATTGTCCCCCCCGGGCCGCGGATGTGGCCGCTCACGACCGACACTGCGCCAAACTCGCCCATCGCCCGCGCATTACAAAGGATGACCCCGTAAATCAGCCCCCATTTGATGTTCGGCAGGGTCACCCGCCGGAATGTTTGCCAGCCGCTCGCGCCGAGCACGCGCGCGGCCTCCTCCTCGGTGCGGCCCTGCGCCTGCATGAGCGGTATCAATTCGCGCGCCACGAACGGGAAGGTCACAAAAATCGTCGCCAGCACAATACCCGGCATGGCGAAAATGATCCGGACGTTGTGGGCGGACAACCACGGGCCGAGCAATCCCTGCGCGCCGAACAGCAGCACGTAAATCATTCCGGAAACGACCGGCGAAACCGTGAACGGCAGATCAATGAGCGTAATCAGCACGGTTTTGCCGCGAAAATCGAATTTGGCAATCGCCCACGCTGCCGCCACGCCAAAGATGCAATTCAGGGGCACGGCGATGCCGGCGACGATAAACGTCCGTTTGATGGCCGCCACCGTGTCCGTGTTGGCGAACGTGTGAAAATAGAAACCAACACCTTTGGCGAACGCCTCCGCGAAAACCGCTGCCAGCGGTACAAACAGAAACAAACCCAGAAACAACATCGCGGTGCCGATGAGCAGCCAGCGCACGAATGGCGGCTCGGCCGTCACGCGGCGGGGAGCGGCGCGGCGCGGGGCATGGAGCGTTGAAGCAGAAACCATAAATCAAACCGGTCGATGATGGCGATGGCCCCACCATTGGAGGAAATTGATCGCGAGCAACAGCACGAAGGAAGCAACCAGCATCGTGACCGCAATGGCCGTCGCGCCGGGATAATCAAATTCCTCGAGCTTGGTGATGATGAGCAACGGCGTGATCTCGCTGTAGCCGGGCATGTTGCCGGCAATGAAAATAACCGAGCCATATTCGCCGAGCGCACGGGCGAACGCGAGCGTGAAACCGGTCAGCAACGCCGGCCGCAGCATCGGCAACGTCACGCGCCAGAATGTCTGCCAGCGGTTCGCGCCCAGGCTGGCGGCGGACTCTTCAATTTCGAGATCGAAATCTTCCAGCACCGGTTGCACGGTGCGCACAATGAACGGCAACCCGATGAACGTAAGCGCAATGAGAATTCCCAACCGGGTATAGGCGACTTTGATGCCGAGCGGCGCAAGCCAGTAGCCGATCCACCCGTTCGGCGCGTAGATGGCCGTCAACGCGATGCCGGCCACCGCCGTGGGCAGCGCGAACGGCAGGTCCACCAGTGCGTCCACAAACCGTTTGCCCCAGAACTGGTAGCGCACCAGCACCCAGGCAACGAGCAGGCCGAAGAACAAATTGATGAGCGCCGCCAGAAACGACGCGCCAAAGCTCAGGCGATACGACGCCATCACGCGCGGTGTGGTGACGGTGTGCCAGAACTGGTCCCACGTCAGCGCGCTCGTTTTCCAAAATGTGGCCGCCAGCGGAATCAGGACGATGAGACTGAGATAAAGCAGGGTGTAGCCGAGCGTCAGCTTGAAGCCGGGCAACACGCTGGTTTTTTTATTCGCCATGCAAAATCCTCTTCAGCGGTATAACCGTTGTTAAAATACAACGAAAGCAATTCTTTACGTGGCGGCGGAAAGCAGCCGGGTGACGGCTTGAGTGATGCGGTTAAATCTGCGCGTCATAAGGTTTGGCTGATGGCGTTTGAAGGGTTCCGGCCTGGAGCCGGCTCACGACTTCTTCCGCCCGAAGATTGGGCAGGAAACCCACCGCGCCGCGCGCGTTGAAACAGGCGCGGTTGACTTCGCGGATGCCGAGGTCGTGGCAGAATTCCTGAAAGTCCAGCAGGGACAGGAAGTGCAGGTTGTGTGTGCGATACCATGGCGCCGGCAGCGAGCGGGTGATCGGGGTTCGGCCCCCGAACAACATTTGCAGGCGGACGCGGACATGGGCGAAATTGGTGTAGGCGACGATGACTTCCCGCCCGACTCGGAAGGCTTCCCGAAGAATATCTGCCGGCGCCACCAACTCCTGAAAAGTGCCCAACAGCAACACATGATCAAAAGCCCCGGAGGCGTATTGATCCAGTCCATCAGCAATGTCCCCCTGATGCACCACCAGCCCGCGTTCGATGCATCGCGAGACCAGGCCTGGGTCGCGCTCGACGCCCTCGGCGCGAACCTTGTGGGTTTTCACCAGCCGCTCCAGAAACGCGCCGTCGCCGGTCCCCAAATCCAGCACGCGCGCGTTGGCCGGCAGCCATTCGATCACCCGGTCGTAAAGTGCAGGATGCATGGAATTCAGGCGGCGCCGTTCGCCGCGCGGGAGTCGTATTCCTGGTTGAGAAAATGGCTCAACGCGCGGGAAAATTCCGGGTTGCGGATCAGAAATGAGTCATGCCCGTAGGGCGTCGGCAGATTCAGATAGGTTACCGCCAGGTTGTGCCGCTTGAGCAGTTTGACCAGATCGCGCGACTGGGATGGCGGATACAACCAGTCGGATTCGAAGGAAATCACCAGGAACCGCGCCCGCACCTTGTTCAGCGCTTCGCGCGTCTCGCGACCCGCCAGCAAATCAAAACGGTCAATCGCCTTGGTCAGGTAAAGATAGGAGTTGGGATCAAACCGGCGGACAAAGCTGTCTCCTTGATGGTGCAGATAGCTTTCGACGGAGAAGAAATCCGGGAACAGGTCTTCCGGCTTGGCGGCGCGCTGCAAACGGCGGCCGAACTTGGCGCGCAGTGAATATTCGCTGAGGTAGGTCACATGGCCGACCATGCGCGCCACGGCGAGCCCGTGCGCGGGGCGGGCCCCATCCGGGTTGTCGTAATAATGGCCGTCGCGCCAGTTGGGGTCGGTGAGGATCGCCTGCCGGCCGATTTCATTGAAGGCGATCTGCATGGCGTGATGGGCCGTGCAGGTGGCAATCGGCACGCAGTTCCTCACCCGCTCCGGATAATCCGTCGCCCAGACCAGCGCCTGCATTCCGCCCATCGAACCGCCGGTGACGGCGAAAATTTCCGGAAGCTGGAGATGGTCGAGCAACGCCGCCTGCGCGCGCACCATGTCGCGGATGGTCACCGGTGGAAAATCGGTGGCGAAGGGACGGCCGGTTTCCGGATTGAGCGATGACGGGCCGGTGCTGCCGGAGCAACCACCCAAAACATTGGGGCAGACGACAAAAAAACGGTCGGTGTCAATCGCCTTGCCCGGCCCCACATGAAAATCCCACCAGCCAGGCCGGTTTGTTGCCGGGTTGAGTCCGGCCAAGTGCGCGTCGCCGGACAGGGCATGACAAACGAGAATCACGTTGTCGCGTCGCGGCGACAATTTCCCGAGCGTCTGGTAGGCGATCTGGATTTCCTTGAACTCATGTCCGGACTCGGTGGCAAAGCCCGGCAGCGTCGCCACCTGCGAATGCGTCACCCCCAGGTCGGAGTGATATTCCCCGAGCACCTGGTCCTGCAAATCGCCTTCGAGCATTTGTTTTTCAGACATAACTTCGCCGCTTCCCCGTCCGTCCAGCCTGCCGGAAACAACAGGCAAGCGGAACCAATTTTTTGGCTCCGCCTGCCGTTTCCCCACCCTTGATTGTTATAACGCCGCCTGCTTGAGCGCCTGGTCAATGTCCGCCTTGATGTCCTCAACGTCTTCGAGGCCAATGGAGAGCCGGACATAATCCGGCGTGACGCCGGTCTCGGCCTGTTCCGCCGCAGTCAACTGTTGATGCGTGGTCGAGGCCGGGTGAATCACCAGACTTTTGGCATCGCCGATGTTTGCCAGGTGCGAAAGCAGTTTCACCGAGTTGATGAACTTCTTGCCTGCTTCCAAGCCGCCCTTGATGCCGAAACCGATGATGCCGCCGAAGCCGTTTTTAAGGTATTTCGCGGCAACCTTGTGGCTGGGATCGTCGGGCAGACCCGGATACGTCACCCAACTCACCAGCGGATGCTGCTTGAGCCACCGGGCCACTTCGAGCGCATTGGCGGAATGCTGTTTCTGCCGGAGCGGCAGCGTTTCAAGGCCGAGCAGAAACTGGTGCGCGTTGAACGGGCTGAGCGCCGCGCCGATGTCGCGCAGCAGCGTCACGCGGATTTTCAGAATGAACGCCACATTGCCCAGGCCGGGCACGTTGCTCAACGCGTCCCAATAAACCAGGCCATGATAACTCGGATCGGGTTCGGTAAATTCCGGGAACTTGCCGTTGTTCCACTTGAATTTGCCGGAATCCACAATGACGCCGCCGATGCTGGTGCCGTGGCCGCCGATGTATTTCGTGGCCGAAGTGGCGAGGATGTCCGCGCCGTAATCAAACGGCCGCACCAGGCCGATGCCCACCGTGTTGTCCACGACCAGCGGCACGCCGGCGTCGTGCGCGATTTTGGAAATGGCCTCGAAATCCGGCACGTCGAGCTTGGGATTGCCCACGGTCTCGATGTAAATCGCGCGGGTTTTCGGCGTGATGGCCTTGCGGAACGCCTCCGGGTGGCGCGAGTCCACAAACTTCACCGTGCGGCCCAGCTTGGGAAACGTGTAATGGAAAAGCTGGTAGGTGCCGCCGTAAAGGTTGTTGCCCGCGACAATTTCGTCGCCCAGCCGCGTGATGGCCAGCAACGAATAGGTGATGGCCGACTGGCCGGACGCCACGCCCAGCGCGCCGGTGCCGCCTTCGAGCGAGGCGACGCGCTGTTCGAAAACGTCGGTGGTCGGGTTCATCAAACGCGTGTAGATGTTTCCGAATTCCTTCAAGGCGAACAGGTTCGCGGCGTGTTCGGTGCTCTTGAAGACATAGGACGTCGTCTGGTAAATCGGGACGGCGCGCGAGCCGGTGGTGGGATCGGGAACCTGGCCGGCGTGAAGCGCCAGCGTGTTGAGGCCTTTTGTTTGGTTGCTCATGATGTGTATGGTTTGTTAGCGATGGTTGATGATATTGCGGAAGTGGCCGAAGGCAATTGCGCATTGCGGGAAACAGCGATGCGAAGCCTGCGACGCCACAGGGTGTTTGCGGATTTTAGGATGGATAATTTGAACGGCTGGAGGCCGAAACGAGCTGCGTAAACCAGCGCGTTCGGAGGAGACGCGCAACGAAAGCGCAAACCGCCGTCCGGCCTCCAGCCTGAATTGGTTGTGGATCAGAATTCCCATTTGGTGGTGATTCCCCAGACGCCGTTGGCTTCGGTGTTCAGCACGGTGCCGAAATGTCCGTAGCCCACCGCCAGCGTCAGGTGTTTGTTGACCACATAGGCGGCGTCAATCGTCCACCAGTCGCCCGCTTTTCCGATCAGGCTGGGAGCAGCATTGTAATTGTAATCGGTGGGTTGCTGGCGGTATTCCGTCGCCAGCGCAATGGAATCGGTCACAAACACAACGACATTGCCTTCAAACACGAAGTTGTATTTGTCTGTGAAGCCAAGCAGTCCGTTCCAGACGCCTTCGGTCGCGCGACCACCCAATTCCACCAGCACCGGACGCGGCAACTGGGTGAACATCTTGGACGCATAGAGCGTAAAGTCCACACCCTCGTTTTGACTGACGCCGATGGCTTTCAATGTCCCATTGAGCTGGCTCTTGCTGTCGATGTCGTTGTAAGTGTCATTATATTTGTAATGCACGCCAAAGGTCAGCGCCGGGATCCACTTCTGGTCGAACTCGCCTTCCTTCAGGATTTGCACCCGCGCGTTGAAGTTATGCAATTCAACGGAGGTATCCGAGAGGTTGAGCGCACCGCTGGTCGCCTTATAAACCGCCAACGGCAAATTGCCCAGATTGAAATTCTCATAACCGTAACCCAATTCGAGGCGGCTCAACGGAGATTCCGTCAACGTCAACGCCTCGAGGTCCTGGCCGTGGGCGAGGTCAACGAAGGCAAAGCCGACGGCGGGCCGGCCGACGGGTTCACCGTTGCGCGGGGGATTCACCAGATAGGCTGACAGCGTCGAGAAAATACCGCCGTTGCCTTCGATCTGATGCAGCGGAAGCGGCGGCGGCTTTTCACTCTTCACCGACGCGCCGGCGGTTGCGGGCGTAGCGTTGGTGGTCGTCTCGTCGGCCCTGACACCGCCCGCCGAAGCGAGCAGCAGCGCCGCAAACAGGAGCACGAGACGCGTATGCCGGTTTTGAATGGATTGAATGACTCGGACAAACAGATTAATTTTCATTGGCTGATTTTAATTTTTAGCCAGCATACCTCCGGTGGTCCGGTCGGGCTGAACAAACATTGATTGATGATTTTTAGGACCTTCAGTTTTCTGATCGGTTTTAATTGGATGTTTTACCGGCGGGAATCAAACCGGTGATGTCGTCGGCATTGGTGTCAATATCGGCAAACAGCCACGTCGAAAGGTAGCGTTCGGTTGACGATGGCACGATGGCGACAATGGTTTTACCCTTGTTTTCCGGGCGTTTGGCCAACTGCAATGCCGCCCAAATCGCCGCGCCGCTGGAGATGCCGACGGGAATGCCGTCCAGCTGGTTGACCTCCTTGGAAACCGGGCCGGAATCCTCCTCGTTCACCTGGATGATCTCGTCCACGATTTTCACGTTCAGGTTGTCAGGAATGAATCCCGCGCCGATGCCCTGCAATTTGTGCGGCCCGGGCGCGCCGCCGGAAATGACCGATGACTTCGCTGGCTCGACGGCGATCGCTTTGAATGACGGCTTGCGTTTCTTGATGACTTCGGCAACGCCGGTGATAGTGCCACCGGTGCCGACGCCCGCGACGACAAAATCCACCTTGCCGTCGGTGTCCCACCAGATTTCCTCGGCGGTCGTTTTGCGATGGATTTCCGGGTTGGCCGGATTGGAAAACTGCTGGGGAATGAAGCTGTTGGGAATCTGTTTGTTCAATTCCTCGGCCCTGGCAATCGCGCCTTTCATGCCTTTGGTGCCTTCGGTGAGCACGAGTTTCGCGCCGAGAATTTTCAACAGCTTGCGGCGCTCGAGACTCATCGTCTCGGGCATCGTTAGGATCAGCTTCAATCCCTTCGCCGCCGCGACGAACGCGAGCGCAATGCCGGTATTACCGCTGGTCGGCTCGACAAGCACGGTATCCGGATTGATGGCCCCGGACTTGAGCGCGTCGTCAATCATGGCGATGCCAATGCGGTCCTTGACGCTGGACAGCGGGTTGAAGAATTCGAGTTTAAGCAGCACGTCGGCGATGGTGCCGTGTTTTTTCGCCGTGCGGTTCAGGCGCACGAGCGGGGTGTTGCCAATGGTTTCAGTAATGTCATTGAATATTCGGCTCATATAATGATTACAGGTTTGGTGCGTAAGCGATGAATTTGCGGTATTCGGTCAAAATAGTTTTGAGCGCCACGACAAATGCGTATTCCTTCAAATAGACCGGCGGCGCCTGGGGCGTTTCGAGAATGATTTCAAACGGACGCGGGCGGACCTTCGGCGGCGCGCTCAACACGCCGTCGTAAGCATCGCGGATGACGCCGTTGCGCGCCTGGAAGCCGTCAATGATCGAACGCTGGTCGCGCGGCAGAAATTTCCCGGCGGCCTGCAGCGCGGGCTCAATGAGATGCCTGGTCAATGTCGCGCCGCGCACGATGCCGTAAAAGCCATCGCTCGTGTCATCGGTGTGCAGCGAAATGATGCCATTAAAGGAACGTGAAATGAGTTCCGCCTGCAACAGCCGGACTTCGGGTTCGCTGGAGTTGCCCCAGAATTCGCGGTTCAAATCCTTGCCGTTGCGCGAGTGGCGCGTGCCGTCTTCGAAGCCGGTCGGATTGCAAACCGGATAGAACGACAAATAATAACCGGCGGCCAGTTCGGGCTTCGCTTCCAGTAATTTGAGAAACTGAATCACCGCCCGCACGCCTTCCGGCTCGTCGCCGTGAATGCCCGCAAAAATCCCGACGCGGATCGGCGTATCGCCGCCTTTGGGACCGACGAACAAATATCGCGACAAGGTGTAGGTTTCGCCACCAGCCTCAAAGCGCGCATCGTGGTTCGCCACGAGGTTTGGTGAATGGGCGGCGATTTGATCCAGCGGGGCGAGCAGGTCGGCGATGGAACGCCGGCGCGCCGGCGGCGGTTGAGCGGCGATTTCGGATTGAGCAGCAACGATTGACATAATGTTTTCGATTGGGGTTGGTGGTTTCTTTTTTGCGGAGGAACCACGAACCGGTTTCAGGGTTGGAAGATCTGGTCAAAGACGCCGCCATCGGCGAAATGGGTTTTTTGCGCCTTTTGCCAGCCGCCGAAAACCTCGTCCACCGTGACGAGTTTCACCGGGGCAAACTGGCCGGCATATTTCGCCGCGGCCTTTTCCGAGCGCGGACGGTAAAAATTCCGGCCGGCGATGTCCTGGCCTTCGTCGGAGTACAGGTATTCGAGATAAGCCTTCGCCACGTCGGACGTGCCGTGTTTCTTCGCCACCTTGTCCACGACCGCCACCGGCGGCTCGGCCAGGATGCTCAACGGCGGCGTGACGATGTCAAACTTGTCCACGCCGAATTGCTTGATGGCGAGATGCGCCTCATTTTCCCACGCGAGCAGCACGTCGCCGATTTCGCGCTCAACGAACGTCGTGGTTGAGCCGCGCGCGCCGGAATCGAGCACGGGCACGTTCTTGTAAAGCCGCTTGATGAAGTCGCGCGCTTTGGCGTCGTCGTGGCCATATTTGTCGAGCGCGTAAGCCCATGCGGCGAGGTAATTCCAGCGCGCGCCGCCGGAGGTTTTCGGATTCGGCGTCACGACCACAACGTTTGGTTTCACGAGGTCGTCCCAATCCTTGATGCCTTTCGGATTTCCTTTGCGCACAAGAAACACGATGGTCGAGGTGTAGGGCGTGCTGTTGTCCGGCAGACGCTTTTGCCAGTCGGCGGGCAGCAATTGTGCCTGTTGCGAAATCGCGTCAATGTCATAAGCCAGCGCGAGCGTGACGACGTCGGCTTCGAGACCGTTGATGACGGACTGCGCCTGTTTGCCGGAGCCGCCGTGCGATTGCGCGACGACCACGGTGTCGCCGGTTTTCGCCTTCCAATATCTGGCAAACGCGGCGTTGTAATCCTGATACAACTCGCGCGTAGGGTCGTAGGAAACGTTCAGGAGTTTGATTTCCTTCGCGTCCGCCGCAACGGCGAGCGCGCAAACCAATAGAATTTTTAAAAATGTTTTCACGTGTCGTTTTTATTTTCGTTAGAATGACAATTGGAGGCGCGTGAAGAAAACGTTTTCCGGCTGGCGCGTGACAATGGCCGGCGCGGTTGTGCCCGCGCCGCCGCCGCCCGTGAACGTCGTGTGCGAGAAGCTGGCATTAACACGGATGTTTTTATTGAGAAACCAGTTCAAGCCCGCCGACCAGGCCTCTGCGGCGGAAGCCGACGTGGTCAGATTGGCAAACGCGGGAAACGCGGCATTGTCAATATTCAACTCCTCGTAACGCCCGACCACCTGCAACGCACCCCACTGGCCGTTATGCGGATCAAACGGATGCAGCGGAGTAACGCCGGTGAACGTGGCATTTTCCCCGGTCAACACCCAGCCGGCGGAAATTTCCCAGGCCGTATTGTTCAAATAGGCGCTGGCGCCCGTCGTGGTATTGCGGACCCCTTGGTCGGAAATAGCATATTCACCCATCAGACTGAACGGCCCGTAATAATAATAGCCCTGCGGCGAAAGCCGCCAGTGTTCGCCGTTCGCGATGGTGGTGGCATTGTAAGCAAAGAACTGCTGTTGTCCGTCCGTCGTATATCCGGGCAATGTGCCGCCGGTGGTTGGTGGCAAGTCCTTCAGGTTTGAGGTGCCATTTTGCGAAGTGCCTGCGACGCCAACGCCGAGACCCTGCAAGGCTGTGAAGTCCGAATTCTTGAACGGCTGTGCGAACAGGCGTCCGGCAAATTCAACTTCGTTTTCAACAGCTGCGTTGCCCGAATTCTGCGCGTCACCCACACCATTGAAAATGCCCGCCGCGTAACTCAATACGCCGCCGTTGATGTCGCCCCACAACTGCACGCCGACATCGCGGTTCGGCACAAGGTCGGTGACCAGCGAGCGTTCGTTGAACGATGTGTTCACGTCCTCCTGCAATTGCTCCAATCCCTCCGGCGTTTTGAACTTGCCCGCCCGCAATTGTGCCCACGGCTCGTAACGGTAATTCCCATAGGCGTCGAATATCGTCGGCGTCGACGGGGCAAAATCCGGCGTGAACCTGAAATCAAAATCGCGGTCAACCGTGCCTTGAAAAATCGGGCGCGCCCGGCGCAACAGAAATCCGTCATTGCTCTTGATATCGCTGTCGTTGAAAAACGTGCGGCTGTCCACCTGCACCACCGCTTTCAGACTGAAGACAAAATTCGAGTCCGCCGACATGGCGCTGAAGCCGCTTGAACCAACGACCAGTTTTGGCGCCGCCTTCGCCGCCGCCACCGCCGCTTCCTGATCCAGTTCGCGCTGACGCCCGAGGAGGCGCACTTTTTGATCCAGGTCCTGGATTTGCTCCGTGGCCGCGGCCGTGTTGCTTTGCTGATCCAGGTCGCGTTGCTGTTGAAGGGCCTGGACTTTTTGGCCGAGTTCCTGGACTTCTTTCTTCAAGGCCTCAATCTCCGCGGCTTCCGCGGACTGGGCAGCCCCCCCACTCGCAGTATAGGCGGGGATTTCGGCTTGCGCGGCGCCAGTGGCGTTGGTGGCCGTGTCATCGGCAGCCCCTGCGGGAAAGACAAGCTGCATCCCGCCAAAGGTCGCAAGAATCAACTGATTTAGTCTCATGTTGTCTTTGTTTGTTGTTTTGTTTCGGCTCCGGCCATCCGGCCGGCATCGCGTTTATTTCAAGTCGTTCTGAATTGTTTGCGCGCGGGTTTTCCCCAGCCGCACGCGCTCGGTTTTTTCAATCTGCGTGACCTGCGAATCATGCACGATGATTTGCACCACGCCGTAGCGTAATGATCCAACCTGCCGCTGAACGACTTCCAGCCAGTTCAACTGTTGATCGGCGCTGCTCTCCGATTTAATCTGAATCGAGCTCATTCCAATAAAAATTCAGTCGTATTACCATTTTAAATGGCGACTATTTGTGTCGTTATTAAGGAGAAATAAAAAGCTCGGGCTAACGGAATTCGTCATTCGCTGGGACACGAGCCAAAATCAAAGTTTCAATTTTATTGTTCATTTGTATAAACGACTTACCTTGTCGTTATTTTCCACAATCAACCGGATTTGTCAACTGGTTTTTTGAAATATTTTCTAAATGCCTTCTCCGCCAATGAAACCGGCTGAAATCTCCTGTTTTGACACCGGCACGCCCTTGGCAACTTCGGCGAGCGTTGCGTGCTCCATCAACCCGGCAACGTAATTGCGTGCGTCGAGAAACACGCGTCTAAACCGGCATACCGGCTCTTGCGAACACCGTTTGTAACCCGTGACCGAAACACAATCAATCGGCGCTATTATACCGTCAAATAGCCGCACTACCTCGCCCATCGTAATCTTGCCGGGATTTTTGGCGAGAACATATCCGCCGCGCACACCCGCCACGCTGTCCACCCAGCCCTGCGCCTTGAGTTTGAGCATGATTTGCTCAAGAAAACGTTTGGGAACATCATTCCGCCGGGCCAGTTCACGAATCGGGATTGGCGCGCCGCCGAAATGATCCACCAAGGTAAACAAGGCGCGCAACGCGTAATCAGTTTCCTTCGACACTCGCATGGAGAAAAACGATACGCCAGGTCGGGATTAAGTCAATTGCGATTTTACGACTTATTCAGCAGGTGTTGAATCAACTGCTGATAATCCGACGGCCTTCGTCCAGGAAGATGCCCTTGAAATTCATTTCCAGCGCCTGTGGATTGGTGGCCTTGGACATGGCTTCCTTCTCGGTCACGCGCCCCGCCTTGACTAAATTGAACAAGGACTGATTGAACGTGAGCATCCCATCGTCCACGCTGGTTTCTATGGCGGCAGGCAACTTGTCGAGGCGGTTTTCTTCGAGGAGTTTTCTGACCATCGGGGTGTTGATGAGGATTTCAAAAGCCGGGGTTGATTTGCCGTCCAAGGTGCCGACCATGCGCTGGCAAATCACCGCGTGCAAGGTGCCCGCGATTTGCCGGCGGATTTGCTCGCGCTCCTCGGCCTTGAAGAATTCAAGGATGCGGCTGATGGATTGCGACGCATTGGTCGTGTGCAATGTGGACAACACCAGATGTCCCGTGTCCGCCGCGCTCATGGCGGCGGAAAAACTGATGTCATCCCGCATTTCGCCGATCATGATGACGTCCGGGTCCTGGCGCAGAACGTTCCGGAGCGCATGATGGAACGAAACCGTGTCCAAGCCGACTTCCCGTTGTTCAATCACCGATTGGTTGTCTTCAAAAACGTATTCAATCGGGTCTTCCAGTGTAATGACATGCTTTTTGAAATTCGCGTTGATGTGTTCAACCACGGCCGCGAGCGTGGTGGATTTGCCGCAACCGGTGGCCCCGGCCACCAGCACAATCCCGCGAGGAGATTCGGCGATTTTTTTTATCTGCTCCAGCAACCCGAGTTCTTCAAAGCTGGGCACTTGCGTCTTGACGTAGCGCATCGCCAGACACCATTGGCCGCGCTGCTGAAACAGATTGGTGCGGAAACGGCCGATGCCGGGAACAAAATACGAAAAATCAATTTCGCGTTCCTCGTCCAGACGCTTTTTCATATGCGTCGGCGTGATGGCTTCGACAATCTTTACCATCCATTCCGAAGTCGGGTGAGGGGAATCCACCGCGATCAATTCGCGGTTGATGCGAAAAATGACCGGCGTGCCGATTTTCAAATGCACGTCCGACGCGCCGCCTTCAATGGCCGTCTTCAAAATGCGCTGAAACAGTTCCACGCCCCCCAGTCTAACAAATCGCCGCGCCAGCGCCAGCCGGGAAAATCACTGGCGACTTTTTGCCGGGCCAGTGTTATAAATCACGCATGTCTAATCATCGCATTGGCATCATTGGCGGCACCGGCCTCTACAATATCGAGGGTTTTACCCACCAAAAATGGGTGAAAGTCAAAACCCCCTTCGGTTCGCCGTCGGACGATTTGTTGACCGGCAAGCTCACCGGACGCGACGTAGCCTTCCTGCCGCGCCACGGGCGCGGCCATCGGATTCTGCCCGGCGAACTCAACCATCGCGCCAACATCTGGGCGATGAAAAAGCTCGGTGTCGCCTGGATCATCAGCGTCAGCGCCGTCGGCTCATTGCAGGAAAAATGCAAGCCGTGCGACATCGTGCTTATTGACCAGTTTGTGGACCGCACCAAACAACCGCTCGCCCACACCTTTTTTGGACGCGGCATCGTGGCGCACGTCGCCTTCGCCCATCCAATCTGCGAGGAGTTGCGGCAAATTCTTTTCAAGATTGCCATTCTTTGCCGGGCGCAGGCGCACAACGGCGGCACTTATGTCTGCATGGAAGGCCCGGCTTTCAGCACCCGCGCCGAATCGCTCATGAATCATCGCGCCGGGTTCAACGTCATCGGCATGACCAATCTGGGCGAGGCCAAATGCGCCCGCGAAGCCGAAATCGCCTATGCGACCCTGGCGATGGCCACCGACTACGATTGCTGGAAGGACGACGAACACGTCACGCTCGAAATGATCATCGCCAACCTCAATCGCAACGCGGACATGGCCAAACAAATTGTCGCCCGCGCCATCCCGCAAATCCCGACCGAGCCGAACTGGCCGTGCCATTCCGCGTTGAAAAACGCGATCCTGACCGATAAAAAATTCTGGCCCAAGGAAACCGTGACCGAGCTGAAACCGATTCTGGCGAAGTATTTGTAATGGCCAGCACCATAGGCGCGATATATTTGTTTACATCCGCCCTCATCCCGCCTTCTCCTCCAGGAGAAGGAGAATCGTTCGCCGTCTTTGTGGGAATACCAGCGACGGGATTGACCGGACGATCATTCAATAATCGGCAGAAGAACATTGGTTGCCCCCTCTCCTTGGGGAGAGGGCCGGGGCGAGGGAGGTCGTGACATGATTACGATCGAAATCCAAAAGGCATCTGGACGGAACGGGTACGGCAAAATACAGTCGCAGACGTGAAGTAATGAACAAACGTGCCCTCATCAAAAAAATCATCGCCCGGCTGACGGACGAACTGGGAATTTATTTCCGCGCCGCGAACGCCTCGCGCGCCGAAGCCACGCACGAGCAGAACAAGGCCGAGAGCAAATACGACACCCGCGGCCTCGAAGCCTCCTACCTCGCCCGCGGCCAGTCCCGCCAGGCGGCGGAAATCGAATCCGCCATCGCTGAGTTTGAAAAGCTGGCCATCCGAAGGTTTGGCGACGGCGAGGCCATTGACATCGGTGCGTTGGTGGAACTGGAGCACGGCGGCGAAAATTCGTTTTACTTCATCGGCCCGCGCGCCGGCGGCACGGAAGTCGTTCATGAAAAAAGAGAAATCCTCGTCATCACGCCGCAATCGCCGCTGGGCGAACAGCTCCTGGGCAAAAAACAAGGCGACCAGCCGCAACTCAACCTCGGCGGCGCAAAATAGACGGCGAGAATCGTCAGCGTGGAATGATTTAAAAAGTGGGCTGGACAGCAACTTAAAGGCGAAACACACTCCAAATCATGAAACAGGATCGGCTGCACAATGCGCAGCCATTACTAGTTAGACGGCTAAACAATTTCGTGAAAGTCAGCTCAAAAATCTTAGGCAGATATTTATTGATTATTCTGCTCCTTCTGGCGAATGGGTGCATGTCAATTAGCACGGTCGAAGACGCTAAAGGACATTCAGAATATTCATCATAGCCTCGAGCAATTAACCCTGAAAAACCCGGACCGCATCCTGCGTATTATGCTTGGTTACCACTGACGGTTCCTGCAGATATTGCTACCGCACCTCTTCAGGGTATTTGGCTTGGCGTCCTCTATTTGAGCATGGGAAATCATACTCTCGGCGAACCGGATCATGAATATTATCCTCCTTTCACAAATAGCATTACCGCTGTTTCAGACGAAGTCTTATCTAACTCTTTGGCATATTATGTCGTTTTTAAAGATGTTATGCCGAATGGACACAAGGTTGATTGGCCTGATTTTGGAGATGCAGCCTATATCCATGCGATACCGGAAGTGCTCATCACTAATATTATGTCGTTTTCTCTCAATCTTCCGAAGGGCATTTTGTATGAAGCTTCACAGAGGAGTGAGCATGTGCGCTGGAATATGCATGAGGAGCCAGTCTCAGCATTTTCAATTATTTTGTTTGCAAAGGATGCGAAAAATGTAGCTAGGTTGGAGCAGGCATACCAGACGAGTCACGATTTTCTGTTCATGCTGAACAATAAACCTTTGGCGGGAACCTACTTGTTTTGTGTGTATGACCCAACCATTCACCCTAGTTTCGGACCCCAAGCGATATACCTACCTATGCGGCAATCTCAGGATATTTTAGAGGTTAGCAACGCTCTTCGGAGACTTATTCATAAATAGCGTTAAATGCCGTCTGATATGAGGATAGGCTGCAAAATATAAATTGCCATCACCTCGGCCTGTTGATTTCCTCTTTCACTAATCCGTCTCGCGGTAGTCCTTCAGAAATTTTCCCCAGACGTGTTCGCCGGTGTTGCAACCGGAGTGTGTCCGTCCCCGGACACAGCAGAAAATCCCAACGGGATTTCGTCCCAAAGCCCAGGGTTGCGCGTGCCGCGCCGTAGCGAAGCGAAGGCGGGAGGCACGAGCCACCCTGGGTCAACGTCCAACAAACATTTCAACCGCAACGCGGTTGCGGCTCGTGCGTGACGTTTGCCACAACCCCGTCGGGGGTTGTTCCCGATTTCCCACGCTCACCCAACGTAGCCCCGAACATTTTCGGGGCAACGTTGGGCTGGAAGCCAATGCCCCGTTGGGGCATCCTGAATGGCGCTATGCCACAATCCCTTTCCGCCGTTTACATTCATCTCGTCTTCTCCACCAAAGACCGCCGCCCTCTCCTGCGCGACAAACCCACGCGCGATGCGCTCCACTCGTATCTCGGTGGCGTCTCCAAACAACTCGATTGCCCGCCCATCCTCGTCGGCGGCGTGGAAGACCACATCCATCTGCTCGCGCGCTTCGGGCGCACCATCACGCAGGCCGAATGGGTGAAGGAATTGAAACGGGTCTCGAACCTCTGGCTGAAAGAGCGCGGTCGCGATTACGCTGACTTCGAGTGGCAAGGCGGCTATGCGGGTTTCTCCGTGAGCCAATCGAATCTCGAACCGGTGAAACAATACATTGCCGGACAGGAGGAGCATCACCACAAGGTTGGATTTCAAGATGAACTGCGCGCGCTGTTGCGCCGGCACGAGATCGAATGGGATGAAAAATACGTTTGGGATTGAATGGCGGCGGCGAAGAATTGGCCACAACCCCATTGGGGTTTGTTATTTTCATTTGACGGTTTTCCCAAGGTAGCTCGTGCCTCGCAACCTTGGGCTGGAGGCCACAATCCCGTTGGGATTCCGATTTGCCGGCCCGTTTCACCATCTTCGCGCGACAAATAATTTCACATCAGTTCGCTACAAGCATTTTGCCTCACCAATCCGTCTCGCGGTAGTCCTTCAGAAATTTTCCCCAGACGTGTTCGCCGGTGTTGAAGCCGGCGATAATCGGGTCCACGATGCGCGCCGCGCCGTCCACGATGTCCAGCGGCGGATGAAACCGGTGTTCCTGCACCTTGCGCGCCGCAATCTGCACCGGGTCCTCGTCCGTCACCCAGCCCGTGTCCACGCTGTTCATGTGGATGCCGGTCGCGTGATAATCCGTGGCCGACGTGCGGGTCATCATGTTCAACGCCGCCTTCGCCATGTTCGTGTGCGAAGGCCGGGTGGTCTTGAACTTCCGGTAAAATTGCCCCTCCACCGCCGACACGTTGACGATGTGCTTGTCGCGTTCCGGCGTGCGCAACATCAACGGCTTCAGCCGCGCATCCGCCCGCGCAATCAGGTCCTCCAGTTTGGCCGCGTTGAAGTTCCGGTCCCGCCCGTTGACCGCGCAGAACTTGCTCCCGTCGATGGCCAGCAGTTGGCCCCCGGACAACTCCAGTTTCCGGCACAGCATCGTGAACTGCCGGCTCACCGCCCGCAGCGGCTTAAGATTGTCCTTCCGAAAATCAGCGATGGTTTTGAAGTCCGGCGTCAATTTGCCCAACCGCCAGATCACTTCCACGTTCCGCTGACTCTTCGCCTCCAGCCGCCGCGACGACCGGATCCGATGCAGATAACCGTAAAGGTAGAGCATGAGCAGCGCCGCCGGGTCATACGGCGGACGGCCCGTGGCGGCGCATTGAGCTTTGGCAAAACCCAAGGCGTGCAAATCCAGCGTGCCAACGAAGGCATCCAGGAAGCGCACCGGGTTTTCGGCTCCGATGTAATCTTCCAGCCGTTCGGGGAACATCAAGGTTTGGCTCCGATCCAGTCCGCGTTGATGGTTCATGCTTGTAGCAGACGGCCAGCCGGTCTAAAGATTATAAAAAACATGACCGGCTTTTCACACAATCTCTCGCTGCAGGCAACGCGGGATGGCCGGTCCAGTTCCGCTTCGCGGTTCACGTCATTTGGTCCCGCGTGCCTGAGCTCTGGACGTTAGGCATCTCGACGCACACCGCATGGATTGAACATCAAACAAACTGAAAGGAAAATACTATGATTATCTGGAGTGGTTTTGGGTTTCTCGTAGTCGTCTTTGTTTTTGGCGCAGCATTGCTCTGCAACTACATATTCGATGCTACTTGGGGTGCTGGGTATTACTCGGCTCACAAGTGGACCATCGGAGTTGCCATGTTTATTGCTGCGGCTTTGTCTTGGGTTGTCGGCAGTTTGCTGCGTAAGCGCACAGCCCGGACAGTCATTGATAAGGCGACCGGCAAGGAGATGGTTCTGGACCGTGCAAGACACCGGCTGTTTTTCATTCCGATGCACTACTGGGGGCTTATTCTCGGAGCCATCGGCGTCGTGTTGTGCATCATGGAATTCATCAAATGAGAGTAAGTTCACAACGTGAGACGCCTAACAAATCGCGAGCCTGTGTGAAAAGTGCCGACATGAAATTCGGTAACGATCAAATATTTGCTGCGCGGCATTTTGACGAAACGAGCAGATGGATGGGATGGTCAAAAAATGAGTTTTCACACAGGCTCTCGCTGCAGGCAACGCGGGATGGCGTGTCCAGTTCCGCTATCGCGGACTGCGTCATCAGCCCCGCGTGCCTGAGCTCTGGACGTTAGGCGCTTTGAGATTATGAACACGATTCGATTCTTGGTCATGTTGGCAACTTGTTTCTTTGAGTTTCAGCATTTTGTACAAGGGCAAGTTCAAACACCTCCAGACAGAAATGTGGATAGGTTCGGAATCCAGAAAATTTATGACGACGCTCCACAGCCTGTGAACAACTGGACATTTAGCGGAAATGCAAATGACCCCCGTTTCATGGAAGACAAAATAGTTGATGCAGGCAATGGATGGTTTAAGCCTGAAAACACTACGGAAATGAGAGTCGAGGTATTGAGCGATGCAGCCGCTAATGAGAAAACGATTGAGACTTTCGATGTAGCCAAGGTATTGAGCAAAGGTTATTTATACAAACCGCCAAATAGCGCAGATGGTAAGGGCGACTTTCTCAATATCGAACAAACATGGCGGTTCAAAGTGATAAAAACAGGAACCGGAACCGTCAACGGGGAAGCGCATATTGAATTAGTGCCGGGCGGTTACAAACAGACTTCACGCAAAACCAAGGTTGGAAAAGATAAGGCCGTCCCCGCAAGCTGTGAATCCATGAGTTACCATTTCAACATATATCCGATGACTGGCCGGGTGAAATTCGAGAAGGACAGCGACCACACCAAGGGCTATACGAGGTCGGATCCAGAAAAGGAACAGGCAGTGCCGCGCTTCGATAATAGTCAGGAAGTTGTGCAAAAGGCGATTTTATATCGGACTGCGACTGGCATGAAGCTGGAAACGTATATGGATATGACCGGAAGAGGCGGAAGTTTCGAGAAGGTGTTGGAGTTCGAAGATGTGGGACAGTGGGGACCAACGGAAGGAGGAAATTCCGAATGTCATTGTTCGGAGAATGTAATCCTTTCGATGGCGCGAGTTGCAATTGGATACCGTTGTGACAACATGGTGGATTTCCAATTTAAAGATATGTCTATCAGGTCGATTGATCCCTCAAAACCGTTGCACGCAACAGCAATGGCAACGGAAGAAAGCGCAGCACCTAACAAATCGCAGGCAACGCGGGATGGCCGGTCCGGTTCCGCTTCGCGAGCGTATAGCCCCGTGGGGCCACACCCCTTTACGGGGTTCACGTCATTTGGTCCCGCGGGCCTGAGCTCTGGACGTTAGGCGGCTCGTCACCAGCATGAAAACAATCCTGCTCTTTCTCCCGTTCGTAGTCGCTGTGATTGTTGTTTTGCGATTACTGTTCGGCGCCCGCGTTATGAAGCACATCGCTGCTATTTGTGTCGGCGTGATGGTTGGTTTTTTCTTTGGCTTTCTAGCATTGTGGAGCGGTGATTCAAGCCAGAGTCTCGCACATAAATTCGATTTGATAGATACACCAGTTACTTGGCTATGCTGGTTGTTAGCGCACATCGGAGTCGGCCAAGAGAGAGTTGGAAGATTGTGGTTTTTATTTTACTTCAGTTACTGGTCATTGATAGGTGGCCTCGTTTTTTTTGGTGTTGCTGTTGGATGGGCGAGATTGAAGAATGAAAACGCCGCCTAACAAATCGTGAGGCTGTGTGAAAACTCCAGCGCGGCGCAGGTGGTAGAAGGAGAAAAAGTTTGACCGGCGGTCCAAAGTCAGGATTGCCGGTTTTTGTTTTCCCGAGATTCGATCCGTACGGACAGCAGCCGGGGAAGATCCGGGAGCCAGCGAGAGAAAAAAAGGCGTCGCCACCCGGGTTCAGACGCTTTGCGGGACTTTCACCCCCACCGCCGCCATGAGTTTCTCGAAGCTCACCAGGTTCAACACCCGTTTGAGGTTGTACGTCAACTCCGCTCCTGCCGGACACACATACACATCTTTCGTTGCCTCATACCGAAACCGGCTCTGGCCATATAATCCCCGCACCGTGTTCGCGCTCGTGTCCGCCTTGGGAATCAACGGCGTGAGGCCCGCCTCCACGCACCGGCTCACTTCCACCGCGTTGTAATAGCCCGCGTCGGCCACCACTTCAGCTTGTTTCAATTCCAGATTCGTCTTGGCTGTCACCCTACACGTCAGGCCCGGAGTCCGTTGTGATCAGCACGTCCGCAAAAGCTCCTTACCACTTTGTGCGAGGGCAGATCGTGAAGTCACCAGTGAAATATCATGCTGACAGCTTTCCCCGAACGGAATTTGGGCACCCCCGTTGTTCTTCTACAAACCCTCCGGCTACAGCTTCGAGCGGGAATTTCGGATGCTGCTCACGCCGGGCGAACATGAATCAGTCCGTGGCGGTGAATTGGGACGGCACGTTCCGATTCGGGTAAAGAAGATCGTACGCCATGCCGTCACACATCCGAAAGCGTCCAGGGAATTCAAGACGAAGGTCGATCACCTGTTGGCGCATTTCCTGCGGTTCATCAAACGCGAAGGCCCGGCGCTGCTGCCATGGGACACCACCGAAACATCGCGTTGCTTGACTTTACTTTTCAAATGTCTTTAATTGACCGCATGTTAAATCTAAGTTCAAAACAGTTACGTAGGGCGGCTGACCTCAAGGACAAAATCGAGTCACTCCAGAAGAAGCTGAGTCGGATTCTGGGAGCGTCAACACAGGCTCAAAACGGTGCCGCTCCGAAAAGAAAGATGAGCGCCGCTGGAAGGCGAAAAATCGCCGCCGCAGCCAGAGCGCGATGGGCGAAAGTAAAGGGGCGGAAGTCAGCCGCAAAACCGGGCAAGAAGGCCAGACGCAAAATGAGTGCAGCAGCGAGAGCGAAAATTGCAGCGGCAGCCAGGGCGCGCTGGAAGAAGGCCAAAGCTCAAGGCAAAAACACCCTGTAAACCAACGCGTCAAAGATCGAAGCGACGACGAAATGATTTCCGGTCAACCCTGGTGGTTGGCCGCTTGGTTTTCCGACAAGCCGGGATTGACATCACAGCCCCGGCGTGGCTGGTATGTGCTCCAAGGTTATTCAGCCTGCGCTGCCTCGATTTACCTCGTGGCCACCATGAACAATTTGCAGAACTTGACGCACACAAAACTAACGAAGGACGATTTAGGATTCAGTGAAACTCGCGGTCGCGCGTCACGGCCGGGCTGCCGTGACGCGTGGTCATCTCAAGGGATTTCTTGGGGCAAACTTCCACGCAGTAGCCGCAACTGATGCACCGCAAACGGTCAATGGCCCATTTCTTTTGCGCGCGGTTCACCAGCAGCGCGCCGGTGGGACATTTCTTGGCGCAGACGGTGCAATAGACGCAGTTGTCCTTCGTGAAAACCAACTGGCCGCGCGAGCCCGCGATGGGAATGCGCGGCTCGAAGGGATAGCGGGTGGTCGGCGGCTTGGTGAGCGCCCACTTCAAGGCCAGTTTGGACATTTCGAAGTAACCCATATCACCTTTCCGTACAACTGATGCAGGGATCAATCGTGAGCACAATCATCGGCACATCGGCCAGGTCGCATCCCGGCAGCACCTTCAACATGGCCGGCAGATTGGCAAAGGTCGGGGTGCGCACACGGAACCGCTGCAGGTTCTTGGTGCCGTTGGCTTTCAAATGGTAAACCACCTCGCCGCGCGGCTGCTCGGTGCGCGTGATGGTCTCGCCGGTCGGATTGCCGGCGACTTTCACGGCGATCTCGCCATCGGGAATCTTCGCGAAAGCCTGCCGGATGATGTTGACCGACTGGAAAAGCTCCTCGCACCGGACGGCGCAGCGGGCGTAGGAATCGCCATCGGTACGCGTGACCGGTTCCACCTGGATTTCCTTGAACGCGGCGTAACCGAGCTTGCGCATGTCCTGCGCCACGCCGCTGGCCCGCAGCATCGGGCCGACGCAACCGAGGTCCCAGGCTTCCTGTTTGGTCAACACACCGATGCCGCAAAGCCGGGCCTTCACCGAATGATCGTTGATAAACACGCTGGTGATGCCCCGCAGGTCCTTCTCGATTTCGTCCAAGTCCTTCAAAATGGTTTTGATGGTGTCGGCGTTGATGTCGCGCCGCACGCCGCCGACCTTGCAGGAGCCGAAGATGACGCGGCCCCCGGTGGTGGCTTCGATGATGTTGAGCACCTTTTCGCGCACGCGCCAGGAGTGCATGAACAGGCTTTCAAAACCCATGCCGTCGGCCATCAACCCCAGCCAGAGCAGATGGCTGTGGACGCGCGAAAGTTCGCCCCAGACCGTCCGCAAATACAACGCGCGCGGCGGCACCGGGATGTTCATGAGCGTTTCGATCCCCTGGCAATAAGTCTGTCCGTGGATGAAGCTGCAGATGCCGCAGATGCGCTCGGCGACATAGACGAACTCGACGTAGTCCTTCTTCTCCGCCAGCTTTTCCAGCCCGCGATGGATGAAACCGATGGACGGCCGCGCCTCGATGACTTTTTCATCCTCGACGACGAGATCGAGATGGACCGGCTCTGGCAACACCGGGTGCTGCGGGCCGAAGGGAATGACAGTGCGTGCCATAAAAATCTATTTGGTTGCTCCCGTGGTTGACGGGGGAATCGTCACGCAGGGTGCGGCGGCGGCGGTGGCTGGGGCCGCCGCGCTGCTGGCGCAGGGAAGCTTGGCGGTGGCGAACGGGAACTTGATGGCCGTCTTGTAAAAATTGCCCTTGAAGTCCACCGCGATGCCGGCCACCTGCACGCCGAACAGGTCGTGGATTTCGTTTTCGTAAAGGATGGCGCAGAGATAGATCGAACTGATGCTCGGCAAATGCGGCTCTTCGCCGGGCAGCGACAGGCGCAGGTTGGTGAGCTGGCTGTTGAGATCGAAGCTGTAGGTCAGTTCGATCGAGCCGGGCAGTTGCGTGGCGCTGATTTGCACCAGCCGGCAGCCCTGGTCCTTTTTGGCCCGGACTTTTTCCAGCAGCGCGTCAATCGTGATCAGCTCGATTTGTTCCTGGCTCATTTACGTTCCTTTTGCAGATAGACCCACGTGATGGCGGGCGTGAACGGCTCGGTCTTGAACTCCTGATAACCGTGGTGGCGAAACTGGAACAGGTTCCGTTCGCTCTTGTGGCCGGTTTTGACTTCAAAGCGTTTCACGTTGGGAAAGGTTTTTTCGATTTCCTCCACCAGCCGGCGTCCGATGCCGCGGCCACGGAAGTAAGGATGAACAATCACCCGGCTGATGCACGCCGTGTCGTCCACGGTGTGGCCGCGCACGGAGCCGATGATCTTGCCGTTCACGACGGTCTTGATAAAGACCTGCTCCGGCCGGTCGAAGTCCTTCTGGAGTTCCTCCAGCGTCTGCTGCAACGCCGGCAGGCTGTCGTCGCCGTAGATTTCCGCCTCGCTCTGGTAGGCGGTCTTTTGCAACGCGAGGATTTCCGGCGCGTCGCTTTTCTCCGCGCGCAGGTAAAGCGCCTGGTCGAGGCTGTTGGCGAGGGCGGTCATCTCCTTCTGCTTTTTCTCCAGGACCCCGAGTGCCTGGACGACCCCGTCAATGATCGCCTCGGGCCGCGCCGCGCAACCCGGCACATACACGTCCACCGGAATGACGCTGTCCACGCCGCCGGAGATGTTGTAGCAATCGCTGAAAATTCCGCCGCTGAGGGCACAGGCGCCGACTGCCACCACCACCTTCGGTTCCGCCAACTGGTGATAGATGTTGCAAATGACGGCCTTACTCTGTTCGTTGACCGCGCCGGTGACCACGAAAATGTCCGCGTGCTTCGGGTTGCCGGTGTTGATCACGCCCAGACGCTCGACGTCGAAGCCCGGCGTCAGGCAGGCGAGCGTTTCGATGTCGCAGCCGTTGCAGCTCGAAGCGTCGTAGTGGATGATCCAGGGTGATTTTGAAAAGCTGGACATGGTTCAATTCCTCCGGGCCGTTTCCATGGCATTGCCGGATGCGGGCGTGGCACCACCGGGAGCACTCATCCTGATCGTGGCAACAGGTTTGGCGTCGCCACTGACAACCGGGTCCGCCGGCTTTGAGGATAAAAGCGAGAGCACCAGGATGTTGCCAAAGCCCAGCACCGCCGCGACCAGCCAGGCGCTCTTGAGCGCGGTCTGCCACTTGAGCCGGGCAAAAACGTTGTCCACCAGAATGATGAACCCAAACACCAGCAGCGACATGGCGACACCCAGCACCGGCAGGGACCCGAAGAACAAATAGACCCAGCCCAGCAGGAAGACGTTTTCGTACCAGTGGGCGATCTCGATCATCGCCAGCGTGCGGCCGGAGAACTCGGTGGTGATGCCGCGCACCAGTTCCTGGTGGGCATGATGCGAACAGGACAGATCGAACGGCGATTTGCGGAACTTGATTTCCAACGTGTAGAGGAAGCCGAGGAAAATCCCCGGCAGCGTCAGCACGAGCAGCGTGGGATGGCTGGCAATTTCATTCACGGCAAAGCTTTTGGTGACCATGTACATCCCGATGGCCGTCAGCAGGATCATCGGTTCATAGGCCATCATCTGAATCAACTCGCGTTCCGCGCCGATGAAACTGTAAGGCGAACTGGCCTTGTAGGCGCCGAGCACGAAGAAAATGGCCGCGAGCGTCAGCGCGAAGATCACCAGCAGCAAATCCGCTCCGCCAAAGAACAGCCCGCCGGTGAAGATCGCCAGCAGGAGAAAGAAAAAGATGTAGTAGTTCTGCGAGCGGCGGACGACGACATTCTCCTTTTGACAGAGCTTCAGCACGTCGTAGAACGGCTGGAAAATCGGCGGGCCCCGGCGCGATTGCATCCGCGCCGAAATCCGGCGGTCCCAACCCGCCAGCACCCCGCCGACCACGGGCGCCGCCACCAGATAAATGATTAATCGAATCCAGGGGTTCATAAAAATGCCATCAGGAACATCACCGCCAGCAGCGCCGTGCTGCCCATCACGCCCCAGCGTGAAAGCCAGTTTTCACTGAAAATACTGTGCAAATAGTAATTGTGCATCGTTACGTTTTCCACCGTGCTGGCCGAGCCGAGGAAACGCGTGCTGCTGTGCAGGTTCGCGCCACCGAGATAGGCATCCGTCACCCGCACGCCGCGCCCGTAGTTGAAGAAGGTGATAGGGAACAGCATGACCATCGCCATCATGATTATCATGATGATGGTGTTGCCCCGGCCAATGATGTCGCCAGTCGGCAGGGTTGCGGACTGGAAATACACCTCCGCGACATAGGGTGCGATGAAGCAGGTGGAAATGAGTGGAAACAACAGACAAGCCATGGCCGTTGCCGCGGACAGGCCGTAGAGCGCTATGGACTCGCCCAGAACCAGTTCCTTTTTCACCCGCTCGCACGTTCCGACGACTTCCACCAGTTTGCCCATCCACTTGACCCAGAAGAACAGTGTGGCGGCGCTGCCGAAGGCGATGAAGACCGTCAGCGAGGGATAGGCATCCACGACCGCCTTGAGCACCGCCCATTTGCTGATCAACATGCCGAACGGCGCCAGGAACATGCCGGCCATGCCGATCTGCATCATGATCGCCACGCGCGGCATGCGCACGACCAGCCCGGACATGTCTTCAATGTTCCGGCTGTGCAACTTGTGTTCCACCACACCCACGCACAGGAACAACAGGCATTTGGCCACCGCATGGAAAATAATCAACAGGATGCCCGCCCAGACCGCCTGGTATGTTCCGATGCCGCCGCAGAGGACGATCAGGCCGAGGTTGGCAACGGTGGACCAGGCCAGGACCCGCTTGGCCTCGCTGGTGGTGATGGCGGCCAGGGAACCGACGACAAAAGTGACCGCGCCGACGAGCGCCACCATCATCCCGACTTTTGTGCCCGTGACCAACGGCGCCATGCGCAGGACGAGATAGACGCCCGCCTTGACCATCGTGCTGGAATGCAACAGCGCCGACACCGGGGTGGGCGCCACCATCGCGCCCAGCAGCCAGCTCGAAAACGGAAGCTGGGCTGATTTTGTGATGCCCGCGAAGCACAACAACGCCGCGGGCAGAAGCGCGAGGGACTGTTTGGAGGCAACCAGGGTCTGTAGTTCGATGCTGCCGGCCTGCCGGTAAAACCACACGATGGCCAGCGCGAAGGCCAGTCCGCCGGCCAGATTCATCACCAGCGCCCGCAGCGCGTTTCGCTTCGCTTCTTCGGTCTGCGTGTAACCAATCAAGAGGAACGAGCACAGCGTGGTGATTTCCCAGAACAGGAACAGCCACACCAGGTTGTTGGCGAAAATGAGGCCGAACATCGCGCCCATGAAGATGAACAGCAGCGCGAAAAAGAGCGGACGCCGGTCCGGCAAGTCGCGATGCGCCACTTCGTGGTATTCGCGCATGTAGCCCAGCGCGTAAATGCAGATGCCGCCGCCCACAATGCCGTTGATCAAGGCCATGATCACGGAGAACTTGTCCACGAACAGATTCTGCGCCACCTCCAGATGCGCGGCGGCGGTGAATTCAAACCAGACCATCAGCCCCGCCTGAGCCAGCGTGAGCAGTACGATCAGCAAATGTTTCGCGTGCACACCGACGTAAAGAATGAACAGGCTCATCGCCATCTCGACGAGCAGCATGACTAGGTTGATCCAGTGCTGACTCAGGGGAAGCTCACCCAGGTTAAGCGGCGTGGGCAACAGGGCCAAGGCAACGGAACCGCAGCAGACCGCCAGGGTCACACCGGACACCAGGATTTTGCGGGGTAGATCGGGCTTCAAGCCCAACAGCACCAAGCCGGCGGCCAAGGGGACCAGAATCAATGTTAAAACCAGCATCACAGCAGTTTAAGTGTTAAGAACGTTTCTGTGCAAAAACCTTCATCAAATTCCTCAATAGAATAAACTTACCGGCCCGGGTCAATTTGGCTGCGCTTGAATTGGTAATTAGTAAACATTCTTTGTCAGTGACTCTACTTAAGTAAAGAATCAGCAGGGCGGAAAAAAACGCGATGGGGAGCACGCCTCTCCCAGACATCACCGGACCCGCCCTGCGTCCGGTCCTTGACTGAAAAAACCGGCCTCACAGACCAGCCTTGGGTGCGACAATAAAAATCACGTACGTGACTTGTATTGTCGCGTTGGATCGCTCGATCGGCGAAGCCGTTGCGGGTCGCAAAGCTGCGCCGTTCCCAGCGCCATCGGCGCGACATATTTGTAGAAATCAGTCGAAAAGAATTTCAAGCTCCGTCAGGAGCGACATCTTCTGAATATGCCGTCCCTGACGGGGCTCTGGTATTTTTAGGGTGACGTTCTACAAAGATGCCGCGCCTACGGCGCCAGGCTACAGAGCGCAAACCCGCTCGCCAGTTCATGCACTTCATTGGAGCAGATGAATTGGCCAGTCCGCGGGCTAGGCGACCAATGGGTTGCGCGCCTTTATGGCTTGGTGTTGCTTGATCAAAAACTCGCACCAGGCGTCCATGCCCTTGCCGGTTTTGGCGGAGGTTTCGAACACGGGTGCCTTGGGGGCCAGGCGGCGGAGATTGGCCAGGGCCGCCTCCCGGTTATAATCGCAGGCCGTTGCGAGATCCATCTTGCTGACCACCGCCACGCTGGCGGATTGGAACAGGGGCGGATATTTCAACGGCTTGTCCTCGCCCTCGGTGACGGACAACAGAACAACCCGCAAATCTTCGCCCAGATCGTACGAGGCGGGGCAAACGAGGTTGCCGACGTTCTCGATGATGAGGAGATCGAGGCCTTTCAGGTCCAGTTGCTTCAGGGCGTGCGCCACCATCTCCGCTTCGAGATGGCACACGGTGCCCGTGGTAATCTGCACCACCGGCGCGCCCGATTCGCGGAGGCGCTGCGCGTCATTGTCAGTGGCCAGGTCGCCGGCGATGACGCCGGTCTTCAGACGTTTTCCCAGCGAGCGGACGGTTTCGCGAATGAATGTGGTCTTGCCCGAACCGGGCGAGGAAAGAACGTTCAGCACCAGCAGGCCGCGCGCATGGAAAAAGCCGCGGTTGCGCTCCGCCAGCCGGTCATTCTTTTCCAGAATCGCTTGGCGCACCTCCAGAACCCGATGCTGGCCAACGGCGTCTCCGTGCGAGTGATCGTGGCCCGCTTCCCCGTGTGAGTGGGTGTGGGAATGGGGGTGGTCGTGGTCATGATGATGGTCATGGCCATGACCGTAACCGTGATCATGATCATGGTCGTGGTGATGAGCACGAACGCCCACCGGATTTTCACCGGGCAATCCGCATCCGCAATCTTTACACATCAGTCAACCTCCAATGAAGTGAGTTCCATTTCGCGTCCCGCGCGCAGTTCCCCGCTGGGACGATGGCAATCAGGACATTCGGCGAACATCCGGGTTGCCTCAAATTCATGACGGCACGTGGCGCACCAGAACCGCGCCGGGACATTTTCGATGAGCAATTGAGCGCCTTGTGCCAGCGTGCCGTCGGCCAGGGCTTCGAAGGCGAATTGCAGCGCATCGGGCACCACCCCGCTCAGAGCGCCGATGCGCAGGCGGATGGCATGCACCCGCCCCGCCCCGGCCTGCCGGGCCTTTTCGAGTACCTGATCCAAAGCGCTTTGCATGATGGATAATTCGTGCATGGTTCCGCCGAAAACAACAAACCGACAGGCTAGCCCGCCGGAGCCGGGTTCCACACGCTTAAGTTATATCGCCGGTTGCGGACTGACAAATGAATTCCGGGCCGCGCCCGCCGCTTCGGCTTTTAATTCGGAGCCGCTTCGGACAAAATCCCCGCGTGAAAAAAGCCGGACCAACCAGTCAGCGCGCCCGCCTGAAACTCACCGTTCGCGGCGCGGTGCAGGGCGTCGGCTTCCGTCCGTTCGTCTTCCGCCTCGCCACGGAACTCGGATTGGCCGGCTGGGTCAACAATTCTCCACAGGGCGTTTTCATCGAAGTGGAAGGCCCGCGCGCGGAACCGGAAAAATTCCTGCTCCGGCTCGAAACCGAAAAACCGCCGCGCAGTTTCGTTCAAAGCCTCGAAGCTTCGTGGCTCGACCCCGCCGGCTACACGACATTTGAAATCCGCCCCAGCGAAACCGGCGGCAACAAAACCGCGCTCGTTTTGCCGGACATCGCCACGTGCCCGGATTGCCTGCGCGAAATCTTTGATCCCAAAAATCGCCGCCATCGTTACCCGTTCACCAACTGCACCAACTGCGGCCCGCGCTTCAGCGTCATTGAAGCCCTGCCCTATGACCGCGTGAACACTTCGATGAAAGCGTTCACGATGTGCCCGCAATGCCAGGCCGAATACGACGACCCGCGGGACCGCCGCTTCCACGCCCAGCCGAATGCGTGCCCGGTTTGCGGCCCGCATCTCGAATTGTGGGAAGGCAGCCGCGTTTGTGAAAACGCGGAAAGTCCGCGCTCTCACGAGCGCGGCTACGGTGCTTTGCTCGCCGCCGCTCACGCCATCCGTTGCGGCCAGATTGTCGCCGTCAAAGGGCTGGGCGGATTTCATTTGATGGCGGATGCGCGCAACGACAAAACGGTTCAACTTTTACGCGAACGAAAACATCGCGAGGAAAAGCCGTTCGCGCTCATGTTTCCATCACTGGAGAGTGTAAAAGCTGAATGTGATGTTTCACCGCTGGAAGAACGACTGCTCCGCTCGCCCGAAGCGCCGATTGTTTTGCTGAGGAGGCTGGTCCGCCCTCACCCCGGCCCTCTCCCCCAGGAGAGGGGGAATCATCCTCCGTTTCTTCGCGAAAGTACGACTGCCCAATCTGTCGCACCTAATAACCCTTACCTCGGCGTCATGCTGCCCTACACGCCGTTGCATCATTTGCTGATGGCCGAATTGGGTTTTCCCGTTGTTGCCACGAGCGGCAACTTGAGCGACGAGCCGATTTGCACGGATGAGCAGGAGGCGCTCGAACGGTTGCACGACATAGCCGACGTCTTCCTTGTCCACAACCGCCCCATCGTCCGGCACGTGGACGATTCCATCGTCAGGGTGATGCTGGACCGCGAAATGGTGTTGAGGCGGGCAAGAGGTTATGCGCCACTACCCATTTCATTGCGGAATGCGGATTGCGGAATGCGGATTGCGGCTCGCGAGTACGCTCGCCCCACCAAAACTTCAAAATCCGAAATCCAAAATCCGAAATCCGAAATTGTGCTGGCGGTTGGTGCGCATTTGAAAAATGCCGTTGCCCTCTCGTTTGGCAACCAGGTTTTCATCAGCCAGCACATCGGCGATTTGGAAACAGAGCAGGCCCATTCCGCCTTCCGCCGCGTCATTGCCGATTTTGAAAAACTTTACGAGGTCAGGCCGCAAATCATTGCCGCCGACCTGCACCCGGATTATCTTTCGACCCAATTTGCTCAGGAAGCGTGCTGCCAGCGTCCCGCTGGCAGATCAAACAGTTCTGCCGGCAAGATGCCGGCAGCACGTTCCCAAGCTGGAGGCCCACGCTACGTTTCCGTCCAGCATCACATCGCCCATGTATTGTCCTGCATGGCAGAAAATGAAATCGCGCCGCCCGTGCTCGGCGTTTCATGGGATGGCACGGGTTACGGGACTGATGGAACGATTTGGGGCGGCGAATTTTTCCTTGTCACGGACGAAAACGTCGAACGCATCGCCCACTTGCGTCCGTTCCGGCTGCCCGGCGGCGACAAGGCGGTCAAAGAACCCCGCCGCACCGCGCTCGGATTGCTCCATGAAATTTCCGGCGACGCAATTTTCGATCAAAAAAACATTGCCCCGGTCGCTGCCTTTTCCGCTCCGGAACTGGCCACGCTTAAAACCATGCTGGTGAAAAAACTGAATTCGCCGGTGACGACGAGCATGGGACGGTTGTTTGACGGCGTTGCCTCGCTCGTCAATCTCCGCCAGCAAATCCGCTTCGAGGGTCAGGCCGCGATGGAACTGGAGTTCGCGCTGGAGGGAGTTGAGACCGAGGAACGTTATGAATTGCGGATTGCGGATTGCGGATTGCGGAATACGGCTCGCGGGGGCGCTCGCCCCACCAAAATTCCGAAATCCGAAATTATTTTGGATTGGTCGCCGATGATTGAAGCCATTCTCGTGGATGTTCAGCAAGGTGTGAGTGTGGGTATCATTTCCGCGAAGTTTCACAACGCGCTGGCGGAAGGCATCGTTGCTGTTGCCAAACGTGCTGGCCAGAACCGCGTGGTGCTTTCCGGCGGCTGTTTTCAGAACCGTTATTTGACAGAGCACGCGGTGCGACGGTTGCAGGCGGAAGGTTTTCGACCGTATTGGCATCAGCGTGTGCCGCCGAACGACGGCGGGATTGCACTGGGACAAGTCGTTGCTGCCTGGCGGCGAAAGGAGTAGAGTGTGAGACCATGTGTCTGGCCATTCCAGGAAAAATTGAAAGCATCAGTGGTGACGATCCGTTGTCGCGGATGGGCAAAATTAATTTCGGCGGCATCCTTAAGGAAGCCTGTCTGGCCTATGTACCCGAGGCGAAGGTCGGCGATTACGTCATCGTCCACGTCGGCTTCGCCCTCAGCCGGGTTGACGAGGACGAGGCGCACAAGGTGTTCGAGTATTTGAAAGAGATGGAGGAACTCGGCGAATTGGGAGCCGGTGGCGCAGGCGTCCCGCCGGCACAAAGCGGCTGACAATTTGAACCGGTGGGGCGAGGCTACTGATCCCGCAATGCGGGACGAGGACGCTCGCCCCACCAAGTAAACCATGAAATACCTCGACGAATACCGTGACGGCGAACGCGCACAGCAATTCGCGCGGGGGATTCATCGTCTCACGACCAAGCCGTGGAACATCATGGAAGTCTGCGGCGGCCAGACACACGCCATCGTCAAATTCGGCATAGACGAACTGCTGCCCAAACAAATCACGCTGATTCACGGGCCGGGCTGTCCGGTCTGCGTGACCCCGCTTGAAATGATAGACAAGGCGCTGGAAATCGCCGCCCGGCCCAATGTCATCTTCGCCTCGTTCGGCGACATGCTGCGCGTGCCCGGCAGCACGACCGACCTGCTTTCCGTGAAGGCCAAGGGCGGCGA
The DNA here is from genome assembly GCA_049692125.1 of Verrucomicrobiia bacterium. GTDB lineage: Bacteria > Verrucomicrobiota > Verrucomicrobiia > Limisphaerales > UBA11358 > UBA11358. The sequence continues at coordinate 56,133 of JBAVOO010000047.1, read as the reverse complement.
TGTGCGCATGGTTTATTCGCCGCTCGATGCCGTAAGACTCGCGGAACAAAATCCGGACCGGGAAGTCGTTTTCTTCGGCGTCGGTTTTGAAACCACCGCGCCGGCGACGGCCCTGGCGGTTTATCAGGCCGCGCAAAAAAAATTGAAGAATTTTTCAATGCTCATTTCGCACGTCCTCGTGCCACCGGCCATCGAAGCGCTGATGTCATCGCCGAACTGCAAGGTGCAGGGTTTTCTCGCCGCCGGCCACGTTTGCACGGTGATGGGCTACGAGGAATACCCGCCCATTGCGGCGAAATATCACGTGCCGATTGTCGTCACCGGCTTCGAGCCGCTGGACATTTTGCAGGGTGTGCTGATGGTGGTGCAGCAACTGGAATCCGGCCGCGCCGAGGTTGAAAACCAATACACCCGCGCCGTGCGCCGCGAAGGCAACCAGTCTGCGCAGGAGTTGATTCGCAAGGTTTTCAAGGTCGTGCCGCGCAAATGGCGCGGCGTCGGCGAAATCCCGCAGAGCGGCCTCGGTTTGAACGACGCCTACGCCGCATTCGACGCCGAAAAGAAATTCGGTCTGGCCGACCATCACGTTGCCGAATCCGCCGAATGTCTCAGCGGCCTGGTTTTGCAGGGACAAATCAAACCGCATGAATGCCCGGCCTTCGGCACGCGCTGCACCCTGGAACATCCGCTCGGAGCGACCATGGTGTCGAGTGAGGGAGCGTGCGCGGCGTATTATCGCTATCGCCGGAAATGAAATCTGAAATCCGAATGGCGAAATCCGAAAGAAGTCCGAAGACCGAAATCCGAACTGTGCCGGGCTGGTGGAGTTGTTTCGGGCTTCGGATTTCGGATTTCTTTCGGCATTCGGGTTTCGGCATTCGGATTTTCACAAAAAGCTCATACCCATGCAGAATCAATTCGCTCTAAATTGCCCCATTCCCATCTCGCAATATCCGCACGTCCTGATGGCGCATGGCGGCGGCGGCAAGCTGATGCATCAGCTCATCGGCAAGATGTTTTTGACGGCCTTCAACAACCCGCTGCTCGAAACACAGCATGATTCGACGGTGGTCGAATGGACCGGCAAAGAACTTGCATTCACAACGGATTCCTACGTCGTGCGCCCGATTTTTTTTCCGGGCGGCGACATCGGTTCGATGGCCGTCCACGGCACGGTGAACGACCTCGCCATGAGCGGCGCGCGGCCGCTTTACCTCAGCAGCGCGTTCATCCTGGAGGAGGGTTTGCCAATGGAAACGCTCTGGCGGGTGGTCTGCTCCATGCGCGACGCGGCACAGCATTGCGGCGTACAAATCATCACCGGCGACACGAAAGTAGTGGACAAGGGCAAGGGCGACGGCGTGTTCATCAACACCGCCGGCATCGGCGTCATCGAACACGAACAGAAAATCGCGCCGCAAAATGTGCGGCCCGGCGATGGCGTCCTGGTCAACGGCGATTTGGGCCGGCACGGCATGGCGATCATGGCCGTGCGCGAGGGTCTGGCATTTGAAAGCCAGATTGAAAGCGACTCCGCGCCGGTGGCCGATCTCGTGATGCAGCTTCTGAAAGCCAGAATTGAAATTCACTGTCTGCGCGATTTGACGCGCGGCGGCCTGGCCAGCGCGCTCAACGAAATTGCCGAAGCCGCCGGAGTTAAAATCGCCATTGAGGAAAAATCCGTGCCGGTGCGCGAAGACGTCCACGCCGCCTGCGAGATGCTCGGCCTCGATCCGCTGCACGTGGCGTGCGAAGGGCGTTTTGCCGCGTTCATCGCGGCGAAGGACGTGGAACGCGCCTTGCAAATCATGCGCGGCCACGCCGTCGGAGCGGCGGCGGCAATCATCGGGCGGGTCTCCGAAAGTTCCACGCCCCTGGTCACGTTGAAAAGCGCGATCGGTGCCAACCGGATCCTCGACATGCCGAGTGGCGAACAGTTGCCGCGGATTTGTTGAAAAAAACATGGAACGCAGCGGTGCCGGCTTGGTGTCCCGCCTTTAGGCGGCAGATGACAGGATCAAGCACGCGGACCGCCTGAAGGCGGGACACCAAACGGGGTGGTTGCGGCCAAAATCGTGTCGGACTCCAAACACTTTCCTTGTCGTCCAAAACCTTTTTGTTACGCTGCGCGGAATGCGAAAATTTCTTTTTAGTTTCTGGCTGGCCCTAGCCCTGCCGGCGGCCGGCGCGGAAATCAAAATTGATTTCGGCGACGCTGCCACCAGCCTGATGCCGACCAATTTCCACGCCGCGCTGGCGGGGGGCGGCCGGCCCGGCGAATGGAAAATCATCATGGACGAAATGCCGCCGCTGCTGGCACCGCTCTCGCCGCAGGCGCCCGTGGTTACGCGCCGCGCCGTGGTCGCGCAAACCAGCACCGACCCGACGGACGAGCGGTTCCCAATGCTGATTTACGACGGCGAGACGTTCAAGGACTTCAACCTCACGACCCGGTTCAAAATCGCCGGCGGCACCGCCGAGCAAATGGCCGGCGTGGTGTTCCGTTACCAAAATGAATCCAATTGTTACGTCATTCGCGCCAGCGCGCTGGGGAACAACGTGCGTTTTTACAAGGTCGTGGACGGCGTCCGTTCGAATCCCATCGGCCCGGAAACGGACATTTCCACCAACACCTGGCACACGCTGGCCGTGCAATGCCAGGGCAATCAAATCACCTGCTGGCTGGACGGCAAACTGGTGATGCCGACGTTGCACGACAATTCATTCGCCATCGGCAAAATCGGTTTTCGCACCAAGTCCGACGCGGTGGGTTATTTTGGCGACACGACCATCATCTACACGCCGCGCGTGCCGGTGGCGCAGGGAGTCGTGCAGGACATATTGAAGGAACAGCCGCGCATTCTGGGTCTGCGCATTTACGCACTCGACGACCAGGGCCGGCCGCACGTCATCGCCAGCAAGTTGGAAAAGGAAATCGGCCAGCCCGGCACCGACGCGGAAAAAGCCGCCATCACCGACGGCAAGGTTTATTTTGGGCGCGGCAAAGGCACGATTGCGGTCACGCTGCCGTTGCGCGACCGGAACGGTGATCCCATGGCGGCGGTGCGGGTGCAATTAAAATCATTCCTCGGAGAAACGCAGGACACCGCCCTCACCCGCGCCACGATGATTATCAAAGATATACAGGCGCAGATCACGTCGAAGGACGAATTGACGCAATGACCGGCGCGCTCAGGGTTTCGCGGGAGCTGCGGGCACTTCGTTTGGCGGCTTCACCACCGGCAAATCGTTGGGTTTCACCCGGCGCGCGCCGCCAAGGACCATAATGTTGCCATCGTCATCGGTGTGCAAACGCGGGCGCGTGTTGAAATAATCATAAATTTCCTGCCGCACGATGTCACCGTCAGGACTGACCACCGAGTAAGTGAAGGTGCGCGCGCCGCTTTGATACAGCACGTGCAAATGGCTGAGGCGATCCAATTGCGCCTCCGGCTGGCTGAACGAAACCATCGGGCCAATCGCGCGAATCTTGAAAATGCGCTTTTCGGATTCGTCGCTCACCTGCACATACATCCGCAGTTGCGAACGCAGATAATTTGCCTCCTCCAAGGTGTATTTGCGGACTTCCGGCGCGCGATTCGTCACCCCGGCGGGCACGGGCAGGCCAAACGTTTGCGACCACAATTTTGCGCCGTCAATCACGTTAAAGGATTGAGGCGGGCTGGGGATTTCCGCGTTCCAATCCTTGATGCGCACCCTGGCGGTGACACGATAACCGCCCTGCCGCGTCAGCGCAAAATACGGCGCCAAATCCACACGCTTGGTGGCCACTTGCGATGAACCCACATCAAATTCACCCTGCACCGGCACGTCGGCTTTTTTGACGACCACCGCGCCAGCCACGGATTCCACACTAAACGTCAGCCAGTTCGCATCTGCGCCCAAGTGCAGCGGCTGGCCGGATTGGTTCGTGATGCGCACCGCCACCGGCAGCGATTCGCTGGGCAGAAATTGGTCCTGCTCCAACACCACGTCCACGGTGACCTGCGCCGACGCGCTGAAAAACGTCAGCCACGCCAGCCCGAGAATGGGCAATGAAAATTTCATTTGAACGCGGACACTCTAAACGGCGACTGGCCGGTGGCAATCTTAAACCGCCAGGGCCGGCCGCCGGCCAGCTTCGGTCTTCCCCGCTCAACCCTTCCGCCTCCGCCGCCCGGTCCGGATTTTTTGGCATCCGCCAATAACCCTGCAGGCCGGCGGATGGTCATCCGCCGGCCTGCGTTTTCCCCAAATTGTCCAAGCGATTGTCTTTGTGGGGCGCTGCGACTGCTGTTTATTGCACTTCCACCCGGAAGAAGCACTGCGGAGTGACGCTCATGCTGTTGGTCACGGCAACAATACCATCGGTCCCGGCGAAGGGAGTGCCCAAAGGAGTCCAAGTGGTGGTGAGGCAAGTGGTGTATTCGAGTTGATATGTCTGACCGGCGATTGTCGGGCAACTGACGACGAATTGATCCATTCCGTTCACACTGACTTTGGCCCCGGCCAGTTGCGGGGCCGAAATCACCAGCAGTGTTCCATTCACATCCTGGATCGTGTAGTTGGCGGCGGCCGCACCGCTGACCGTAATCGGATACTGGCCCGCACCGCTCGTGGTCGTTGCCGTCGTACTCAAGACCGCTGGTGACGATAATACGCTGGTGTTGTCGCCACCGACAAAACCGTTGTAACTGGCCGTCAGCGGCGGATTAGGCAGCCCGCAAATCTTGCTCTTGTTGTCAGCTGTTACCGTCAGGGTCGCCGGGGTGATGACCCCCGCGGTGTTGGCGACGCTGCTGACGGTGTAGTTGCCGCCGGCATTGCCGTCGTTGACCGTGAAGGCGCTGACATTGAGGGTCTTGCCTGTGCCGGTATTCTTCGTGTCGTAGGTTTCAGCCAAGCCGCTCACCGAGTCAGAGCCTTGCAAGCCGTTAACTGTCGGGATCGCCACTGCGCTGGTCGTCCCGTCGTAAATCTTGGCATTGGCTGTGGCGGTAATCGTCAGCGTCGCTGCCGTGATGTCCGCCGCCAGGTCCGATGGCTGGGTCAGCGTGTAGTTGCCGGCATCCGCCCCGGTAAGGGCATATCCACTCACGGTGACCGGGATGCCCGTTCCTACGTTCGGGCCGGCGAACGCGGCGCTCACGCCGTCCGTGACCAGGCTCACATCGTCGCCGCTCACCTCTCCGTTCAAGGTCGCTGTGCCATTCAATTGCGCATTCGTTGTTCCGTCATACACCTTGGAAGCCGCCGTCACCCCAGTCAAAGTCAATTCAGCCGCCGTGATGTTCGCGGTCACGTTCGTCGGGTCCACCAGCGTATAATTGGCCGCCGCCGCGCCGCCCAGCGCCAGCCCCGTCACCGTCACCGGCTTGTTCGTGTTGACATTCTTGTCCGCAAAATAAGCCGCGGCATTGCTCGTGACCAACGTTACGTCGTCGCCGTTCAACACGCCCGCCAACCCGGCATTGGTCGCATCCAGCGTGGCGTTCGTGGTGCCGTCATACACCTTGTCCAAGGCCAGCAGATTCGTCACCGTCAGCGTTATCGTGTTGATCATCAGCGTGCCGGTGGTGCTTCCCTGGTAATTGGCATCGTTGATCGTTCCAACCACCGTGTAGGTGCCGGCGGCAGTCGGAACCGTGGCCGAACCGTTATACGTAAAGCTCACCGCCAACCCGCTCGGGATCGTCGTCGCCGTCGCCGCCTTGGCCGAGCCGTCGTAGTTCTGGCTCAGGCTGCCCAGCGTGATCGAGCCGGAAGCCTGGGCGATCACCAACGTACCGGTCGCACTGCCCTGATAATTGGCATCGTTGATTGCCGCAACCACCGTGTAGGTGCCGGCGGCAGTCGGAACCGTGGCCGAGCCATTGTAAGTGAACGTCACTGCCAACCCGCTCGGGGTGGTGGTGGCCATGGCAGCCTCAGCCGAGCCAGTATAGGTCTGACTCAAGTTGCCGAGAGTGATGGAAGCGGAACCCTTGCTGATGACCAGCGTGCCAGTCGCGCTGCCTTGATAATTTGGGTCATTGATCGTCGCAACCACCGTGTAGGTGCCGGCGGCAGTTGGAACCGTTGCCGAACCGTTATATGTAAAGCTTACTGCCAATCCGCTCGGGACCGTCGTCGCCGTCGCCGCCTCAGCCGAATCGCTATAGGTCTGGTTCAGGCTGCCCAGCGTGATCGAGCCGGAGGCTTGGGCGATGACTAGCGTGCCGGTCGCGCTGCCTTGATAATTTGGGTCATTGATCGTCCCAACCACCGTGTAGCTGCCGGCACTCGTCGGCACCGTGGCTGAACCGTTGTACGTAAAGCTTACTGCCAATCCGCTCGGGATCGTCGTCGCCGTCGCGGCTTCAGCCGACCCGTTGTAGGTCTGGTTCAGGCTTCCCAGCGAAACTGATCCAGAAGCTTGGGCGATGACGCCCGCCGTGCTGCTCACGGTACTCACGGTGTAGTTGTTGCCGTTGTTGCCGTCGTTGACCGTGAAGGCACTGACACTGAGTGTCTTGCCCGTGCCCGCGTTCGGCGTGTCGTACGTCTCAGCCAGGCCGGTCACGGTGTCGCTGCTTTGCAGGCCGCTGGTTGTCGGAATCGCCGCTGCGCTGGTCGTCCCATCGTAAATCTTGGTGTTGGCCGTGGCGGTAATCGTCAGCGGCGCTGCCGTGATGTCTGCCGTCAGACCCGTTGGCTGGGTCAGCGTGTAGTTGCCGGCATCCGCCCCGGTGATGGTATATCCGCTCACGGTGACCGGGATGCTCGTTCCCACGTTCGGGCCGGCAAATGCTGCGCTCATGCCATCCGTGACCAAACTCACATCGTCGCCGCTCACCTCTCCGTTCAAGGTCGCCGTGCCATTCAATTGCGCATTCGTTGTCCCATCGTACACCTTGGAGGCCGCCGTCACCCCGGCCACAGTCAATCCAGCCGCCGAGATGTCCGCCGTCACGTTCGTCGGATCCACCAGCGTATAATTGGCCGCCGCCGCGCCGCCCAGCGCCAGACCCGTCACCGTCACCGGCTTGTTTGTGCCGACATTCTTGTCCGCAAAATACGCCACGGCATTGCTCGTGACCAACGTCACGTCGTCGCCGTTCAACACGCCCGCCAACCCGGCATTGGTCGCATCCAGCGTGGTGTTCGTGGTGCCGTCATACACCTTGTCCAAGGCCAGCAGATTCGTCACTGTCAGCGCCAGTGCGCTCACCGTGATGTTCACCGAACCGCTCGCGCCGGCCAGCGTATAGTTGCCCGCCGCGGTCCCGCCCAAGTTCAACGTCCCAAACGACGCGATCGCCTCTGACCCGACATTCGCGCCGGCCAGCGTCCCGCTGCCCGCTGCCACCGTCACGTTGTCGCTTCCCACCTTGTTCGCTACCGTCAATATCCCCGACGCAACCGCCGTCGTCCCGTCATAAGACCGGGTACCCGTCAAAGTCACCGGCAGTGCATTGATCGTCAGCGCCGTCGCATTCGCGGTCGCCTGGACGAATATGTAATTGCCGTTGTTCGCCGCCAACCCGCTGCCGTTGATCGCGTAGCTGCCCACAACGCTGGTCGAACTCGCCCCTGTCGTGAACACCATCGTGCCCGTCGTCGCATTGCCTTGATTGTCCGTTCCCAAAAACCCACTCACCGAACCGCTCAACCCTGGCACCGCCGACCCGTACGTCATGCCCACCGCGTTCGCCGTGTAGGTCAGCGTCGCCGCATTGATCACCAGCGTGTTGGTCGCGCTGCCCTGATAATTGGCGTTATTGATCGTGCCGATCACCGTGTAACTGCCGGCGTTGGCGGGAACCGTGGCCGAACCGTTGTAAGTGAAGGTCACTGCCAACCCCGTCGGGGTCGTGGTCGCCGTCGCCGCTTTGGGCGAGCCACTGTAAGTCTGGCTCAAACTGCCGAGCGTGATCGAGCCGGAGGCCTGGGCGATGATCATGGTGTTGGTCGCGCTGCCCTGATAATTGGCGTTATTGATCGTACCGATCACCGTGTAACTGCCGGCGTTGGTGGGAACCGTGGCCGAACCATTGTAGGTAAAGGTCACAGCCAACCCGCTTGGGGTCGTGGTCGCCGTCGCCGGCTCGGCCAAGCCACTGTAAGTCTGGTTCAAACTGCCGAGGGTGATGGAGCCGGAGGCCTGGGCGATGATCATGGTGTTGGTCGCGCTGCCTTGATAATTGGAGTCATTGATCGTACCGATCACCGTGTAACTGCCGGCGTTGGTCGGTGCATTGGCCGAGCCGTTGTAGGTAAAGGTCACTGCCAACCCGCTTGGGATCGTGGTTGCCGTTGCTGGCTCAGCCAAGCCAGTGTAAGTCTGGCTCAGGCTGCCGAGGGTGATGGAACCGGAGGCCTTGGTCACCGTCAACGTCGCGCTGTTGGTCACGGTCCCCATGGCTCCTCCCACAATAACACTGTAAGTAGCCGCGGCGGCGGTGGTCACATTGTTCAACGTCAGGCTGCTGTTGGTTTGACCGCTGATGGCCACGCCGTTTTCCGACCACGCGTAATTGTACGGTCCGGTTCCCGAGGCCACCGTGCTGAACACCACGTTGCCACCCACCACAGCCGTCTGGTTAGAGGGACCCGTCGCGCTCACCGGTACAGTAAGATTGGTGACCGCTTGCGGGACATTGCCGGAGAAATTGAAATTGGCGGGAAAATTGGTGCCGGCACCCACCAACATGGGGATGATCTGGTTGGTGCTGCCATTGGCGTTGGTGCCACCGTTGACAAAGCTGTTCAGGTTGAAGGTCACCAGCTTGGGGGACGGGTTGGTGGAAGAGCCCAAATTGATGTAAACGCCGTACATGTTCGAACTGGCGTTCTGAAGCATCAGGTAGGGGTAGCCGGTGGCTTCGCCCATCCACGTCGCAGCGCCGTTCGTGGTATTGATGCGATAAATATCGGTGTTCGTGCCCTCATCGCTGACGTAGAGATTGCCGTCCTGCGCAAAGCGGATGTTCTCTCCGGTGCCAAGGTTTTTTGGGGTGCCATAACTTCCGACCAAAGTGGCCGTCCCATTGGCGGGATTGATCGTGTACAGTTTGCTTGATGTGGCTCCGAACAGCACACCATCGCGGGGCCGGAAGGCCAGTGACTCAATGGTGTTCGTACTCAGGTTGGCGACCTTGGTGATGGCACCGTTGGTTTGATTGAACGTCACCAGGGCCGTGGTGTTGGATATGCCATACAACATCCCGTTCGTGGGGCAGTAAGCGATGTCGTTGATCAGCGCCGAGCCAAAAGAGGAAATCTTGGTGAAGGTGCCGTTCAACAGGTTAATGGTGCCGAAACGATTGGTGGACTGGTTGTACTCAGCAGCATAAACCACAATATTGCTCTGCGCCCGCGCGGACATGGCCAGGCTGCCGGCCACCAGCGGGGCACCAACTAAAATCAACATCCATGACTTTTTCATAATTTTTTCCTGTTTATCCTTCAAATTTTTTCACCAGGTAACCGACCAAACTGATTCATCAGATTGTTATTTAACAGAAAAGAGTTAATACGTGATAAATTAGGGACACATTGCGGGATTTGAGGGGTGAATTGCGTCCGGTGAGGGGCGAAATTCAGTGGGAGAAAGAGGGCCGGTCAGCCCAGGTCAGGTCAGCACTTGAGGCTTAGGGCATCACGCCCAGTTGCCGGAGTTGTTCCCGATAACCCCGGGTGAGCGTCGCGCGAGCGCCGTTGCGGAGCGAGACCATATATTCGCCGTGAAACATGGGATGCAATTCCTTGACCGATTCGATGTTCACAATGGTCGAACGGCTGATGCGCACGAAACGGCCCGGGGGAAGTTTTTCTTCCAGCGCGGTCATGGTTTCGCGAAGCATATGCGTTTCCTTGCCGACGTACAGCTTCACGTAATTGTCCGCCGCCTCCACCAGGTCAATGTCCGTCAGGCGCAGGAACACAATCCGCCCGTTGGATTTGACAGCCAGTCGCTCCGGATATTTTGAAACGGCCTTCAGGTCGTCCAACAAACCGTTAAGCTTCTGCTGGATTTCATCGTTCTGGCTGCTTTGGATTTGCTGCCGGGCCCGTTGCACCGCCGATTTCAGGCGGGTCATCTGGCAGGGCTTTACCAGGTAATCCAGGGCGTGCGCCTCGAAAGCCTTCAACGCAAGATCATCGCGCCCCGTCACAAAGATGATCACCGGCATCCGCGGAAGCTTGATTTGGGCAACCACCTCGAAGCCGTCCACTTCGGGCATCTGCACGTCGAGGAATACCAGGTCGGGCGCCAACTGGTTGATGGACTCGACGGCTTCGCGACCGCTGGCAGCCATCCCGATGATTTCAATATCCGGTTCGGAATGGTGGAGCATGTCCCGCAGCACCGCCAACCCCGTTGGCTGGTCATCCACGATTATCGCGCGAATTTTCATTTCGTTGTTCGATGTTGCCAAACCGGCAATGTGTGTCGTTCAAAATGTTAAACCTGACAACGTGTTCATTGTCTGAAAAATATGAGCAGTTGCCATGCCTTGACCCTCTGTTTTCACGGGCGATGTCCTGATTTGAGATTCGTTAATTGAAGAGCCCCCGGAAACCCAAAAAAACCGAAGACAACCCTCTGAAAGCCAGAAGGGAAAGAACCCATAAAAATCCGCCGGCTTTGCTTTATTTGAGACACTGATGCGCAATTTCGTTGACAGTGTCACCGATAAATCCAAGTAAGCTTTCCTAAAAAGGACGGACTTTGGCGCACATTGGCTGCCAAAGCCCGTCCCGGGATGAGGCTGGGACAAATTTCAGACTGCGATCAAGGCGCGTTGACTTGCTCAAAGGATTTCAAGCCTTGTTCATTTGCCTGTTGGCGTCTCTGGTTTCTCCTTTTCTGGAAACACGCAACGCATAACAGTAACACCGCAGATCGCCGCTAACACTCCACCGGCGATGAAGACGAAATCCGCAATAGCAACGATGCCGGCAGCAGCATTGTCTGCACCAGGACTTGTCACCCAGTCGTTTGCAATTCCAAAGAGAACCAGTCCGGCAATCCCGAGCATTAACACGGCATGGATAAATCCTGCGGTGCGCCATTTTATCACCGCGGAAAGGAAGCCGGATGCTGTTAAGATGACGGCATAGGCCGCGGCGAAAATTATCCAGAATTTTTCGTGTGTCCCCAACTGGTTCCAAATCGAAAGCTTGTTCTCCACAAGCGAAGCCAGTGCGCATAATAGGAGCATCGCATACAGCGTGGAAAGCATGGTCGAAAGTCGGGAGCGTTCTTTGGGCATAGGTCGCGTATTTTTTTATTGCGGCGCAGTCGCCTCCCAGTTATGCGAGCCGTTCGTGTTGGCGACACCGCTGAATCTGATATACATCAAATCGTCCGGCTTGTTATTGATACGGAATGAAAGACCGACCTTACTATAAATTTGGCCGCTGCGACTCTGGATAAAAAACGCTTTATCAATTCCATCGGTGCCATTGTTATTTCCAAAAATTCCACTTGGCTGATACCCGCCTTCCGGCGCAGCGTAAGTTGCGCCCCATTCCTTATCAGAAGTTTCAATAAAGCCGCCATCTATAACTTCAAAATCAATGTTCCATTTTTGAGGATTATGTTCCGAAACCTCGCCTGACGGACGGTTCACTGTGATTTTTATGTCGCCGCCGGTGGAAACGATTTGGCCCGCCGCCAAGTCAAAATTTATCGGCGCATTGGTGTAACTCAGCTTGTAGGTCTTATCAATGCTCACCAGTGGTTCCGCCCCTTGCAGTTTCCACATTTTGACAACCGTCGGGTTGTTCGGGTCGGGTGAAAAATGATCAAGATACATATAGGAGTATTTGAAATACGTGTCTTTGGTCGCCAGCACATAGCCCTTTTTACTCGGCACAATTGATAAGCTTTCACCTTTGCCGTGATTGATTTGAAAAAATCCGTTCCCATCGCTGGTTGCGGAAAATCGGTCAACGGTTGATCGCACGCCATTGTAAATGCGCACGCTCGCCGCGATTTGAGCGCCGACAACCGGACTTCCAAACTGGTCTTCCAATTTGCCGTAAAACGCGATTGGCACGTCGTTCAACGTGGCCAGTCCTTCCTTGATTTGTTTCCCTTTGTCTTGCTTGGGTGTCGCAGCCGCGTTTGCGACGAGCTGCGCTGGTAGTGTATTTGAATGAACCGGCAAACTTGTCACAGGATTTGTAACAGTGGCCGCTGACGGCGCATTTGTTTCAATCGAACCCGCAGGAGGCATTTCTGCGGGCTTTTTTCTCCCAAGCCAAAACACAAACGCAATCAACACCACCACGACGACGAACCCAAAAATTGAACGTTGGATTTTCATAGTTATTTCAAATTGAAGGCATCGTTCCCTAGCAACTCACTCCAATAACCTTGTTGCTGCCAATAATCTCCACGAAATTCAGCACTGTGCCAGAAATGCGCTTGGTAATTATTAGCATCGGGCGGCCAAATTGGATTATTCACGCGAGTAAGATCAACATTTCCTGTCAAGGTTGCAATTCCCGACGTCGCGCCCAAAGCGGTTGAACGTGATTCGGCGGCGTAGGCCATGACTTTGTAACGATCGGCGACATTGTTTACAATATCGAAAAAGTTCGTTCCTGAAATTGTGGCGAATCCAAAATGATTCCACGGCGCGGGATCATTCGGGCTGCCACCGTAAACGTAGTCGCCGTTAAACAAGTTGTCTGGCTTTGTGATTTGATCAAAGCCCCAGCGCGGTGCTGCCAGCGCAAAATCGTTTTGATTGTAGAAGTTGATGCGTCGGCCAACGGCGGCTGCGTTGTTTGTCAGCCGGTTCCCGTAAATGTTCGGCGTGTCCGGGCCATAATTATGATTTCCCAGCAACGTATGGAGCGGTTCGGTGGGATAGGTGTATGTAAATTGCAGCAGGTAAGGCGTAGTGACAGTCGCATCGTAATCGTGCGCCGGTAACGCCGCCTGGCTCGCAACATAGGTGTTCACGACCTGGTTGTTTCCCGCCAGTCGTAACGCTTCGCTGGTCACGATATTGCCCATGCTATGAGCCAGCACATAAACATGGCCGGGATATTGCGCGTTCAAATCGTTCAGCTTGTTCAGCAGTCCCGCTGCTGACTGCCAAGCCGTGTATTCGCTGTTGTCGAAGTTGCGCGGGTCAGTCAATGCCGACCAAAAGCTGTCGGTAAAATCAAAACCCGTCGGCCAACGGAACTCGCCAAACCGCCCTTGATAACCCTGCCAATAGAGCCGTTTGAACGCCGTCTCGGCAAAACGGTCTTTTGCCCACGTTTCCAAATTCCAGCCATGCACGAACAGAATGTAAGGCGTGTTCGCGTTTCCTGGGTTGGCGTATCGGAATGGCCATATCACACCGCTGGGTAAATCGTTGGTGGCAATCTGTGCCGTGCTGGCCGGGGCAGTGTTCGGGTCTTCGCCGACCGTCCAGCGTTCATACATCTGCTTGATGTCCACCAGTTGAATGTAAGCCGTGGTTTTGGCCAGCACGTTGCTGTGGGCGTCCATGATGGTGAGATTCAACCCGCCGGTGCCATTGCCGACGCCGCACCAGATAAAATGATTGCCCGCCCAGTTGTTGACAAATCGGCTGGCATTGAGTTGAAGGTTAGTGCCCGGCCCAATCCGTCCGATATAGGGGCAATACAAAGAATCAACTTGCGAAGCAGCAGTGCTGGAATTTGTTAGATACCCGATACCGCCGTCGGCGTCAGCCGCTGCAAACAAGTCAATCGTTGGATTGTTCGGGTTCGGGTTTCCAACGTCGCCCCAATTTAACGTCACGGTGCTGCCCGCTGGCAGTGCCGCCAGCAAATTGGACGTGATGCCGCAAATCCATAGCCGCGTGAAGTCTTGCAGGTCGCGGGCACAAGGGATGACACGATGGCCGGAGCCGTCCAGATAATTACAATCAGGCGTTGAAACAGAAGGGGTGAACGGACAAGTCGCATCTGAACTGTTACTCGCCACATCATCGTCATAAAAAGCATTGTCGTCTGCATCCAAGGTAAGCCGGTCAAAATTTTGGTCAGTCCAGAACCAGAACGGGCGGTTAGCCGTAGTAAAGTCCGCCCCGTTGAACGTGGTGTCAATGGTGCCATCATGGTTGGCATCGAGGGCCAGCGAAATGACCTGCACGATGCCGGTGGCCCGCATTCCGGTGTCAGTGTTTGTCATTGTAATCAGCGCCACGGGGCCGGGTTGCATCGGGAAGAATTCTCCGTAGGGCGAGACTACACCGGTGTTGGTAGTGGTGACATTGCCGTTGGCATCCACCATGAAAGCGTTGGTGAAGAAATACTGGCCGAGATAGGCGTATTTAGTCGGACTGCTGCCCTGAATGGAATACTTCGCCCATGCGCCCAGAATCATCGGCTGGCCAACCGAGCCGAACATCACGGCGGGCGTCTGGTTGGTAACGGCAAAGGAATCATCAATCGGCAATGGAGAGGGTTGCTGACTCACTGAAGGAAGACCAAGCGTATTAGCGTTTGGATTGTTCAACGGTGCGAAGTAGTAATTGACGAAATTCAGTGTCGGCGCCGGACACCAACTGGCATAACCGCCAATTTGGTAGCCGGATTCGGGATATTCCACCGTCACACTGCCGCCGACGGCCAGAGGTTGATAAATACAATCATAAAGAGGCAGTCCATCGCGCGGATCAATGAAACGGTAAAAATCAACTTCACAACCAACCTGATACGACAAACCAAACAGATTGTTGTTTCCACTTTGCAAAGTTGCCACTGTGTTGCTGCCTGAAACCGTCACGCCCCAGTCGGCGGTATTGGTTGAATAAATGCCATTGTAATAATAAGCGTAAAAATTGGGTTGGAAAATCCAATATGGGTCAGAATGCGTCAGCATTGGCGGCGTGGGAATGTTGGTGGCAAAATTGGGCTGGAAATTAAAATTGGTGGTTCCAATGGGGTATTCATCGGCATTCGTCCGGCTGGTATCAACGAGGAAATTTTCCAGAAAATAATTGGCCGTGAACGGCCACAAGTTATCCAGTGCCGCATCGTGATAAAGAAAACTGAACTCCTCGAAATTCGTTGAGGACTGATTGAAACGCCCTGCGTATGACGTGTAATAATCGGCATATGTATCCATCAACGGATGACTCATGGATGCACCACGAATCAAGAAATTGAGGTTCTGTTTCATGTGTTGGCTTCCATCCACGAAATACGGAGCGTCATTGGCAATCATTCCGGCCTGCACCGTTGCGCTGGTGGTGCCGTTGGTCGCAATGGCCTCCACGGAAACCGTGTCGCCCAGCACGTTGACCACGTCCGCATCGGGAATCTGATAGATGCCATTGTTCAGGTTGGCCGGAGTGATGTCTTGAGCCGTGCCATTCCAATACAGCCGGAGGGTTTGCACGCCGGACGGCAAGCCGCCAAACATCAACTGCCAGCGCCCGGTGGCATTGCGCACCAGTTGCACCGTCAGCGGCTGTGCCGGGGTCAACGCCGCCGGGGTGATGGAATTGATATACGCCTGTCCGCTCACCGGGGAAGTGCCGCCGGGATAAATCGCGTCAACGGCATAAATGGAATTGCCGTCGCCGCCGGGAACACTGCCATTGTCCACAAAGAAAGTAAGATTGCCCGTCACTTCGCCAATCTGCTGCGCAGAACCATATTGCCAGGTGCCATAATTGTAATCCGTCCGGTAGATGGCGTAGTTGGCCGGAGTCGGAATCTCCGCGTTCCACGTCAGCGTGACAGTGGTTGAATTAGTGTTTTGGGTGGCCGTCAGGCCGGTGATGGCGGGTGGCGTGATGAAATTGGTCGGGTTCAAACCTTGCTCATAGTCCTGAAGGAGTGTCCAGCCGTCGCCAGCGGGGTCGGCATTTGGATTAAGCCCAAGATGCCCGAAATACATCAGTTCCCACCAATCCGGCAAACCGCTGCCATCGCTGGAATAAGTGGCATACAAATCCATCAGTGTCGGCGTGGCTTGGGATTCATAGGAACTTCCCCAAGTGTAAAGGCTTCCGTCAGCGGTCGAAATCATGGAACTGGTTCCCCCGCCCGCAATCGCCGTCACATTGGAAACGCTGGTCAACATGAAGGGAACGGTCGAACCCGCGCCACCATCGCCCAACTGATCCCACCAATCGTTTCCCCAAACCCACAAGCAACCGCTCTGATCCAGAAACAGATTGTGGTAGCCGCCACAGGCAATGGCCAGAATGTTGCTCAATCCTGAAACGGGAACGGGCGTGAAGGAACTGATGTTGCCAATTTCGCCAAGCCAATTTTCACCCCAAGCCTTGACCGTGCCATCCGAAAGCAACGCGATGGAATGATAATAACCGCCACTTAATGCGACCGCGTTCGTGAGCACACTTATCAATATTGGCCGTGGTTGATCATCTTCGTTTCCAATACCTAATTCGGCGACTTCGTTGAGTCCCCAGCCCCACACCTTGCCGTTGGCGCAAAGAGCGAAATTATGATAGTCGCCCGAGGCGATGCCAATGGCATTGGTCAAACCCGGCACGAGCGCGGCATAATCCCGCCCCGTTCCAGAACCGTCGCCCAAGTCGCCATAGTCATTGCCGCCCCAAGCCCATACCGTGCCGTCGCTTCGGAGCGCAATTGCATGACCGGTGCCACCGGCAACGGCCACGATGTTGCTCAACCCCGGCACCAGTGCGGCGGTGTTTTCATCTTGGAAAAGCCCGTCACCACGGCCCAACTGGCCGCTGCCATTGGCTCCCCAACTCCAGACGTTTCCGCTGGAATCCAAGGCCAGCGTGAACGAATCATCGGGGGCTACGGACAGGGCGACGATGTTGGAAAGCCCCGTCACTTCAACCGGCGCGGAACTGTCCGTCCATTGGCCATCGCCCAATTGACCGTTCCCATTACTCCCCCACGCCCACACCGTGCCATCGCGCCGGATGACGGCGTTGTGCGAACTCCCCGCCCCGATGATGCGCGGGGCAAATTGTGATCTCGCCCGCAAAAACAACATATTCCGCCCCAGCCTCGGTATGCTGAAGGCCGTAAAATTGGTGATTCCAGAACCGTAGAACGTGGCTTCCGCGTTCCACGCCGGCCAAAGCAACGATTGCATCGAGGACAGGGTGTAGGGAACCAGCGGCGCTGAATTATGAATCAGCCCACTGACGACGTTGTCGGATATGGCAAGACACTCCAGCCAAAGGTTCGTTCCATAATCGGGCAGCGTGTAACTGGAACCATTAAACGTGTATGAGTTTGTTCCTCCATCGCCGTCACCGTCTCCCGGCGAAGGCACATCCATCGTCATCGCTCGCATTTGCATCTGTGGCTGGTCGAGGTCATCCAGCAACCAGACACTTTGGCCGAAGCTATCCTCACCAAGATTCCACGCGGACCAGCCCATCGGACCCGGGAGCGGTGGTCCCAGCGGCATTCGAGCACTATAAAATAATCCGTATCGTGGAACCGACTCTGCTGGCAGCGGCGTCGTTGCTTCCACCGCCTGCAACATCACATCCATGTCGTCGACTGAAACCGAATGTAATGATTGAACGGATGTAGGCGCCGTCTGGGCATGTAAAATGGAAGTAATTGCGAGAACAAACGCAATCCCTGCTGAAACCATCTGCGTCTTTTTCATAAGTGTTTAACCCGATTTACCCCGAATTCAGGAACGACGCTAAATCATTAGCCGGGGCAGTCAAGCGGAAAAATAAACCCATGTTGGGTGTTTTAAGTTCCAAGCGGCCTTGCTTTCCTAAGCAGTTGTGGCGCGCCTGCGACAAAATCTTAAAACTCTTGGAGACTCCATTCGGAGATACCGCGACCAAATCGGCATGAGTCAGGAAAAGTTGGCGGAAAAGGCCGACCTGCATCCGGTTTATGTAGGCAAAATTGAACGGGGAGAGCAATGGATAAGCCTTCACGCGCTTTTGCGGGTTGCCAAAGCCCTTGGGGTGAGAGTGCGCGATCTGGTTGACGACCTCTGATTGTTGTTCGTCGCACACTTTCACCCGTCACTTCCAGTATGTCCAATCCACGTCGGGGAAAAGGTTGTCGCGAGATTCGATTTCACGCAGCCACTTTTCGTCCACCTTCGTGACGGTGAGTTGATCGTGCAACGCGATGAAGCGGAGCAGATGGTCCTTCACGCGGCGGCGCGCGTAATCGGGACTTGTGCCCGCGCGCAAAATGAACGGCCAGTCGCTGGCCTGCGCCAGCAGCAGTTCGCGCGCGGCCTGGCGCAACGCCCGCGCCTTCAAACCGGTCGCCGCCGGAAATTTTTGCGCCAGGTTGGTCATCCATTCCTGCGCGACCTGCAGGTGCGGGTAAATCCACTCGTTGTTTTCGTTCAGCCACGCGCGCCAATAGCCTTCCTCGCCCCAGCTGGACGCGCCGGGGGTGGCGATTTGATTGGTCGGATGCCGGCGCAGATATTCGCCCGGTGTGATGAGCGCGACGGTTTTCTGGTCGTAAAAAAGTTTGCGCGCGAAGTAATCAAGAAATTCCGGCCCCTCATACCACCAGTGGCCGAACAATTCCGCGTCATACGGCGCCACGGCGAGCGGCGGACGATCCAAAAGTCCGGTGAGCCGCTGGACCTGGTTCACGCGTTCGTTGAGAAAATGGCCGGCGTGGTCGGCGGCGGTTTGCAACGCGGCATCCCGTTTATAAATTTCCTTCTCCCCCGCGCCGCCGGTGATGCGGTAATACTTGATGCCCGTGAACCCGCGATTGTCCGGCGACGGCAGATGCGGTTTCACATAATCGAAATCAAGGTCGAAACCGACGTCGCGGTAAAAATCGCGGTAACGCGCGTCCCCGGGATAACCCTCCTGCTTGCTCCACACCTGCCGCGAGGAATCGAAGTCGCGCCCGAAGGCGGCGATGCCGTTGGGTGTGAAAATCGGCGCAAAGGTGCCGTAGCGCGGACGCGGACGCGCGTGGAGAATCCCGTGCGTGTCGAGAATGAACCAGCGGATGTCCGCCTCCTGCAAAAATCGTTCGATGCCCTCCACGTAAGCGCATTCTGGCAGCCAGATGCCGCGCGGGTCGCGCCCGAAGCAACTGCGGTAATGATCGCGCGCGGTGAGAATTTGCGCGCGGATGGACGGCGGATGACTGGCCAGCAGCGGCAGCAAGGCGTGCGTGGCGGCGGTGGTGATGATTTCAATCCGGCCTTCGTCCTGAAATTGTCGAAACGCGGCGACGAGATTGCCGTCGCACGCCCGCCACTTGTCGCGCGCCAGACTGAAGCGGTGGTGATACATCCACGCCAGTTCGTGAAACGCGCGGTCCCAATGGGTGCGGTGAATTTCCTTTTCCGCCAGGGCGATGAGGCTGTCCAGATGCCGCGCGTAACGCTCACACAGGAGCGGGTCGAGCAGCATCGCGCAGAGCGTTGGCGAAAGCGAAAACGTGAGGGGCGTGTCCATGCCGTCGCGCCGCCAGCCATCAAGAATTCGCAGCAGCGGAACGTAGGTTTCGGTGACGGCTTCAAAGAGCCAGCTCTCCTCCAGAAATTTCTCGTGCTCCGGATGGCGCACGAACGGCAGGTGCGCGTGCAGGACCAGCGAAAAATATCCCTGGGGCCGATGAAGCTCGTCGCTCATTCGTCAAATTTGTTGGAAATCCATTCCGCGACCGCCCTGGCCCGGACTAGGATGACGACACCGAGCACGATGGGCAGGGACAGAAACGTGGAGTGGACAATTCCCGGCGGCAGGTGATGCTGATGTTGTTCGGCCAGATACAGGAGAAGCTCCAACGCGCTCACGCCCACCACCGCCGCGGCGGTGAAACGAACGAGCATCAAAGCTCCGCGTGGAGGGGCGTCCATGCGATCAAACATTTTCCGCCAGCGGCGGTTTGAGTGCCGGGTCCTGCGGATGCACGCCGACATCGCCGAGATATTCGGTTTCGCGGCTGAATTTCAGATCGGCCGCGCGCGCGTCCGCGCCATCGGCGGAAACCGCAACAGCGGGCAAATCATATTTTCCATCCGGCAACGCGAAGCGGTAGCTGAACGAACCGTCGGAGCGCAGTTTGATTTCGTGGCCGCCGAGCGTGACCTTGGCCCCCGGTTCGGTCGCGCCGTAAATGATCAATTCGGCGTTGACGTTGAACCAGAAGCCCCTGGGCTGCCCGGCACCGCCGAACGGACTCGAAAGGCTGGAAAAACTCGAAACGCCGGGCGACGAAATTTCACGCGCGAGCCGGCGGCGGATGAGTTCGGTGATTTCGAGTGAACCCATCCAGACGCGGCGCACTTCGTCAATGTTGACGACTTTGGCCAGCGCCTGTTCCTGCTGTGGCGTCCAGGTAGAAACCGGCTTTCCTTTGACGCGCGGCAATTCAGGATGGCCGTGACGGCGGAGCTCTTCGACCGCCTGCGCCAGAGGAAGATTTTCACGCACGGCGGATTTGATGATTTCGATCAGTCTGGCAAACGGGAATTCAAACGGAATCGTGGCGAATTCAATGTCGCTCTCCGTGGAAACGGCGTCCGGCGGCGTAATCGTTGTGCTGGAAACAGCAATGCACGCCCACCGGCGGGCTGATGAATAATAGCCCAGCTCGGCGGCGTAGGAATTTCCGGCGCGCTCAACGTGCGCGAACCAGTGGCGCGATTCCGGATGAACATGAATTTCGCAAACCGGATGGCCTTGAACCTTGCCGGCGTAAATGCGCAGGATGAGATGGCCGGTGGCGGATCGCGCGTTGAGCTTCAACTGCTGCTCGCGCGTCAAATCCCAATGCGCGTAAAGCCAGTGCGGGTCGCGCGCGGTCAAAAAAAGTTTTTTCGTGCCGTAAGCTTCAGGCAGTTCGGTTTCCGCCGTTTCAAAATGTTGCGCCGGCGGCACGGGCCCGAGCGCGTATTTCCGGCCGGGGCCGCTGGCGGGCGGTGGCGCGGGCTGGTCGCCTTCGAGCAGGAGCGGCGGGACTTCAATTTTTTTGCGGCGCACGTAAGCGCGGCGGACGGTTGTGGTTTTTGGTTTGGCGGCGCGGCGTGGGCGCACAACATGGGTGGTCGTCTTCTTTCGGGCTGCCACGCGTGTTGGTTTTGTTTTCATAACCGCAATTCCCTGTTTTTAGCGCTTAATTCATTGCCGGGGGAAAAGTTACGGCGGGAACTTGCCGGGCGCAATGTGAATTTTCCGGCAGGGTGTGGATAACTTTTTTGAAACGCGCTTGCCAGCAGGCATGCGGAGGTGTTCTTTATATCAACAGTTATGGCAGATTTGAACGGCACTCCATCCAACAATGGGCCGGTCACGATATTCGTCGTGGACGATGAGCCGATGTTGCTGGAGATGGCGGTGATGATTCTTGAACCGCTGCATTTTCGGGTGCGGACGTTTCGCGACCCGCAAACGGCGTTGGAGGAGTTTTCCGCGGCGAATCCACGACCGGCGCTGATCGTGACGGATTACGCGATGCACTCGATGAGCGGCATGGATTTGATTCGCGAATGCAGACGCATCCAGCCGAAGCAAAAAATCATTCTCCTGAGCGGCACGGTGGACGAAAACATTTACACCAAAGCGGAAGTAAAGCCGGACCGCTTTCTGGCCAAGCCGTATCAGGTCAGTGATTTTGTCACCCTGATTCAATCACTCGCGACGGGTTGAAGCCGGGCCGCGAAATTGCCGGCCAAAGCGGTGGCGGAGTGATTTAAGTCAGATTAAATTTATGATGAGGAAATTATTCCTGAGCGCCGGCATCGTATTGGTGGTTTTAATCGTTGTCGCAGTGATTGTCGCGGGTTTCTTTCTCGGCACCATCGTCAAAACGGGCATGGAAACGGTCGGCCCGAAAATCACGCAAGTTTCCATCAAAGTGGATGCGGTGAAATTGACGTTGTTGACCGGCTCGGCCCGGGTCAAGGGCCTCGTCGTCGGCAATCCGGATGGTTACAAAACGCCGCAGGCCATCAGCGTCGGCTCCGCGGCCGTGGATGTGAATCCATTTTCGGTTTTATCGGACAAAATCGTTGTGCGCTCGGTGCGCGTTGAAGCGCCGGAAATCACCTTTGAAGGCGATCCGTTCAGCGGAAACAACCTCGGCAAAATCATGCAAAACGTCAACGCCGCCGCCAAAAGCGGCGGACCCGGGTCCGCGAATGCCGCTGCCAGGGCGGGCAACGAACCCGGCCAGAAAATTGAAGTGGACGACTTTTGGATCACCGGCGCCAAAGTCCGCGTCAGTCTCCCCGGCATGGGCGGCAAGGAAATGACCCTGCCGCTGCCGGACATTCACCTTGCCAACCTGGGCAAAGACAATGCCGGCATCACCGCGACTGATTTGACGCGGCGCGTGCTCGAAGCCATCACCACCGCCACCATCAAGGCCGTTGCCAGCGCCACCACCGACATCGGCAAGGGCGCCGGAAAAGCAGTCGGCGAAGGCATGAACAAAATCACCTCAGGAGTCGGCGGTTTGTTCAAGAAATCAACAAATTAGCCGGCCGATTTTAATTTGCCATCGGCGATTTTTAGATTGCAAGTGCGGCGGTCTGCTTTTAGACTCCGGTTGAAGCCCGTGAGTTAAGGTTATGTTTTTTGGCGTTGATTATTATCCTGAGCAGTGGGTCTTCCCTTACGCCGGCACCGCCGACAACCCCGAGGGTGCTTGGGAACGCGATGCTGAATTGATGACCAAGGCTGGCATCAATGTTGTCCGCATCGGCGAATTCTCCTGGGGACTCTGCGAACCCGAAGAGGGCCAATACGATTTTCTCTGGCTGCGCCGCGTGATGGACACCATGGCGCAGCACAACATCAAGGTCGTTCTCGGCACACCCACCGCCGCGCCGCCCGTCTGGCTGGCCAAAAAACATCCGGAAATCCTGCCGATCGACGAGTATGGCCGGGTCAAGCACGAAGGCACGCGCCGCGCCATTTGCTTCAACAACGACATTTTTTGGAACACGTCCAAGCGCCTGGTCGAAAACATGGCCCAAGCCCTGGGCGATCATCCCCAACTGGTCGCCTGGCAGATTGACAGCGGCCTTGGCGGACATCAAACCGAGTGGTCGTTCAATGAAGATTCGCGCCTGGAATGGCAAAACTGGCTCAAGTTGAAATACGAAACCGTCGAGAACCTCAACGACTGCCTGGGTTTGCGTTATTGTGGACAGGTTGTTTCCTCCTTCGACGCAGTGCCGATGCCCATGCATGCGCCCACGGCACACAACCCGGCGCTGCTGCTGGACTGGCACCGTTTTTGCAGCGACGCCATCATCGCCTTTGTCCGGATGCAGGCTGATGTCCTGCATGAAATTTGCCCCGGCCATCCCGTCACGGTCAACCTGCGCGCGCTCCGTCGAAAATTCGATCACTTCGACATGGCCGCCGTCGTGGACTTCGTCTCCGTTGAAAGCAACGCGGCCATTAAAACCAAATCCGCCGAACTCGCCTGCGACATTGACATCCTCCGCTCGCTGAAAAAATCGGACATCAAAACCCCCGATGGCGATTGCGGCTTTTGGGTCATCGAACAAAAGGCCGGCCAGGTCAACTGGCAGGACGTCAACTCGCTCGTGCGTCCCGGCGTCATCCGGCTGTTCACCTACCAATTGATTTCGCGTGGCGCCAGCGGCGTGCTTTATTATCGCTGGCGGCAGCCGCGCATCGGCAACGAAAAATTTCCCGGCGCGCTGTTGTCGCACCACCGCGAAGGCAATACACGGGTCTTCAAGGAAATCAGCCAGATCGGCGAGGAATTGAAATTGCTCGCCCCCGCCATCAAAGACACCAGGGTCGTGGCCGATGCCTGCATTCTTTACACGCACGACAACGACTGGACGCTGCAACAGCCGATGCAGCCGAACAAATTTTTCAACCTCCGCGAGCACATTCAACTCATTTACAACGCGCTTCACGACCGCAACATCTCCGTGGATTTTGCTCGGCCAACGGAAGACCTTTCGCAATACAAAATTGTTTTCGCACCATCGCTGCACCTGCTGGCCGATGGCGAGGCGGACCGGCTCAAGCTGTACGTCCAAAACGGCGGCACGCTGGTCGGCACATTCAACACCGGCCTCGTCAATGAACATTGCATCGTACCTGACACCGGCTACCCGAACGACATGATTGATATGTTCGGCCTGGAAATTTTGGAATTCGACCCCATTCCACCCGGCGAGGAAAATCACCTCACCTTCAAAGGCACGTTCCCGACCAGCCATTTGCATCCGGCGCGGCTTTGGTGCGACATCATCGAGCCGAAGGGCTGCCAGATTTTGGCGACTTATGCGAAGGATTTTTACGCCGGACATCCCGCCATCACCATGAACACCTTCGGTCTCGGCAAGGCCATTTACGTTGGCACCATGAGCCATCAGCATTTTTATCACGACTTCGTTTCGTGGTTGCGCCAGATGTGCGGCCTGCAACCCCTGCTTAAAGTTCCTGAAAACATTGAAGTCAGCATGCGCCAGAAGGAAGGCATGCGCGTCTTCTTTTTGCTCAACCACCAGAACTCGCCCGTGCGCATCCAATTTTACAAGCCCATGCACGATTTCCTCACGGGCAACACTTTTTCCGGCAACTACGACCTTCCGCCGCACGGCGTGCTCGTCCTCGACGAACATCCCGAAAACAAAATGTCTGGCGGCAACGCCTGATTTGCGGTTTGTTTTCCGCCGGTGAATTTTCCCGAAGCCACTCTCGCTGCCCTGGCACTGTTGAGTCTTGCCCTCGCGCTCTGGCAATGGCTCGCCGCCCGGCGTTTTCCGCTGCACCGGCGCGTCACGGAACCATCTTCCACCCCGGCCTGCGGGGACGAAGCTCCGACGCTCGCGGCGGAGCAAAGGCCCGCAATCGCCTCGCTCAAACCGCTCAAAGGCTGCGACGCCACCACCGTTGAATCGCTCCAAAGCTGGTTCAATCAAAATTACGCCGGTCAGATTCAAATTCTGTTCGGCGTCGCCGACCCCGGTGATCCGGTTTGCAAAATCGTCCGCGAACTCATTGAAAAAAATCCTGGTCGCGACGCGCAACTCGTCGTCTGCGCTGAATCCCTGGGTGCCAACGGCAAAGTTTCCACGCTCGTCCAGCTGGAACGTTTGGCGAAACATGAATTGATTCTCGTCAGCGATGCCGACGTGCGCGTGCCGGCGGATTTTCTCGCCAACATCGTCGCGCCGCTGCGCGATTCCAGAACCGGCCTGGTCAATTGTTTTTACCGGCTGGCGAATCCTGCGACGACCGCCATGCGTTGCGAGGCCGTTGCCATCAACGCCGATTTCTGGAGCCAGGTTTTGCAATCCACCAGCCTCAAGCCGCCCGACTTCGCCCTCGGCGCGACAATGCTCACGCGCCGCAAATTGCTCGAAGAAATCGGCGGCTTCGCCGCATTGGTGAATTGCCTCGCGGACGATTATCAACTCGGCCATCGCATCGCGCAGCGTGGCCATCGCATCGCGCTTTGCCCCGTCGTTGTGGAATGTTGGGACGCGCCAATGAACTGGTGTGATGTCTGGAAACATCAACTGCGCTGGGCGCGCACCATCCGCGTCTGCCGGCCCATGCCGTATTTTTTCAGCATCCTGTCCAACGCCACACTCTGGCCGCTGCTGTGGCTGGTTGCGGCGCTGGTTCTGTCAAAAACATTTTACCTTCCGCTCTTGGCCGTCGCGTGTTTGTTAATCCGGATCGCCCTCGCGCAAAATCTCCAGCGGCGATTTATGCAATCGCGCCAAAACCTTGCGTCGCCGTGGCTGGTGCCGGTAAAAGATCTGCTGCAAGCGGCGGTCTGGCTGGGCGCGTTTCTAGGAAACACGGTCGAATGGCGCGGGCAGCGAATGAAATTGCGGCGTGATGGAACCTCGGTTGAAGAAAAATAGCCGCCCGCACTTTTCATTGAGATGGGCTGGCTTGCCGAGCCGTAGCTTTGAGCAGTGGTTGGCGGGAGTAAGTCCTAGCCCGCCTGCGCTTTCAGCTACGGCGCGGCAGCCTTCACTTTTCGCGGCGATATGCTGGCTTGCCGAGCCGTAGTTCGGAGCATCTGTGTAAATCGGGTGTCGTAGCCCGTCTTCGTTCTACTTCGACGCGGCAGCCTTCGTTCTCCGCTGCGCTCCGAACGAAGGCTGGTGGGCGCTGAGGGATTCGAACCCCCGACCTACTCGGTGTAAACGAGACGCGCTAGCCCCTGCGCCAAGCGCCCGGACCATGGGGCACCCTATCCCATGCCTGTTTGGGTGACAACGGTGAATATTTTTCCGCCCCGCCCGCCGGATTTTTCAAAATTGGTTCCGAGCCGAAAAACCAACCCGGTTAAAAGCAGGGGGGCGGAGGACCAAATCTGACCAATTTTTGTCGAAGCTGAAAATTTTTGAAAGATTCTGAATTTACAAACGTAAGAGCTGTAGTGCGGTGATAGCAGTTTTAACCGATATTGCGGTTTCACTTAAAACCAGCAATCGCGAAGGGTTGCAAATCAATCGTGAAGCCGCGCTGGCAACGTTTTGTGCCAGCCCCGATCCCATGGGCCAGGGGATAAAAGGGCAAAGGGAATAAGGACGGGGCTGGTATTCATAAAATAAAAAAGCAAAGGCATGGATTCCATGCAACAGAGACGGGACGAAACAGAAATTTTATTCCCTTGCCCGCTTGCCGCTGGCAAGAAACAACCCTGATGTCCCATGCACATTTTGCTTTTAGAAGACAACCTTCGCGACCGGCAACTGCTGGAACAAACGTTGATGAACGAGGGGTTGGTGTGCCAAATAACTCATGCAAAATCAAAAGAGGAATTTCAGGCGGCATTGGAACAAGCCAAATATGATTTGATCATCTCGGATTTTACCCTCCCGGCTTACAGCGGAATTGCCGCACTCACCGCCAGCAGGGAACTGCAGCCGGACACGCCATTTATTTTTGTCTCTGAAACCACCGGGGAAGAACAGGCCGTGGAAAGCCTGAAATCAGGCGCTGCCGATTATGTTCTTAAAGAGCGCCTCAACGGGCTGGGACAGGCCGTACGCCGGGCGTTGCGCGAGGCCAAGGAACGAAAGGAGCGGCACCAGGCGGCCGAGCAGGTGCGTGTTCAATCCAGCGCCTTGGAGGCCGTTGCCAATGGCATAATCCTGACGGACCCGGCGGGGAAAATTCTTTTCGCCAACAAGGCTTTTTGTGCAATGACCGGTTATGCCCTGGAGGAAATTCTGGGCAAAACCCCCGGTTTTCTCAACTCCGGCAAACACGATGCCGATTTTTTCAGGGCACTCTGGAATACCATCCTGGCGGGCCGGGTCTG
Organism: Verrucomicrobiia bacterium; assembly: GCA_049692125.1. GTDB lineage: Bacteria > Verrucomicrobiota > Verrucomicrobiia > Limisphaerales > UBA11358 > UBA11358. The sequence goes on along the minus strand of JBAVOO010000047.1, from coordinate 28,896 downwards.
GCAGGGCGAATTAATCAACCGGCGCAAGGATGGAACCCTCTATAACGAGGAAATGACCATCACCCCCATCCAAGGGACCAACGGGGGAATCAGCCATTTTATCGCGGTTAAACAAGACATCACCAAACGCAAACAGTTTAAGGAACAATTGCATCAGGCACGAAAAATGGAAGCGATTGGCCAACTCGCCGGCGGCATCGCCCATGATTTTAACAACCTTCTCACCGTCATTCATGGCAATGTTCAATTGGTGCTGATGGATGAAAGTCAACTCAAGGAGGAGAACCGCCAATGTCTTAAGCAAGTCATCGATGCTGCCGAACGCGCCGGGAATTTAACCCGCCAATTGCTCGCTTTCGGACGGAAACAGGTCATTCAATTTCAACCCCTCAATCTAAACGACGCCATCGGCAATTTCACCAAAATGCTCAAGCGCGTCATCGGCGAGCATGTTGTCATGCAATGCTGCTATGCCGAGGACTTGCCCTCCGTTGACGCGGACGTCGGCATGATCGAGCATGTCCTCATCAATTTGATCGTCAACGCCCGCGATGCCATGCCTCAAGGCGGGGCCATTGTCATTACCACGGAGGCCATCAGCATTGATGCCTCCCGCGTTGATTCCCATCCGGAAGCACAACCCGGTGAATTTGTCTGTATCACGGTGGCCGATACAGGGATGGGCATCTACCCGGAATATTTGCCGCGGATTTTCGAACCATTCTTTACCACCAAGGAAGCCGGCAAAGGCACCGGGCTCGGCCTGGCGACGGTCTATGGCATCGTCAAACAGCATCAGGGCTGGATCGAAGTATCCAGCCAGCTCGGGAGCGGAACTACTTTTAAAATTTTCCTGCCGGCCGGGGCTCCCGGCGTGAAACAAAAATTAGTCCCTCAAAGGAAAGCAAGTCCTGCCATTGGGCACGAAAAAATATTATTGGTCGAAGACGATGCTGACGTCAGAATGGTCGCGCGGGACGTTTTGGAGGCCTCCGGTTATCAAATTTGGGAAGCTTCCAACGGTTTGGAAGCTTTGAATGTTTGGAAGACAAACGCTTCACAAATTGATTTATTGCTAACCGATGTCATCATGCCTGGCGGCCTTAATGGCAGGGAATTGTCAGACCGGTTAAGGAGGGAACGGCCGGGTCTTAAAGTGATACTGATGACCGGCTACAGTCCTGATCTGATGGTGAAAATTCAACCCCAGAGCCATATTTTAACAAAACCGTTTTCAATGGAAGGCCTTACGGAGACCGTGCGGAACTGTCTGGACACGGCGCGCCGGTAGTGTCTGACGGGTTGAAACTTTTTGGAAAATCTTGCCCGGTCCGTTTTATATTGAAGGCAAGGTTTGTCCCGCGGCAGGGAACTGACGATCAATCCGCTTCCAGCACTTTCCGGGCTTCCAGCAAGGCGCGGTGCATCTCCGCCGCCGAAGCATAACGCTGCGCCGGATCCGGTTGACAGGCCTTGAGGATGACGGCGTTCAACGGAAAGAAATCCGCCGGATCCCCGCCTTCAACCAGGGTCGTTGCAATCTCCGGAAAATATGCCGCACTGCGGCCGGTGCTCAGCACGTAAAGCACCATGCCCAAGGCGTAAATATCCGCCTGCGGCGTGCCCGGACGTTCCGGTGGTGGCGGCATATAGCCGGGCGTGCCCACCAACGTTCGCTCCTGGTCGGGAGGCCTGATTTCGGTGATGAGTCCCATATCCGCCAGCTTGGGCTGGCCGTTCACAAAAATAACGTTCTGGGGCTTGATGTCGCGGTGCGTAAGCCCCTGGCGATGGAGAAAATCAAGGGCATCACTCAGGGCCAGCCCAATCCGCACGCACTCCCGTACCGGCAGCCTCCGGCCATGGGAACGGGCGCGTTCACTCACCAGATCATGCGGTTTGTAGGTGGAAGGCTCCCGTTCCCAACCCGGCTCAAGCGGATCCCCCAGTTCCATCACATAATAAAAATATCCCGCCTGCTTCTCGCTGACAAATTCAACGCGCAACAGGCCGGGGTGTTTGTCGGAGACCGGCTGGTATTTTTTGATGCCGCTGAATTCGCGCTCGTAGGGATCGGTGTTTTGGTCGAAGTTTGCCAGATAAACCGCTTTCAACGCCCGCCATTGTCCGGCCGCGTTCCGCGCCAGCCAGACTTTTCCATAAGCGCCCTCGCCAAAGGGTGGATTGAACAATTTGTAATCCGGGACATCCGGCATCTCCTCGACTGGAGCGGCCGGGTGGGGAAATGACAGGGAAACTGAAACCCTCTTTTTTTTGAGCGCGTGACGTATCCTCATGGCCAGCGCCCAAGCCAGGGCGCAGGGCACTTGTCCGCCCACAATCACCAGCCAGGGAAACCAATAATTGGTGAAGTAACTCCAGGAAATCGCTCCGCCTGCCACCACCAGGGCAACCGCCGCCGCCACCGCACAGGCCACCGGCAGCCGCACCCGGCACAATCCACCGCCCAACAGCAATCCGGCGGTCACCAGTGTCAAGGCCTCCAGCCACCAGGCCGGGCGCCGCAACCAGTCGCCATTCATCAGATTCAAAAAGGAGGTGAGCTGGATTTCCACGCCACCGACGGATTCACGGGTCCAGCACGTGTACGGAGTGCTAAATTTGTCTGTTTCGCCATCGGGCACCGATGTTTTTGGCACCGTGCCGATGAATACGATCTGACCGCGGAAATAATTCGTCGGTTGGGTCAGCGCGAAGCGGTAACTCAATCTGGTCCATCCGCCATCGCGGCCGTAGTAACGCAACCACCGTTCCTGCGGGTCTTCGCTCAATGACGCCCCGGCCAGGCGCGCAGCGGTCCAGGACAGGCTCGGATAAAATCCCGGCGAAGGAAACGGCCAATGCCGGCGCACAATTGAGTCGGGATCGGGATCCAGCCAGGCAACGCCCCAGTTCGTTCCAGCGGCGCTGAGAAATGGCTCCGACGGCGGTGTTGGCTGCGCTCCGGCCAGCGTCGGGTGCGTTACCTGCGCCTGCTCGGCCATCAACACGATGCGTTGCTGCCGCCGCATGGCTTCGGTCAGGACTTCATCCTGTTTGGGATCGCGCGGTTCTTGGAAGAAGGAGTCGAACACGACAAGGCTGCAACCATCATCTGCCAGCCGGTTCAACAATTGGGCGTGCAGTCCCCGGTCCCAAGGTTGTCCGCGGGTCTGATGAAATTGAGCGAACGCTTCATTGTCCATCAGAATTAACGTCACCCGGTTCGTGACTGCGTGCGCGCCAAAGCGGAATAAATCATCGTAGCTGGCATTCACCCAAAGCTCCCCCAGCGGCATCTTCCACAACATGAGACCGCACAGCACCGCCCCCGCCGCGCCCAGCACGGATTTTGAAAATTCATGTTGTCCGATGGCTTTGACCTTCACCGCTGCCTGAGTTTAGAAAAAGATGGCGGGGAAATCAGCGTTTTTTGCGTCGTTTGTTGAAAAGGGGGGAAATGAATGACGCGCGGCGGCCGGTCGGTTCGGTCTTTCCATCGGCAATTCAATCTAAAATGTTTGAAAGATTATCCCGGTTGCTGCGTATTGTTTGCTGTTCGCCTGAGTGTGGAAAAAACCAACTGCTGTGCAGATTCTAGGGTGCTGTCGGGGGCAGGGAGGACGACGGCAAAAACCAAAAAAACCTTATGAATAAACATATCCCTCATATCAAAATCCCTAACATCATTGCACTGACAGCCGTCACCGGACTCCTTGTCATTGCAGGAAACATTGCTCATGCCCAAACGACCGACCCCCTTCTGACTGACTCTGTTGATCAATCTGTGTTTCCGCAGATAACGGCCCAGCCGGTGGATCAAACCGTTCTCGTCGGAGCGAACGTCGTGTTGTCGGTGCAGGCAAACAATGCCGATGGCTATCAATGGCTGTGCAACGGCGTCCCGCTGGAGGGACAAACCAACAGCACGCTCGTCATCCAAAACGCTGGAATCAGCGACGCGGGATTATATTCCTGCGCGGTTTCCCTGGGTACGGAAGCCGTTCCGACCCGCGCGGCGTCTGTGAGTGTGGAAACCACTGCCAATGCAACCGCAGTTGATACAACTGCCGCCAGCACACCCGCTGCCAGCGATCTTGCGGCCAGTGCAACGACCCCGGGCACAATCGCCGCCAGTTTGCCAGGCGGGGGACCCATAGTTGTGTTCGGCGGACCTCTAGCTGGTGGTGGCACACAAAGCCCCTGTCCGGGCAATTATGCTGGATATGTCAATTACACCAAGACAATCTCACAAGGCTGGGGGTGGACGCCTGCCGCCAACACCACAACCTTTACGGCTGCCAATGGCGGCGGGGTGACAGGGACATCAGTTACATATCTTGGAGAATATGGCGATACCGGTTGTGGTCGAACAACGGTCACCATTCCCAACCCGCCACCGAGCCCCGCTTACAGATTCACAATCTTTTTCCCGAAGACTGTGCCGACAACCAACTATCCCATCGTCCTGACCGGGTTTAATCCCTAGGCGCAGTTGAAAAATGGGGACATGCGCGTTCAAAAGAAACCGGGCTGAACCGAAGTTCAGCCCGGTTTTTTCAACTCTTCCGCCCATGCTTCTGGCTGCGGCGCGACCGCGCCGGAATAAAGTGAAGGCGGGCAATTCTCAACCATTGGCTAAATCCAGCCGCGCGAATTTTCAAGGGGACGGCGAACGATTCCCCTTCTCCGTGGGGTGAAGACCGGGTTGAGGGAGGACGCTACTGTAAGTTATGAAGTCCAAGAAATCTCAAAATAATAACTTTAACCTCATCGGGCAGAACTCCAAACACAAGCACTGACGCACCTGCCAATGCAAGTATGATTATGATTGGCCATCTAAACCGTGAATTCCAAATTGGTCGCAGCAAGCCCTCTGTCGGCGTTGCCGGGGCTTTTTCTTCTGTCTGAGGTTCGATTAAATTCGGAACAGCGTTGCTTTCCGCCGATTTCATATTGACTTCTTTTACACGACCAACCTGTGCTCGGGCGTCCACCACCTTTTTCTGCGCTTCATTCAACGAGGCAAGCGGTATTTCAATGTGAGCATTTATTGACAAGATTGCTGATGTTTGGCTTTCGGCTTTAGGAATGAGGAGGTCAGTTAATTTAACAACTTCTTTAAACAATTCACGCCAAAGCGTTTCTTGATCTTTTTTAGGCCAACTGGCGGGAGTTGTAACTACAATTTCGCCTCCAACTATTTCAGGCACTATGAACAAACCAACCGTTAATGAATGATAGGCCTTCTTCCGCTCATAATCGATTGTTAGCGGATGGATTTGGAATACGAGAGACATTTCGACCTTGTGACCGCATACGTCCCCGCTGAATCGAATGGGTGGGAAGTCTATCAGTTTGTCAATGTTTGCTAGTTGTTTAAGGACACGCTTGGGAACGCGAGCACCTTCCTCGAGCTCTTTGCCACCACAATCGATCAAGGCCGCGCCAATGGAAAAAGGGTGAACTAATTGATCAAGGGCTTCTTGCCGTTCGCGCTTGTTTTTTATTGCATCCAACTCTTCACAAAACTTAGCGGGTAAAATGGGAGTTAAATTGCTTTGTCCTTCGTGCCTTTCGAGCCAAACATGATTTGTTAAATTTTGAAGTGCCAGCGTATTGAGATGGCGAACCATAATTTCGCCAATTGTTTTCTGAGTTGTTTCGGCATCAGCCGTGTTTTGCTGCGTGAATTTTCCAGAGACGAGTTTGTTACTCACAATATCTCCGTCTCGCGGTGTGTTCCAATCCCAATCAACAGGGTAAAGTAATTCAACAAAGGGATTGTCCCATGTTATGCCAGCTTTATTTGGATCTTCGATATGTTGCTTAAGACCGAGAAGCCCTCTACCTATTAATGAGACGAGCACTTCAATTTGCCAATGAGGATGTTCTTTCTCATACGTTTCCAGCTTACTCTGAAAAAGTTTAACAAATTTGTCGGGATTCCAAGCACTTGGGTTATTGGAATTCATTACATCAGCTTTTTCGCAATCTGCTCATCCAAAATCTCCTCGCCGTCAGGACGAAGATAATGTTGGGGATGAGCAGCATCATTTTTTGTTCCTTAAGCGAGATAGTCGCGAACCTTTGCTGCGGTTAAGCCCCCGCTGTTGGTAAAAAATCGCTGGACGCCATCCGACGGGGCGAGGGAGTTTTCTTTTTTGGTGGCAGGGACGCGCTGCTGCGCGTCTTGGCTGACCGGTAGGTCAGCCCTACCGTTTTGAGCAGCAGCCTTTTTTGCCATGCGCCGAGAATAATAGTTTTCAACCGGCTTGCAAGTTCGCGCCGCTGCCCATTGTTTTGCCATTGCCGCCTGAAGGCGGAACTCCGAACGGTGCAGGCAGCCGGTTGCGCGCCATCCGTTTTAGAAATTCACCTGCAGGCTCAGAACCAGGGTGCGCGAGCGCGGAAGTTCGTTGTAAAGGTTGAGCGGGTTTAAATTGTAATTTTGATCAGTGATGTTGAGCAGGCCGAGCGTGACTTGGGCTTTTCGACGCGGGAAACGGTAACCGACAAACGCGTTGAATTGCCAGAAGTCAGCGCCCGGCTCACCGGGGGTGTACCCGCTGTTGCTTTGACCATACCACAGGGCTTCTTCCTGGGCAAAGAAACCGTAGGGATGGTTGTAAATCGCCGACAAACTCAACTGTTGCAAAAGTCCCTCGGTCCGCTGACTTGGGACTATTGGCTTAGTAATGTATGATGGGCTGATCGGCACACCGGGGAGATTGTCATTCAAGACCGCTTGGGTGAGAAGATAGCGTGCGCCGAGCGACCATTCCCGGCCCAGCAACTGGTTGGCGGTGACCAGCAGTGATTTTTCCTAATAATCCAAATTTTCGCGCACTCCGGCTGTAACGGGTTCAATGAACTCGAGGGGATAATAGTCGAAGGTGCCATCAACCCGGTTAACAGTGGAGTTCAATATCTCGCCGGATATGCCCAGATAAGTTCCGGTGCTGAATTTTTGTTCCAGGGAAAGGTCGTAGGTTTCAAATTTAGCTCCCGCATTATCCCCGGCGATGGATTCAGGAATGATGCTGCGGTAGTTTTGAATAAAACCCGCCACTTGCGAAGGCTCGATTTGATAACTTTGGTCCAGGCTCGCGCCAGCCAGCGAACGCGTGTAAGCGAAACGGACGGTGGTCTTGTCCAGCGGTGTCCAAATCAAGCCGGCCTTGGGGGAAATTTGATCCGCCGTCGTTTCGTTCCCTGAAATTGGAGCGCTCCGAAAATTTTCCGGATAGGTGATATGGTCGTAAGTCACGCCGCCAATCAATTGCAGCGGCTCGAAAATCTGCCACTGATGATAACCGTAAAAACTGACGCGCTTGAACAGGGAGGTGATGTCCTGTTTTGCGGCTATGGAATTGGTGAAAGCAGCTTCCACGGGGTCAGGTTTGACCTGTAAAACAGTGCTGTCAAAATGACCATACTGAATGCGCGCGCCGACAATAGTGTTGTGTACAGGCCCCTCCCAAATCTGCTGCAGTTCTCCGGAATAAATTCCCAACTTGTCCGTATAATGCTCGTGCGTTGTGATGTTCTGGCCGGACTTGAAAGTGGGGACACCGTTGGTATTGTCTGGAAAAAATTCAAACAGGGAAGGCTGCGTGGAGTTGGTGACCGAATAAGTGTCGTCGAGGCGAGCCGCAAAAAACAAAGTATGAACTCCGGGACTCCATTCATGATGATAGCCAAGACTTACGTTCGGATCCTGCTGCTCGTTCATGCGATAAGTCGGGCTGGCCAGGTTTTGATTGTAGTATTGGGATAAATCCCCGCTGTCTGCCTCGTATTGGTTAACCTGCAAATAAACGGTGTCCTGCGGCGTGAATTGGTATTTGAGCGCCGCGGACAATTGCCGCTGTTCGATGTCATCATTCACCCGCTGGCCGGGGTCGGAACGGTAGAATCCTTCCACGTCATAGCTGAAGTTTTCGAAGGTGCCGAACTGCGCGCCCGACTGTGTCCAGGCCCCGCGGCTCAGATATTCCGTGCTCGAGACGACCCCAAAGCGATTGCGCTCGAACAACGGGGAGTATTCCTGCTGTGAGATGGTGGGCGAGAGCATGCCGGCACTCACCGGGGCCAGCAAATTCGCCAGCAGATACTCGCTTTCGGTGGGGGTCTCATACCGGAGATTGATCATGTTCGGATCGCTGAGTCCGTAGTAACTGTTCGCCAGGAACAGATGCGCCGAGTAATTCGCGTAATCGTAATTCACCGCGCGGGAAGCTTCGCGCACGGCCACGTCAAACATGCCATCATCCCGGTACATCGCGGCCAGATTCGCGCTGCGCACCGCCTGGTCCTGGTCCAGCAGCAGTTGCGAGCGATAAACACTCCGGTTGTCATTCAATTCCTGCGATTTTTCCAGATCCCGAATCGCGTCGTTGATCCGGTTGTTCTCCTGATTGAGCAAAGCGGAATAGAGCCACGCCGTCGGGTCGTTGGGATCCAACTTTTTTGCGAGTTGAAGCTCCTTGCTGGCGCGCGGGAAATCGCCCGCATCCGCGTAAGCCTTGCCCAGATAACTTCGCAACCCGGCGCGCTGCGGCTCGAGCGCCGCCGCCACCAGCAGGTCTTCGCGCCCTCCCCTGGTGTCGCCCCGGCGGATGCGGCAAAGACCGCGCCCCAGCCATGCGTTGCCGAGGGCGGAGTCCACGGCGAGCGCCCGGTCGAACCAGCCAATGGCATCGCCAATGTGATTTTGCGCCGCGAGCAGGAATCCTTTCAACGCGAGCGCCTGGGCATTGCGCGGCGCGAGGGCCAGGCTTTTGTCCAGGGCGTCGAGCGCCCGGTCGGTATGACCGAAACTGAATTCCAGTTCCGCCAACCGCTCCCAGCCAAAACCGAAATCCGGTGAGTTGGTCACGGCCTGCCGGGCTGAATCCAGCGCGGCCGGCAATGAAATTCCGGGGATGGCGCGCGATTGTTCATAGTAGGAATTGGCGAGGAATTCCGTGGCCAGTTGCGGACGGACCACTGCCGGATTCGGCTGTCGCTTCACGGCGGAGATGAGTTGACGCAAGGCCAGGGCAATTCGTTGCGGGCGGCTGGAGGCATCGGCGGCGGACAACGAAGCCAGCACCGTTTCGGCCGGTTCAACCTGTCCGACGCCCAGCAGCAGGCCGGCGTAGTAAACCCGTTCGGCGTCCGAGCCGGGCTGTCGCCCGGCCGGATATTTGGCCAGCGCGACCTGCAGATCGCCCGCCCGGCAGGCTTGGAGGGATTCGACAAGGATTTTTTGTTCTTCCGGTGTGAACGGCAAATCCGCCGGATCAATCACCGCCGGGTAGTAAAAACACCATTGCAGGATGTTGTTGGCAATGAAACCCGCGGTGCGAACGGGCGCCTGGCCCGGCTCAACGACGGCCTGCTGGCCGTTGGTCAGCAGGAGCGTGGCCTGTTCGTTGCCAAACCGGACCTTGCCGTCAATCACGGACATCGTCGTCAGCTCCGTGTCCTTCCCGGGCGCGACGGCCAGGACAAATTCCGTGCCCTCCACACCGGCGACGGCGCCGCGGGTGATGACCCGGATGCGTCCCGGCTCGTCCCGATGGAAAAAAGAGACGATGCCCCGGAACAAATGCAGCCCGCATTGCGCACCGGCTGAATCCGGCGGCAATATTTCGAGCTCCGTCAAAGCGCCGAAAGACACCACACTCCGATCCGACCAAAGGAGTGTCATCCGGCTGTTTGCGCCGGTGCGCAACCGGTCGGACGGGCGCAGGATTTGGTTGGTTCGCACCGGCATCCAGGTCGTGGCGGTGGCAGCAGCGACCTCTGCCGTGCCTTGAAGTTCCACAATCCGGATTTCGTTCGTGGCCCCACCGCCGGCCATCGGCTGCGCCCAAGACCCCTCGACGCAGGCCAGGAAACCCCAAAAAATTACGGCCAGCAACCGGCCGCGACCGGCTTTAGGAAATAAGTTCAAGCGTTTTTATACGTTTGCGCATCTGCCCGACGAAGGCAGCCCAGACAAGCATATAACACCTCTTTCCTCAACTTTTTTTCGGGATGACGGTGTATTTTATTGCCAACCATCGCTCAAGACCACATTACTGGTTACATGGCAGAGCCGATGGATGAATTGATTCCGACGCGCGCAACTCTGATTCAACGCCTCAAAGACTGGCAGGATCAGTCGAGTTGGCAGGATTTTTTTGACACATACTGGAAACTCATCTATGGCGTCGCCATCAAGGGTGGCTTGACTGCGGCTGAAGCACAGGACGTGGTGCAGGAAACGATGATCTCGGTCGCCAAGCACATGCCCACTTTCAAATATGACCCGGCGATTGGCTCCTTCAAGACCTGGCTCCTGAACATGACCCGCTGGCGCATCACCGATCAACTCCGCAAACGCGGGCCTTTCGCCGCCAGCCACCCCGCTTCCGAGGACACGGCGACCGGCACCCGTACGGTGGACAAAGTGGTCGATCCGGCCAGCCGGGATTTGGACGCGCTGTGGGACGCGGAATGGGAAAAGAACCTGCTCGATGCTGCACTGGCCAAAGTCAAACGCCGGCTGGACCCGCAAAAGTATCAAATCTTTGACTTGTATGTGAACAAGGAATGGGCACCCGAAAAAGTGGCCACGAGGTTCGGCATTTCCGTGGACCAGGTTTATCTGGCCAAACATCGGACGACGGAACTGATTAAAGAAGAAGTCAAAAGGTTGGAAAGCAAAGTGAGTTGACGGGTTGCCATCGGTTGGTTCAGCGGGCTGACCCAAAGTGGGTTCATGAGAACCGGCAATAATCAAAATCCGCATGTCCCGCCGGCACCTGCGGCTGGCGGTTGAGCGCATACACTCCGATTTTGGCTCCCATCCACGTTCCCTGGCGCGCCGGAAAAACATGGGGAATCTGCACAAACTGTGCGTCCGTAGCAAAATGGAAGACACAGACGCCGCCTTCCCCGACTTCCACGCGCAATTTGACCACGCCGGGCAGGCCGTCGCGCGCGAACTTTTGAGCGCCATCCACGCGCAAGACCAGTTGATTGCCCGCCGCGTCGCGCCGCAGCGCCAGGGCGGCGCAAGACTGGCCCATCACCACCAGGCCCGCCTCCTCCCCCGGGTGATCCGGTGAAAATTCCAGCAGCGTTTCAAAAGCAAAGGAGCGCGCCGGAAATTTTTGCAGCAACAAATTCGGCACGCGCGTCAGGGCTTCCCCGGACACCGGTTGTGGATACAACCGCAGCCAGCTCCGGCGGGCGTCCAGTTGGTACCACTGCTCCTGGTGGTTGGCCTGCCACTGCCACTGCAAACCCAGCCTGGGGGAATCGAATTCATCACTCGTTTGAGGAATGGCCCGGTCGCCCGGGGCGAGGCCGGAGGGTTTGGCGCAATGCAGCACAGGTTCTCCAATGCCGTTGCCATCCTGATCCACGCCCATCAGGGGCCAGCCATCCCGCCATTGGACCGGCTGCAAGTGCACGACCCGGCCATACACCCCGGCATCCTGAAAATGCAGGAACCACCATTCGCCGTTCGGCGTGTCCACCAGCGCGCCCTGGTGCGGGCCGTTGATGGCGGTGCTGCCTTGTTCGAGCACGATTTTGTCCTCGTAAGGACCGTAAATGTTTCTCGAGCGCAGGACCACCTGCCAGCCGGTCTCCACGCCGCCGGCGGGCGTCAGGATGTAATACCACCCGTCCTTTTTCAGAAATTTTGGCCCCTCCAGGGTGGGATGCCGGTCCGGATCATGAAAAACAATCTGGCCTTCGCCCAGCAGCCGCAAACCATCCGGGGCCATCGGGCAGACGCGCAGCCGGTGCCTCATGCCGGCGCGGGAATTGGCATAAGCGTGGACCAGATACGCCTTGCCATCGTCGTCCCAGAACGGACAGGGATCAATCAATCCCTTCCCCTCCTGCACCAGATGCGGCGCGGACCATTTGCCAGCCGGGTCATCCGCCGTGGTGACGTAAAGGCCTTCGTCCGGCGTCGGGAAAAAAATCCAGAATTTCCCGGCGTGAAACCGGATGGCCGGCGCCCAAATACCGCAGCCGGGCTGAACTTCGGCATAGCGCGGATGCGGCAGGTTTTTGACCGCGTGGTTGATGAGCGTCCAATTCACCAAATCCTTCGAGTGCAGAACCGGCAGGCCGGGGGTGCAGTTGAAGCTGGACGCGGTCATGAAAAAATCGCCGCTGTGACGGATGACATCGAGGTCCGAATAATCCGCATAAATGATCGGATTGCGAAACGTGCCGTCGCCCTGGTCGGGCGTCCACGGATAAGCGCCATCCGCCCGGCCGGCGGCGGCGGGCGGGATCGAAGCTGCGGATGCGAAGGACATGGCCGGTCAGGTCGTGGGTTTGATTTTCGGCACGAGCAGTTGGATCGCAATCAGCGAAAGAACATACATGCCCGAGAAGTAGGCGAAGACCAATACGTAGCTTCCGGTCTTCTCCAAAATGTGGCCGGTGATCCCGTTGACGAATCCGCCGGTGAAGTAAGCGACAAATCCGCCCAGTCCCACTACTGAACTGATCGCCTCCTTCGGCATGGTGTCGGAGACCAGGCTGAAGAGGTTGGCCGACCAACCCTGGTGGGCCGAGCCGGCGATGCCGACGATCAGCACCGCGAGCCAGACGCTCCCGGCAAACGGGGCGAGAAACACCGGCACCACTGCCAAGGCGCAGACCAGCAACGAAACCTTGCGCGCGGCGTTGAGGCTCCAGCCGCGATTAATAAGTTTTTCGGCCAGCCATCCGCCCGCCACGCCGCCGACCATCGCAATGGTGAAAAACACCGCGGTCCACCAGCCGGTTGTTTGGAGATCGAGATGAAAACCCTTGTCCAGAAAATCAGGCACAAAGAACTGATAGAATCCCCACGCCGGCGCAGCGAGGATGCTCGCCAACACATAGGCCCAGACGGCCCGGTACCCCAGCAGCGACAGCCAGGGCACCTTCACCGGCCTTGCCTCCACCGCGGGCTGACCGCTCTTGATGTAGGTGAGTTCGGCAGACGAAAGCCGCCGGTGTTTCTCCGGCGAATCGTAAAGCAGCCACCAGGCAACCACCCACACAAAACCCGTCGCTCCGGTCACATAAAAGGTTGCTTCCCAGCCAATCCGTTGAAAAATCCATGGCACCGCGATGGGGCAGAGAATGGCACCCACATTCGTTCCGGTATTGAACCAGCCGGTCGCCAGGGCGCGCTCTTTTATGGGAAACCACTCGGCCACCGTCTTGATTGCAGCGGGGAAATTTCCGCCTTCCGCAAGGCCCAGCACGATGCGTGCGACCACGAAACCGGCCGCCGTCATCGGCATCGCCAATGTCATCCACACAATCCCTTTTTCCGCCGCCGAAAACCAGGGATACTGCATCCGGAACTGGTCCTCGACGCCGATCAGACCGCACAATCCGTGCGCCATCGCCGCGGCGCTCCAACACAGCACGAACAAGGACAGCCCGCGTTTCGCGCCCAGGCGGTCCGTCAGCCGGCCGCCGAACAGGTACCCGAACGCGTAGGCAAACGAGAAGGCCGCCGCGATGTTGCCGTAATCGCTGTCGCTCCAGCCCAATTGGCCGCTGAGCGGCTTTTTCAGGATGCCGATGACCAGCCGGTCAAGGTAGTTGACCGCGACCGAGAAAAAGAGCAGCGCACAGATGACCCAGCGAAATTTTCCTGATTTGGCCATTTGATTTGAAATACGTCAGTGGCGGCGCCGCCGCTCAAAACGAAACTGATTTTGCCGGCGTGTAGATCATGTTCGCAACGACGGTGGCGAAGCTTAACCGTTAAATTGTGAATTGTTCAATCGCCAAATCATTGCCTCACGCATTGTTTTAGCAATGCGACCATTCAGTGGATCTCGCCCTTGAACCCTTGCTGCCGGAGAGCTTCAAACAAAACCAGCGCCGCGCAGTTTGACAGATTCAGTGAACGCGATTTTTCATTGAACATCGGAATCCGCAGCCACCCGTCGCGGTTTTGTTCCAGCAACTGCTTCGGCAAACCGGCAGTCTCGCGCCCGAAAACCAGATAATCGTCCGCTGAAAATTTCACGTCGCTGTAAATTGTTGGCCCGCCGGACTCGACAAACCAAAGCCGCGCGTTCGCCGGCAGTTTTTCTTCAAACGCCTGCCAGTGCGGCCAGCGATGCCATTCGACGTGCGGCCAGTAATCCATGCCCGCACGTTTGAGCTGTGCATCGTCCAGCTTGAAACCGAACGGTTCGATGAGATGCAATGTCGTTTTCGTGGCTGCGCACAGCCGCGCCACGTTGCCCGTGTTCGGCGGGATTTCCGGTTCAACCAGGACAATGTTCATGGCTCAACGTGCTGCCGGCATCCTGCCGGCAGATCTGTTCTTCCGGCGAGACGCCGGAAGCACGTTATAAAACACTTTCCAAAGCACCAACCCATGCGCCGGGGCGGTCATGCCGGCCACGCGCCGGTCCTTTTTCGACAGCATCCGCCGGATTTCATCCGCCGGAAATTTGCCCAGGCCGATTTGCACCAGCGTGCCGACGATGCCCCGGCACATTTTGTAAAGAAAACCTTCGCCTTCGATGATAAACGTCAGTTGCGGGCCGGACTTTTTGATGTCACAGCGGGTGAGCCGGCGCACGGTGGATTTCATCTCGTAATTCCGGCTGGCGGCGAACGATTTAAAATCACGCCGTCCGACAAACAGCGGCGCGGCGGCGCGCATGGCTTTCAAGTTGAGCGGGCGTGTCACGTGCCACGCGCTGCGGCGAAGCAGCGGATTCATGGCCGGATGATTCCAGACGAAATAGCGATATTGTTTGCCCGCCGCGTCGAAGCGCGCGTGAAAAATTTTCGACGCACGCGTGACTGATGACACACGAATGTCTTCCGGCAGCCACGCGTTGATTGCCAATGCAAGCCTGCGCGCGGACATTCTGGATTCGGCACGGGGAATCTCGAAATGCGCGACCATGCCGAGCGCATGAACACCGGTGTCCGTGCGACTGGCGCTGTGGAGTCGCGGCCGGCTCGGGAACAACTTTGCCAGCGCCGTTTCGACGATTTCCTGCACGCCGGTCCCGGTTTTCTGCACCTGCCAGCCTTCGTAGCCGGTGCCGTCGTAGGCGATGGTCAGTTTGAATTTGATGAGATCCCGGCTGGCGGAGTGTTGGAGTGCTGGAGTGTTGGAGTGTTGCGTGCTCATTACACCATCACTCCATTACTCCAATCCCCCGGCCATCCAGATAGCTTTGCAACAAAATAGCCGCCGCGGTCTGATCCACCTTCTCCTTGCGTCTGGCGCGGCGCGCCCCGCCTTGAATCAAAACCCGGTTCGCCTGCGCCGAGGTCAGCCGCTCGTCCCAGGTTTTGATCGGAACGGCGACGGCATCTTTCAGCGCGGCAACGAATGTCTCCACTTTGAGCGCCGCCGGGCCGTAGCTGCCGTCCATGTTGCGTGGCAGGCCGACGAGAATCTGCTCGATTCCCTTTTCGCGGATCAACTGCCGGAGCCGCGCCAGAAAATTCGCGAACGGCTCGGCGGGAATGAATTCCAGCGGCTGTGCGATGGTTCTGGTTTCATCGCTCACCGCCACGCCGATGCGTTTGGTTCCGTGATCAAGGGCGAGGATTCGCATGACGCGCACAGTTTTGCAACAAAAGCTTGGCGTGGCGAGCCGATTTCAATCCTCCAAAATCAGCAACACGGATTTCACAGATTTTCATAGATTCAATCCGTGGCTCACCTGTGGCCAAAACATTATTTGTTCAGCCGAATTTCTTTTCGTGTATTTCGTGTATTTCGTGGTTAAATTTTCCCCGCGATGATTCAATACCTTGATTTGCTGCGACAGGTTTTGGAGCACGGAAAATTCAAGGCCGACCGCACGGGTACCGGCACGCATTCCGTGTTTGGCGCGCAGGCGCGGTTTGATTTGCGGAAAAATTTCCCGCTGCTCACCACCAAAAAAGTCCATACCAAATCCATCATCTATGAATTATTGTGGTTTTTGCGCGGCGACAGAGACATTCGTTTCTTGCAGGAAAACAAGGTGACCATTTGGGATGAATGGGCAGACAAAACCACCGGCGACTTGGGCCCGGTCTACGGAAAGCAATGGAGGCATTGGGTGAAGACCAAAAGCATACCCCGCAAATCGTCTGATCCTGCCGGAAGTCACCCAACACTGTTCGATCTCGGCGAGTTCACTGATGGCACAAGTGGTGTAACGCCCATAGGGCCACGACTGCGAAGAAGCAAATGGGGCATTGACCAGATCGCCAAGGTCATTGAGGAAATCAAAGAGAACCCCGACAGTCGCAGGTTGATTGTCAACGCGTGGCATATTGCAGACATTGACAGCATGGCATTGCCGCCATGCCACTGCTTGTTTCAATTTTATGTCAGCGACGGCGAGCTGAGCTGCCAGCTTTACCAGCGCAGCGCGGATATTTTTCTCGGCGTGCCGTTCAACATCGCCAGCTACGCGCTGCTGACGCTGATGGTGGCGCAGGTCTGCGATCTGAAGCCCGGCGATTTCGTCCACACGTTCGGCGACCTGCATCTCTACAGCAACCACGTCGAGCAGGCGAAACTGCAACTGTCGCGCGAACCGCGTCCGCTGCCGCAGATGAAATTGAATCCGGCGGTGAAAAACATTGACGCCTTCAAGTTCGAGGATTTTGAACTGGTCGGTTATGACCCGCATCCGGCCATCAAGGCGCCGATTGCGGTGTGAAGAGGAATCCGCAGATTTCGCGGATTCCGCAGATTGATTTTATTTATCTGTGTCATCTGTGTAATCTGCGGACCGCAACATGAAACACTTCAAGGCCATTGCGGCGATGTCGCTGAACCGCGTGATTGGCGCGGGCGGCAAAATCCCGTGGCATCTGCCGGAGGATTTCAAGTGGTTCAAAAAAATGACGATGGGCAATGTCATCGTCATGGGACGCAAGACATTTGAAAGCCTGGGCCAGCCGCTGCCCAACCGGAAGAATCTGATCCTGACGCGGCATCCGCAGCGGCTCATCAAAAGTCATCCGGAAATTTTCGGGCAATATCACGAGTGGCGGGGCGGGCGTTATCTCAAGCGCGCCTACCAGTTTCATTTCAGCAAACTGGAGAAGGACCAAAAAACGGACCTGCTGATTTTCAACTCGCTGGAGCGGCTGGATCCGTCGGAATTCCCCAACGAAATTTTCATCTGCGGCGGCGCGGATATTTACGCGCAGATGTTGCCGCGCTGTTCCGATCTTTACCTCACACTGGTCAAACGCGAGGTGGAAGGCGACGCGTTTTTCCCGCCGTTTGAAGGCCGGTTCGTGCTGGCGGAAGAAATTCGCGACACACCGGAATTCAGGATTTTGCATTACCGGCACAAATCACTGCTGAAGTAACCGCAAAATTTCTTGTTTTAGGCCACCAGATTAAAAACGAAAGCGACGCGCTCACGCCGATAGATGCAGCAATCCAGGACCACCACAAGCACCACAGCTTTGGAACGCTCCAACCTTCCTTGACGGCATCGGGCTCGCTCATGGATCGCGGAAACTGATTTTGCGGAATAATCACGTAGTTGCCATGCACCCAGTCACCCGGATGTACAAAAACCCACGGCACGGAATCAGTGCAAATGTAAAGTTTATCGGCGATATATTTATCCCAAGCCGTGGTGCAATAAATCGTGCAAGCCAGCAGCAAGAACAAAAATGTCACGTTCCTTCCCGTTGACCGGGCAATTGTCCACCGCCGTTTTCGCGCCCACCAGATTGAAATCCAAGATACCAAGAAAACACAACCAGCCCATGAAAGCAGAAAAATTGCGAATGAAAGTCTCCCAGGCATTTTTGCCAATGGCAATTTTTCCTCAACCCATCCCACTGGTACCATCAACCAAAAAGAAACCCATAGCGAAAAACAAAACCAGAAGCTGAAGCCAAGCAATTTCGCAGAGCTTTTTGCCGCGGTATGTGCTTTTGGGGACATTGGAGAAATCTATTTTGCATCAAAATTAATGTCCAGACCGATTTCATATTAGAAAACAGGCGGACCGTTGTCGGTCCGCCTGTGCGTGAATCCAATTGCTCGGAATGATTACTCCGGTTTCTCGTCCTGTTTCGCCTCGTCGGCGGCGTCGAAGGCGTGTTGCAACGCCACGAGGTCTTCGCCGGGTTTGAGCGCATCGAATATTTTCTGCTCTTCCTTGAGTTGTTCGTCGGTGTAGCTGGCGGCCTTGATGGACAGGCCGATGCGGCGTTCGCCCTTGTCAATCTTGATGACGCGGGCGGTCACCTCCTGGCCGGCCTTGAGCACGTTTTTGATTTTGTCCACGCGCTCCTCGCTGATCTGCGAGATATGCACAAGTCCGTCAATGTCGTGTTGCAAACCGATGAAGGCGCCGAAGCTCGCGAGCTTGGTGACCTTGCCGGTGACGACGTCGCCGACCTTGTAAAGCTGGTCAATGTTCGCCCACGGGTCTTCCGAGAGTTGTTTGATGCCCAGCGCGATGCGCTGGTTCGGGCGGTCCACTTCGAGCACGACGGCCTCGACTTCGTCGCCCTTCTTGAGGACTTCGGACGGGTGATTGATCTTGCGCGTCCACGACACGTCGGACACGTGAATCATGCCGTCAATGCCCTCTTCCAATTCCACAAACGCGCCGTAGCTGGTGAGGTTGCGCACCTTGCCTTTGACCCGGGCGCCGGCCGCGTATTTCGCTTCGGCGTTGTCCCACGGATTGGATTCGAGCTGGCGGATGCCGAGGGAAATTTTCTGCTCTTCCCGGTTGATGCCGAGCACAATGGCCTCAATTTCCTGGTCCTGTTTGAGCACATCACTGGGCTTGGCCACGCGCTTGGTCCACGACAACTCGGTGACGTGAACGAGGCCCTCGACCCCCATCTCCAGTTGCACAAAGGCGCCGTAAGGCACGAGGCTGACGACCTTGCCCTTGACCTTCGCGCCGACGGGATATTTGGTTTCGATGCTGTCCCACGGGTTGGCCATTTTTTGCTTAAGGCCGAGGCTGACGCGTTCCTTTTCCTTGTTCACGTCGAGCACAACCACGTCTATTTCCTGGCCGACCTTGAGGATTTCCGATGGATGCGCGATTCGGCCCCAGCTCATGTCCGTGATGTGGAGCAGGCCGTCAATGCCGTTCAACTCGATGAACGCGCCGAAATCAGTGATGTTCTTGACCGTGCCCTTGCGGATGTCGCCCGGCACCATTTCGGCCAGCAGCCGGGCGCGTTTTTCGTTGCGCTCCTGCTCGATCAATTCGCGGCGCGAGAGCACGATGTTCTGCCGCTCCTGATTGATTTTGACGACCTTGAATTCGTAGGTGTTGTTGACGAATTGCGCGAGATTCCTCGGCGTGATGACATCAATTTGCGACGCGGGCAAAAACGCCTCGACGCCGATGTTGACGACCAGGCCGCCTTTGACGATCGACTTGACCTTGCCCTGGATCGTGCCGCCCTCGTTGCAGATGGTGAGGATGCGCTCCCAATTTTTCTTGAACTCGGCCTTTTCGTGCGAGAGTTCGACCGTGCCATCCTTGTTTTCGAGTTTTTCGATGAGGACATCAATTTCGCCGCCGACCTTGAGCGCGCTGGTGTCTACAAATTCATTGGTGGGGATGACCCCTTCACTTTTGTAACCGATGTCCACCAAAACTTCCTTCGGGCGGACTTCGATGATTGTGCCTTTGACAATTTCGCCGGCGGCAAAACGCGTCGCGCTTTGCTTCATGGCTTCTTCCATCGTGAGCATAACTATTCCGGGTTGAACTGCGGAGGCTTGGTCGTCCGATGAAACGGACTTCGAAGACTCCATTGCCTAACTACCACCCGGCTTCGCAACGCTTCGCCGAGGCGAGAACGCTGCCGTGGCAACGGAGGGTTGAATGTTAGGTTGTTTGTTAACTGTTGTTTCTCAGCCTTAATGAACATCCGCACCCGCGGCGTTCAGGCGGGCGGGAAAATAGACTTAACGGCGGGTAAAGCAAGCAGGAAATTTAACCAAGACGAAATTAATCCCACCCCTCTTGGAGAAAGGATTCAGGCGAGGGTAAACAACGGGCGCTTAAGCTGTGGGTATTTTCAGTTTTGCTCCGACAACAATGCGGTCGCTCTCCAAACCGTTGGCCGCTTTAAGGGCTTTTACCGTTGTTCCGTGGACTTTGGCAATGCGGATCAAGGTATCGCCGGATTTGATCACGTAAAGAGTCTCGGGCTGGATGGCGGCCACTGCATTCTCCTTTGAAACGGGCGGTGCGATCCGGCTGGTTGCGTTAAGATTCGGTTGCGGACCCGGCTTTGGCTTCTGTTCCACCATCAAAGCCGGGTTTGTCCAAGACGCTGGCAGATCCGTTGCTTTTGTGACTTTTTTGGCCGGGGTCGTGGTCGTTGTCTGTTCGCTCATGCAGCCTTCAATTAACAGCCCGACCAGCAGGATTACGACGGCAACCACAGCAGCAATAAATCCCTTTTTAAACAGCTCCCGACGGCGTTGTTGACTGTCCGCCCTCTGCAAACAAGGCGGGATTTGGAAGGGGTTCGGCGGATTCACAATATTCATGGTCTCTTAAAAGGTGTCAGCATGGCCAATGCCAAGAAGCGGGGAACAATCCGGTGAGAGAATCAACGGGCCTTGCCACCCCGAACCGCCATGACCTGGTGTAAGTTAAACTGCCCAATTCCTGAACTGAGACCCCGGCGACGGCCGGCTTTGTTTACCAAATCACTGCACAAACCCCTGCTCCTTCAGCCAGAACAGGCAGGCGTTCGCCCACGGATGCGGTTGGGCAAACGGGGGGGTGTCGTTGAGTCCCAAACCGTGGTTGCCCTTTTGGTAGATGTGCAAATCAAATGGCACATGATTTTTACGCAACGCCTCGGCGAACATCAGGCTGTTTTCCACCGAAACCGTTTTGTCTTCGAAAGTCTGCCAGATGAAACAAGGCGGCGTATTCGTCGTCACCTGCAGTTCGTTGGAAAGCAACTTGACCAGTTCCGGCGGCGGATTGGTGCCGAGCAAATTGTCTTTTGAACCTTGATGCGTGTATTCGCCCAGCGTGATGACCGGATAACAAAGAATGCCGATGTCCGGACGCGAGCTTTGGCGTTCAATCGGGTCGGCGGCGTTTGTATCACCCAAATCAAAATGTGTCATCAGCGTGGATGCGAGATGCCCGCCCGCCGATGAACCCATGATACCCACACGCTTCGGGTCAATCTTCCAGTCCGCCGCCCGCGCCCGCACCAATCGCACCGCGCGCGCCGCGTCCTGCAACATCGCCGGATGCCGGTAGCCGTTCAAGCCGAGCCGGTATTTCAGAACAAAACAGGCGACACCGTGCTGGTTCAGCCACAGCGCGTAATCATTGCCCTCATGCGCTGCGAGATGCCTGTAACCGCCGCCCGGACAAATCACCATCGCCGCGCCTGTCGTCCCGCCCGGCGGGATGGAGTCGGGCAAATACGGCGTGAGCGTGGGAATGTCGTTGCTCGTGCTGCCGAGCGCGCCGGGCGCGCCGTCCGGCCAGAGTGAAACGGGCGCCTGAATTTCGGCGGGCGACCGCGTTGAAAGTAAAAGAACAACGGCCAGCGCAAAAATGGTTTTCATGGTCTGTTGACGACGGAACTTACGAAAATTCGCGGCGGTTTCAACGAAAAAGCCCGCGCTACCTGGTCGCACCCAATTCCCCGCAAAGAGTTTGACATCCGTATCAATTTTCTTTATTGTTTCCACCCGGAAAGGCCCCATTACTCATGAAAACTCTCCGTGTTTCCCCCTGGTTCGTTTCGCTGACCTGCCGCGCCCTGGTTGCGGGGGTTATCGCCTTAATCTTGGTCCGCCTCCCGGCTTCTGCGACGACCTTCACCAATGACACGACAATCAATGCAAACGACACAAATTATGAAGGGGAGGATATCATCGTTACCAACTGCACGGTGATGGTGGACGGCCCGCACGCATTTTCCAGCCTGCTCGTGGCCGCGGGAGGCGTGCTGACCCACTCGTTTTCACCCGACGGCGTCATTTCAAACCTTCTCTCTGTGGTGGACGAATCCCAGACGTTGAATGGCACCAACCCGGTGACGTTGCTCAATTCCAACGTCATAACCGCTTCTGTCCTGGTGACGGATTCCGGAAGCACAACCATTTATACCAACGGAGTGGATTATCTGCTGACCAGCCCGGATGGCATTATGACCCAGTTACAACGGACGACAAACTCCACCATTCCTGACGGCGCCAATGTCCTGGTGAGTTATGACGCGCTGCTGGGCGTGCTGCCCGCCGGGTTTAATCTGTCGGTGACGGGTAACGTGGAAGTGGCCGTGGGAGGCGCCATCAATGCGAATGGAAAAGGCTACGGCGGCGGTGCCGGTCCCGGCGCGGGCTACGCTGCCGGAAGTCCGGCGGACGGCAGCGGCGCCGGTTACGGCGGCATTGGCGGGATGAGTTCCAGCAACGCAATGGGCGGCACGACCTACGGTTCCTTTACCCAGCCCACCGACTTGGGCAGCGGAGGCGGCACCAGCTATGCCGGCATTGGGGGCGCCGGGGGTGGCGCGGTGCAAATCAGCGCCGGCGGAACGTTTATCGTCAACGGCACAATCTCGGCCGACGGCGCCAATGGCACCAACAGCCGCTCCGGTGGCGGGTCGGGCGGCAGCATCTGGATCACGGCGCAACTGGTGTCCGGCTCAGGTGCCATCAGCGCGCAAGGCGGCGCGGGTGAACCGACCCACGGCGGCGGCGGCGGCGGCGGACGCATTGCCATCCAGTCTGATGTGAACAGCTTTGCGGGTTCGCTGGCCGCCTATGGCGGGGCCGGGGCGATGACCGGCGGCGCGGGCACTGTTTACACCGAACTGACCGGACAGAACGGGTTGCTGGTGTTTGACAATGGCGGACAGGTGGGAACAAATTCACTGGTTTCCGTCACCAGCAGCAGCATTGATGTGCTGATTCGAGGAAACGCGGGCGTGATTCCAAACGGGCCGTGGACCATTGGAAATCTGACGATTGCTTCCAACGGCCTGCTCTTGGCCTCCTCCGCGTTATCACCCATCAACCTGACCGCCAGCGGCAACGTCACGATTCAAGAAGGCGGCAGTTTGCTCGCCGACAATGCAGGCTATTCCGCGGGAGCGGGCAGCGGCTATGGTCTTTCTTACAATGATGGCAGCTACCGTCCTTGCGGTGGCGGCGGGTATGGTGGCAGGGGTGCCAACGGTGCTTCGGCGAACGCTGGCGGCGGCACAACCTATGGTTCTCAGACATCTCCCACCACGTATGGCAGCGGGGGCGGACAATTGATGCCGTATTCCTCTGGCGGAGCGGGCGGTGGTGCGATCCAACTCAATGTCAGCGGCACTTTGCAGGTGGACGGCCGCATCTCGGCCAACGGTGGCAGCGGTTCCGGTTCGGGCGGTGGCGGCGGCTCCGGCGGCAGCATCTGGGTGACATCTGGAATCTTGGCCGGCTCCGGTTCCATCACGGCCAACGGCGGGAATGGGGCGAATTCAATCGGCGGCGGCGGCGGCGGCGGTCGCATTGCCATCTATCCCGCGGCGAACTTGTTCGGCGGAACGATTTCCGCTTATGGCGGGGGCGGAGCCAATTGGGGCGGGGCGGGAACCGTCTTCCTCCAGCCGACCGGACAGAATGGGCAACTCATTCTGGACAACGGTGGAAACGCCGGAACCAACACGCTGGTGCAATCTGCAAGCTCGGCGGATTTGATTTTGCGCAACGGGGCGATTGGCTCGGCATCCAGTTCGGTGAGTTTTGCCAATCTGTTCATGAGTTCCAACGCCTGGCTGACCGCCTACCGTTACTCCTCCAGCGCCCCTGCCTACATCGTGAATTTCTCATTTTTGGGAAACGCCACCATTCAGGCAGGCAGCGGCATTTTCACGGACTTCTTGGGCTATCCAGGGGGTCAGGGACCCGGCGCCGGACAATACTATTACAACAATTCTGCCTATCCATGTGGCGGGGCGGGTCACGGAGGCTATGGTGCAAACAGCACCGGTAATTACGCCGTCGGTGGAAACACTTATGATTACATGACGTCCCCCACCAGTCCGGGCAGCGGCGGCGGAAATTATTCCCCGTATTCCGCCGGGGGCTCAGGCGGTGGCATGATTCGGCTCACGGTGACCGGCACATTGCAAATGGACGGAACCACTTCTGCCAATGGTGGCAACGGTTCGGGAACCGGCGGCGGCGGCGGCTCCGGAGGGAGCATCTGGCTGGCCGTGGGCACTCTGTCCGGCGCCGGCTCCATCACGGCGAATGGCGGCAGCGGGGCGGATTCCGTTGGCGGCGGCGGCGGCGGCGGGATCATTTACATTTCCTGTAACAATAATTTGTTTGCGGGAAATGCTTCGGCGTATGGCGGCGGCGGTGCCAATTGGGGCGGGGCGGGAACCGTGCTCATCCAATCCTACGGACAAAACGGCCAGCTCATTCTGGACAACGGCGGAAATGCCGGAACCGACACGCCGCTTCAATCCGTGAGTTCCACGGATTTGATTCTACACAACGGAGCAATTGGGTTGATATCCGGCCCGCTGACCTTTGGCAACCTGCTTGTGAGTTCAAACGCCTGGCTGCTGATGACCAACTCCAATTACACTGTGAACTTGTCGAGTGCGACCATTCAAGCGGGCGGTGGCATTATCGCCGATGCTTTTGGTTACGCAGCGGGCCAGGGACCCGGCGCAGGACAATACTATTACAACAATTCCACCTACCCATGTGGCGGGGCAGGTCACGGAGGCTGCGGCGCAAACAGCACCGGTAATTATGCTGCGGGGGGGAATACCTATGATTCCACGACATCGCCCTCCAGCCTTGGCAGCGGCGGCGGAAATTATTCCTCGATTTCTGTCGGTGGAGCGGGCGGTGGTTCGATTCGACTGAATGTGAGCGGCATTTTGGAGGCGGACGGACGCATCTCGGCCAACGGCGGCAACGGTTCCGGTTCGGGTGGAGGCGGCGGCTCCGGCGGCAACATCTGGCTGACCGTGGGCACCCTGTCCGGTGCCGGCTCCATCACGGCCAACGGTGGTAATGGAGCGGATGCCAACGGCGGCGGTGGCGGCGGCGGACGCATTGCCATTACCTACAACAACAATTCATTCACAGGTCCGGTTTCCGCTTACGGCGGCGGCGGGGCCAACTGGGGTGGGGCTGGAACAGTCTATCTCAAGACAAACTCGCAGAGCTATGGCCAGTTGATCCTGAACAACGGCGGGAATGCGGGAACCAACACCACGTTCAACGCCAGTTCCATCGACTTGTCAGTAACGGGCGGGGCCATCGGACAAGGCCCGCCCGGCGGTTGGAGCGTGCGAAACCTTCAAATCAGTACCAATAGCGTGCTGACGACCGTTGCCTCCACTTCGGCTCAAACTGTCAGCGTGACCGGCAACGCCACCATAAATTCCGGCGGTGCCATTTCGGTTGACGGCACCGGGAGTGGAGCCTCATCTGGAATCGGCGCGGGCGCCACCTCTTCCGGCAGCATTGAGGGTGGAGGCGGTCACGGCGGTTTTGGAGCGGCCAACCCTTCCGGATATGGCGGCGCTTACGACTCGATTCAATCACCGGGCATCGCGGGCAGCGGTGGCGGCAATGGCAGTGGCAGCAGCATTGCTCCGCGTGGCGGGGCAGGCGGCGGAGCGCTCCGGCTCACCGTCACCGGCACACTGGCCGTCAACGGCAGAGTTTCGGCAAACGGCAAAAATGGAGACGTCAACAGTGGCGGCGGATCGGGCGGCAGCCTTTGGATTACCGCCGGCACCCTTGTCGGATCAGGAACCATTTCCGCAAACGGCGGCTCCGGCAACGGGCTCGGCGGTGGGGGTGGCGGCGGACGCATTGCCCTGGGATACACGACCAGTGCCTTTACCGGACCTGTCTCGGCTTGTGGCGGCAGCGGTTACGCGAATGGTGGTGCCGGAACGATTTACACCAAGGCCAACAACCAGTCCGTAGGTCAATTGCTGGTGGACAATGGCGGCCTGTCGGGCACGAACACACCGTTGTCCAGCGCTTATGGCACGCCTGCCTCACCTTTTAACCTTACTATCGGTGATGGCGCGGTGGTTTGTCCGCTATCTTCCTTCCCAGTGTTGAGCAACCTGAACGTCACGGCCGGCGGCCTGTTTATCACCTTGTCCGGCCAGTCGAACTTGGACCTGGTGGTCCTGCAGAACGTGGACGTCGCGACCGGCGGGGCCATTGCCGTGGACGCAAAAGGCTTTGCTCAAGCCAGCGGGCCGGGCGCCGGGCAATCCGCCGGCGGATCTGGAAGCGGTGCAGGCTATGGTGGTCTGGGCGGCGCGTCCGCAACCGCCGCACCTGGTGGAACCAACTACGGCTCGGCCCAACAACCCGTGGACCAGGGCAGCGGCGGCGGATTTGGATCCGGACCACTTTACGGCGGTTCGGAAGGCGGCGGTGCAATCCGTTTGAACGTGGGCGGCGTTCTCACCGTGGACGGCCAGCTCAGCGCCAATGGGGATTGGGGCATTCAGGACAATTCCGGCGGCGGTTCCGGCGGCAGCATCTGGGTGACTGCTGGCACGCTGGTCGGGAACGGTCAAATCACCGCGGCTGGCGGTGAGGGCGAATTATATGGCGGTGGCGGCGGCGCCGGTGGACGCATTGCCCTTTATTCGCATGCGAACGTCTTCGCCGGTCTGGTTTCCGTTTTCGGCGGCGAGGGTGATTTCCAGGGCGCCAACGGCTCGATTTTCTATTCCACAAATTCTCCCTTGCAGGTTCTCTCGTACACACCCGCTGGCATTGTCAGCAGCGGCGTAAGTTCGTTGGACCTGGTCTTCAACGAGGTGCCGGATCCAGCTTCATTCTCCGGAACCGACGTGTCACTCACAACTCCCAACGGGCCGCTGGATCCGGGCACGTTCAGCATTTCCATGCTGAGCTCCTCCAGCTATAGTGTTAGTTTCCCACTACAGACGGCCGTGGGTAATTACACGTTCACGGTTGGAACCAACATCAACGACCTGTACGGCCAGCCCATGTCGCAGGTTTACACGGGCGCGTTCACCATTTTGCTGCCGGTCATTCAAGGCACGATCACCGGCACCAACGGACAACCGGTACCCGGGGTTCTGATCCAGCCGGACGGCGGATTGTCCGCCACCACCACCGATACCAATGGCAACTACGCGCTGGGAATCCTGCCCGGCTGGAGCGGCACGGTCGTGCCGTCGGGCGGCGACTTCGTGTTTGCGCCCGGCTCGCGGGTTTACACCAACGTGACCACGTCCATCTCGAACCAGAACTATGTGGCGGTTATCACCATCGCACCCGTCGTGTCCGCCGGGCTTCAAGCCACCAACCTGACAATGAGTTGGTTTGGCATCTCCGGGGTAACCTACCAGATTTATTCCTCCACCAACCTGGTGGACTGGCTGCCTTATGGCGATGCGTTCCCGGGCACCAACGGGCCGGTGGAACTGCCCGTGCCGACAACTGGCGACCCGGCAAGGTTCTTCCGTGTGCAAGCCAGCAATTGAGAACCCGGCATTAATTGGCATCCGGAGCGCCGCCGGCGAAACGGTTTTTATGGTTTGTTGACCAGTGAGTTTACGCAAACACCGGCCGTTTCAACCCCGAAGCCTGCGTTGACACCCGGCAACTCCGCTCCTACTTTCGCATGTCATGTTCGAACTCGCCGCGCCATATAAACCCGCCGGTGACCAACCGCAGGCGATTGCGAAGCTGACCGACAGCTTGCTGTCCGGCGTGAAACATCAAGTGCTGCTCGGCGTCACCGGCTCGGGCAAGACGTTTACCATTGCCAATGTCATCAAAAACGTGGACCGACCGACACTTGTTATCTCGCACAACAAGACGCTGGCCGCGCAGCTTTATGCCGAGTTCAAAAGTTTTTTTCCGAAGAATGCCGTCGAATACTTCGTCAGCTACTTTGATTATTACCAGCCGGAAGCCTATATCCCGCGCACGGACACGTTCATTGAAAAGGACTCGAGCCGGAACGAGGAGATCGAGCGCCTGCGGCTCTCCGCGATGAGTTCGCTGTTCTCGCGCCGGGACGTCATCGTGGTCGCCAGCGTGTCGTGTATTTACGGCATTGGCAGCAAGGAGGATTACACGGCCATGATTATTCCGGTTCGTACCGGGATGGAATTGTCACGCGAACAATTCCTCACGCGCCTCGTGGACTTGCTCTACGACCGGAATGACATTGAGTTCACCCGTGGCCAGTTCCGCGTGCGCGGCGACACGGTGGAACTTCGTCCGGCCGGGCGCGAAGACGGACTGCGCGTGGAATTTTTCGGCGAGGAAGTTGAACGCCTCACCCGCTTCGAACCGCTGACCGGCATCAAAATTGAGCCGCTCGACGCCGTCACCATTTTCCCGGCAAAGCAATTCGTCACCACCGGCGACAAGATGAAACGCGCCATCCTCGCCATCCGCGAGGAGCTCGGCGAACGCATCGCCTGGTTCGAGAAGCACGGCAAGCTGCTCGAAGCCCAGCGCATCAAGCAGCGGACGGAATATGATCTGGAAATGATGGAGGAAATGGGTGTTTGCTCCGGCATTGAGAACTACTCGCGCCACATCGCCGGCCGCGCACCCGGTTCGCAGCCTTGCACTTTGTTTGATTTCTTCCCGCAGGATTATCTGCTCGTGATTGATGAATCGCACGCCACCGTGCCGCAAATCGGCGGCATGCATGAAGGCGACCGCTCGCGCAAAACGGTTCTGGTCGAGCACGGTTTCCGCCTGCCAAGCGCGCTCGACAATCGCCCGCTGAATTTTCTGGAATTTCAGTCCACGCAAAACCAGACGATTTACGTCAGCGCGACCCCCGCGCAGCGGGAAATCGAGTGGGCACGGCAGAGTGCACAAGGTAGGGC
>JBAVOO010000046.1:0-54640 GCA_049692125.1 Verrucomicrobiia bacterium | reverse complement strand
GACGATGTGTGCCTTCACCACCCGCGGCAGTTGTGAACGCATCCTTTATAGCGTCTTTGACCGTATGAACATTTACTGGGATCAACACCCTCTCAAATCTTTTACACAAAAATCGTGACACTACCTTTGAGAACCTGGCGCCCCTACGGCAACGCCCCGCCCCGCGCAGCGGTCAGCAACCACGCCAGCGCCAGCACGACAGCAATCTGCAGCGGCAACCTGTTTGTCCACCTCGGAAAAATCGCTGACATTACGTGTGACCGCTCACTTGGTCAAAAATTGTCCATCCTCAGCAAATGTTGGGGTTATGTTTAGTCGGCGTGCGCTCCCCCCGCAGCCGGTTTGTGAAAAATTTCATTTTTTGCGGTAAAACCGGGGGCCAATTCATTTTGTCTTTGCAGTGGGAATGTTTTATAACGGAAACATGGCTTTGGACTACCGCAGCTTGTCACGAGGCGAATTGATCCGGTTGCTGGAGGTGCGGGATCGGCGGCCCGAAGACCGGGCTCGACCGGCAGACGCCAGCAGTCATAAGCCAGGCGGCTGACGCGGAGCTGAGTGATTCCCAGAGCAACGGTTTGTATGAACAGTTTGCAGCAGTGTGGAGGGCCGGAAGTGGTTTGCCAATTTCATTTCCATTTTGGCTGGTTTTGGCTGCGACTTGAGTTAAGTTGGATTCAGTCTTATGTCTCTTGCGGGCATGTTCGGGATGGAACAACGACGACAGGACGGAGAGGTTTCAGTTCCCTTCTGGCAGAAAGCGGTGTGGTTTGGCCTCGTTTACTTTGCCTGCGCGGAGTTAAGCAATTTTCTTTCGGTCAAATCCACCTCCTTCGTAACCTTCTGGCTGCCGGCCGGGTTGTACGTCGGCGCGCTGCTGTTGAATGAGTATCGCGCGTGGCCGGGCCTGGTGCTGGCGGCCATCGTGGCGAACTTCACCTTCGACCTGTTGCACGGCACGAAATTCCTTTTGATTTTCTTTTTCGCCGGCGCGGGAACCGTTGAGGCCATGACAGCGGCGTGGCTGGTGCGGCGGTTCATTGCCGGGAGTCTGACGCTGAACACGCTCAGGGAATTTGTCGGACTGCTGGGTTTCGCCGCCGGGCTCAGCGCCCTGTTGAGCGCCATCATTGCGACGATCGGACTGACGGTTTTTGGGCAAAGCCAGTCGTTCAAGGAAACCTGCCTGGGCTGGTGGGCGGATAATGCCATGTCGGTTTTTCTGGTGACGCCATTGATGCTGGCCTGGTTCGCCAGACCGGATCCGCTACGACGCTGGCGCAACCGCCCGGGGAAATTGCTGGAGGCCGCCCTGCTCTTCACCGGGCTGTGCATTTTGACCTGGTATGTGTTCTATTGGGGGAATGGAATCCTGTCGCCGAGGAAAATCTGGCTGATCCCGTTTTTGCTGTGGGCCGGGGTGCGTTTCGGCCCGCGCGGGGCCACCAGCGTCGGCCTGTGGCTAGCCTTGCTGTCGGCTTTCTTCACCACCCATTACCAGCGCGGCCTCACGCCGGCGGACATTGCGTCGGGTGAATATGTGCTGGTCTTGCAAACCTTCCTGACGGTGCTGGCCTTGGTGGGACTGATTCCAGCCATCGTTTTGGGCGAGCGTGACCGGACGCTGGCCAACCTGCACGAAAGCGAGGAGCGGTTCCGTCACCTGACGCAGGCGGCCTTTGAAGGCGTCTGCATCAGCGAGAACGGCCGGATTTTGGACATAAACGATCAGGGCCTCAAAATGTTCGGTTACGAACGGGATGAAATCATCGGCAAGGAAATCGTTGGCCTGGTGGCGCCCGAGTCGCGGGACGTCGTGACCCAGGCGGTTCGCGAGGGCCGGGAGGCCGACTACGAGCACCGGTTGTTGCGCAAGGACGGCAGCAGCTTTGACGCCGAAGCGCGGGCCAAAATGCTGCAGGTCGGCCGGCGCACGTTGCGGATGACCGCCCTGCGCGACATCACCGAGCGGAAGCAGGCCGAGGCGGCATTGCGCGAGTCCGAGGAAAAATATTCCAAGGCTTTCCGCAATTCGCCGGACGCCGTCACCATCACCCGCCTGGCGGACAGACGCATCATTGAGGCCAACGAAGGGTTCCGCCGGGTTTTTGGCTACGCGCCGGAAGCGGCGATTGGCCGCACCTCGCTCGAACTCCAGCTCTGGGGCAATCCCGCCGATCGCGACCGCGCGCTCCAGGAACTGCAACAAACCGGTTTCGTGCGCGACTGGGAACTGCCTTTCCGGACGCGGGAAGGCAAGACCGGAGTGGGGTTGCTTTCCGCGGAAAAAATTGAAATCCAGGGGGAACCCTGTTTGATAACGGTGGTGCGCGACATCACCGAACGGAAGCAGGCCGAAGCGGAGCGGGCGGAGGCTGTGGTGCGGGAACATCTGGCCCGTGCGGAATACACCCTGCAACTCATTGCGTCCCAGGAGGCTGAACGCGCCCGCATCGCCGCCGAGTTGCACGACAGTCTCGGCCAGAACCTGCTGCTCATCAAAAACCGCGCGCAACTGGCGCTGGCCGGGAAAAACCCGCCGGCCGATTTGCGCGAACACATCGAAAGCATCAGCCAGCTTGCGTCGCAATCCATCGCCGAAGCCCGCCAGATCTCCCATGACCTCCATCCGCACCAACTCGATCATCTCGGCCTGACCCGCGCGTTGGAAGCGATGATTGACGGCGCCGCCGAATCCAGCGGGATGGTCTTCCAGCGCAAGCTGGACAACGTGGACGGCCTTTTTCCGAAGGACGCGGCCATGAATCTTTATCGCGTCGTCCAGGAAAGTCTGAACAACATCCTGAAACATTCCCGCGCCCGGAAGGCGCGCATCCACCTGGAACGCGACGTGCACGAGGTGCAATTGCACATCGAGGACGACGGCTGTGGCTTTAAAATCGCCGGCCCGGTCAACGGCGGAAAAGGTCTGGGATTGAAAAATATCGCCGAGCGCGTCCGCATTCTTGGCGGCAAACTCAAGGTGGAATCGCAGCCGGGCAAAGGCACGCGCATCAAGGTGAGCATCCCGGTCGCGGATGCCGGTTAGGAACGAGCATCCGATAATAACCACATGCTCGCTTCCATTCCCTCTCTCCGCGCGCAGCGCGGGAAGAGGGCCAGGGAGAGGAGTTGCCTTTCAAAAATTACGATTTACGCTGCGCCCATGAATCCTGCTGGCAACGCCCGGCGTTTGCGCCGCGAACAAACAGATGAGGAAAGGGAATTATGGCGTGCTTTGC
Organism: Verrucomicrobiia bacterium; assembly: GCA_049692125.1. Lineage (GTDB taxonomy): Bacteria > Verrucomicrobiota > Verrucomicrobiia > Limisphaerales > UBA11358 > UBA11358. The sequence goes on along the minus strand of JBAVOO010000046.1, from coordinate 51,398 downwards.
GGGCGGGGCGTTTTGCCGGCTTTAAATTCCGTCGTCAACATCCAAAGGGAGAATACTTTCTCGATTTTTATTGTCCTGCCGCAAAATTATCCATTGAACTGGACGGATTCCAACACGGTCTGCCGATGCAACACCAGAGCGACAAGAAACGGGAGCAGTTCCTCGCTTCGGTGGGGATTGAAGAATTACGCTGTTGGAATCATCAATGGCGAAAAAACCGCGAAGGCATCCTTCTGGAAATCTGGAATGCCTTGCATCGGCGAACGGGTTGCGTGGCCGTAATGCGGAAAACACATAACCACCGTTTTCTTCCGCCCAAGGGTGATGAGTTGATTCAACCTCCAACAAGGCCGGCTTGAAACGTGCCACCTCTCCCCTCGCCCTCTCCCCCAGCCTGGTTGGTGGAGAGGGGGAAGAATGGTGTGTGTGCTAAATTGCGGGCCACTGCCTATTTCCGGCTCGCTTCGGCGCCGGATTGGGTGCATCTTCCGTCTGAGAGCAATGTCTGGGGAAATCAAAGTTTTGATTGTGGATGACCATCCGCTCTTTCGCAGCGGCTTGCGGCAGGTGATCGAGTCCGATTCGCGCTTTGAACTCATCGGGGAGACCGGCGACGGCGAGGCGGCGTTGCGGCTGATCCAGGAGAAAAAACCGGACGTGGTGGTATTGGACGTGAACCTGCCCGGCCTGAGCGGGCTGGAAATTGCGCGCCGGCTCCAGGGCAAGCGCCCCCCCGTGCGCCTCATCATGCTCACCATGCACAAGGAGGAGGAAATCTTCAACCGCGCGCTGGATTTCGGCGCGAAGGGTTTTGTGCTCAAGGAAAATGCGGTGGACGAAATTGTCAAAGCCATCGCCGCCGCCGCCGCCGGCGAACATTATCTGAGTTCCTCCATCTCCGGTTATCTCGTGCGCCGCCGCGGGCGGGCCGAATCGCTCGCCGCCCAAAAACCCGGCCTCGACGATCTCACCAAGGCCGAGCGCCGCATCCTCAAGCTCATTGCCGAGAAGAAAACCAGCCGCCAGATCGGGGCCGAACTGTTCATCAGCCCGCGCACGGTCGAGGCGCACCGCGCCAACATCTGCGCCAAGCTGGAATTACACGGCGCCCACAGCCTGTTGCAATTCGCCCTCGAAAACCGCTCGGCCATCTGACCGGTCACTCTCGCCCCGCGAGGGACGAGCGGGGAGAGAGCCGGAGAGAGGGGCATTTTGACAAACGAACCTCCTCTCCCCGCCCTCTCCTCCGCTTCGCGGAAGAGAGGGAGCAAAACATCACTCCCCTGCCCATCCGTATTTCCACCTACAAAAATATGTGCACCTGCCTAGTTAAAAATAGCGGGTGCCCACAATTTCGCTCCGGCGATTCATCATCCAAACTAAACAGACTGATAATTGCAGTCCGTTAAAAATATGAATATGAGATTGATGATTGTTGATGACCACGCTCCGGCGCGGGAAATGATCCGCCGGATGCTGGAGTTGCCCGGCGTTACTTTTTGCGAATGCGCCTCGGGCGAGGAAGCCTTGCAGCAGGTGCGCGAGTTCAAGCCCCACTGGGTCACCATGGATGTGAACATGCCCGGCCTCAACGGCTTTCAATCCACCGAGGCGCTCCGCGCCGAACACCCATCCGCGCGGGTCGTCATCGTCACCAGTTACAGCGAGGTGCATTTCCGCGAGCGTTCCCGTGCCGCCGGCGCGATCGCCCTCATCAGCAAGGAAAACCTCATGGCGCTCCGCATCATGGTGACGCAGGAAATGGGGGGCGGCCAATTCTCCCCGTCCACCGCCGACTGACCCCGCCATGCCCATGACACCGATAAATATAAATTTCCTCTGGCGTATTCTCATCGTGGACGACGATGTTGTATCGCGGGCCACGCTGGCTTCGATGCTGAGCGTTGAAGGCTACGACGTCTGCCAGGCCGCAAACAGCGAGCAGGCGATTGCCCTGTTCCGCCGCCGACCGTTTGACCTGGTCATCACCGAATTGAACCTGGAGGGAAAGGACGGCTTCGAGTTGATAGCGGAACTGCACCGGGAACCGCACCGCGCCCGTTTCATTGGCCTGGTCCGGGCGGGATGGATGTCCACTGATTTTTGTCTCCGCAAGGCTGAAGAACTCGGCGCACAGGCCATCTTCGCCAAACCGTTTCCGCCGGAACAATTGTTGCCCGCCGTGCGCACCGCCCTGGCTTTAAATTATTAAATTATGTTCAAACTTCCCTGCACCCGGCGCGTCCTTCTCGTGGACGAAGACATCGCATTGCGAACCGTTCTGGCTTTGCTGCTGGCCGGTGAAGGCTACGACGTCTATCAAGCTGACAACGCGGAACAGGCCACTTCCCTGTATGCCCGCCGTCCGCTCGATTTGGTTGTCACCGAGTTGAAGTTGGGGGGCCGGGACGGCTTTGAAGTCATAACCGAGATGCAGCGGGAACTGGTTTGCGACCGGTTTATCGCCACCGCCCGGTCCGGCTGGCTGCCCGCCGGCCTTTGCACCCGTGTGGCTGAACATTTTGGGGCGCAATGCGTGCTGATGAAACCTTTTTCGCCCCGTCAATTATTGTCCGCCGTGCAGTGTGTCCTCGGTGAAACTGACGGCCACCTCCACATTTTCAGTCCCACCATCATGTTCGCTGCCTCTCCTCGTCCTACGTCGGCTGCAATGGAAACAAATCGAACCTTCCGGATTGCGCCTTCCTCCGGCATTTGTACCCGCGCCTTGCGCCGCCGACGCCGGGAACCGGGAAGAATTCCTTGAACCAGAGCCGGTGATGGCCACGGTTGAAACGACACGCGCATTTGGACTCCCTCCTTCACTTCACCGACTTATTCGACTTCAACCCGTCAAACTTCTGAAGTTTTGTTGCGGCAAACAGAAGGAAACAAAGGAAACCAAAACCGGAAACAACAAAGTTGGAGTGGCGGAGGCAAGCTGTTATACAAGGATACCAGAATCAATTCGTGTCAATTCGCGTAATTCGCGTCTCTATTTCTTTTCCGGAGGCGCAAACGGCAATTTATCCTTCTTGCGGTAGGCCAGGCCCTGAAATTGGGCGACGAGTTCGCCCTGGTCGTCCTTTATCTCGATGGCATACGCGCCGACTTTGAAGTTCTTGGACACTTCCCGGGCGTCGGCCCACAACGTGCCGGTGGTGGCGGCTTTCATGAAGGTGATGCTCACGTTCAGCGCCACTGCCACTGTCCCGTGCGAGTTACAAGCTGCCGCAAACGCAAAGTCCGCCAGTGTGAAAATGGCCCCGCCATGAACCGTGCCCAATCCGTTCCAATGATGAGGATGCAACGTCATCTTCGCCTTGGCTTGGCCATTTCCTGCCTCGAGCAGTTCGATGTTGTTGCGCGCGGCGAACTGGTCGCCTTTGAAAAATTCCTTGATGGCTTTCATGATTCAATACGTGACACGTGACAGGTGGCATGTGACATGAATTTCTCACCCCGGCACCCGTCACATGTTTCGTGTCACCTGTCACCTGTCACTCGCCTGCTGCGCCGTAGCTTCCGAGCGAAGGCGGGTCACCCTTTCAGCCTCCGACTCAATTCCTCACTCCCAACCGTGCTGATGTTCCGCTCCTTGAGCACCTGCAACGCCGCGTTCGGGTCGCTGAACCGGAACAATAACAGCGCATGGCCGCTCTTGGTCCGGCCGGTGAGCGAGTAGGCGTATTCGACGTTGATACCGGTGCCTTCGAGGGCGTCGAGAATCGCCGCCAGCCCGCCCGGCTCGTCCGCCACTTCCAGCGCGATGACTTCGGTGACCTTCACGGCAAAGCCGTTCCGCTGCAACAGCCGCCGCGCCTTTTCGGTGTCCTCCACCACCAGGCGGAGGATGCCGAATTCGCGGGTGTCGGCCAGCGAGCAGGTCTGGATGTTGATGTCGGCCCTGGCCAGCAGCCGGCACGGCGCGCTTAACGCCCCCGGTTTGTTTTCCAGAAAAACGGAAAGTTGTTTGATTTTCATAGCTTCACTTTCTCGGGGTTACATGATGCGTTTGTCAATGACGCGTTTCGCCTTGCCTTCGCTGCGTTGCAGGGTGCGCGGGGCCACCAGCTTCACGGCGGGACGCAAGCCGGTGATGGTTTCGATGGAATGGGCCAGCCGTTTTTTCATCTGTTCCATGGCGCTCACGGTGTCGCTGAACGCGTCAGCGGTCACTTCCACCTGCACTTCCAGGGTGTCGAGGTCCTTCTGGCGGTCCACGATGATCTGGTAGTGAGGCATCGTGCCCTCCACTTTCAGCAGCGCGGCTTCGATCTGCGACGGGAACAGGTTGACGCCGCGGATGATGAGCATGTCGTCGCTGCGCCGCCCGATGCGGCGGATGCGGCGGAGCGTGCGGCCGCAGACGCAGCGGGTGGGTTCGAGCGCGGTGATGTCGCGCGTCCGGTAGCGGAGCATGGGCATGGCGCGCTTGCAGAGGGTCGTCAGCACCAGTTCCCCTTCCTCGCCGTCCGGCAACGGCTCGAGCGTTTTCGGATCAATGACTTCCGGATAAAATAGGTCCTCGAAGATGTGCGGGCCGGCCTGATGGATGCATTCCATGGCCACGCCCGGCCCCACGATTTCGGACAGTCCGTAAATGTCGTAGGCCTTGATGTCGCTGCCGGCCTCGATGCGTTCGCGCATGTCTTCCGTCCACGGTTCGGCCCCGAACACGCCGATGCGCAACGGCAGTTCCTTCATGTTTATTCCCATCTCGCCGGCGCGTTCGATGAGGTGCAGGAAATAACTTGGCGTGCAGCAGACGACGGTGACGCCGAAATCCTTCATGAGCATGATCTGGCGGTCGGTGTTGCCGCCGGAGATGGGAATGACGCTGGCGCCGAGGGCTTCCGCGCCGTAATGCAGGCCGAGGCCGCCGGTGAACAGGCCGTAGCCGTAGGCGACCTGGACGATGTCGCCGTTGTGCACGCCGCACGCCGCGAGGCTGCGCAGCACGGCCCGCGTCCAGTCATTTAGGTCTTCCTGCGTGTAGGCCACGACGATGGGTTTGCCGGTGGTGCCGCTCGACGCGTGAAAACGCACGATCTCCGACATCGGGCTGGCGCAAAGGCCGAACGGATACGTGTCGCGCAAGTCCGTCTTCACCGTGAACGGCAGCTTGATGATGTCGTCCATCGTGCGCAGGTCGCCGGGCTTGAGCTTGCGTTCGTCCAGGCGTTTGCGGAACAACGCGACATTGTCGTAGGCGCGCTGCACGATGAATTTGAGGCGGGTGAATTGCACGTCCCGCAACTGGGCCAGGGGCAGGAAATCTACCGCGCTGGCGGGGTGCATGGGGGGAATTTCGCGATTTTTGGTCATGGTCACTCAAGTGTTCCTGATTTTCATCCGGGTCTGGCCGGCGCGGCCGCTTAGGAAAGCCTGCTGGTTGTGCTCGAAAAACTCCGGACGGAAAGCCCCGCGCAACGCTTCGAGCCATTCCGCTTCCGGCAGCGGCAGGTGTGCACTCAACGCGCCGAGCAGCGCCACGTTCAGTGTTTTTTTGTTCGGCAGTTTGCCGACATCGACCGCGTCCGGCGTGATCAACATCCCGTTGGGTTTGAGATAATGTTGGTGCGGTTCCACCTGCGTCGGTTCGAGCACGAGCAGATAATCCGCCTCGCCCGGCGGCACCATGGGGCTGAGCACAGTCTGGCCAAAACGCACGTCGCTGGTGACCGAACCGCCGCGCTGGCTCATGCCCTTGATTTCGCTCTTCTTCACGTCAAAGCCGGCGCGCAACGCCACATCGGCGAGAATGTCCGACGCCTTGAGCACCCCCTGGCCGCCAAGACCGGCCACCACCACATTGATCAGCCGGCCGCGCATGGAGCCTCCTTTTTGTCGCCCTCGCACTGTTCCAGTTCGCGCAGCCGTTTGACGATGAGAATGCATGGCCGGCGGGCAATGATGACACACAGTTCCTTGCTCGCGAGACATTCGTCCAAGGTGCGCTCAAACTCGTTCGAACCGACGCGCGGCTCGACCACGTGGACGCGTTTCACGCCGAACGAACGGGCCAGGTCTTCCAGCACGAGTTTGTTGGTCGGCTGATGGTCGAGCTTGCGGCCGGTCCCGGGATGTTCCTGGTGGCCGGTCATGGCCGTGGTGCCGTTGTCCAGAATGATGAGCACGTGTCCGCTTGGCGGCGGGTTGTAAACCATCTCCACCAGACCGCTGATGCCGCTGTGCACGAACGTGCTGTCACCAATGACACTGACCACGCGTCGCGCCTGTTCCAGCGGCAACACATGACGCAACCCTAGACCCACGCCGAGGCTCGCGCCCATGCAAACGCAGGAATCCATGGCTTCAAAGGGTTTCAGCACGCCCAGCGTGTAGCAACCGATGTCGCCCGCCACAATACAATCGCGCTGGCGCAGAGCCTCGAACACCAGGCGATACTGGCACGCGTCGCACAGTTGCGGCGGTTTGCCCGCCGCCTGCGCCGGCTCGGGGGTGATGTCGTTGTTGAGAATTCGCCGCACGCGCGGCACGTCGAGTTCGCCAAAGCGGTAGATCTCCGCTTTGCCTTCAACCTTGATTCCCGCCGCGCGGATGGCCTCCACGAGGTACGGATCGCCTTCCTCGATGACGACGCACCGTTTCACGCCTTTGACAAATGCGGCGATCTTTTTCATCGGCAGCGGATGGGTGAAACCCAGTTTGAGCACGCTCACTTCCGGCGCGGCTTCGCGGGCGTGCATGAAGGAAATGCCCGAGGTGATGATCCCCAATTTTTTGTCGCCGGGCACAACACGGTTGAGCGAACAGGTTTCGTTCCATTCGTTGATTTCGGCCAGTTTCTGCCGCAGCCGTTTGTGCGCGGGGCGGGCGTTGGCTGGAATCATCACGCGCCCACGGATGTCACGCTCGAATTTCGGCGGCTTCGGTGTTCCGTCCGGACCGCGCGGCTGCACGACGGTGTAACTGTGGCAGACACGCGTCGTGGCGCGGAGGATCACCGGCAATTTCCAACGTTCGGAAATTTCATACGCGTCCAGCAGAAAATTGTAGGCCTCCTGCGAATCGGACGGTTCGAGCATCGGCACGCCCGCCGCGACGGCGTAATGGCGGTTGTCCTGCTCGTTCTGGCTCGAGGCCATTCCGGGATCGTCCGCGGAAATGACGACCAATCCCCCGCTCACGCCGGTGTAGGCCGCGGTAAACAGCGGATCGGCGGCAACATTGAGGCCGACATGTTTCATGGTCACGATGGCGCGCGCGCCGGCAAAAGCCGCGCCGATGGCGACTTCGAGGGCGACTTTTTCGTTGGGTGACCACTGGCCGTATCCGCCCAGTTCGGAGAAGCGTTCCAGGATTTCGGTGGAGGGTGTGCCGGGGTAACCGGCGCCGAGGGCCACGCCGGCATCACGCGCGGCCAGCGCAATGGCCTCGTTGCCGCTCAGGAGTTGTCGTCTGGCTGAAGGCATGCAATTTGCGGTTTCTCAGAATTTACATCCGGGTGGATGACACGCCATCGAGTGCAACAAAATGTTCCAGCGATGACAAGCCCGCTTTTGCGGATTTTACGGCCGCCGGGTGGTTCGGTGGCAAAATCATTGCAATGTATCCTTTTAATTATTACGGCTTCTTTCTGGAAAAAAACGCTCAGAAAGCTGGACTCATGGGGTGTCGCTCCTAAAATTTCCGCAATCGCGCGAGTCAGGATTCGGCTGCCTCCATTTGAATCAACGAACGGCTGCCGGGACGGGCGCGGGAGTTGATGATGGTTAAACATAAGCATCAGAAGATGAGAACTGAATTATGTTAGGCATCGAAGACAAATGGGTTGCGCTGGCTTGCCTGCTGTGCATCGTCCTGCCGCTGTCACTGCTGACGGTGGTGGTGATGAATGCGTTCGCGCGAAAGTCGGACGAAGCGCGCCTGGACATTTATTTCTCCTCCAACAAGAAGAACAACGAAACGAAAATCTGAATTCCCCTCTCATCAACAAAAGCTCAAAAATCACATGAAAAAATCCGTTCTTAAACTGACCGTCGGCATCGCTGTATTCGCTGCAACGTCTGCCATCACCCAGGCCCAAACCGCCACCACCACCCCGGCAGCGCCTGCCGCGCCCGCCGTGTCTGTCGCGGCTACTCCGGCGCCGCCACCGCCGACCACCTTCGACGAGTGGGCGAATGAGGTCAAGAACCCCGTCGGCTGGTTCAGTTGGGGGGGCGATATGCGGGTGCGCAATGAGTACTTCAACAATGCGTTGAGCCTGGGTTCGGGTCCCAGCAGCGGGCCGTTTGGCCCCGTGCATGAACAGGACTATTTTCGCTACCGCGGCCGGATATGGGCCAGCTTCTTTCCGACCAACGACTTGACGGTGAACGTCCGTCTGGCTGCTGAACCGCGGGAGTTCTTGAGAGATTCGACCATGGACACATACTTCGATAAATCGGGCTGGCAGTGGCGCTACGGAATTATTGACACCCTCAACGTGCAATGGAAGCACCCGCTGGATCTGCCTGCCACCGTGACGGTTGGCCGCCAGGATATTAACCTGGGTGACAACTGGCTATTTGGAGACGGCACGCCCGAGGACGGGTCCTTCACCTCTTTCCTCGATTCCGCCCGCGTCACCGTCAATCTGAAAGATCAGCACACCACCATTGATGCCATCGGCATTGTCCAGTACGGGCGGCCCGACGCCTGGCTGCCCACCATCGGCCCCTCCACCACACAGGGTGAAAACCCGAACGCGTATCTCCTGACCGACCAAAACGAAAAGGGGGCGGTTCTGTATATCGCCAACAAGAGCCTGCCGGCAGCCAACCTGGACGGCTTTTTTATCTACAAACACGACTCGGCCCTCAACGACGCTCCGGCCTCGATATTCTCTGACAACGCGGACATCTTCACGGTTGGCGGCCGCGTTTCGGGTTTGGTGGAGGAGCACTGGAACTATTCGGCGGAGGGGGCGTATCAGTTCGGGAGGAAACAATATCAGTATAACCCGAATGGAACGGGCATGCCCATACCGATAGCGGCAGATGGCCGCTTCCACGACATCGACGCCTTTGGAGTGAACAGCAAGATCAGCTACCTCTTCAAGGATGAGCTGAACAACCAGTTGAGCCTGGTCTTTGAGTTTCTCTCCGGGGATAATCCAAAAACGGGGAACGATGAAATGTTCGACGTGCTGTGGGGGCGATGGCCGCAGTGGAGCGAGATGTACAACATTTACAGCTACGTTAACGAGACGCGCGTGGGGCAAACGGCCAATCTCATCCGCTTTGGCCCGAGTTGGAGTGTGGACCCGATCAAGGACATGAATTTCAGCCTTACCTATAACGCGTTGTTTGCGGATCAGGATGTGCCCACTCAAGCGACTGTGCCTACTGCATTCACGGGGACGGGGGACTTTCGCGGCCATTACCTCCAGTCCATCATCAAATACAAGTTCACCAAACACCTGAGCGGCCTTCTCCTGGGCGAATGCCTTTTCCCGGGCGACTTCTACACCAGTCGGCAGGTGATGGATTTCGTGCGCGTCGAATTAATGTACACGTTCTAGACCTGCGAAATGACCCGGCGACTGCGGGCGCGGCCGGTTCCTCCGCCGCGTCCGCAGCGTCGGCAAGACCGCCGATCAATCCATCGAGACCGCGAGCCGTGCGGAACTCGAGCGGCTGCAGTTTCGATGCGTGTAGGAAACCGTCCGGCGCGTGGCCTTGCTCGTTGGCTGTGGCTCCCCGCTTCCATGCGCCTGAGCCCCTAAGTGGTCATGTTCACATAAAAAGAGGTTCCCCCACCCGGAGGAACCTCATGTGCTTTGAACCAACTGCTTACTACTCAGGTGAATTCGTCTTAACTTCCCGAACCAACTTAAAATCTCCAGGTCAAGTCCAGTTGCAACACATTGTAATTTTTTATTGGGTTGAGTCCGGGCATGTCCAAATTGTTGCCGCCGGTGCCGAGATTGTTGTTGATTGGATTGGCGTAACCGTAGCGAACCGTGCCAATGATTGCATCCGTGAAGCTGTAGGCAAATGCCGTGTAAAAACCCTGAAGGTTGGCGCGGCCTTCAAAAAAGTCGGAGTCCAGCAAGTTCACATCCAAGGCATATTGTTCGACGTGCTGCCAATAAAACCGGGCCTCCCAGGTGTTTTTCTTTGAAGTCGAACCATAGACCAAGCCCTGTATTGGGCCGTAAACCGGGCCTGCGCTGCCGATGCCAAAACCCACCTGATACGCTTTATCCTGCCCGTACACCAGTCCGCTCAAGCCGGGAAATGCCCCGGGATTGGTATTGAAGGCGGCGCGTGCCCGATCATCACCTTTAAGGTTGTAGGCAAAATCACCGAAGAGCCGCGCCTGCAATGTTCCCAGCGGGGTGTTTAAGATTTTGAAATCAAACTCGGCCGGTATTTCCAAAACGAGCAGGTCATTGATGCCCTCTTCGTTGTAGTCCGGCACGTCACTTCCTCCCGGCACGCCGACATTCGAACCGTCAGAGCCCTGCCCGACGAAAGACGAGTTCAGTCCGCCGCTGGTGCCTGCGGCGGTGTAGGTGTAAAGCATGGGTGCAATCTTGACGGACATGTCCTTGCCGATTCTCACATTGGCACCCGCCTGCCAGGTCAGTAGAAACGTGTCACTGGAAGGAATTTGTGTGGCTTGACCCGGATCCTGATAGTCCCATTGCCCGAAATCCACGAACAAGTCCACGTTATCAATTGTATATTTGAATTTTTCAAACGCACCTTCAGGGTTAATGTCCGAATCCCAAACCATTGGCGTGGTGTAAAGCGGCATGGGCATCCGCCCCACGGTCATTTCATACCAGTCGGCGGGGTGCCAGTTCAAATATGCCTGACCGAGATAGATGCCGCTCGAATTCTTGTCGGATGGCGTCACTGACCCGCCGGTGGTGTTGTTGCCGAATGTATCCCAGGGAGAGCGCGGATTGTTGGAAGTTTCCAGCCGGATTCCGTAACTAAAATCATCAAAAAGATCGCCGCGTATGCCAACACGCAAAGCGTAACGAAACCGCTCGCGATAATAAGTATCCGGCGTTGCTCCAGGCGCGTTGTCCGCGCCGCGGTATTCATAACGAAGCCGCAGATCGCCAAAGAGGCCAATGCTCTTGATCGAATCGGACAGCTTCCATTTCGAAATGGGCATGCTGCTCATCGCATTGGTTTGCTCCGCAGCCGTCTCGGCTTCAATTTGTTTTGCCTCATCCTCGGTTAGAATGCCCTTCCTGATAAGTGTGTCCACCAGCGGATTTCCCGACGACTCCGGCGGCGGCGGTGACGCGGGCGTCGTTTGCGCTCGGGCATTAAGGCTGAGTATGACCAACACTCCCGTCGCAATTGTCGCTGCTTTTACGAATTTTATTTTCCCCATAAAATAATATATTCCGATGTCTTCTGAACCAAGAGGCGGCGGCACTTTGGGAGAGCGATGTTACAAACGTAATTCGGATTTGTCACGTTTCTGTGACAAATCCCGGCGTCAGGCGGGGATGCGGCTTCATTTGCCCGCGAGACGGAGGAAAAAGGATGCAAACCTGGGTAAACAGGCGGTCAGCGCAATGCGCCGATCTGGTAATTCAGATTGGCTTCCTGAATCAGAACGTCGTAGCGGGCATTGGTGTTCGCAATTTGCGCCGAGGTCAGGTTCAACTGGGCCTGGCTCAACTCGACGATGGAACTGATGCCGTTCTGATAACGGGCATCGGCCAGATCATAGGCTTCCCCCGCGTGCTGGAGCAGTTGCTCGGTGGTGTGAAGTTGTTCCAGCGCGTTGTTGACATTGAGCCAGGCGATGCGCACGTCCCGGATCACGTCGTCCTCTACCGTCCGCAGCAGTTCGGCGTCGGCCTGTGCCTTCAGTTCGGCCTCATGCTGGCGCGCCAGGTAGAGGCCACCTGCAAACAACGGCAGGCTGGCTTGGACCCCGCCGGCGGCGTAGCTGTCGGGCAGCCGGCTGTCATGCGTGGGGGCATCACCGGCCACTCCCACGGCCGACAAGGTTGGCAGCCGGGCGTCTCTTTCCGAACGGGCGAACCGTGCCGCGGCGTCGCGCTGGTCACGCAAACTCAAGAGTTCCGGCCGTTCGGACAATGCGGTTTGAATCAATCCGGAAACGTCATTGGTGGCAGTGCTCAGGGGCAGTGATTGTTCGACCAGTTGAAACTGGTGAAATTCATGATAGCCCAGCGCTGTCGAAAGCGAGGCCATGGCCGCGGCGGCATCGTTCCGGGATTTTTGCAGCAGCAAACGGCCCTGTTCGAGTTCGACTTGCGCAAAACTCACGTCCAGCTCGGACCGCAGCTTGTTCGTGGCCAGCGCGCTGACCTGGTCGAGCAACAATTGCCGCGTGTCAAACGTCTGTTGGGCCACGTGCAAGACCGCCTGGGCCTGCAACGCACCGAAATAGCTGGTGTCCACCTGCAACAAAACCTGCTCCCGGGTGGTGTTGGCGTTCTGGGATTCGGCCTGCGCCTGCGACCTGGAGCTGGCCGCGAGATTGGCGGTGCGGCCGAAGTCGGTGATAAGCTGGCGGACCTCCACGCCCCCGGCGGCACGGTCATAGACGCTCGGGTTGTTCAATCCCCCGGCCATGATGCGGGTGTTATCGGAATCCGCACCGGCGGCAGTGGCATATAGATTGGCCGTCGGGAAATAACCGGCACGGGTCTCCTTGACGACTTCTTCCGCCGCGCGCGCCCGATAATTCGCTGCGGCAATCTGCGGATGATTGCGTAGCGCCACTGCCTGCGCGTCGGCCAAAGACAAAATCGGCGCATTGGTGGTTCCGTCCGCAAACATTTTACCGGCAGAAAGGGCGCAAAGGGCCAGAGCTAGAATGGTTCGTTTCATTTCGAAATCCTTTAAGGCGAAATCTTCTCGATGCATCCGCGGAATCTTATACCGCCGCTTCCTTCCGGCGGTAAAGGATGAAATACGCCGTCGGCACGATGAACATCGTCAGCATGACGGAAACCATCAGTCCGCCGATGATGGCGCGGGCGAGCGGCGCGTAGGCTTCGCTGCCGGCACCCAGGGCCAGCGCCATCGGAATCAGGCCGAACAGGGTGGCCAGCGACGTCATCAGCACCGGGCGCAGACGGACGCGGCAGGCGAGCGAAACCGCTTCGCGCAACGGCCGGCCTTCCACGCGAAGCCGCCGCGTGAATTCGACGATGAGGATGCTGTTGGAAACGACAATGCCGACCATCATCACCACGCCCATCAACGACATGACATTGAGCGTAGTGCCCGAGATGAACAACATCAACAGCACACCGGTCAGGCCCGTCGGCACGGCCAGCAAAATCAGGAACGGATCCATGAAGGATTTGAACTGTGCCACCAGAACCAGATAGACGAGCAGCGTCGAGAGGATGAGCCCCAGCCCGAAGCTCGTGAACGATTCACGCATGGCCTGCACCGAGCCGCGCACATGGACCACCGTATTGGGCGGCAACTGGATCTGACCCACGATCTTCTGCACGGCGCTGTAAATGCGGCTTAAGTCCTCGCCCTTGGGCGAGACATAGACATCCACCGTGCGGCGGATCTGGTAGTGATCCACCTCGGTGGGCGCGTTGATGTGGGTGATGTGAACCACCGTGTCCAGCCGGGTGGGCTGTTTCAGCCGTTGCGAGCGCAATGGCATGGAGCCGAGATCAGCCAGGTTTTTCAAATAGCCTTCGGGGTATTGGACGGTCAGCAAATAGTTGTTGCCTGTTTTGGGATCAATCCAGTAGCTGGGGGCGATCATGCCGTTGGAGGTCAGGGCGGTGATAAGACTGTCAATGATCTCCTGGGCGCTGAGGCCCAGTTCGCTGGCGCGCTCGCGGTCAATGTCAATTTGCAGTGCGGGATAATCCACGTCCTGCGGGATGAGCACATCGCTGACGCCGGGAATGGAGCGAACCTTGTCGGCGATCTGCGCGGCCACGGCGTGCGCGCCGTCCACGTCCGGGCCGCTGACCTGGATGTCCAGCGGCGCCGGCACGCCTTGGTTTATAATGGCGTCCACCAGCCCGCCGGTCTGGAAATAAGTGCTGATTTCGGGCAGGTCATGCCGGATCCGGGCGCGAACCCGGTTCATGTATTCAAAACTGCTTAACTTGTGGTCGTCCATCAGGCCCACCTGGACGACGGCGGTGCTGGGGCATGAGTTCGGGTTGAGAATGGAGTTGAAGCCAGGCGTGGTGCCGATGTTGGACACGATGATCTTCAACTCGTTGGTGGGGACGATTTGCCGGACGATGTCCTCCACCTGGCCGACCAGTTGGTCGGTCAGTTCCAGGCGGGTGCCGGAGGGGGCTTTGACGCTGATGACGAACTGGCCGGGATCGGTGCGCGGGAAGTAGGACTTGCCGATCAGTGGATACAGGCCCAGGCTCATGATGAAAATGCCCGTGATGCCGAGCACGGTGGCAAATGGCCGCAGCAGGGCCAGACCCAGGGTGTGTTCGTAGCGGTCAAGCATCCGGGTGAACCAGTGGTTGAACCAGACAGGGAAGCGGTTGCCCCAGCCCCGAGGCGCGGCGGCGACGCCGACGCCGGCGGAATGTCCATCATGGCCGTGCGCACTGTGGATGAGCTTGGCGCAAAAGAGCGGCACCACCGTCATGGCCACAAGGTAGGAGGCAAACAGGGAGAGCACCACGGACAAGGCGAGCGCCGAAAATAGAAACTTGCTCACGCCGTAGAGGAAGATGACCGGAAAAAAAACAATGGCGGTCGTGAGCGTGGCGGCCAGCACGGCCAGTTGCACCTCCGCGCCGCCCCGTTCGGCGGCAACCTCGGGCGCCTCGCCCAGTTCGAGATGGCGGAAAATATTTTCCAGCACGATGACCGAGTTGTCAATCAGCCGGGAGAAGGCCAGCGCCAGGCCGCCAAGGATCATGGAATTGACGGTGCTGCCGCCCAGCGCGAGGGCAATGAACGCGGCCAGCGCCGAGAGCGGAATGGAGAGGAAGACCGCCGCTGTGGCACGCAGGTTGCCCAGGAAAATCAGGATCATCAGGCCGGTGAGCACCAGACCGATGACCCCCTCGTGGATGAGCGTCTCGATGGCGGTGCGCACAAACACCGACTGGTCAAAAACAACCTTGGTGACCAGTTCTTTGGGCACGTCCAGCAGGTGGGAGACGACCCGTTTGACCCCGTTGACGACCTCGATGGTGTTGGCGTCGCCGCCTTGTTTGATCACCGGCACATAGACGGAGGCCTGGCCGTTGATGCGGACTTTGTTGTATTGGATTTGGGAGGCATCCTGGGCCTTGCCCACGTCGGCCACCAGCACCGAGGCTTCGCCCACGGTTTTCAACGGCACCTGGTTCAAATCCTGCATCTTGTTGATCTGGTTGTTGACATAGACGTTGTAGTCGTAGGGGCCGATTTTCACATCGCCAGCCGGCAGGATCAAATTGGCCTCGTTGATGGTGCGCACCACGTCCATCACGCTCAATTGATGGGCTTCGAGCTTGAGCGGGTCCACATAAACCATGATCTGACGGTAGCGACCACCGAACGCCGGCGGCACGGAGGCTCCGGGGATGCCCGCCATCTGATTGCGGATGGTGAACTGGCCCAGATCGCGCAGGTCGGCCTCGCTCAACCCCTTGCCTTTGAGGGTAACCAGGCAGACCGGCAGGCTGGAGGCATCAAACTTCATCACGATGGGCGGCAGCGTGCCGGTGGGCAGGTAGCGCAGACTGGCCATGGCCAGGTTGGCGATGCTGGTGACGTCCGAGTCGGGATTCGAGCCGGGCTGGAAATACACCTTGATGAGACTCACGCCGTTCAGCGAGCGGGACTCCATGTGATCCACCCCCGAGGCAAGCGTGAACATGCGCTCAAACTGGCCGGTGATGTCGTTCTCGATTTGTTGCGGCGGCATGCCAGAGTAAAACGTGGCCACCACCACCACCGGGATGTTGATCGGCGGAAACAAATCCACCGGCATCCGGACCAGACTGGTCACCCCCACCACGCAGGTGATGAGACAGATGACAATGATGAGATAGGGAAGCCGGATGGCAAAACGCGACATAACGATAAGGCTGAAGGTTTAAGACCGGTCTTTGGTGACGGCCGCCCGCAGTTTCTCGATGGAAAAGTCCTTCGATTGGCACAACGCAATCAATTCCTGTTCTCTTGCCCTGATTCGCTCCGCCACCGGGGCAATCTGGCCGGCAATGTCGAGGGGAACGGATTGGACGCCGTGCAAATCGCCGTGAAGCAAATCGCCGGACTGGATTTTCAGTCCGGCGATTTCCACCGCGCTTCCCACCTCCACGATGTGAACATAGGCGTGTGAAACCGAAATACTACCGGCAAAGAGATGAAAGCCCAGACTCTCGGCCACCGGGATGTTACGCACGGAACCGTTGGTCACCGCGCCTACGCAACCCAGAGCGCGAAGAATGTTGACATGCACCACTCCCAGCAATGAACCCAGCCCCACCCGCGTGGCCACGTCCTGTACGACCAGCACCCGCGGTGCCGGCAACGAAAGAATGTAATCCCACCAGTCGGTGCGGTCAGGGTAACGACTGTCAGTCATCGGCGGCGCAGAACCACGGACCTTGATCGTGGCCGCGTAACCTAGCATTGGTTTCAAATGGGGAAACAAACAATGCACCGAGTTGTCGACGAAACCTTCGTTGCGCAGCCGTTCGTGAAATGACTCGATGGCATTGGCCAGGGTGCAGGCGTCCAACTGGCGCAAGTTTTCCAGTTGTTCCGGGGTCAAAGCGGCATTCATGCTCAAAAAAATCTGGTGGTTTCAGCCATCCCGGAAATTGTTTTCCGGTACCCGTCCGGCAACCAGAGATAGCGGCACGATTCCGCCAGACGGGACTTTTTCTTCAACGGCCGCCAGACCAGTTGCGGCGTGAAACGGATCTGGTGAACGAATGGTTTGATCTCAATATTCATAAGGGGAGGCGACCTGGATAAATTTGGAATCCACTTTCTGACCGGGTTGAAACTGGCTGCGGTTGCCCATCACCACCAAATCGCCTTCGTTCAGGCCGGAAACCACCTCGTATTTGTCCGGTGTCTCCAGGCCCAGCGTCACGGTGCGTTCCTCAATTTCATGATTTGGAGTGACGACATAGACGGTGTTTTTTTTGCTGCCGGTAACCGCTTCGGTGGGAATGGCCAGGGCTTGGGAATGCTTTTCCACCTTCAAGACCACGGTGGCATACATCCCCGGCATCAGTTCCAAATCCGGGTTGGGGACCTCGATTTCAGTGGTCATGGTCCGGGTATTGTCATCCACATCGTGGGTGAAACGCGAAATGTTGCCGGTGAAAGTTTTGCCGCCCAGCGATTCCACGCGCACTTCCACCGGGGCGTTGAGTTCGATGTCCTTCACGTAGTCCACGGTGACGGGAAAATCCAGCCGCAGCAGGTAGTTATCCGAGACGCGCACCAAGGGCATGGACTGGGTATCAGAGGCAGTGCCGGCCTGGATGAGCGTACCCGGATCGGCGTAGCGATGCGTGATGACACCGTCGAACGGCGCGGTGATTTTCGTGTAGGCCACCAGGGTTTGATACTTCTCCCGGTCGGCCTTGGCCGCGGCGATGGCGGCAGCCGTGGTGTGATCGTTCGCTTCGGCGGTGTCGAGGTCCTGTTGGGCAACCAGGTTGGGATGATCCCGGTTCACCGCCGTCAACCGCATATAAATCAGATTTGCATTGGTGTAATCCGCCTCCGCCTTCTGCTCCGTGGCGATCGCATTGTGCAATTCGTCCTGCAACTCGGGCACTTCGAGCGTGGCCAGAAGCTGGCCGGCCTTGACCTTGTCGCCAAAATCCACGTTCATCTGATCCACGTAACCGGAAACCTTGGCGTGCAGCTCAACCTCTTCATACGGGCGGAACTCAGCCGGAATGGTGACTTCCTTGTACAGGTCTTCCCGACCGACCTTCGCCACCGCCACGGTCGGCACGACCGACATGGATGCTGCGTCCGCGGCTCCGGCTGCCGCGCGCGCGTGGCGCAGGCTCCAAAAACCGGCGGCGGCTCCGATCAAGATCACTGCCAACACGCCGAGCAACCGCGGTTTCAAGGTGGTTTGAAGCGCCTCAAACCGATGGGCAAGGTTGATTTTCATAAGTGCGCGATGCAGGGTCAAAAATGCGCCGACGATTCCGGTCAAGATCACTGTCAACACACCAGGTAACCGCAGCTTCACGGTGGATTGAAGCGCCTCAAGCCGGTTGACCAGGTTCAATTTCATATATCGGTCAGGAAATGTTGCCGTTGCCGAACAACGGCAGTTTGACGCGAAACCGGCTGCCTTTGCCGACGGTGCTTTGCACCTCCACCTCCGCGCCATGCGCCGTGCAGATGGATTTCACAATGGACAATCCCAGCCCGGCACTGCCCGAATCTCCGGAACGCGTTTGGTCCACGCGGTAAAACCGCTCGAAGACGTGGGGCAGCGCGTTCGGCGGAATGCCGATGCCATTGTCTTCCACTTCCAGCACGGCGTGGCCGTTGGCGGCGTGAACGCGCAATTGAATCGCGCCTTTTTCCGGCGTGTATTTGATGGCGTTGTCGAGCAGATTCACGACGACTTGTTTGAGCCGCACGTGATTGCCTTTCACCGGCATCGGCTGGCTGACGTCACAGGAAATGGAAATGCCTTTGTCCTCGGCCAGCAGGCTCATCTGGTCGGCGGTCGTTTTGGCCAGTTCGCTCAAATCGAAGCGTGTCCATTCGGTTTGCGCTTCGCCGGCGTCGAGCCGCGAGAGCGTGAACAATTGCTCCACGATTTTGCCCAAATGCACAACTTCCTCCAACATGCTGCCAGTGCGGTCGCGCAATTCGGCATCCAGCCGCGGGTCTTCAGCGAAATTTTCCAGTTCTCCCCTTAAAATCGTGAGCGGCGTGCGCAAGTCATGCGAGGCATCGGCGACAAACCGTTTGGAATTTTGAAAGGCGTCGTCCAGCCGGGTAATCATGCGGTTGAGCGAAACGGACAGCCGCTCCAATTCATCGCCGGTGCTGGAAACCGGCAAACGTTCGCTTAAATTGTACTGGGTGATCCGCTCGGCGGCCTGCGTGATTTGTTCGACCGGCGTCAAGGCCCGCCGTACCAGCAAGTAGCCGCCACCCGCGACGATGACGACCGCCAGCGGCAAACCCAAGACAAGTTGCAAAAACAAATGGTTGAGCATCGTTTCCACCGGATCCAGCAATTCGCCGAATTCCACAAGGTAGGCGGGATTGCCGGACGATTTGAAATTCAGCGCGGCGATGAGCAGGGTTTTGTCGCCCGACAATTGCAATTTGCGGGAGAACTCCGTTTGCGGCGACGGCGGAAAAATAGGAACTTCCGCCGGATCGAAACTGCCGTCTTTGGGCGCGTCAGAAACATAAACCAAAGTGCCATCGGCGCGGGTGATGCGAATGAAACGGTCGTTGATTTCCGGGGCATACCAGTTCTTTGTCTGACTGGCGACATAAGCTTCGCCGGTTTGCTTGACATGCGCGAGCAACGTATTGGCAATCTGGCGTGTGCGACGGGATTGCGATTGGCGCAAGTCGTTTTCCAAAAAATGCCGCAAGTCGAGATACAACAGTGCGCACAGCAGCAAAAATATCCCGGTTAGTAAACCGGCATACCAGGCGACCAGTCGGAAGCTGATGGAACGTGTGTTCATGCCTGCGTCTCGTCGCTCAAGCTGTAGCCGACGCCGCGCACGGTGCGCAGCAGTTTGACCGGAAACGCGTCATCCAATTTTTCCCGCAAGTGCCGCACATAAACGTCCACGATGTTGGTCAACCCCTCAAAGCTTTGATCCCAGACATGTTCAATGATCATGGTGCGCGAGAAGACGCGGCCCGGATGCGTCGCCAGATATTCGAGCAGCGAGTATTCCTTGGCGGTGAGCTCAATTTTTTTGCCGGCGCGTTTTACCTTCTGCGAAAGGCGGTCAATTTCCAAATCGCCCACGCGCAGCACGCTGGACCGATTGACCGGTCCGCGCCGCAACAAGGCCTTGATGCGCACCTGTAATTCGGCAAACGCAAACGGCTTGGTAAGGTAGTCGTCCGCGCCCGTTTCAAAATTTTTTATTTTGTCATCCACGCCGTCGCGCGCGGTGAGAATCAGAACCGGCACCTGCTGGTTTTTGCGCCGGACTCTTTCGAGAATCTCCGTGCCGGTCAGCCCGGGCAGCATCAAATCCAGAATGATGAGATCGTAATCGTAGGTATTGGCGGCTTCCCAGCCGCTTTGGCCGTCGTGGCAGACATCCACGGCGTAGCGCTCCGCCCTGAGGCCGCGCACGATGATGTCGGCTACTTTCTTTTCGTCTTCCACCAGCAGGATTCGCATAAGCTGTAATTCTTTGACAAAGGAATAGACCATACGTTGATTAAAATAACGCAAACATTTGATTAAAATTTGTTCAGAAAAGTCATGACGGCACCCCCTTCATTTCCAGCGGTTTGGTAGCAGCAGCAGTCCTATCGGTCTGAACAGCGGGAATTATCGGTTTTGGGCGCCTTGGGAAGGGTGCCTGCGGCAACAATTCAAGTATCAGCCAATTACTTCAATAAAATCCGTTAATTTCTTACCGGTATAGAAGTTTATCCATTTGCCTTCTGAATCCCGGTAAGCAATGCATCGGTAACCTTTGCATCGAATCCAGACCAAATCCAAATCTTGCACCTGAGTTTCGGCCTGGCCGTTCCGGGAGGCTGGTGGCAATGGGGAGCTGCGTTTCATAAACCAAAGGATTAATATGGTTTGGTTTCACTTGACAATCATTTATCCGCGCGCACCGCGATTTTTAATGTTTGTTTCATTCCCCTTTAATGTTCCACCCGGTCAAACATAATAACGGAGAGGCGTCAACAAACCGTTGGTTCTGTCAGATCAAGCCAACAATCCAAACGCCTTGGCCGAGATACTAGGGACCAATCGGCTGTCTCCCTCCGAGGGCGCGAACCCGTTCGCGCCACCCGTCCGGGACCTCTCCCAATGGAAAGGAATCGTGCTATGAAAAAAAACGGCTTCATCTTGGGCGTAGCGGTGATCTCGCTGGTGACCGGATGCGCCTCAACCCCGGTCGTCCTCGGTCCGGTGGGGCCCGACCCCAAGGGCTATTCCAGCAAGGGTTCACAGGGACAGTTGCTGGTCTATTCCGCCTGGCAAGGACATGGCGAAGGCGACAATCCGTGCTACTATCAGCACAGCGACTACTGCATCTACCAGACGTCTGGAAAACTCGTCCGACACGTGGAGAACATCGTCGGGCATTATGCCCAATCCCCCCGCCCGGAATTTTTGCCGGCCGGAAAATACATCGTACAAGCCCGGGCGAAAGGTTATGGCAACATCTGGATCAAGGTGCCCGTGGTGATTCAGGACGGGCAAACCACTTGGGTCCACCTGGACAACGGGTGGATGGTTCCAGCGGGTACAGCGAAAACGGAACTGGTCAGCGTCCCCAGCGGTTATCCCGTGGGCTGGCGGGCTGATTGACGTTGAAAACAAGGCAAGTCCGGGTTGGCCGCGCCAAGAGAAGAATAATTTTTATATTTTATGAAAATTAACCAGTTAATTTTACTCGTCGCAGTCCTTGCGTGCATGGCAGTCCCTGCCGCTTCCGGTCAAAAAGCCGCAGAGACAGGCAGCTCGCCGCAACCCGTTTCGCTTTATGACCGGGTGATGAAATCAGGCAAGATTCGAGCTGCCTACACTATTTATCCGCCGGGTTGCTTCAAGGACGAAAAAGGAAAGCTCAAAGGAGTTTTCGTGGAGACATTGGAGGAAGCGGCCAAAAATCTGGGACTTACGGTCGAATGGACCGAAGAAGTTGGCAGGGCAGCGCAGATTGAGGGTCTCGAAAACGACCGCTATGACATGATTGGCAGCGCGGTCTGGGCCAATCCCGAACGGGCGAAACTGGCAACCTTAAGCAGCCCGCTTTATTACAGCCCGTTCTACATCTATGCGCGAAAGGATGATCCAAAATTCAATGAGAATATTCGTGTGGCTGCGCTTAATTCCCCGGAAGTTCGTGTCGCCATGGTGGCTGGAAGCACGGCCGAGGCGATCGCAAAAGACCAATTCCCCAACGCAACACGCGTTGCCCTCCCGCGAATGACTGACCGTGGGGGATCTTTCCTGGACGCAACCAATAAGAAGGCTGATATAATCATCATGGAAAAGTCCCAAGCGATGAAGTTTCTGGAATCAAATCCAGGAACAATCATTAACATCAAGCCAAATGCGCCATTACGCGTCATTGGCAACTGCTATATGTTCAAACGAAACGAACTCGAATTCCAGAATATGCTTAATTCGGAGATCAACGATTTGCTGACGAGCGGATTTGTGGAAAGGCAGTTGGAGAAATATGAGAAATATCCAAACTCCCAGTTGCGAATAGCTCCGCCCTACTGGCAGGACTAACTGATTGTAATTTTGCGGATGAAACAACATGAACGTCTGGCAAATTCTTTCGCATTATGAAACGATTGATGGTTAATTGGCTGATCATGGCAATGTGCCTGGTGTTGGGTGTTGGCTGTTCAAGCTTGGAGCCATCACCGCAACAACGCGCAGCCGCAGCCGATAGTCCTTGGGTGGAGAAATATTCGCCGCCGCCGGACCAAAATCCCTCTGAGGCGGGGATTGACGCGTGGCCCGATTCGATTTTTAACCAATGACTGTGGGGCGATTTATCTTTTCTTCTTCCACCACAGGTCATTTTCACAATCTGGCAGAGCATCGCCCAGCAACATTTGATTTTTAATTCGCTCTTCAGCCGATTTTAATCTTACGGTGGTCAATTATAATAGGGTGCATAGGATATCTGGAGCCGCGGCAAAAGAGCCGTGCTCTGAAGTGATGAAAGATGAAAACGTATCCGCACAGACCACCGGCAACTCCGGTTTTGAAAACATCGCCTGCAATCTTGGCGACGGGGAGGAGAAAAGTTATGAAACGGGGCATTTTTTTTATTCTTGTGATCGGTTTCCTGTTGGTGCTTCCGGTCTGCTACCCGCGGAATGTTTTGGCGGCGGGTACCGCCGACAACAATTACAGCATCCCTCCATCCGCCATCAGCGCCTCAGTCTCCGATTGGCCCTGCCAGTTTTGGAGTGACAAGTCAAGCTACACGGTTTTCACGCCACAGGTGGATTCCTGGGACGGGCATTCGCTCGTGGCCCGAAGCGCGGTGTACGTTCAGGTAATCGGCCAATCCCAACCCACCTACGGCGTGATCGCCTTCAAGGCCATCACTCTTGTGGACAAGACCACGCATGTTGCTGCGCTCAAGGAAACTGAAATTACCAGCGCGGATTTCCCGTCCACCCCTGGCCGGAAGGCGGATTTGCTAAGAGTGTTGAAAAAGGAATTCCCGAATCATGCCCCGGTTCTTTCCTTGGATCTCCTTGAAACCAGTCTCGCCGTGAACCAACTGCCGATCCGTACCCATCGGGTCAACAATGCCCCGCCGAAAATTATTTTCTCAGACCAACCGGCCATCCTGGTGGTCATTGACGGTCCGCCGGCGTACCAGCCGGTTCCCGGAACAGAACTTCAGCGCGTGATCAACACCCGCGCACTGCTGTTGAAGGACCACGCGGGTTGGTTCTACCTGCACGTGCTTGACGGTTATATGGAGGCGCCCGCGCTCGACTGTCCATGGAGAATTGCCGGAGGGCCTCCCCCCGGCGCCGCCGTCGCGGAAAAACTGGCGCAAACCTCCCCCAGCCCGGTGGATCTGCTGGCCGGACAACCCGATCCGGACACTGGTAAAATTCCTTCGCTGCAATCCGCCACCGCGCCGGTCATTTACACCACCACGACGCCGGCGGAACTCATCACATTCAAAGGCCGGCCTGACTTTGTCCCGATTGCCGGCACCCATCTCCTGTACGCGGCTAATACGACCGGCAACGTCTTCAAACTGCTGACCGATCAACAAACTTACGTGTTGATTGCCGGCCGCTGGTATCGTGCCCCGACTTTGAATGGTCCGTGGCAGTTTGTGCCGGGCAATAAACTGGCCCCCGACTTCGCGGCAATTCCCGACAACAGTCCGAAGGAGAATGTGAAGGCCAGCGTTCCAGGAACACCACAGGCGACTGAGGCGCTGATTGCCAACAGCATTCCGCAAGGCACAGCGGTGGCGCGCACGACTCGAATACCGGATCCGCAGATTGATGGTGCGCCCCAGCTAAATCCCATTGCGGGCACGCCGCTGTATTCCGTCGCCAATAGCGCCACGCCGATTATCGAAGTGGATGCACAATCATGGTATTCCTGCCAGAACGGGGTTTGGTATGCCGCCACATCTGTCAACGGGCCGTGGACCGTGGCGGCCTCTGTGCCGGCGGTGATTTACACCATCCCACCGGCTTCACCTTTGCATTATCTCACCTACGTGCAGGTTTATGGTTCAACGCCGGATGTCGTTTATGAAGGATACACCCCCGGTTACCTCGGCACAATGGTCGCCGATGATGGCACGGTGGTTTATGGCACGGGTTATGACTACCCGCCATGGGTCGGCACGGTGTGGTATTGCCCACCCATCACATGGGGATATGGCTGGGATGATTGCTGGCTGCCTTGGTGGGGCTGGGGTTTCGGGTTCGGGTTTGGCTGTGAGTTTGGTTATGGCGGCTTTTGGTATCCGCCAGGACCGTGCTGGGGATTCGACCGGGGCTGGCACAATCACGATTGGGATGGGGGCAGTGGCTGGAGACATGATGGTTGGGCGGCCGGAACGGCTGG
The DNA here is from genome assembly GCA_049692125.1 of Verrucomicrobiia bacterium. GTDB lineage: Bacteria > Verrucomicrobiota > Verrucomicrobiia > Limisphaerales > UBA11358 > UBA11358. The sequence continues at coordinate 26,639 of JBAVOO010000046.1, read as the reverse complement.
TAACATTTATGACCGCCACGGCTTCCACTCCGACTCAAGTTCATTCGGCAACCGCGAATGGGCCAATGGATACGGTCATGCCTACAACTCGCGCACGGGCCAACTCGCCGCCGGACAGCAGTCGCGGATACAAAATGCTTTCAACGATCCACGTTTGCCGATGCCCCGAACTGGTTTGGGCGGGAATCGGATTTTTACCGCGTCCACTCAAGGAATTATTTCGCCGTCCGGCAGCCGATTCATTGGCAGCCCGCGCCAGATGAGTCCGCGCGTCAGGCAGTACGAACCGAATTGGACGAGACCAGATTTCAATCAAGGGACTGTATATAATCAGCGTTACTACAGTTCACCGCGACTGCAAGGCAATGGCTACAATTACGTCCAGGCCGGTCATCCGGCTGCCCGTGGTGTTGGTGGAGGCTTTTTTCATGGCATGGGTAATTTCTTTCGTGGAGGTGGGAACGGGGGTTTTCACGAAAGCGGCGGGGGCTGGGGCGGAGGCGGACGCAGTGGTGGCGGCGGAGGTTGGAGTGGCGGCGCGGGAGGAGGTGGTCACCGATGAAATGGCGGGCGAACAGTGCCAACGCTCCGTTAAGCGTCAATCATATGAAACGATTGGTGGTTGATTGGCTGATAGCGGCAATGTGCCTGGCTTTATGTGCTGGCTGTTCAAGCTTGGAGCCGTCGCAGAAACAACGCGCAGCTCTGGCCAATAGTCCGTGGGCGGAGAAATGTTTGTTACCTTCAGATCAAAATCCATCCGAGGCGGGGATTGATACGTGGCCCGAATCAGTTTTTAACCAATAGCACAATCCAGCATCCAAAATCGGAAAATTACGGCCGCGCGAACCGTCACGCTCAGCGCAAATCCAGCCTCTGGAACAGCCACAACTTTGGCCAGTCCAATCCCGTGAAATAAACCAACCCGACACCCGCTACGCCGAGCAGCACTGGCGCACTGATCGCCGGCATCAGCAGGCCGCCGCAGGACAGAATCGAGGTGACACCCACACCGAGCACCGAACTCCACACCAGAAAACGGCTGGGCGGCGATTGCCAGAAGTGCCGCCGCTCGCGCAGCAGATACACGCCGGCCTGCGAACTGAGAATCGTGGTGAAGAACGTCAACGACTGCAAATGTTTCATGTCCAGACCGAGTTGGTAATGGCCCCACAGGAAAACGCCCAGCGAGAACACCAGCCGCCCTGCGGCCAGCGCTACGCCGGCCAGCAGAATACCGCGCGTATTCCAGCGGTTGGGATGCGGCGAAACTTCCATCCGGTCGGTGGAAATGGCCATCGTGAGAAAATCGTTCAGGAAAATAATCAGCACCATCAGCATCGGCGTGAGCGGCTTGTGGCCCGTCAGCAGGAACCCGATCACCAGCAGCGACATGAGTTCCATTTTCTTGGTCAGCATGTTCAGCGTGTAGGTGATGATGCGCTGGAAAACACGGCGGCTCGTGGCTATGGCCGCGACCACGCCACCCAGGCCTGGTTGCGTCAGCACCATCGCTGCGGCGGCCTTGGCCACATCGGTGGCGTTGGCCACCGCCACGCCCGCCTCGGCCTGGCGCAGCGCCGGCGCGTCGTTCACGCCGTCGCCGCTCATACCCACCACCGCGCCGCAGCGCTGAAAGGCGCGCACCAGTTTGTATTTGTCCTCGGGAAACACGCCGGCGAACACGCTGCAATTCACCGCGTCGCCGCACAAATCGCCGTGCAGTTTTTCCGGCGGGCAGACGACCGGCTGGATGCCGACCTGTGCCGCCACGCTGCGCGCCGTCAACATGTTGTCGCCGGTGATCATCACAACGCGTACACCGGCCTCGCGGATGGCGCTGACCACGGCCTTCGAATCTTCACGCACCGCGTCCTCCAGGCCTAGCAACCCGGCCAGCTTGAGTCCTTCGTCATTGCCCTGGGCGACCGCCAGCACGCGCTGGCCGCGCGCTACAATGGCCTCAGCCTGTGACTGCCATAGTGTTTCCGGCGCGCCCGACAGTTTGGCGACCACGGCAGGTGCGCCCTTCAGGAAATGAATCTTTTTCGCGCCGTTCGGATCGCGATAGACGGCCTCGGCGAGTTTCGTGGCCGGATCAAACGGCTTGAATTCAAGGCGCGTCAATTCACCGTCGTGCCAGCCGCGCGTGTTGGCCGCTTTTATGACCGCCCCGTCCACCGGATCCTGTCCGGCGGGATCGCTGGCCAGTGCCGCCGCACGCAGCAGGTCATTTTCCGAAAAACCCGGCGCCGGCCAGAGTGCGTTCACCGTGGCCTCGTTGCGCGTGAGTGTGCCGGTTTTGTCGCTGCACAACACGGTCATCGAAGCGATGTCGTGCAAGGCGCTCAGGCGTGTGATGAGCACGCCGCGGCGGGACAATTCCACCGAACCCAGCGCCGCCGCAAGCGTGAAGGTGGCGGGCAGCGCAACCGGAATGGACGCCAGCAAAATGGACAGCAACAGCGGCAGGACGTAACCGATGCTCAGGCCGTGAAGGTGCGCGTAACCCAATACGATGACCACGGTGGCGGCATTTACGACGAAGAGGTTTCGCACTACGGCGACAATCTCATGTTCCTGCCGGTTGGCGGCACCGGCGGTGCGGACGAGTTCGGCGGTTTTGCCGAAGAAGGTGCGCGCGCCAGTCGCGGTGATTTCGCCGCTGGCCTCGCCGCCGCGCACCATACCGCCGGCGTAGGCGATTCTGCCCGCTTCGACCGACACGGCGGCCGATTCGCCGGTCAACGCGGACTGGTCCACGAGCAGTGTGCCGTCGGTGACTTTAACATCCGCCGGCACGATGCTGCCTTGGCGCAGATGAATGACATCAGCCGGGACGAGTTCTTCGGCCGGAAGCGTGACCCACTGGCCGTCGCGCCGTACCCGCGCTTGGACCCGCAATTGTTGCCGGAGCAAAGCGAGCGCCTTTTGCGCGCGGCCCTCCTGCAGGAAGCTCAACACGCCATTCACGACGAGCAACGCGCCGATGACGACTGCCTCGATGGTTTCGCCGATGCACAGTTGAATGATGATGGACGACTCAAGCAGCCAGGGGATGGGTGCCCAAAAACGCTTGAGGAACGCCTTCAACAGGTGTGGCTTTTCCTCTGTAACCGCATTGGGGCCAAATTGATTTAGGCGCGCGCGGGCCTCAGCGGAGGTCAGCCCCCGCCCGTTGTCGGTCGCAATGGTCAAAGTCATGGTCTGATGAGCAATGGTTCCGCTTATCCCAAGTGGAGTCATACTATCACCGACCCGGCTGAAGTTCAAAGCCACCGGACGAGAATTTCCACGGCGGCGTAGTGGTCGTTCCAGAAGGCGGCGTTCATTTTCAATTCCCATTCACGCAATGCCGCCGTTGACACGGAGGTTCTGGCCGGTCACCCAGCTCTAACCCTTGCCGCGACCCTTTGAGCGGCACTTATGGTGAGCAACGCGGCATGCGGATCGAGCCGTGCGCACATCGAGATACGCTTTACGTTCAGATACAACAGCGCGCACAACACCAGGCATAGAGACGCCAAGCCCAAGGTCAGCAGCCGCCTCTTGTTCCGCTGCGCAGGCTGAACGGCACCGGTGCTTTCTATCAGCTTTCGTCACATTTTAATTCGCTCTTCATGCGCCATTAATCTTCATCCTGTCTATTAATTACGATGGATCGAAAGGCGTCGGGAACCGGAAGAGCCGCCTTGGTAAACGGCACACGGACAACCGGTGAACAAACGAGCCTGATGCCAGTAATATGGAAAGGACTTATATGACCAAACCAGTTGGAAATGGGAGGGAACGAACCAACCGTTCTTCCGCCCATCCGGTACGCCGGGAGGTGGCTTTCGTTTTGAGCAGTCCCGAGGCGGAGGAAGTTTATTTGTGCGGTGATTTCAATGAATGGTCTCCGGGCAGTCTGCCCATGATCCGGCACGGCGGTGATAATTGGTGGGAAAAGCGGCTGGTATTGGCGCCGGGCCGCTACGAATACAAATTCGTCGTGAATGGTGTTTGGATTCACAACCCCGATGCCGCCGAGAATGTGCCAAATGTTTATGGCTCCCTCAATTCGATCGTGGAGGTCCGGCCATGAAGGCGCAATTCAACCCTGTCCAACAGAGGACGTGCCGGAAGTCTCCGTTGCAAGCGCGACTTAACGGCCAGCCCAAGGCGCAGCAGCGGGACCGACACGAAGACACCATCCAGTTGATCTACGCGCATCTTCCCCCCGCCGTTGTCCTGGCCACGGAACAACATCTTCGGGCACAAACACACATCGAGCAACGGGCGCACCAACTCTGGTTCGCCCAAGGTTGCCGGCCGGGAGGCGCCCTGGGTGACTGGATCCGGGCTGAATGTGAGGTGGTGCAAAACCTCTGCCAGGCCCTCCTGAGCCGGAACACCCGGGAACCGGAGCCAGTTTCCCAATGATTTTATGAATCCTCCAATTCAAGGCCTGCAAATTCACATCCACAAAGTGGATGGTTCCGTAGAGACATTCACCCAAAGCGAAGCCGGTCTGGTGAATAGCATCCTGAATGAATTTCATCCCGCCCGGATTTTCACCCGGGAAAAAATCATCATTGCCGACGGGAACTCGCTGACTTCTTTTCCTGTCCACCAAGTCGTGCGGATTGATCTTGTCTCCGAACACTTGTCTCACTGGATTCTTCCGCCCGAAATTGTGGACGCCGTGGAATTGACCGAGACAAAGTTCCGGGCGTTGCTCCAAAATCCAGAACTGGGCGACTGGTGGAATCAGGCACAGGCGCAGGAAGCCCCGGTGGTCGCTTTCCTTGATGTGGAAATGGCCGGACAGCAACCGCTGTTTCTCGCATTGGAAGTCCCGCTTGAACCGCCGGCGGACCGGCCGGAGGCAATTCTCTATCCACTCTATCCACTCACCACGCCGACTTTGTGTTTCCGGATGCGAACCGGCGGGATTGCCGCCTTGAATCTCCTCCACCTGATACGGTTCACCCTTTTTCCTGCACCGCAACCGGCCCCGGCGGAGGCGTGGCCTGCTCATCGGGTAAAGAACCCGCAGTTCAAACGCCGCGACCGGGGTTTTCGCGGGCCAGCGGTCAGCCAGCCGTTGCCTTCCCCTTTCCAGCCAAACGGCCAGATGAATCTTGACCCGTCACAGAGGAGCCAAAATGAGAACGAATCACAAATGGAAGGAAAGCATCAAGGAGAAATTCTTTTTTATGAACACCATGCATGACCAACCCAGCAACGGAATCTATTCCGCAAATAATTCCATCAAGCCGGTCAATTTCTATTGCTCCGCGCGCGGGGCAAAAACTGTTCAATTGGCGGGCGATTTCAACCACTGGCACCCCATTCTGATGAACCAGCGGGAGGATGGCTGGTGGTTTATTCAGATGTGGCTGCCTCATGGCCATCACCAATACCGTTTTTTGGTGGATGGCGAGCCTACGCTTGACTTGCACGCCACCGGCACCGCCTGCGATGAACGGGATGAACCGGTGTCGCTCATCGCGGTGAGTTGATTCCGAATGCACTAAATGCCCTGCTCCATACTGGACGCAAAGTCTTGGCACAAAACGGAATGACCCGCCTCATTCGCAGAGTTGATTTTAGCCGAGAAGTCATCACATTAAAACGGCCCGAACGTCGGATTAAAATCTGTTCAGAAGTTTTCATCCCGCGAAGAATTGTGGCGGATAATTGCAACTATGAAATCGGTTTTGATTTTTTGTGTGCTCGCCATCGGCGCCATGTTATCAGGTTGCGCCAGTGACCGGAATGTGCTTGTCCTCAGTCCGGTTGGCCCGCCTCCCGGACAATCCTCCACGGCGTCCAGTTCAACCAACGGCACTTTAGTGGTTTATTCCGCGTTCGATGTGGGTGCCAATTGGAATGCTCGCGATCCCGACCGGCCGGTGTATTCGGATTACAAAATTTTCACCGTGGATGGAATTTTGCTGCGAGCGGTGCATAATGACTCGGGAACATTGCTGCAGGATGCGGTGCCGGTGGAATTGCCGCGGGGCAAGTATCGGGTTGTTGCCCAGGCCAACGGTTACGGACGAGTAACCATCCCGGTCGTCATTGAAGCCCACCAAACCACGGTATTGCATCTCGAAGGCGGTGGTTCCTGGCCAAGCGAGGCGGAATTCAATCAGACCAACGCCGTGCGTTTGCCGGATGGCCAAATCATTGGCTGGAAGTCTGCGTCTAATTTGTAATCTACGAAACAATCAAATTTACCTTTCGCAACCTCTGCAAAACTCTTTTTAACGGGTTTGACAAGGTGCGTCGTTTCGATATATCTTCCCGGCCAGGTTCGCATCTAAACGATACCCGGGCATTCGCGGGCGCTGCGGAGCGTCCACGATGACCGTCAGACCACCATGTTCCGGGACCAGGCCATCGAAACCATCCGGCGTTCCGAGCTCGAACAGCTGCAGCTTCAACGCCTGCAGGAAACTGTCCGGCGCGTGGCTGCGCGTGTGCCGTTCTACCGGCAGAAATTCGCCGAACTGGGCGTGAAGCCGGAGGACATCCGGTCGCTCGCCGACCTGCGCCGCCTGCCCTTCACCACCACCGCCGACTTGCGCGCGAATTATCCGACCGGCCTGCTCGCCGTGCCCTACGACGCCACCCTCCGGTTGCATACCTCCAGCGGCACCACCGGCAAACCCAAGGCGCTGTTCTTCTCGCGCCAGGATGTGGACAACGCCGCCGAACTGTGCGCGCGTTCGTTCGTCATGACCGGCATCACGCAGAGGGACGTGTTCCAGAACATGATGACCTACGGCATGTTCACCGGCGCGCTGGTCACCCACTATGGCGCGGAAAAGGTCGGCTGCCTGGTCATTCCCGCCGGCCCGGGCAATTCCGAGCGGCAGTTGATGCTGATGCAGGATTTTCGGACGACGTTCATCCACCTCACGCCCAGCTACGCGCTCTACCTTGCGACCTTCCTCGAAAAACACGGCGTTGACCCGCGGCGCGACCTCGCCCTGCGCAAGGCCTTTGTCGGCGCCGAGCCGTACACCGAGGAAACCTGTCTCAAAATTGAAGAGGGCCTTGGCCTGGACGTTTACAACTCCTACGGCCTTTCGGAAATGAACGGTCCCGGTGTGGCTTTCGAGTGCGGGCAAAAGCACGGCATGCATCTGTGGGAGGACCATTTCCTTATCGAGATTATTGACCCGCAGACCGGCGAACTGGTGCGCGATGGCGAGGCCGGAGAACTGGTGATGACGACGCTCACCCGCGAAGCCATGCCCCTGCTCCGTTACCGGACCCGCGACATCACGTCCATCATCACCAAGCCCTGCCCCTGCGGGCGTACGCATCGCCGCCTGAACCGCATCGCCGGCCGTTCGGACGACATGCTCATCGTGCGCGGCGTGAACATCTACCCGCAGCAGATCGAGCGCGTCCTGATGGCGCAGTCGGGGGTGGGCAGAAATTATCTGATCGCGCTGGAGGGCCTCGACGAGATGACGATCAAGGTGGAACTGGCTGAAGCCGGTTTTGAGGGACAGGTGGAGCAGCTCATGAAATTGCAGAACCATCTGGCCGAGAAATTGCGCGCGGAAATCCTCGTCAAACCACAGGTCCAGCTCCTGCCGCCCGGCTCGCTGCCGATGAGTGAAGGCAAGGCCAAACGCGTGATTGACAACCGTAAGCTGTGAACCAAAGGAATCTCAAATGAACGACGTCAAACTGGTGGCTGCTTTTGCCGAGAACAAACCCGGGCAGGTCGCCCACTTCACCAAAATCCTTGCCAGCGCCAACATCAACATCCGCTGGCTCGCCGTGGCCAGCACCGGCCCGTTCGGCGTGATGAAATTCCTGGTCAGCGATCCGGAGATGGCCTACCAGGCCCTCAAACACGAAGGCTTCGTCGCCAAACTGGTGGACGCGCTCGCCATTGAAGTCCCGGACAAGCCCGGCGGATTGCATGCCGTGGCCGATTGCCTGGCCGGCCACAACATCAACCTCGACAACGCCTCCGGGTTCATCGCCAACAACCGCGCCATCATGGTCCTCGAAGTCCCCGACGTGGCCAAGGCCCGCGATGTCCTGCAAAAGCAGGGCTTTCGCGTGTTGACGCAAAAGGAACTGCCGGTCTTCAAGCAGGACTGAAAAAGTTGGGGGAATGGATTGTTGGAGTGGTGGATTATTGAATTTTGAACCGCGTGGCGGCCTGTCCACCACGTCCAGCTTTGCGGAACAACAGTGGAAGCTTTACGCGGTCCCCATCAACGTCATAAACCAGGCCGGTGGCCGGATCGGTTTGCCCCGGGTATCGGTGAACGCGTGGATCGTGTAGCCGCGAACCACCGGGCTGCCGGTCTCGTTCCGGGTGATTTCCACGTCGAAACGCAACCGCGCCCGCCCCTGCAGTTCCGCGGTTGAAGTGATGCGCAGCAGGTCGTCATACCGCGCGCCGCCCTGGAATTCGAGGTGCGCTTCCACCAGCGGCAGAAAAACGCCCTTTTCCTCCAGCGCTGCGTAAGACATCCGCAACCGGTTCCGCATCAATTCCGTCCGCCCACATTCAAACCATTCCAGCGCGCGCGAATTGTAGAACGTCCCCATCTGGTCCGTTTCACTGTAACGAACGCGCAACTGAAGCACATCTTTGAGTTTGTTCATGGCCTTCCACCGGATGCGGCGCAAAGTGGAACAGGCATCCTGCCTGTCGGCCTTGCAGTGGCATTTTCCACGGAGCTTTGCTGACGTTCCACAACCTGTTTCCACAGAGACAGGCTGGAAGCTTGTCCCACCTTCGCAAAACCCTTGCCCGGCAACCATAACGAAACCGCAATCCCGGTTCCATCCCAAAGTAGGACAGGTATCCTGCCTGTCTGTCTTGCGGTGGTATTTCCAAAGGGGCTTTGCCGATGTTCCACAACCTGTTTCCATAAAGACAGGCTGGAAGCCTGTTCCGCCTTACCAGTATTCCTCGACGTGGATTGTTCCCGGTTTCCCGGGCTGGTCGGTCTTGAATCCCCTGCCCTCAAGCATCGCCTTGACGGCTTGCACCATGTCCGGATTGCCGCAGAGAAAGACATCCGCCTGCGCCGGATCCAGCGCAACGCCAGACTCTTTTTCCACCACCCCCTGCTCCACCAGCGCCTGTACGCGTCCCGTGCGCCCGTGAAAATGCGGGTCTTGATCGGGCCGCGTGATGCTGGGGATGTAGGTGAAGTTCGACCGCAGCCGGGCCAGGCTTTCGAGTTCGCCGCGATAACCCAGGTCCCAGCCAAAGCGCGCGCCGTGCAGGACCACAAACCGGCGTTGGGTTTCATTCACCAGCATCGTTCGCAGCATCGAAAGGTAAGGCGCCAGACCCGTCCCGGTGGCGATGAGAACGACCGCTTTGCCGGGCGGGACGCGGTCCAGCGTGAACACGCCGCTGGCCTTCGGTCCGAGGAACAGCGGGCTGCCATGCTTCAACGCAAACAGTCGCGGCGTGAGCTGGCCGCTGGTGATGAGCGTGAGATAAAACTCCACATAACGGCGCTCCACGCTGGACGATGCGATGCTGTACGCGCGGCGGATCATCTTGTCCGGCTCGGAAACCGGTTCCTCCGCTGCCGCTTCCGGCAGGCGCGGTTCACGGCCGAGCAAACCCAGCACGCCGAACTGGCCGGGCTTGAAATCGAACATTGCCGCATCGGGCTGGACGCGGAGAACCAGCAGTTGCGGATTGATTTCCTCCCGTCCGATGACGGTGGCATTGTAAGGGCTTTTATTGTCTGCGTTCATGTTGTGTCAATTCTCCATAGGCCACGAAACCATACCGCAGCGCCGCCCCCCGTCAAGCGCCGCGAAGGCGGAAAAGCTGGCGACAGTAGCGCAGACATTCCTGTCTGCGGGTTCTGGCGACTTTCCAGTCGCCAGTCCATGCAGTTCAGCAGGAAACGCGGGACAAGAATGTCCCGCGGACCCGCAGACAGGAATGTCTGCGCTACAAGGTTCATTGCCGGGCCGGGGAGAGGCGGCGCGTGTTTTCAACGAACCCCTTTCTCATTTGACAGCGGAATTATTCTCATTAGCACCGGGCTTCAGCCCGGTGGCAGCAAACGTCATGTCGGAAAAGCCGTTTCAACGGCTTTTTTTCTTCCTTCCAGCGGTGAGCCGGACAAAACCGTTGAAACGGTTTTAATTTTACCGGATTCACAACACCCGGCTGAAGCCGTGTGCTAATGAGATACGTCTCTCCCTACTTTAGCTTTTCTCATCCGCAAATTTTGATTGCCGAATACCCGCAGTTCGGACCGCCAATCCGCTTGCTTCGTTGCCGTCAAATCCGGCGTAATGCCGTCAATCCTATGAGCCCCATCATTTACATCTCGCTCGTCGTTCTCTACGTCTTCGTCATGCTCGCCGTCGGTTACTGGTGCATGCAACGCACCAAAAACGTCGGTGATTTCTTCCTCGGCGGGCGCACGCTCGGGCCGTGGATGAGCGCGTTCGCCTACGGCACCACCTATTTCTCCGCCGTGCTCTTCATCGGCTACGCCGGACGCCTCGGCTGGGGCTTCGGCATCCAGACGATGTGGATTGTCATCGGCAACACCTTCGTCGGCACCTTCCTTGCCTGGCTCGTCCTCGCCGGGCGCACGCGCGAAATGACGGCGCGGCTCAACGCGCTGACCATGCCGGAATTTCTCCGCGCCCGTTACAACAGCGCGCCGCTCCAATTCATCTCGGCGGTGATTGTTTTCGTGTTCCTCGTGCCGTATTCGGCGTCGGTTTATATGGGCTTGAGCTACCTGTTTGAGAAAACGCTCGGGCTGCAATACAACGAAGCTCTCATCTTCCTCGCCGCGTTGACCGGCGTCTATCTCGTCATGGGCGGCTACTTCGCCGTGGCATTGAGCGATTTCATCCGCGGCATCGTCGAGTTTTTCGGCGTGCTGACTATGGTGCTGCTGCTCGTGAGCATGAAAGGCGGCCTCTTCGCGTCGTTCACCGCGTTGCTGGATCCCCAATACATGCCCGGCCTGCACGCGCCGCCGCCTCCCACCGGCCCGGCATTCCCGGGGTGGGTAACACTCGTTTCGCTCGTGCTGATTACCAGCTTCGGGCCGTGGGCGCTGCCGCAGATGGTGCAGAAGTTTTATTCCATCCGCAGCAAGGCCGATGTGAAGCGGGCCATGACCATCGCCACGGTCTTCGCGCTGTTCATGTCGTTTGGCGCGTATTACAGCGGAGCTCTGACGCACCTGTTCTTCACCGACCCGAAGACTGATCTCGCGCCCATCGTGGACGCGACCACGCACAAGCCGAACCTCGACCTGCTGATGCCATTTTTCATCACGAGCTTCGTGCCGCAATGGCTGGTGCTCATCATCCTGCTGATGGTGTTCTCGGCCTCGATGTCCAGCCTGTCGTCGCTGGTGCTGGTGAGCAGCTCGGCCATCGCGATTGATATTTATGGCGCATTCGGCGACCGGGAAAAGAAGTCGAAATCCACCATGATCCTGATGCGGGTGCTGTGCGCCGTGTTCGTGATACTGTCGCTGCTGATCGCCTTGAGCAAGGTGGACGTGATAGTGAATCTGATGGTGATTGCGTGGGGCGCGCTGGCCGGAGCCTTCCTCGCACCGTACGTGTATGGGTTGTTCTGGCGGCGGACGACCAAAGCCGGCGCGTATGCCGGGATGATTTCCGGAGTCGGCACCGCCGTGGTGCTGTTCTTGTTATGGGGCAAACCATTGATTCCGGTCGCCGGCGCCATCGCCATGTTTCTGCCGCTGCTGGTCGTGCCCGTGGTGAGTCTGATGACCCGACCACCAGCAACCGGCGTAGTTGCGACTGCGTTCGGGGATAAATCCAACCAAGGATAAACACGGATGGACACGGATTGAAAGCCTGCAGGGCTGACAGATATTAGCCCAAGGCAAGTGAGTCTTCGAACGCCATCCTGGGTTAATCGTCCCCAAAATTTTTCCAGGCCCTGCAGGGGCGAAACAACAAAGTTGGAGCGGCGGATTTGATCTGTTATTATCCGGTTGGAATGTCACACCAGTTCCAGCATGATTTCGAGCACGCCCTGGCCGAAAACAGACTGAATGTTTGGAATTGAGAGATCCTCCTTCATTCCGGCGCGGCATGCCGCGCTTTCCAGGCGGCGGACCATTGGCGCAGCACGCCCACAAACTTTTCGTCCAGCCGGCTATTGAACACGCCCACGAAGGACCAGCCCCGTTGCACGGCAATCCGGAGCGACCAGACGAACAGCACCACGGAAAGAATCTCATTGAACCATGAGTCCAGCCGCCATTGGCCCTTCCAAATCCACATCACGTTTTTATTGAACGGCCCGAAGTAATAAATGGGCCACAGGTCATCGGGGTCCGGTCCGCGCGAACCCGCGATGTCGCACAGCAAATGCAGATGGAACAACAGCAGCGCCAGCAACAGCACCCGCCAGCGGTGACGGGCAAAACAGGCCATCAGTACCGCGATCGCCACCCCGCCGTAAATGCCGTGCAACAAAAAGTGATGGTAATGCTCGTAGTACAGCGTTCCCCGATAACCCAGCGCCCGGGTGACGACATCCGGAATCAATCCGAGGCCGTCCGCGTCCGGCAGGATCCCGGCCAGGGTGACGAGTCGGCAATCGCGCGGGTTGTCGGTCGTTTTGGCCGCAATCACCCAGCTCATGAAAAGATGTGTCGCCGGAGACATGCGCTTAACCTACAGGAATCAGAATTCAGGAGCCAGTAATTCACAGGCGCTTGCGATACACCTGCTGCGTCTTCTTCAGTTCGTATCCGAGCTTCCGATAAAATGGGTGGCTTTCCGCGCGGTTGATGTTGCTGTGCACGCTGATGAACTCCGCCCCGATTCCCCTGGCCCAGCGTTCGGCCTCCCCGACCAGGCGGCTGCCAATCCCGGACCTTTGCGCCGCCTTGGCGACCACCAGTCCGGCAATCTCCGCCCGGAAACCGGATTCGATGTAATCGGCGCCGAAAGCGTGCAGCCAGCCGCAGACCTCGGCGCGGTCATTCTGCGCGACGAGCAGCAAATGGTGTTTCCGGGCGGTGACCTTCCGGACACGCGCCTCAATGGCTGCCGCGTCACACGGATAACCCAGCTCGTCCGAGAGCCGGGCAATGGCCGCAACGTCCTGCAGATTTGCCGTTCTGACGGTCATTCGGTTTTGGGCTGGCCATCCTGATTTTGGAGATTGGATCCAAATCCATCACCTCACTTCACCGATTCCAACTTTATGTTGATTTCCTGTTTCATGAGGCTGGTAATCGTTTGCGTTTTGCCGGCGGCGTTTCCACGCGGATTGACGGGCATGGTCATGTTCATTTTCATGTCCTGGTTCATGGTCGTGTCAATGACCATCCCCAGTTCCGGGTCAAACCACGCCACCCCGGAGGTGTTGCCGTCCGAAATGGACATGCTCATTCCGGCCATCTTGGCATTGGAATCGGGGTTGGATTTAAAGCTTCCTTGAAATTCAAGGCGGGCGCAGTTGCGTTTCCCGCGCTGCTCCCAGCATTGAAAAGTAATCGTATTATCAACATTCATGGTGCCGAGGGGGCCCATCACAGTCTCCATCTGAATCGGCCAGGTATCACCGGGTTGCACCGGTTTGGATGGCAAATACCGGCTGCCATCCATGATCTGCTTCAAATAACCCTCGTTAAACATGCTTTTGAAAACGGTGCTCATATCCGCCGCCCCGCCAGTCGTCAACCGGCCCACCAGCGCATCAACGCCTTCGATCCGCTCCACCTGGTTGCTGGCGTTCATGAAATATTGAATTTTGGCGCCGATTATTTTTTGGAACATGGCGGCCACCGGATTCGATTTGTCGCCCGGTGATTTTTTTGCCGAATCATAATCAATCATGGTTCTGCCTGCCTGGTCCATCTTCATCCGCACGCTGAGGAATTCCAGTTCCACTTCATGTCCGCCATCGGGGTTCTCCTTCAACACCGTGAGTCCGTATTCCTGTCCCATGGTAATGTCCTGCTTGATGGGACCGGGCTGGTTCGGCACGGTCATCTCGGATGTCACCTTGAAGTCGAGGCTTTGTACGATGCGTTCGCCCACCGGCCATTTCAGCTTGAGTTCCATGGCACCGACCGGCGCGGTGAACTTGGAGGTGGTGTTCAATTTGCCGGACTTGTTGCAGCCCACCCCGGACAGACCCAAGGCCAGGGTGATGATGATTGGCAGGACATGTTTTTTCATGGATGATTTCTTTCGGTTGAAATTTGCACGCGAGTCTAGCCGGTTTGACGATGCATGCGAACTACAAAATGACGGCAAAATAATAACCGTCCCTCCCGCCATGCACGCCGGAGCGCTTTTTGGAATCCGATGGTAGGGACGCCGCGCTGCGGCGTCTGCGGACGGCCCGGCGGGCCGTCCCTACCTATTTCTTCTTCGCTGATTTGGCGGCTTTTTGATGGAGGGCACTGCTTCGTCAGTGCCCAAACTTTTGATCAGGACATTGACGAAGCAATGCCCTCCAAATACTCAGTCTTCCTTGTCGTCACCGAGGAGCTTCTCGACGTGGCGGTCGAGGTCCAGAAGACTGCCGGCACAGGTGGCGGCCTTGACGCGGTCCACCAGTTCGGCGACCCAGGCTTCCTCCTCCACCTGTTCCTTGATGAACCAGTGCATCAACACCTGGGCGGGATAATCCCTGGCCGCCACGGCCGCCTCGTAAACGGCATTGATCCCGCCGGTATTGGCCTGTTCCATCGCCTGCGCCTGTTCCACCACATCCAGCAGTGACTTGAAGTTCTGCCTCGGCGCCGCGATGGCAGCCAGCTCGGGCGCAACGCCGCGGTCCAGGACGTGCTTCATCATCTTCTCCGCGTGTTCGCGCTCCTCACCCGACTGCTTGGCGAAGAAGCCGGCGAAGCCTTTGAGACTCCGGTTGGCGCACCAGACGGACATGGCAAGATAGGCCTGAGCGGCGGTTAGTTCGTAATTAATCTGGCGGTTGAGTTCCGTCAGCGTTTTGGAAGGAATTTTTGTTTTGGCCATAACATTGGTTTGTTGCCCTCTTTATGCCGGAGATCGGCGCGCCGGGCAAGGAGCCTGTGTGAAAATTGTAGGAGCCGACGTGAGGAGGCTCACTTCTCGCCGCAAATTGGTGGTTTCTGAAGAAGACTGAGACTCGTTACCTCGTCTCCTACAAAGACAGATATAATAAAAGCCGCCCCGGTTTCCCGGAGCGGCTTTGAATTCTTACCGTAGCGGCGCTCGGCAGAGCGCCGCTGAATAATTTGCCTTCAGTGTGCGGCGCTCTGCCGAGTCGCCGCTACGAGTGGCAATTATTTCTTCTTCGCCGGTTTCGCGGCTTCGTCTTCCAAGGCGGCTTGCGCGGCGGCCAAACGCGCCACGGGCAGCCGCCTTCGCCAAACGCTACGGCGAGCCAGGCGCGGAACCCCGACATACTGCTGAACGCAGCACGTCGGGGCAGGCGGACTCGCAAATTACTTCTTTTTAGCCGTTTTAGCCGCCTCGTCTTCCAATGCCGCTTGCGCCGCGGCGAGACGCGCCACCGGCACTCGGAACGGACTGCACGAAACGTACGTCAGCCCGGCGCGATGACAGAACTTCACGCTCTCCGGGTCGCCACCGTGTTCGCCGCAGATGCCCAGCTTGATGCCAGGACGGGTCTTGTTGCCCCGCTCGGCCGCAATCTTGATGAGCTGGCCCACGCCGGCCTGGTCAATCGTGGCGAACGGATTTTTCTTGATGATTTCCTGTTCCTGATACGGCCCGAGGAACGAGCCGGAATCGTCGCGGCTCATGCCCAGGCACGTCTGCGTCAGGTCGTTGGTGCCGAAGCTGAAGAACTCGGCGGTCTGGGCGATTTCATCCGCCGTGAGCGCGCCGCGCGGCACTTCAATCATCGTGCCGACGAGGTAATCGAACTTCACCTTCTTCTCGGCCATGACTTCCTTCGCCACGCGATGGACCACTTCCACCTGCAGGTCCAGTTCCTTCTTGAACCCGACGAGCGGGATCATGACTTCGGGCTTCACTTTGATGCCGGCTTTCTGCACGTCGGCGGCGGCTTCGAACACCGCGCGCGATTGCATCTCGGAAATTTCCGGATAGACAATGCCCAACCGGCAGCCGCGGAACCCGAGCATGGGATTGAACTCGTGCAGTTCCTTCACGCGCTGTTTGATCTTGGCAACGGGCACACCCATCTTGGCAGCGAGGTCCTGCTGCGCGGCGTCTTCGTTCGGCAGGAATTCATGCAACGGCGGATCCAGAAAACGAATCGTGGCCGGATATCCCTTCAATTCCTTGAACATGCCCGTGAAATCACCCCGCTGGTAAGGCAGGATTTTGGCCAGCGCGGCCTTCCGCTCTTCCTTGGTGTCAGCGAGAATCATTTCGCGCATGGCGTCAATGCGATTGCCTTCGAAGAACATGTGCTCGGTGCGGCACAGGCCGATGCCCACCGCGCCGAACGCGAGGGCGTTGGCCGTCTGTTCCGGCGTGTCGGCATTGGTGCGGACCTGGAGCCGGGTGGCCTTCGAGCACCAATCCATGAGCTTCTGGAAGTTCAGGTACGTCTGGCTGTCCTTGGCCGCAAGCGATTTCTCGACGAGCACCTGGACGATTTCCGAGGCGGCGGTCGGGAGCTGGCCGGCATAAACATCACCGGCGGTGCCGTTGATGGACAGGAAGTCGCCTTCCTTGTAAGTCACGCCGTCCACGGTCATCGTCCGGGCGGTGTAATCAATCTGCAACGCCGCCGCGCCGCAGACGCAAACCTTGCCCATCTGCCGGGCCACGAGCGCCGCGTGCGAACTGACGCCGCCCTTCGCCGTGAGAATGCCTTCGGAGGCAATCATGCCGCGCAAATCTTCCGGGGAAGTCTCGGTGCGGACGAGCAGCACTTTTTCGCCCTTGGCCGCGGCCGCATCGGCGCGATCGGCATTGAAATATATTTTGCCACAAGCCGCGCCGGGACCGGCGGGCAAACCCCTGGCGATGCATTTGGCGGCCTTCATGGCCTTGCGCTCGAACACGGGTGCGAGCACCTGGTCCAACTGGTCGGCCGGCACGCGTTTGATGGCCGTCTTCCAATCAATCAGCTTTTCCGCCTCCATCTCGATGGCGAAACGGACCGCCGCGAGGCCGGTGCGCTTGCCGTTGCGGGTCTGGAGCATGAACAGCTTGCCGTCCTGAATCGTGAACTCGAAATCCTGCACGTCTTTGAAGTGCGATTCGAGGGTCTTGCGGACCTGTTCCAACTCGGCAAACGCGCCGGGAAGAACGGCCTTGAGCTTGGCGACGGGATCGGGCGTGCGCACGCCGGCGACGACGTCTTCGCCTTGGGCGTTGATGAGGAATTCACCGTAGAAAACCTTCTCGCCGGTGGCGGGATCGCGGGTGAACGCGACGCCGGAGCCGGACTTGTCGCCGGTATTGCCGTAAACCATCGCCTGCACATTGACGGCGGTGCCCCACTCGGCGGGGATGCCGTATTTGCGGCGATAAACAATCGCGCGGTCATTCATCCAGGAACCGAACACGGCGCCCGTCGCTCCCCAGAGCTGTTTCCAGGGATCCTGCGGAAATTCACTGCCGGTGCGTTCCTTGATCAAGGCCTTGAACCGTTTCACCAGTTCCTGGAGGTCCTTGACGGTCATCTTCGTGTCTTCGATGTCCGCGTGATGACGGTCGTGCTTGAGCTTGTGGATGACCACTTCAAACGGTTCGTGGTCCTCGTCCTTGCTCTTCTGGACGCCCATGACGACGTCGCCGTACATCTGGATGAAACGGCGGTAACAATCCCAGGCGAAACGCTCGTTCTTGGTCGCCTTGACGAGGGCGAGGACGGTGGCGTCGTTGAGGCCGAGATTGAGAATGGTGTCCATCATGCCGGGCATGGAATCGCGGGCGCCGGAACGGACGGAGACGAGCAGCGGCATGGCCGACTGATCGCCGAACTTCGTGCCCATGATTTTCTCGATGAAAGCGATGCCTTCCTTGGCCTGCGCGTCGAGGACCTTGGGATAGGTCTTCTTGTTGTCGTAATAATAGGTGCAGACCTCGGTGGTGATGGTGAAGCCGGGGGGCACCGGGAGGCCGATGCGGGACATTTCGGCGAGGTTCGCGCCCTTGCCACCGAGCAGCGGTTTCATGGAACCATTGCCATCGGCCTTCTTGTTGCCAAACAGATAAACGTACTTCGATGATTTAGCCATAAATGTTCAATTCAAAACAATTGCGCTTTCAATTTCGAAAGGGGAATTCCACCGAAATAAAGCGGGGCGCAAGATATCAAACGGGCGGCCCAAGTCAACGAACGAAACCGGAAAAGCCAAAATCTGCTGCATCAATAACAATAATTGATGTCCGGAAGCCGCTGAAAAGCGCCCAAAACAATGCGTTTAAGCACGAAACACACGAACGGCACAAAATCTAAGCGCAAAGGGCATTGATACAGGTTAAACCGCGTGAGGAAATAATTTTTAAAAATTGCTTGACATATCAAGCGCGCTTCCTATATTGTACTCCAAGATATGAACGGCAATTTGACCAAATTGGGACAAGTCCTGAAACAAGGACGCGAGAATAAGGAATTATCCCTTCGCGCGGTCGAAGAATCGACTGGTATCTCGAACGCCTACTTGAGCCAGATGGAGGGTGCGAAAATCCAACGCCCTTCCCCTGTTGACCTTCACAAGCTCTGCAAACTCTACCAAATTCCATACGCTCTAACCATGGAATACGCCGGCTACCCATTGCCCGATGGAGTTCCGATTGCCACAAAGCAACAGCGCCTTTTGGCCCGGCTAGGGCAGACCACTCCCGATGAAGAAGACGCACTGGTCGATTACATGGAATTTTTGCGGGCAAAGAAAAGGAAGAGCAAATGATTTGGTCGTTCTCAGAGGGTAGATTGTTCCGAAAATGCCAGCGCCAATGGTTTTTCAACAAGCGCCTGGCTAGCGCGACATCCAAAGATCCCCAGCGCCGGGAAGCGTACCTTCTGAGCAAGTTGTCATCCATCAGCGCGTGGCGGGGGAAAATCGTAGATCAGGTTATTGAGAAGGTTGTTGTCCCTGCTATTCAAAGGAAAGCCACTGTAACACTTCAGACCGCCACGCAAGCGGCCAACAGGCTATTTGACACGCAACTTGACTTCGCGTTGAAGCGTCGCATCCGTGAGGATGGCTTCAAGGCATCCAAGCATGAAGATGACCTAGCAGCATTCTTCGTCTTGGAATACGGCGGATCTCCAACTCAGGAAGAGATCGACCAAGCTCGAGCCGAAGTTCACACAGCCCTATCGAACTTATTTCAAAGCCCCAAATTTTTGGAGGTTAGGGACACAATCAAATCAGCCCACTGGCTTGCTGCACAGTGCCCCATCACATTCCCATACATGGGGGCCACCGTTCGTGCGGTCCCCGACCTCATCTGCCTTTTTCGCGACACACCACCTCTGATCATCGACTGGAAAGTCCACCATTTTGGGGTTCACGATTATTACCAACAACTCGTTGCATACGCCATCACACTGACTCGATGCGGCGAACACAAGGGATTACCAGCAGAACTCAGAAAGCACCCCGCCCATACCGTCCGGTTGGTCGAAGTCCAATTGCTTACCAATGAACCCCGGCCGCACTTGATTACTGAAGAAGATGTTCAAGCGGTCGAGGACCGCATGGCGACTCAGATCCAGCAAATGTTGCTGGCCGTGGACGGACGGGAGAACAAGGATCTATCAGCTGAAGATTTTCCAACAACAAGCTGGGCCGGTGTTTGTCAAACCTGCAACTTCCGAAAACTGTGCTGTGAGGTGTCAACATGAGCGAAATCGAAACCAACATATTCCGTATCACCAATCTTGGTGATTTATCATCCAACTACCGTACCTACCGGATTGTCAATCTCCGCAAGGACCAAGAGGACTACTATCAGAACTGCCAGCATATCACACGAAAGCTCAGCTTTAAGCTGCGTTCGCCAGTAGCAGTGATCGAAGAGAATGGTGAACCCGTGTTGGTGGTGAAGGATGACGCTCCCGCTCCACCGAAAGACATGTTCCTCGTCCGGACACAGGTTGTCTTCGAACCGCTAGCAGACAAGGTCCGCCTCGATTACACGTTGCGCTCTCCCAAGAACGACGCCATCTGCATACGTTTCATCAGCTTCCTCTTGCAGAACCCGCTTCGCGTCCACCGTAATCTTTGGCAGCCAGGCTCAGGCAAGGCGTTCTTTGAACGGCAGCCATGCAACCAAGGGGAGAGGCTTAATATGTATCGCGGATATTCCGTACGGCCCATTCCCACTCCTTCTGGCGAGATTGGGATTTGTGTTGATGTTGTTTCCAAACTGGCTTTCAAACGCCCACTACCTCCACGCCTTGACCGCCAAGAATTTCAACGCTTCAAAGGCAGGCACTTCATTTATCACTTCGGTCTGCAATGGTATGAGGTCACATTGACAGACTTCAGCGATTTCAGTGTCACACAGCAAAAGTTTCCTGTGAATGGAAAGCCCGTTGCCCTCTACGATTACATCCTTGACCAATGTGAAAAACCCTTGCCGCCAGAAATTGCTAGCCTCTCCAAAGATTCAGCAGTTGTCATGTATAGCGATAACCGCGAAGACAAACGATCGGCAGCCGCCAACCTCTGCTACCGGATCGTCGGCAACGACGATCCAACCGCCCAAGATGAATTTTCCAGCCTTTCCATTGAGCCAGGCGTCAGACGTCAGCTCATCTATTCGTTTGTCGAAAACTATCTAAAGAGGCTTCGCTTCGGTGACAGCGAAATGAGACTTGATCCCAAGCCCATCAGCACGACACCCAAGCTCTTCATGGTTCCAGACCACAAGTTTGGGTGCTCAACCACGTTGTCCACACGAGCCACGCATGGAGCAATCCAAGTCAGTCTCGATGACCTTGGCCTTAAACGGCTGTCCTTGTTGAAGGACAAGAGCGTTGGGTTCTACGAAGCCAGCCCGTTGGACAACTTTTGCTTCTTCATGCCGCAAAGTGTTCACGAAACCTTCGGGCCGACCTTATTCAACGCACTGTGCACAACTGTGGACGATCTTTTCCCACAAGAGCGTGGATTCTCGCCCCAATTGGTCATCTACCCGGATCGAAATGCCAAAACTTTTCAACAAATCTGCGCCGCGATTTTTGCCATAGCTTCCAGTGAAGTGAAGCGTGGTGGATTTGCTGTGGTTATGATACCGGAGAACCAACGCCGTCAACCTAGGCAAGAAGATACCTCTGCTTCTTACATCATCCAGCAGTTAAAAGAGCAATTCGGTCTGCTCGCTTCAGTTATCCATACGACCGTTGGGCATGATTGCTACGGTTCTACTTCAGATGGACAGGGGCGAACAGTTTACAGGCCCAAGCATCAGAAGGCGGAGAGGCGGCTCAATGGCTACTTCCGTAATGTCACCATTAACAAAATATTGCTCCTTAACCAGAAGTGGCCATTCGTGCTGGCTACCCCCCTTCATGCTGACGCGATCGTTGGCATAGATGTCAAAGGCAACATGGCCGGATTCATCGCGACCAACAAACTGGGCAACGTCATTGTGCCATTTCACCGGAAATCGCAGCAAAAAGAGAAGCTAATGTCCAAGCAATGCTGCGACTACTTCCGCGAGGTCATCACCCGCCTTTTGGAGCAAGACAGCCAGCCCCTCAAACACATCGTCATCCACCGGGATGGCCGCCTTTATGATACCGAGATCAAAGGTATCAACTTGGGACTTGCTCAACTCAAAGCCGAAGGAATGGTTGGCGCTGAAGCCCAAGTCACATTTGTCGAAATACCAAAGACTGCGCCTGTGGCCCTCCGCCTGTTCGACCTTTCCAGCACTGATTATGGCGGGCCACACGTTCAGAACCCACAAGTGGGGAATTACTACGCACTCAATGCAACTGAGGGATTCGTTTGTACCACCGGGAGGGCGTTCCGTCATGGTGGCACCGCAAAGCCACTCCACGTGATCAAAAACAAAGGGATCATGAGCATCGAGGATTGCCTTGATGATGTTTTTGCCCTGAGTTGTCTGGCATGGACACGCCCCGAGGATTGCTCGCGCGACCCCATCACCATCAAACTTAACGACCGCTGGCTTGGCGAGGATGGTGCCGAGTACAAGGAAGAAACTGAAACCGACGACGTATCAGAGGAGATTGCCAAATGAGCTCGATAGGATTTGATTCCTGTTTCTACGACCGGTTGGACCACTTCTCCAAGTCACTTAACCATGTGCTGCTAGCCGTCAAAGGCAAAGCTACACTCGCCAATGAAGTTGATTGGCAACAGACCTTGGAATTGGTTCAGACGCTCGCTGCGCAACGAAAACCATCACTTGCCGCATCATCCGTGGCGGCGTGCTTGAGAACGCGCGTCGACAATGAAGCCGCCAAATGGAGTCATGTCGCCGAAGCTATTGCCTCGCGAATACTCGATCAGGATGCAAAACAGAGGCTCTACCAACTAGCTTGGTCACTGGACGAAGAAAGAGCTTCCGTTCTGATGCGCATGAGACAATCCCATGCTTGATGACTACATACAGGGCGCAGCCACGCAACTGATCAAACGGGCCGCCTCGCTTAAAGGGGAAATCCCGAGGCCGCCGCGGCTTTGGTTTCAGCGGTTGGCCTCCCAGTGTTGCGGCAAGATTGATAGCGCCATAGCTGAACTAAAGCAACTTCGTGATGACCCCGACTTGAAGGATTCAGAAGCCGAACCACTCCGATTGCTCGAATTCAGGCGTCTAGCCGCCCAAATTGACCGGGTTGAGAATGCTGCCATTGCCGCGATGGCACGCAGTTCGGACGAAGAAGCTGCGGTAAATCGACTACTCGACGAGATGACACAGGAAATCATCTACCCCATTGAATTTCCGACCGTCAGTTTACTTTCACAAAATTACTTTTATATTAGCACGGACTTTCAATTGATGTGCATTCCGTTGAAGGAGCTTCATTTTTTGCTACATTTTCCCGACATCTATCATGAACTTGCCCATCCGCTGTTTCACGTCGAGAACGACCCGCGGGTCAAGGCATGGCTAGAGGCATACAACAACGTCCAAGTCGCTGTCAGCGCACATTTCACCAAGCAAATAGTCAAACTGGAAAGTGACCGAATGCCCGATTCTATTCGGCAAGGAGTTGCCGCTGCATACCAGAACTGGCAGTGCCAGTGGATGGAGGAATTCTTCTGTGATTTGTTCGGAATATTTTCCGTGGGGCCGGCATATGCATGGGCACACCTGCACCTACATGCGGAAAGGGGAAGGAATTCTTTTCAATTGCCTCGTTTCTCGTCAAGTCATCCTGCGGACGCTCCAAGGATGGTAATGATGCTGGAAGCATTGTGTCTTTTGAAGGAAGAGAAGGCAGCAAAAGCAATCGATAGCAAATGGCAATCCCTCCTCGCTGTGGCCGGGTATTCTGAGCCACCGGACTTCCATCGGTATTATCCGAAACATCTGCTCCAAATATGTGCGAAGGAAGCATACGCGGGATTCATCGGTGTAGGTTGCAAACCCTGGCCCGGCGCTGGCACAGACAGGGTGCGAAGAATACTAAATGAAGCATGGAGTCGGTTCTGGGCATCACCAAAAAATTATGCGACGTGGGAAAAAGAGATGTCTGAAACACTGTTTCAAAGTAAAGGTTTATCCTGATGTGGTATTGGCGGGCACCTCTCTTCGTTTCACGCCGAAATGGCTTTGAAAATTAGATCGCATCGTTAAAATCTCGAAAGGCGTATGGAAAAACTCTGCATATACACGATCGGATATGGCTCCCGCGATATGGAGGAGTTTCTCAGATTCAACCGTTCGCCCTGCGGCAAATCCATGTGGATGAACTCGGCGTTCATGCCCTCGATGTTGGCCAGCACGAGCAGTTGCTCAATGGTGGCGTATTCGCGCATGTTGTCTTCCAGTTTCGGATTGGCGTCGCGCCATTGCCGGGCGGTCTGGCCGAACAGGGCCACATTGAGCAGGTCGGCTTCGTTGGCGTAGGTGATGGCGGCCTGCGCCGGCGTGACCTCGGGCGGGATGAGGTGGGCTTTCACCGCGTCGGTATGAATGCGGTAATTGAGCTTGGACAGGGTGCGGTTGAGGTTCCAGGCGAGGGAAAGGCGGCGGTTTTCGTCGTCCTTGAGCCGCTGGAATTCCTTGATCAGATAGAGCTTGAACTCAACGGAGACCCAAGAGGCGAATTCAAAGGCGATGTCTTTGTGGGCATAGGTGCCGCCGTAACGTCCAGCCTTGGAAATCAAGCCGATGGCATGGGTGGCGTTAATCCAGCGGCTGGCGGTCAGGATAAAACTGTTGAGTCCCGCCTGTTTTCTAATCCCATCGAATTCGATGGGATTAAAACCGGGGTTGTTCAACTGTTCCCAAACGCCAAGAAATTCGATGGTGTTCCGATTCCGCAGCCAGTTTTGGATGATGTAGTCAGTCCGCTCGCTGTCCTTGTATCGGGCAATATCGGTAAGGCTGATGAAATCGTCCTCTCGCTGGGACAGGATGGTGATGGCTGCGCCCCGGACTTCAATTATAGATTTCCTGGGCTTGCTCATGGCGTCAGCGTGGTTGCTGGCATGTAAAACAGGCGTAGCGCGACAACGCCCAATCTTCCAGCTCGCGTTGCGCCCCCGAACCGATGCCGACCATTTCGTTGAAAAGAACGAAATGGTCGGAAACCGCATGGCCGCTTTGCGTGCAGGCTTCGCGGGCTTTGGCGATGGCGGCACTTAAATTGCGGAATTCCCGGTATTCCAGCACGCGGGCAAGTTCACGCGCGGACCAGAATTCCGCACCAGCGGGACTGACGCGCTTGATGCGCTCGAACGTGTTGCTGGCAGCGGGGACTGGCAATTGATCGCTCATGGATTTCCTTTTACCCCAAGCCACGCTTCAGATGAAGCCCGAAACGAGAGCGCGAAGCGTTGAAACCTGATTTCCCATTTTGCCATAAACTTCAGCAAGAGTGCGCCTGAGAGAAACGCGCGTCAAGAACGCGCTGGCGCGCACTGGTTGATCCTCCGTCGTCCCGCATCGCGGGACTATGGAGGACAGGGGGTTGAATGTTGAAAGTTGAGAGTCAGCAGCCTCGATTTTTGTGCCTCCTGCGCCTTTTGCGGCAAAGATTTTTTGGGTGAATTTCGGCTCGCGGGTACGCTCGCCCCACCTTTGCGTTCTTTGCGGTAAAAATCCGCGTGTTCCGCTGTGAGTGGCGGTTAGTACCTAATTCAATACCCAATTAACTGGGTACTACCTATTTGCCGGATTTTTCCCACTTGGCGGTTTGACCACGTCCCAAACAGATTACCTTCGAGCCTTTTAGCTGCTTTAACACCTTGCGAACCAAATCCACGCCAACGCCCGGACATTCGTTTTGCAGGTCTGAAACGCTGAACGCACCCGCTTGTCGATCAATCGCCGCCAGGACCATGGCCGTCTTTTCACCGCGAGGCGATTTGACCTGCCCGACGCGTTGCTCGAATTCCTTGCACGCCTGCGTCAGGATGTAGAGCAGGAAATTCATCGCCGGCCACGCGTCGTGCTTGCCGTCGTGCCAGCGCGCGGAACTGCATTCGAGGACTTCGTAGTAACGTTCCTTGTTCTGTTCGATCAGCCGTTCAAGGCTGATGTAGCGGCCCACTTCCAGTCCGCAGTGATAGCAGGCCAGCAGGAAAAGCAGGCGGGAGACGCGGCCATTCCCGTCACGAAACGGATGGATGCAGAGAAAATCGAGGTTGAGCGCGGCGGCGAGGACGACCGGTGGTGCCCAGCGTTCCTTCAGGCCCCGCTGCCAAAGACGGGTCAGTTCGGACATGGCGGCGCGGGTCTTCCGGGCCGGCACGGTTTTGAAACGGACCCGGCTGCGGCCATCGGCGTAAGTCTGGATGATGTCCACGTCCTTATCCTTGTAAGCGCCGGCGTCCCAGATTTCACCGCGACAAAGCCGGTGAAGTTTTTTGATGGTGGCCTCGTTGATGGACAGCTTCGCCCCCTGTTCGTGAATCAGCCGGAGGGCGTCGCGATAGCCGCGCACCTCCTCTTCGTCCCGGTCGCGGAGGGCGGGCTTGCCAAACATCAGCGTGCCGACCCGCGACTGGTCCACCTCGACGCCTTCAATGCGGTTGGAGGAGACGGCGCTTTCGATGAGGGCATGTTCGCGCAACACCTTGAGTCTTTGTGGTGCCTGACGGGTGAACAGTTCCTGTTTGCCGCGCGCCTCGCCGAGGTCGGCGAGATACCACGCCGTGCGCACCGGCATCGTGGGCGGTTCGGCAGCGAGTTGGCGAAGGGTCATCATGGAGCTTTGGCCATATTGCGAAAAAAGGTTTTCAGCCTCACGCGGAAGACATGGGAAAATTTTGCGCCGTTCCGGCGCGAGAGTCAAATCAAAGGCTAAATTCTCCCGCCTTCGCCGAGGCTTCGGCGCGGCCAGAAAGGCTAAATGCAGAAGCAAGGCGGAAACCGGTCAGGTTAGAAATGTCATAATTCTATAGGGCTATTCACGTGACTCCACCCACCACTACCGCTTGTGGTTTGTGAGTAAGGCAAAGGGTTTCGGCGATATTTGGACGGCTTGCTGGGCCAACCGATAAAACAGTTTTCCCCGTGAGGCGGAC
>JBAVOO010000045.1:0-8725 GCA_049692125.1 Verrucomicrobiia bacterium | reverse complement strand
GGCTGGAAGCCTGTCCCACAACAACAGGTTTTGCCCGGAATCCGTATGCTTTTGGAAAAAGGCATCCGAAAATTTCTTTTGGCAACCGGCGCAATCGGCTAACTTTTTCCCGTGGCAACTGAACTGCGCAAAAAAACCGCCGAATCGCCGTGCATCCTCATCGTGGATGACGATCCGGGCCAGCGCAGCCTGTTGAACACCTTTCTGCGCAGCCAGGGATTTGAAACCGTCACGGCGGAGTCCGGCCAGCAGGCTCTGGAAACATTGCGCACCGGAAAATTCGACATGATGATTTCCGATGTGCGGATGCCGGGACTTTCCGGGCTGGAAACGTTGCGGCTGGCGCGCAAGGAACACGCCACCCTGCCCGTCCTGCTCGTCACCGCGTTCACCGACGTCCGCGATGCCGTCGCCGCCATGCGGGACGGCGCGGTGAATTATCTGGCCAAGCCGATTGATCTGGACGAACTGCTGGCTTCCGTCCGCCAGGCCGTCGGCATTCCCGGGTCCGCTCCACTGCAATTCAACCAGGAGAAACCGTTGCCGGATTACGTGGTCGCCCGCAGCCCGCTGATGCAGGCCGTGTTCCGTGACGCGGCGCTGATTGCCCCCTCCGAGACCCGCGTGCTGATCACCGGCGAGAGCGGTGTGGGCAAGGAAATCGTCGCCGACGTCATCCATGCTTGGAGCCCGCGCGCGGCGGGTCCGTTGATTAAAGTCAACTGCGCCGCCATTCCCGAAACGCTTCTCGAAGCCGAATTATTCGGACACGAAAAGGGCGCGTTCACCGGCGCGCACGCCCAGCGCATCGGCCGGTTTGAGGAAGCGAACGACGGCACGATTTTTCTGGACGAGGTGGCCGAGATGTCGCCGGCGCTTCAAGCCAAGCTGTTGCGCGTGACGCAGGGCGGACACTTTCAGCGCGTCGGCTCAAACCGCGAAGTCCACACCAACGCGCGCATTCTGGCCGCGAGCAATCGCGTTCTCGACGATGAAGTCAAGGCCGGCCGTTTTCGCGAGGATTTGTTTTACCGTTTGAACGTGGTGGAACTGAACGTCCCGCCGTTGCGCGAGCGGCGCGAGGACATTCTACCGCTGGCCGGCCGGTTCATTGAGGAATTCACCAGGGGCCGCGCGCGTTTTTCGGACACGGTGGCCGCCGGTCTGGAACGGTATCCGTGGCCGGGCAATGTGCGTGAGTTGCGCAACGCGATGGAACGGGCCGTGTTGCTTTCCCGCAGCGAACTGATCCTGCCGGAACATCTGCCCGCCCGCGTGCGCGAAGCCGCGGGACTGGCGGCCGCCGCACCCGCCGGCGACGCCCAGCAACTCGAGGAA
Source organism: Verrucomicrobiia bacterium (assembly GCA_049692125.1). Taxonomy (GTDB): domain Bacteria; phylum Verrucomicrobiota; class Verrucomicrobiia; order Limisphaerales; family UBA11358; genus UBA11358. The sequence continues at coordinate 7,387 of JBAVOO010000045.1, read as the reverse complement.
ATCGAGCGCCAGGCCATCCTGCAGGCGTTGAAACAGCACAAATCCAACCGCACGGAAACCGCCAAGGCGCTCGGCATCAGCCGGCGCGCGTTGATTTACAAGCTCCAGCGATTTCGGGAACTGGGATATGGTGTGGAATAAAAAATGTTTGCGGCCGGCGATTTGAAAGCGGACGCCGGCCCGAAGGCTACCCGATCTTCAACCATACCGTTTTCAAATACGCCGGTTCGACGCGGCTGATGGGAAAATCCGGCGGTTGCGGGACGTAATGCCGCTGCAAAATTTTCCGCTTCGCGGCGTGAACCGCTGTTTCCACGTCCGCGAGAAATTTCTCCGGCAGCCAGTCCGTCGCATTCGTCGAGGCAAACAAAACTCCGCCCGGCTTGATGACCGGTAGCGCGGCGGTGACGAGTTTGCCGTAATCTTTTTCCGCGCGGAACGTGCCGTGTTCCTTCGATTGCGAAAACGTCGGCGGGTCGAGCGCCACCGCGTCGAACGCGCGCCCTTTCTTCGCCAGCCGCCGCAGCCAGTCGAAAGCGTCGCCGTAAACGAAATCGTGCGCCGCCGGGTCGAGGCCGTTTAACGCGAAATTGCGCCGGCCCCAGGCGAGATGTTTTTTCGAGAGATCCAGGCTCGTCGTTTTCGCGCCCGCCCGCGCCGCGCAAACCGAGAAGCCGCAGGTGTAGGCGAACACGTTCAAAATTTCCGATTTCCAATTTCCGATTTCCGATCGCCAAAAAGGAAATTCGGCGGCGACGTGGCCGGTTAAAAATCGCCGGCGGTTGTCGCGTTGGTCCAGAAACAACCCCGTGGAATAGCCTTCGTTGAAACCCAGCTCGAAACGGACGCCGTTCTCGCAAATCTCAAACCGCTCCGGCGCGGCTTCGCCCCAAACCGGCTGTGGCGACGCCTCGGTCGCGGTCGTGCGCCGCACCTGCCGTGACAGGATTTTGTGATACGCCCCGCGCGCGGAAAATATTTTTGCGAGCCGCGCCAGTTCTTCATGCTGTTCGGCGCGCAACGGTTGCTCGGATTGCGACAACAGGAATTTTCCCAGCCGCTCGACATACCAGCCCGGCCAGCCGTCGCTCGCGCCGTGAATCACGCGGAAAGCGTCCGTCTCCTGCGGGTCAATCAGCGCGGCGCGCAGCGCCAAGCGCGGATCGGAAAGGTGGGGCGAGACTCCCGGCGAGCCGCTGGAACCATCATTTTTCCGGCTCGCGACGACGCTCGCCCCACCAAACTGCGTAATGGTACTAAAATCCGCAGGTGCTTGAAACGTCACCGGCCTGCCCGTTGCCGGATGGGTGAAGGAAATTTCCGCTGCGTGCAAAAACACCCGCGCTGCCGGTGTGCCGCCGTAAAGCGTGTCGCCGAGAACCGGGAATCCGCTCTCCGCCGCGTGGACGCGAATCTGATGCGTCCGGCCGGTGAACGGCTCGGCCTCCAGCATTTGAAATTCTGGATTCTGGATTCTGGATTCTGGATTCGGCGCCAGCCTGAATTTCGTTTCCGCGATTTCTGCGCCCGCGTGCGGCGGCCGGCTTGCGTATTTTTCGCCCACGCGAACCAGCGCGGTTTTGACGGCGAACTCGCGTTGCGGCATCGGCCGGTCGGTGAGCAGGAGATATTTTTTGCGGACGCGGTGTTCCGTGAACTGCTCCGTGAGCGAGCGGTTGGCGGCCGGCGTTTTGCCGAAGACCAGCACGCCGCTGGTTTCCTTGTCGAGCCGGTGCAGGATGGCGAGCGTGGCCCAGCGCGGTTCGCGATGCCGCAGCCAGTCATAAACGCCCTCGCCCGCGTGCGGACCGGGCGCGTGCGTGTTCCAGCCGGCGGGCTTGTGAACGACCAGCAAATGCTCATCCTCAAAAATTACACACGGTACCATGCGCAGATGAAACCATTTTCCGACGCCCAAATGAAAGCGTGGAATCAAGGCGCGGCTTGAGGAAAATCAAGAAACTGCTGCTGGCGATTTGACTCGCGGACAGGCTGTCCACGCTCCTATTTTCTCCGCGTGCATCTGGCCCATTTGCGACTCCGGGACTTCCGCAATTACACGCGGTTGGACGCCGACTTTGCCCCGGGCTTCCATCTGCTGCTCGGCGACAACGCGCAAGGCAAGACGAACATCCTCGAAGCGATTTATCTCATGGCCACGTTGCGGTCGTTCCGCGGCGTCGGCGGCGCGCAAATGATCCGGCACGGGCAGAGGGGTTATTTCGTGGGTGGGACGGTGGTTGGCGGAAACATTCGGGCTTCGCCGACATCTTCCTCCCTCTCCGCCAACAAAGTTGGGGGAGAGGGCCGGGGTGAGGTGGCGCCAAGTTCGCAAACTCAAAACCCTTCGCCTCCGCCTTCGCCCGGCTATGGCGCGACCAGCCAGCCCTCTCCCCGTTTGGGCGGGGAGAGGGAGACAAAAATCCTGACCAGCCATAACGAACGTGGAGTCAAAATCTACTGGTCGGCGCGCGAACGCAAACTGGCGCTGGATGGCCAGCCGGTCAAACGCCTGGGCGATTATCTCGGCGTGCTGCGCGCCGTGGTGTTTTGCACGGAAGATGTGCAACTGGTCAAGGGCGCCGCGCGCGCCCGACGCCGTTTCCTCGATTTGCTGCTCGCACAGACGCAGCCCGGCTATTTGCCGCTGCTCCAGCGTTACCTGCGCGCCGTCCGCGCCCGCAACGCGCTGCTTAAACACCGCTCCGGCGACGAAGCCGCGCTGGACAGCTTCTCGCAGGAACTCGTGAGACTCGGCAACGAAATCATCCGCCAACGCCGCGAACTCGCGCCGAAATTTTCCCCGCTCGCGCGGCTCGCGTATCGCCGCATTTCCAATGACGCCGAGGAACTGCGCATCGAATACCAGCCGAGCATCAAAAAAGATTTCGCCGTCGAACTCGCGCAATCGCGCAACCGCGAACGGACGTATCGCTCCACGCTCGTCGGGCCGCACCGCGACGATTTGCAACTGTTGCTCAACGAAAAATCCGCCGCGCAGTTCGGCAGCGAAGGCCAGAAACGCACGCTGGCCATCGCGCTGAAAATGGCGCAGGCAGAATATCTCACGGGCATCCACGGCTCCGCGCCGGTGCTGCTGATTGACGACGTGATGGGTGAACTGGACGTGAAACGCCGCAGCGGTTTTCTGCCGTTGCTGGAGCAGGCGCGCAAGACCAGCGGCCAGGTCTTCATGACCGCCACCGAGGAAAACTGGCCGAGCGAACTCGGACGCGATTTGCAGCGGTGGGAGGTCGAGGCGGGAACGTTGCGAAGAATTTAACATCCAACATCGAACATCCAACGCCCAACATCCAACAAAACGGGTTTGGCAATTCATTGGATGTTCGATGTTCGGTATTGGATGATGGATGTTTTCCCATTAAGATTTTCCCATGCGAATTTTATCGGGCATCCAACCCAGCGGCACGCTGCATCTCGGAAATTATTTCGGGATGATGAAACCCGCCATCGAGCTGCAGGAAAAAGGCGAGGCGTTTTACTTCATCGCCAACTATCATTCGATGACGTCACTGTTCGACCCCGCCGAGCGCCGCAAGAATACGCTCGATGTGGCGCTGGATTTTCTGGCGTGCGGCCTCGACCCGGAACGGACCGTCTTCTTCCGCCAATCCGACGTGCCGGAAGTGACCGAACTGACATGGCTGCTCTCGACGGTGACGCCGATGGGTATGCTCGAACGGGCTACGAGCTATAAAGACAAAATTGCCAGAGGCATCGCGGCCATGCACGGCCTGTTTGCCTATCCGGTGTTGATGGCGGCGGACATTTTGATTTACGACTCGAACGTGGTGCCGGTGGGGCGCGACCAGAAGCAGCACCTCGAAATGACGCGCGACATCGCCATCAAATTCAACGAGCAATACGGTCAGACGTTTGTGATTCCCGAACCGCAAATCCGCGACGAGGTCGCCGTGGTGCCCGGCACGGACGGCCAGAAGATGAGCAAAAGCTACGGCAACACGATTGAAATCTTTGGCGACGAAAAGGCCACGCGCAAAAGAATCATGGGCATCGTCATGGACAGCCGCACTCCGGCCGAGCCGAAACCGGACGCGGACAAAAACCTCGCCATCCAACTGCTCAAACTTGTCGCGCCGGCGGATGTGGCGAAGGGTTTCGAAAACCGTCTGCGCGCCGGCGGGTTGGGCTACGGCGATTTAAAGAAGGCGCTGTTCGAGCATTACTGGACTTATTTCGCGGAGGCGCGGAAAAAACGCGCGGAACTCGCCGCGAACCCGGATTACGTGAACAAGGTTTTGTCCGATGGAGCGATAAAAGCCCGGACGCTGGCGCAAACGGTCTTGAAACGTGCGCGGAAGGCCGCCGGGTTGGAGTAAGCCGATGTAGTGTCGAGCCTGTGGCTCGATCCATTCGGCCACAGGCCGAACGCTACAATAGCCATGAAAGCATCGTCCCTTCCCGTTGTCTCAAACCATTCTGCGGCGACACGCTTGCGGTTGCGGATCACCGCGGCGGCTGAAACCGCCGTGCGCGCCGGCCATCCGTGGGTTTATTCCGATAGCATTCACGAGTTGAATCATGCCGGGCAAACCGGCGAACTGGCGGTGATTTACGACCGCAAGGACCGATTCCTCGCCGTGGGATTGTTCGATCCCGACTCGCCGATTCGTGTGCGGATTTTGCACGCGGGCAAACCGCGGACGATTGACCACGCGTGGTGGCAGGCGCGATTGGAGCAGGCCATTGCGCGTCGCCGCGATTGGTTTGACGCGCAAACCACCGGCTACCGGCTCATCCACGGCGAAAGCGACGGCTGGCCCGGCCTCGTGCTGGACCGCTACGACACGACACTGGTGCTGAAACTTTACACGGCAGCGTGGCTGCCCCGACTGGACGACACGCTCGCGCTGCTCAGGGAAAATATTCCCGGTGAACGCATCGTCCTCCGTTTGAGCCGCAACACCCAAGCGATTGCGGAGCGGCGAGCACCGCCTCGGCGCGATGGGGAAATCATTTTTTCAAAACAGGCCGAGGCGGTGCTCGGCGCTCCGGTGGTTTTTCTGGAAAGCGGTCTGCGCTTCGAGGCCGATGTTTTGCTCGGGCAAAAGACCGGATTTTTTCTCGACCAACGCGAGAATCGCCGCGAGGTGGAAACGCTGGTGCGGGGCCGTCGCGTGTTGAATGCGTTCAGTTTTTCCGGCGGTTTCTCGGTTTACGCGGCGCGGGGCGGGGCAATGGCGGCGACGGACCTCGACATCAGTGCGCACGCGCTGGCGGCCGCCCGGCGCAACTTCGCACTGAACCAAAATTTCCCCGGCGTGGCCGCGTGTCATCACGACACTGTGCAAGGTGATGCATTTGACTGGCTGGCAGCCAGCGTGGCGAAATTCGGTTTTGTGGTGCTGGACCCGCCATCACTGGCCAGGCGCGCCACGGAACGCGAGGGCGCTCTGCGCGCTTATGAACGGCTGGCAACGCTGGGCATCGCGCGGCTCGCGCCCGACGGAATTTTGGTGGCCGGTTCGTGTTCCGCGCACGTTCCAGCGGAAGAATTTTTTGAAGTTGTCCGGCGCGCGGCGGCGAAGTCGGGAAGAAAATTCACGGAGTTGAAAACCCTGCGGCATCCGCCGGATCATGCGGCCACGTTCAAGGAAGCGGAATATCTGAAGATGATTTATCTGAAATTTGCGACGTGACGAAATCTCACGCAAAGGCGCAAAGACGCAAAGAAAAATCAAAGGCCGTTCACGATTCTAGAAATCCCGTTTTTGATCAGTTCTTCGCCAAAATTGATCAACAAACCGAGCTTCAAATTTGTCAGGCGCAGGTGGGTCAAGACCTGTTTCTTGTGAACCGGCACGACGACTTCAACTGATTTAAGTTCAACGATCACTTTATCCTCAACAATCAGATCCGCCCGATAACCCTCATCGAATTTGATGTCGTCGTAAACAATCGGTATGGGCGCTTGCCGCACGACGCGAAGCCCGCGTTTCTTCAACTCGTGAGCCAACACGACTTCGTAAACTGATTCCAACAAACCCGGGCCAAGTTTCGTGTGGATTTTGAACGCGGCGTCAACGATTTGAGTGGCAATTTCGTTCTCAGTCATTTTTCCCCTGCGCCTTTGCGCCTTTGCGTGAGGCTCACATGATCTTGAGCTTTGGCAGGTCTTGCGAATCCACCAGGCCCACCGGCTCGCGTTTCGCGTTCACCACGATGAGATCATCAATGTTCCGTTCGTTGAACATTTTCAGCGCCTCGGCGGCCAGCGCATCATTGCGAATGCAAATGGGATGGCGCGTCATCACTTTTTTCAGCGGCTGATTCAGCAGATTTTCGCTCACGGCCATGTGACGGCGGAAGTCACCGTCGGTGAACACACCCACGAGCTTGCCGCGCGCGTTGATGATGCTCAGGCTGCCGGATTTGGCGCGCGTCATCACGAGCAGCGCTTCCTTGACGACCAGGTCCTCGCGCGCGATGGCGTTGCGCTCGCCGGTGCGCATGATGTCGCCGACCCGCAGCAGCATGGCGCGGCCAATCGCGCCGGACGGATGATATTTGGCGAAATCACTTTGCTTGAACCCGCGTGCCTGCAACACGGCCATTGCCAGCGCATCGCCCATGACGAGCATCGCCGTCGTGCTGGCCGTGGGCGCCAGATTGAACGGACAGGCTTCCCGGGGCACACGAACGTTCAACACAATGTCGCTGTGCCGCGCGAGTGACGACTTCACCCCACCGGTGACGGAAATGATTTTGACCGAAAACCGCTTCAGCGCGGGCAGCAGGTTCAATAATTCCTCCGACTCGCCGGAATAACTCAACGCCAGAATCACATCACCGTCGTTGACAATGCCCACGTCGCCGTGCAAGGCGTCCACGCTGTTGAGCTCGACGCTGGTGGAGCCGGTGCTGGTGAGCGTGGCGGAAATTTTCCGGCCGACATTGCCGGATTTGCCGATGCCGACAATGATGATCTTGCTTCGTCGCTTCACCGCCTCAACAATCATCTCGACCGCGCGCGCGAACGAGTTGTCGAGCTGCGCGCGCACGGCTTTGAGCGCGGCAAGCTCGATGTCGAAAACTTTACGCGCATGGACGAGATGCGTCATAGGGCGTAGGTTGCCAGCAACCGACCGGCATATCAACGGAGAATCATTCCCGCCCGTGCGGCGGGGTTGCAACTCGACATTATTCTTGAATAAGCAAGCCTGGGTTCGTAGAAACGGGTGACTGGAAAGTCACCCGAACCCGCGGACAGGAATGTCCGCGCTACGTGAGCCAATTGCAAAACTCCAAAAAGCTTGGGGATTTTTTGAACGTGGACAGCGAGGAGGGATCATATGCATATGCCTACCGCCCTGCACGATCTATGGCAGCATCTCCAACGACAACT
>JBAVOO010000044.1:0-8332 GCA_049692125.1 Verrucomicrobiia bacterium | reverse complement strand
AGATTTGGACTGCGGTGGCAGAGCGCAGCGGCGACACCGCTTTCCGTAGGCAGCCAGTTGCATCCAAAAGCGGCGTGGCTCCCGCTCTGCGGGATTCCCGCCGCAGTCCAAAATCTGTGGTTGCGGCACAAGCCGCGTTGGGTTCATCCGTGTTCATCCGTGGTTAAATCTGATTCCTTCGTTATCTTCGGTTCAAGATCAATCGCGGTTTTGTGGTTCAGTCAAACTGGAGATGGCCCCTCAGGTCACGTCACCCCGCCTCCGGCTTTAAAAAATCCGTAATACAATGACGAAGGTTCACGCATTTTGAACAGGAATTTTGACCGCAGATGGACGCAGATAAACGCAGATGAAACCGATTATATCTGCGTCCATCTGCGTTTATCTGCGGTTAAGACCTGACAGTGAAACAAAGCGGAACCCCCCCCTTCGTTGCCTTCGTTTGCTTCTGTAAGTTCAAATTCATTGGTTCCAAAATGTATTCGTCCCCGGCCTTTCCGTTGCCCCGGTTTGGACTCTGGCAGGGCGGCCCTGCCGCACCGCCTTGGCAACGCGGTCTTGTAGGAGCCGACGCAAGGAGGCTTCCCCGGGTTTGGCAACAGTGGGAACCGGGGTAACAAGGCTTGGCCCAAATTCCGGGTCCCGAAACCAACCTGAATCTCGTGAGCTTGATTCCTGCCGGGAAAAGCGGAGCCACGCTCGGACGCGGATTTCTCGGATTTACCCGGATAAAAATAATTCGTGATAATTTGTGCAATTCATGTCAAAAGTTTTGCGTGTCCGATATTCCCAAAACCATGCGCGCCGTCGTCTATCGCGGCGTGAACGACCTGCGCCTCGAAACCGTCCCCGTCCCGCGCATCGGCCCCAACGAACTGCTCGTCAAAGTCGCCGCCTGCGGCGTCTGCCCCACCGACATCAAAAAAATCCAATCCGGCACCGTGCCGCCGCCGCGCATCTTCGGCCACGAAACCGCCGGGACCATCATCCGTATCGGGGGTGGGGCGGGCGTCCTCGCGAGCCGCTTCAAACCCGGCGACCGCGTGGCGCTCCACCATCACGTGCCGTGCCGGGACTGCCATTTTTGCCGGCATCGCGCCTTCGCCCAATGCGAAACTTACAAACGCACCGGCATCACCGCCGGGTTCGAGCCGGCGGGCGGCGGCTACGCCGAATACGTCCGCGTTCTGCCGTTCGTCCTGCCCGGCGTCGTGAAAATTCCCGCCCAAAATTCCTTTGCCGAAGGCGCCATGCTCGAACCCGTCAACACCGTCCTCAAAGCCGTTCGCCGGCTGTCGCTGCTGCGCGGCGACGTCGTGCTGGTGGCCGGGCAGGGGCCGATCGGCCTCATGTTCACCCGGCTGCTCCAGCTCGCCGGGGCGCAGGTCATCGCCACCGACCTGCTCGAACCGCGCCTGCGCCTCGCCAGAAAATTCGGCGCGAAATGGACCATGCCCGCTCAAACTGGTAGGGCGGAGCTGCTGCTCCGCCATTCGTTCAGCAAATCGAATTCCGGTGGGGCGGAGCTGCCGCTCCGCCCGGACGCGCGGCAGCGCGTCCCTACCTCAACCCTCATCCACCGCGCCACGCGCGGCGGCGGCCTCGACGCCGCCGTCATCGCCGTGCCCTCCGACGCCGTCGTGCAACAAGCCCTGCAACTCGTGCGCGGCGGCGGACAGGTGCTCCTCTTCGCCCACACCAAACGATTTGCGCCGGAAGGCGGAAACCAGCGTTCCCGCTTCAGCCTTCAGCCTTCAGCCTTCAGCCTTGATTTGGCCTCCGTCTGTCTCGACGAAAAGGATTTGCTCGGCAGCTACTCATCCGATTTCACGTTGCAGGACGAGGTGGCGCGGCTGGTTTTCTCCCGCCAACTCGACGTGCGCAGCCTCATTACCCACCGTTTCCCGCTGGAACAAACCGCCGAGGCTGTGGCCTTGGCTGCTCATCCAACACCCGATTCCCTCAAAATCATCGTGGGAGGGACGGCGTGTCGCCGTCCCTGATCTCCAAAAGAATCCCCCTTTGCTGTAGCGGCGGTCTGAGAAGATTTTTTACCACGGACCTGCCGCGACGGGCGCGAGCACGGCGGGTGGACACGGATCCACCCAACGCGGCTTGCGCCGCAACCACAATTTTGGACTGCGGCGGGAAGCGAAGCGCCACGCCGCTTTTGGAAACAACCGGCAGCACGGAAAGCGGTGTCGCCGCTGCGCTCTGCCACCGCAGTCCAAATCTTTGTCGTCCGTGCGCGAAGTTGCAGGATTGTATTACGGAGGGAAAAGAGAGGGAGCACAATGTTTGACACGAATTGCGCGAATTATCGCCAACTGAATTCGCGTCAATTCGCGAAATTCGCGTCTCGCCCTTATCCGTCCCGCTCTGCGGGATCCGTGTCCATCCGTGGTCAAAGAAAAAGCCCTGCGGCTCCCCTTCCGGGTCTTCTTTTGTGTGGGGTGGCGTGTTTCGCGGGTTGGCAGTTGTGGAATTCAATTTTCGGTATTTCACATGTTTCTTTTCGGTTACATTTTGTCCTGGGCAGCCCTGTGACCGGACAGATAATCTGCCCTCCGCCTGCTGGATTCCGCCTTCCGTTTCAGTCCCAAACCGTTGATTTATAGCCACAAACAACAATTCGTGTTCTTTGTCTCTCAACCCTCAACCCTCAACTTTCAACCACCTGAAAAATTGTTCAAAAAAAGTTGAAAAAAAAGTTGACACTTCCTTCCTCTTTTGTGATATTTGTACCACACACGGTAACAACAAAACATAAACACAGGTAAAAATATGAGAACTAAAACACTACTAATTGCGGCCGCTGCCCTCGCGGCGGGGATTCTGGTTTCCTCGGCTCAGACCTATTCACAAAACGTCGTTGGTTATTACAACGTGCCGATTCCAGCCAACAGTTTCTATATTGTCGCCAATCAATTCAATTGTGGCGTTTCCAATGGGCTTAATGAAATGTTCGCAGGCGGCCTTATGTCGGATGTGAACGGTTCTACCAATTCAGTGGTTTATATCTGGAATGGTTCTGGTTATGCCAATTACCAGTATTTTAGTGCTGCCGATGCCGCTGCGGATCAGAGTGGCAGTACCTACGCAAACGGTGCTGGATTCTATGACGGCAGCGGAAACTATATTACTACAATTATCCCAACAGGCGCAGGTGTGTTTATTCAGAATTTAGCTCCTGGAACTATTACACCTACGATAGTTGGGTCTGTTGCTCAAGGAACCAACTACATTGCGATGGCAGGCTCGGCGGCCGGGTATTTTAACATGGTGGGCAGTCCGATTCCGCTCAGCACCAATGTTGCCAGTGCTCCCATAAGTTTTGCTGGCACTTCAGATGTCAATGGCAATTACAATGATGTAATTTATCTTTATACGGGTTCTGGGTGGGCTTTCTATCAATATTTTAGCGCTGCCGATGCTGCGGCGGATCAGAGTGGAAGTACCTACGCAAACGGTGCTGGATTCTATGACGGCAGTGGAAATTATCAGACCATTACTGTGTCGCCTACTGTTGGCACGGGATTCTTTATTCAGCATTATGGTCCCGCTTACAATGGCGCGTCGGAAACGTGGACCAATATATTTACGGTTCAATAATGAATTTGAAGCAAAAAATAAAAAAACAAGTAACACCTAAACAAACCTAAAAAATAATATGAAAAAGACCTTAGTTTTAGCCACATTGGTAGCCTTTGTCTGCGTGTCTTCATACGGCCAAGGGTCAATTTACTACAATGGCTTTCTCCATGGCGTTGGCAATAACTATACCACGCCCGGCACCGTGACCTATAATACGGGTATAGACGTGGAACTGTTCTATGCCCCGGCCTCTACGACCACGGCCGTTAGCGCGATTGCAAACTCTTCCTCTCCTGCGAGTTTGACCTACAATATTGCAACCGCTTGGGCTGACATCATGGGAAATATGCCAACATTTCAGTATGTTGATGGAACCAACAGTCCGGTTGGGCCGGCAGTTTTCCAAAGTGCCGCAAATGGTGGTGGCTCGTATAATAACGCAGTAAACTTTACGGCTGCTAACCTTACTGCGGGCACAACCTACACCTTCTATGAAGTGGCTTGGTACACTGGTGCGAGTGGTCAATACTCGACTCTCGCTTCAGCTAACGGCAATACTTATGTTGGTTGGTCGCAGGCGTTTCAGTACACTCCGGTTGCTACCACTGGCAGTCCTCCTCCCGTTCCAGCCCTTGTTAATGCCGCGTTGGTTGGCGATTACTTGGTTGGTGGCATTATTCCTGAACCTACGACGATTGCGTTGGCCGGTTTGGGCGGACTTTCACTTTTGTTGTTCCGTCGGCGTAAATAATCAGTTTGTTTTCATCAAAGCCCCGGAGCAATCCGGGGCTTTTTTATTGCCCCCATTCTTTTCGCCGGGGTAGGGCGGAGCTGCCTTGTCGCGCTGAAGTGAAACGTAGGCGGACGCTCCGCCAGCGGCGGGGCACCGCCGCCCTACCACAACCAAACCCGGTAGGGCTGCGCTGCCGCGCAGCCTTCAAACCAAAGACGAACGGTAGGGCGGAACTGCCGCTCCGCCAGCGGCGGGGCACCGCCGCCCTGCCACAACCAAACCCGGCAGGGCTGCGCTGCCGCGCAGCCCCAATATCAGGGCGGCGCAGCAGCGTCCGCCCTGCCGAAAAGTAAAAATCTTCCTCTCGCACTGAATTTTCGTTATCAATCTCCTTATGTCCGACACGCCGTTCCGTGAACCTGGCCGCCGCACACCGGCAAAAGGCGTTCACATTTCGCGCGGCGGACCGAATTGGATTTTCCTCACCGTCTGCACGGAGAAACGCGAACGCTGGCTCGCCCAGGCATCCGTCCAGCGCGCGCTTCATGACATTTGGAAAAACACGGCCACCGCCTGGCTGGTGAGCGATTACCTGTTGATGCCTGATCACCTGCATTTGTTCTGCGCCCCGCATGACCTGAAGTTCACCGTCGAACGTTGGATTGGGTTCTGGAAAGATCGCTTCGCCAAAGTGCATCCTGACGCCGGAACTTTTCAGGCCGGCGGCTTTCATCATCGTTTGCGTGACGGCGAGAGTTACGCGCAGAAGTGGCAATACGTCCGCGAGAATCCGGTGCGACAGGGTTTGGTGAAGCAGCCTGAGGATTGGCCTTATTTCGGATGTGTGCATGAGATTCATTGGTGACGACGTCGCCAATGGGAATATTGGAGCGGCGCAGCAACGCCGCCCTGCCATGATCCAAATTGGCAGGGCGGAGCTGCGGCTCCGCCAGCAGCGGGGCACCGCCACCCTGCCAACAAACAAAACCCGATCTCGTGAAAAGCCGTTGACAATGGACCCGGCGGGTGGGAATATTCCCACATGGAAACAACCTTGGTAAAAGCCGATGACAAGGGCCGCGTCTCCATCCGGGGCACGCGCAAAGGCGCAAAGTATCTGGTGACGGCGGAGAACGGCGGCTGGTGGATCATGCCCATGCCGAAAATCACCGTGCCGGAAAAAATGGAATCGCCCGCCGGGGCCTGGGAACTGCGCGCCGCCACGCTGGAAAGTTTTTATGATAAATCCAAAGCCTGGTGAAGTGTATTGGGTGGATCTGGGACTGAAGGGCAGGCTTCGCCCGCTGTTGGTGGTTTCGCGCGAAGATGCGGATGCGGAGCGCGCCCTGTGCGTGTGCGTGCCGTTGACCACGCAGATTCGCGGTGGTGATTATGAAGTGAAGTTGCCGCGCGTGCGCTGGTTGCCGGGCGCGGATGAAGGCGTGGCGAATGTCCAAGGCCTGGCCTCGGTTGAAAATCACCGGTTGGAACGCCGCGCCGGACAGTTTGAAGCCCGGGTAACTTTGGGCGTGCGCGATAAAATTGCCTGGCTGTTGGAATTGAATTGATTTTTTACGGACAAACGTCCTCGTCCCTCGACCGCCATTTCCGTCCTCGACTCCCTGGCGCGGCGAAGCGGAGCGGAAACGGCTCAACCAAAATGAAAGTGAAAGGGTCAGTGACCGGAGGTTCCTGTCCGCTTTCCGTCGGCGATACAAGAGGTGATTCACATAACCCGTGGTGCCGGTTCCCGAGCCTTCCACGATGGTGCTGGCTGGTCTGGGCGGACTTTCACTTTTGTTGTTCCGTCGGCGTAAATAATCAGTTTGTTTTCATCCAAGCCCCGGAGCAATCCGGGGCTTTTTTATTGCCCAATTTGCGGAGCGCCGATTTCCAAATCGGCATCGGCCGATGAACATTGGATAACGCGCCGTATGGGAGTCTCTGGCTTAAAGTCCGCAATGCGGGATCCGAAATCGGCGCAACCTGACCCCCGCGCCATAGCCAGCGGATCACGCGGCTGGAAGCCGCGCTGACTGGCAGGCAAAGAGGCCTGCCGCCACAGTGTAGCGGCACGCTTCCCAGCGTGCCAGCGATTGGCGGCTTCCAGCCGCCAGTTTGGTGCGGGGGCCAGGATGCACCCCTCAAAAATTGAGATGCGCCCGCGCGATTGACAGGCGTTGGGGCTTCGCTAAGATGATTTCATTGGCGTGTTCGTCTATCGGTTAGGACACGGCCCTCTCAAGGCTGAAAGACGGGTTCGATTCCCGTACGCGCTACCAACCCTGGTAAACAAAGGGTTTCATTCAAATTCGCCCACCCAAAAGGCCGGGGAAGGACAAAAGGGCCGCATCTTGACACTGCCCCGGAGCGCCGAACTCCGATTCGGCAAGGTTCGCAGGGAATCGCCCGTTCGTGCCGATTTGGAGATCGGCGCTCCGCTTTCCGCGATGCTGCATGGGGGCAGTGTCAAGAAGCGCCCGACAAAAGCAGGAACAAGCGTTTTTGTTTTATTGTAATTTTCTCCGCCGTATCTTTAAGAATCGGGTTCCTGCGGAAGGTTGAAACTCATCAGGAAATCAGGCCGCAATCCTCTCCGCACAGCAGTGATTTGGCAGACGCTTTATGGAACCGGCAGGGTTTTGGCTTTTGGCGGGTGTTGCTGCAACTCGGTGCGGATTTGGGTGAGAATTTCATAATAGCGCCAGGCGGCGGGTGCATTGGGTTCCTGGTAATGGTCTGGTTTCAGTATCAGGTTGCCGGTGGCGAGGAGAACGTTGCGGACTTCCGGATTCTGAAGGACTTTTTCGCGGGTTGCGGCGACGATAAGTTGATGGTGCGCTCCCGGCTGGGCGGGGCGATATTCCATTCGCTTCCCTTCAAAACTCACCCAGGTGATGCCCATTTTGGCCATGTTCTGGTCCGCGAGATCGCCGGCGTGCCTGGCGGCGAAGCCGGTGAGTTGCGCGACCTGCTCCCGGGTATGGGCCCAGTCCGCGCCGGGAAAAGTGGCGCGCGGGTCGCGGGGGTCTTCGGGATATTTCATCATCTGCCAGAAGCCTTCGAGGCTGGCGTAGCGCTGGCCGTGAAAGGTAAAGGGGGTGGCGGCAAAATTGGAGAGCAAGCCGAGTTCGTTGCGTTTGGAAAGGATCACCTCGCCCGGCGCGGCTGCTTGCGGGAGAATTTCCCAGGCCGGAGCCCCTTCCGCGGGGGCTGGCTGCCACCAATGCGCCGGATACGTGGCAACCGGTTCGGGCGACTGGCGGCCGGCGGTGCGACAGGAACAGATGGCCAGCGGCAGAATCGCCAGGATAACGAGCCAACATCTATCGGGCGTGAAGCTCATGGACTCAATTTTGCTGAAAGGAGCTGGAATGAGGAGGATAAAAAACGAAAGCGAGGCGCGAAGGCATCCGCGACGGCGCAGGCTGCAAAAGGCGCCGGGGGCGGGAATGGATGCCGCGCAGTTTGCTCCATTTATCATAAACATTTTAACCGCCATTTTCAGGGGTGTCGTGGGGGTGTTGACACCCGCACCAAACGGAAACAACTCCCTCTCCCCGCCCAAACGGGGAGAGGGCTGGGGCGAGGGGATCGTGCTTGTAAACATTGGCTCCTCACCCCGGCCCTCTCCTCCTTGAGGGAGGCGAGGGAGAAAAAATGGTGCGTGTGTCCAGATGCACCCGTTTCGTGGCATTTCCCGAATTTGCGGCCGCCACGAACCCGTCACTTGTTGAGACGGATCAGCTTTGGCATGGATGCAGAGTTTTTCAAAAATTTTGGCCAATACCTCCCGCGTTCCAGCGCATTCGGTCAGGCCCGGTTTCCAGTCCTGCAAAATTTCTTCCGCCAGTCTGAATTGAGGATCAGCAGCTAGAGCGTTTACAGTTATGATGTAGCGCAGGCTTTCCAGCCTGCGGGTTCTGGCGACTTTCCAGTCGCCACTTTCGTACGGATGGAACACGGGACAAGAATGTCCCGCAAACCCGCAGACAAGAATGTCTG
>JBAVOO010000043.1:0-8797 GCA_049692125.1 Verrucomicrobiia bacterium | reverse complement strand
GCCTCACGGGGAAAACTGTTTTATCGGTTGGCCCAGCAAGCCGTCCAAATATCGCCGAAACCCTTTGCCTTACTCACAAACCACAAGCGGTAGTGGTGGGTGGAGTCACGTGAATAGCCCTATTTCCCATTGTCTTCCGTGGAACAGAAAATGTGGATTGATTGGATTTCCCAATCGTGAGAGAGTCTAAATCCTCTGAACAGTTCAATGTCAACACACCGGTACGGCGCATTTTATGTTCAGGACGTCGGACGACACTGATGTGCATGCATAAAGGTAAACTCCATGAGTGAATTCAATTTTTCGTGCCCTGTTTGTGGCCAAAATATATTGTGTGACACGGTTCTTCAGGGGACGCAACACATCTGTCCGCATTGCAATAACACCGTCGGTGTGCCGACAGGATTTGCCGAACCCGCCGGGGTTCCTCCCCAGACAGACGCCCCACCCGCGTGGACGGGCCACGACGCAACCACCGCCGCTCCCCGGACCTCCCGTCTGGCCATCGCTTCGCTGATCTGCTCCCTGGCATCATTGGTCACGTGTATTGGATGGATTCCGGGAATCATCTGCGGGCATCTGGCCAAATCACGAATCCGCCGGGATTCGTCACTCAAGGGAAATGGTCTGGCCACGGCCGGTCTCACCATCGGTTATTTGATTTTGGCGCTGGAGGCCGGCACCGTCGGATATCGTATCTGGTCTTTTTCAAACGCCGTGAAACAGGGGATCGTAAATATCCGGCAAAACCTGGCTACGAATAATCTGATCGTCACCCGGACGCCATCCACAACTGCATCCAATGCCAGCCAACCGATGGAACCCATCAAGCCCGTCGCCGCTGCCAGCAGCGGACAGCAAATGGCCCCTGCCGCCTCCGGCTGGACATCTGACACCAAAAATGTGTCGTTTCCCGACCATCCGGCCAGCGGGAAACTTCGTGGCATTGATTTCGAACTCAAGACCGCAACACTCAGGGGCGCCAACTTCAGGATAAATTCTGAAAACGGATTTTCGTTGGAAATTTTAGGTCTGGATGAACCCATCGAAGGCCAGAGTTATGCGGTCCAGCCGGTTGACAACGGCGGCGTTAATCCGCATGTCAGGATGACCTGGCATGAGGGGGACGTGGTTATGACCGCGACCTACAGCAAAGGCTATGGCATGAAACTACAATTCGGTCAGGTCGTAAACCGGAAGGTATCGGGGAAAATTTATTTGTGTCTTCCTGATGGTTCAAAAAGCTATGTCGCCGGCACATTTGAAGTGAGGATTCTCAAGTCAAAGTGACGGCGGTTGAGACAACCAAATCCTTCGCCGAACCCAGGGTGCTGCCTGCTTGAGGGTAATGCCAGTCGAGCGTAGGGGGCAGGAAAAACACCAACCGAGCGAATCAATTCATCCTGCAAATCCTGTTCATCCGGTCCATGTAAAACAGAAGCCAGAATTCAGGAGCCAGAATTCAAAGGGCGGTTTCAATCCGTCCCGCATTGCGGGATCCGTGTCCATCCGTGGCTGAAACAGGCTGTTAGAGCGGTTCCATCTTTCATGTAGCGCAGACATTCTTATCTGCGGGTTTGCGGGACATTCTTGTCCCGTGTTCCATCCGTACGAAAGTGGCGACTGGAAAGTCGCCAGAACCCGCCGGCTGGAAAGCCTGCGCTACATCATAACTGTAAACGCTCTAAGGACTGCCGGTTGACAGCCGGAAAAATGCAGTGTGATGTCCGTGCCAAATCCCCCGCCATCGTGATGTCCCTGCTGGCCATGATGACCGGAGCCGGAATCAAGGAGCAGTGGTATTGCCAGCCCTTTCCGGCTGGACGGTAAATTCGACGAACCGGCTTTTGTGCAACGCCAGTGTCAGGTTCAGCGACTTGATGTCATCGTGAACACGTGCAAATTCTATCGAATAGTGGCCGGCCCAAGCTGGTGTCTCAAAACTCCAGAGGTCGTGCCCTTGATCATCGGTGGCCGCCACCACCGTCAGGTTCATTCCTTTCGGGTTGAAATCGGGGTCGGCCCCAATGACGATGTTGATGTCTTTTGGATGACCAGTGGAATATTGATCTGAAAGCAGCAATGGCGGCAGCAATTTCAAATGCACGCCTTTGACGGTGGCCGGGGTGATGGTGAATGGAAAGTTGGTTTTGCCAATATCCCATGCGGTCCACTCGTCATCCCAGTCCTGCTGCGTGCCGGGTTTTACGGGAACATTGGTGAACGTGACCAATTCATCATCGCTGAAACCCGAGCGTTGGATAAATTCCAGCCGCACTTTCCACGGTTGATTCGGCCACAACCCCGGTTGAAAATAATAGCCGTCCATCCCGTAATGCTCGGGAGGAGGAATATAGGAACCGTTTATCATGTGCCCCCAGATCCGTCGAACTCCGTTTGTGGGATAGGGATAAATCAAACCACGAGACCAATTGCCGGCGGCATCAGTTGTCTGCACCGGCCAGGCCTGCCAGTTGGTGGTGGACTGGCCGTTTTCGCGGAAATCAAAATTGAGGTGGACGCATCGGTTCGCCGGGTCGCTGACCGAGCCGTTAGTTATTCCCCGGTAGTGAGGCGCCGGCGCACCGGCAACCAGTTTGGTGAGCGTCACCTCCAGATCGCCATCGGATTCCGTGTCCGGCAGCGGCCTTGGCGTCCACTGTGCAAACGTTCCGGGCGCGGGATTGGTGAGGACGAAATATTCCTTGGAAACGCTGCCACGATACGGTCGGATGCGCAGCATGGTTTCCTTGTCCCAACGCGGAAAGGCGTTCAGCACGAAACCATAAATGTCCACCCCGGCTTCGACATGAGTTCCGGGATGGCTTTCCTCAATATTGACACAACCCGTGGTCGCCTGGTCAGAAACCAGCAACTCGTAAATCGGCTGGTTGCCGGGTTCTTCTTCAATCCAGACAACGGTGGTGTTGGGGGCGGTGTAAATCCAGTTGGCCGTGCGCAGGCTTTCATAACCCGGCGCCATGTGGTGATTCCCATAAGTCGTGCCCAGCAGCGTCAGTTTCGTCCCGTCATCCAACGTGATGATTTGTTTATCATCGCCGCACGCAATGAATGCGCCGAAAAACAAACCAGCCAGCAGGGACGGGATTTTCATTGGCCCGCTGAATACGCCCATTTCCAAACCGAGTCCAGCGTTTAATGACCGCCGTGACCGCTGCCATCAAAACTGCTTCCGATCTGTTTAAGGACTGCCGGTTGACAGGCGGAAAAATGCCGCGCTGCCGACAGGTTGTCCGATGGTTTGGTAAAAGTTTCCCGCGTTGGTGGCCAAGGTACCGCTGAATCGCTGCCAGACGACGGGCGACAGGAGGTTGGTGGCGTATTGCACGTGGTAGCCGCCGGCGTTGGTCGGCCATTCCAGCGCCAGACCGGGAGTTTGCACCACGGTCAACACCGGTGCTGGCACCCAATTGGCCTCGAACACATACCACACCACCGGACTGGACGGATTTGACGGCGCGGTCCAGACCAGGGTTCCGGCGTCATTGATTCCTCCGCCCCACTGGAACTGCTCGATATCGTTGATCACCACACTGTGGAGGCTGGAGAAGATGTGCGGACTGGTGGAAAGGTTCGAACTGACCAGGTCGGCGTCATAACAAAATTCCTCAAGATTATTCAGGCCGAGAACGAACGGGTAATAGCCAGGCAAAGGTCCGCGCGTCGATGAGATCAGGTTCGGGGCCGCGCCATACTGGTTCCAGATGATTTCGCCCAGGTCATTGATGCATGGATTATAGTGGTCCACCGCGTCGAAGGTCACCTGGCCGCGCACGGTGGAAATAACCTGCCAATTGCCATTGGTGAGCGCGCAGTAAACCACCTCGCCGTTCGAGTTGACCCCGAAATCGGAGAAACCCAGTTCAATGATGCCGCCCTGGGTCAAACGGCCGCGCGTGGTGCTGACCAAATCCATCCCCGTTCCGCCAAAGGTATCCGCGTAAACCACCTCGCCGCTGTTCGCCAGGTGCGGCGAAACGCCGGAAGCCGACAGTTGCCCGCGCACGCTGGAAACAATGCCGGTGCTGTTTTGCACCGCCCAGACAACCTCCCCGGCGTTATTGATGGACGGATGCTGCGCATTCGCATACGGGAGCTGGGTGATGGACCAACTGCCCGTATCGGCCAGGACCTTGAATGGAGACAGCAAGCCAGACGCCGCCAACAGGAGACAAAAAATCTGCCGCCAGGACCCGCCGGGAATCTGCCTTTTGGCACCCGCCGATGCACCTGACGTTGCGCGGGTGAGCGGGAATTGGTTTTGGGCATCACGCATCACGATGGTGACAGTCGTTGCCCCGGCGCGTTTCGTCAAGCGACAGTTTTGACAGCGGCGGTTTTGACAGATTGTGTCTTAATTTCAATGGCAGGGACGCCGCGCGGCGGCGTCCGGACAGCGCAGCGCGCTGTCCCTGCTAAAATTGCCCGACGACTCGCGGTGATTCAGTGCGGCAGCGGGTTGGCGCCTTTTCCCTTGACGTAGCGCAAGCCGTGGATGCTCCGTTTGCCGATGAGCAAAATCGCGAAACCAATCCAGGAGGTTGCGGCCAGAATCAGCGCCACCGGCATCATCGTGTGGGAATCGAAAATGCCGACGCTCGCAGAGGCGAGGCCGGAGACGCCGATCGGCAGGAAGCCGAAGTTCATCCTGAAAATCCTGTTTATCCGGTCAGAGATTCTTAGCCGTTTAAATCCGAATCCATCCGTGGTTAAAATCGGGCTGGCAGATGGGAATGGTCAGTGAATGCTTTTGCCCGCATGGGGCAAAAAAAATCACCCCAAAAAAAGTGAACGATCGAAAAAGCCAGTAATTCGAGGAGAATCAGGTGTGGCACGTCAGTTGCATCCGCTACTTTCATGGATAAATTTTTCAGTGCACATTGGATTTACTTTGCGCCATCTGGCGAAGAACACGCGGCGTCAACAACGCCGGATATTATGCTCTCCAGTTAAACTGCCAGTAATCCTACCTGTAGTGTCATACTTCCAGTCCCGACCGGCGGATCAACCTTCCCGGACGGGGCTTGCATTTTTTAAAGCCGAAGGCTAAAGAAAACGCAAAACTGGATTGCCGTGGAATTCATTGTTGTGGCGATTGGCTCCGGTAAGCGAGCCGGGCGTGGGGCATGCGCTCGCGCAGGCCGCCCTGTTCGAGAAAATCCTTTTCCAGCCGGCGGAGTTGCTGGTCAATCAGGTAATTGGCCTGATGAATCAGGCAGATGGCAATGTTGGCGATGGTTTCCGGCGGGCGGGTTTCCACGAATTCGCGGTAAAGCTCGTAGGTCTGCGGCATTTTGCGTCCGAGCCGGCGGACATATTGTGCTTCTTTGGAATCTTTGTCCCACATTTTCAGGTCGCGGGCGCGGAGATAGTCTTTGTAGTCATCCAGCAGTTCCTCCAGGCTGGCCCGCCCCACATTGGTGAGCTTGATCTCGGTTTCCTTGGAGGTGAGCGCGGCCTTGCTGCCTTCCAAGAGATTCTTTTTACCGGAACGGGCGGCCTGAATCATCTGGTCCACAGTGCGGTCGCCCCTGGCGAGATGCTTGTGCGCAAAGCGGAAGGTCAGGTCATAGACCACCTCGGCTTTGTGGAAGGAATGGAGGGTCTGATAATCGCCACGCGGGGGGATGATGGGATGGGAATCAGGGGAGAAATGGGATGCTTCTTTTCCACGACTCACATGCTTCGCATTATTCCCATCGTTTTTCATGGCAGCTTCACGAACCCGGAGCAGCAGTGTGCGCTGGAGATTTACTAGCGTCAATCTCCGCGTCTTTGAACGAAGGCAAACAAAAAGCGCGGACGGTTTCCCGTTCGCGCTGGAATCGATTTCGCCGGGATTACCTGGCTTCGGTCGCGGCCACTTCCTTGTCGCGGTCTTCCATCGCGGCCTTCCGCGACAGACGCACCCTGCCCTTTTCGTCCACCCCAAGGCATTTGACCGTTATGTCATCGCCGACCTTGACGATGTCCTCGGTTTTCTTGACGCGGAAATTGGCCAGTTCGCTGATGTGAACCAAGCCGTCCTTGCCGGGCAGGAATTCCACAAAACAGCCGAATTCCTTGATGGTAACAACTTTGCCGCGATAGATTTTCCCGATTTCGGCTTCCGCCGTCATGCCGGTGATGGCGTCGAGCGCGATTTTCATGCCTTCCGGCGAGACGGAGAAAATGTTCACCGTGCCGTCGTCTTCAATGTCAATTTCACAGCCGGATTCCTCGACGAGGCGCTTGATGTTCTTGCCGCCCGGTCCGATGAGCGCGCCGATTTTTTCGGGGTTGATCTTGACCGTTTGAATGCGCGGCGCGTATTTGCTGATTTCCTTGCGCGGTTCGGCGAGCGTTTTGGCCATTTCAGCCAGGATGTGCATCCGCGCGACGCGGGTCTTTTCAATCGCCTCGGCCATGATGGCGTGCGGCAGCCCCTTCAACTTCAGGTCAAGCTGGAAACCGGTGATCCCCTTTTCCGTCCCGGCAATCTTGCAATCCATGTCGCAGTAATGATCTTCCCAGCCGATGATGTCGGTGAGGAGCTGGTATTTGGAAATTTTCCTGTTCGCGTCCAATTCGGTGCAGATGCCGACGCTGATGCCCGCCACGGGGCGAATCATCGGAATGCCTGCGTCCATGAGCGCCAGGGTGCCGCCGCAAACGCTCGCCATCGAGGTCGAGCCGTTGGATTCCATGATCTCGCTGGTGACGCGGATGGTGTAGGGATAATTCTCGGACGGAAGCATCGGCTCGATGCTGCGTTCCGCCAGCGCGCCGTGGCCGATTTCGCGCCGGCCCGGACCGCTGATGCGGCCGGTTTCACCGACGGAGAAGTTCGGAAAGTTGTAGTGCAGGATGAATTTTTTCTCGCTGCCGCCGCCGGTGTAGGAATCAAATTCCTGCGTGTCATCGCCGGTGCCCAGCGTGGCCAGCGTGACCGCCTGGGTTTCGCCCCGGCAGAACAACGCCGAACCATGGGCGCGCGGTAAAATGCCGACTTCGCTTGTAATCGGGCGCACGACATCAAAGGCGCGGCCGTCGAGACGTTTGCCGTGGTTCAAAATCAAACCGCGGACGGCTTCCTTCTGGATGTAGTAAAACGCGTCGTTGATGACAAAGTCCGTGACTTTTTCCGCGCCGAATTTTTCAACGAGTTTGGCGCCGACTTCCACCTGGATGGCGTTGCAGGCGGCTTCACGGGCGAGTTTGCCGGGCGTGAGCAACGCCGGCACAAAACGATCGCCGGCGAGCTTCCTGGCTTCCTGAAGAATTTCGTCGGGGACGATGTTGAGCGTGATTTCGCGTTTCTTCCTGCCGGCCCTGGCGACGAGTTCCTTTTGCGCGGCGATGAGCGGCTGGATGACTTCGTGCGCGTATTTCAACGCGGCATTGAAGTCGGCTTCGGTAATCTCCTTGGCCGAACCTTCATACATCACAATATCATCCGTGTTGCCGACATAGACGAGGTCGAGGTCGCTTTCGGCCTGTTCGGCATGCGTCGGATTGGCGATGAACCGCCCTTTGATGCGGCCGACGCGCACGGCGCCGAGCGGACCGTCCCAGGGAATGTCGCTGACCATCAGCGAGGCGGACGCGCCAATGATGCTGAGAATGTCGGGGTCGTTCTGGCCGTCGGCGCTGAGAACAACGGTTTGCACCTGCACTTCATTGTACCAGCCCTTGGGAAAGAGCGGACGAATCGGACGGTCGGCAAGCCGGCAGGTGAGAATTTCTTTTTCCGTCGGACGGCCTTCGCGCTTGAAGTAACCGCCGGGGAACATGCCCGCGGCCGCGGCTTTTTCGCGGTAGTCAACGGTCAGGGGGAAAAAGTCCTGGCCTTCCTTGGCCTTGGTGGCGGCCACCGCGGCCACGATGACGATGGTTTCGCCGAGCTGGATGGTGACCGCGCCGTCCGCCTGTTTGGCGAGTTTTCCGGTTTCAATGATGATTTGTTTGTCGCCCACCTGGGCGGTGATTTTTTCTGGCATATGAACTGGCCCATTGCCACCGGAGGAACTTCAGTGAACTCCGAACGCTTTCGGAGTTGATTGAAATTTCCCAGGGGCAACGGATTTTTTATTCGCGATGATTTCGGTTTGAGAATCGAGCCGTTCGCGTTTCCGGCTCAAATTCGAGAGCGAAAGGCGGCTGGCTGAAAAATAAAAGCCGCACCTCCGCAAATTCAGTGGCGCAGCTTCAATTTCTTCGTGACCGCCTGATAGCGGTTCAAATCTGTGGTTTGCAGGTATTCGAGCAGACGCCGGCGCTGGCCGACCATCATCAGCAGCCCGCGGCGCGAGCTGTGGTCCTTTTTGTTCGTCTGCAAATGTTCGGTCAGATGGTTGATCCGCTGGGTCAGCAGCGCAACCTGCACGTCCGCCGAACCCGTGTCCTTGCCGTGCAACTTAAATTGGTCAATCGTCTTCGACTTCGCTTCCATATTTAATTAGAATGTGGCATGGTAGTTATTCACAGCCGGGGTGTAAAGCACTTTCCCGGACGCATTCGGAGTATGACAATTCATGGAATTCAGAGCCTCCATGCTGTTTTGAAAAGCCGGTTTTACGCGCGCCCAATGCAGCGGGTGCAACTCGACACTGTTCTTAAACTGGGGACTGGAAAGTCCCCGGAACTCGCGGACAAGAATGTCCACGCTACGTGAGCCAATTGCAAAACTCCAAAAAGCTTGGGGATTTTTTGAACGTGGACAGCGAGGAGGGATCATATGCATATGCCTACCGCCCTGCACGATCTATGGCAGCATCTCCAACGACAACTCTTCCCC
>JBAVOO010000042.1:0-37164 GCA_049692125.1 Verrucomicrobiia bacterium | reverse complement strand
AGAGCTTCCTGCGGGCGGATATCCGCCCGCAGGAAGCTGGTCAAAGGAAACCAAATGTGTAACCTCTAACCAAAATAGTGTTACCGATGTATTGACCCACGAGTGTTACCGATGTTCTGACTGCGCCCAATTTGCCCCGTCTTCAATCCTTTAGCCCTTAGCCTTCAACCTTTAGCATTCTTATCAATTGTCGTGAAGATGGCGATGAGTTGGCGGGTTTCGTCGAGCAGATCGGCCATCTTTGCCGCTGTGACGCCGCCGCTGTCCACGAGGAGTTCGAGCCAATATTCGGTTTCTTCGATTTCCTTGAGGCAGTCGCCAATCTTGGAAATAAATTCGGCTTTGGACCGGCTGCGCGACGCCTCGCGATAGTTCGCGCCTACAGACGTGCCGGAACGAAGAACCTGCTTGCCGAGCACTTGCGCGACCGTGTCGTTCTTCGGCAGCTTGGAGTACATGCAGATGATCCGAAGCGCAAACGCCTTCGTTCTCGGTTTCAAATCCTGTGGTCTTTCATTCATAACTTTAGCCCTTAGCCCTTAGCCTTTAGCCTTCATTCTTTGCTGCGTCAGCCTTTTTGCTTCCTGGTTCGGTCGGCGGGCGGTGTTTCACGGGGAGCGCTCGAATCGGAATGAACCGCACTGCCCCGTATGGCGAGCTCCCGCTCGCGCAGGGCATCCAGCATCCGCAGCTTTTCCGCCACGGGCCGCGCGGTGAGATTGCGGCGCAGGGCGCGTTTGCTTTCGAGAATCTTTTGCAGGTCAAAGCTCATGGCGCATCGCTGAGAAATTGTCGCTCAAACTTCCGCCAGGAGTCAACCAGTCCATGCCGGGTGAGAATGGCTTGAAAGCGCACGGCGTCGAGTGCGCCGGTCTCGATGAATTGAAGCAGACGGGCTTTGTCCCTGGCACGTCCGGTCTGAAGCGCAATGGCGGCAAGGTGTTCGGCGGTGAAGACCCGGGCGCGGGTTCCGTCCACATCTCTGTCCACCGCTTCCTGCAACGCTTCGGCCACCAGCGGAGTTCCCGGCGGCAGGAATTGGACCGGCCAGCCAGCCACGACGGTGTATTCGCCCTCCATCGTGCCGCCCCGCGCCTTGAGATAATCAAAAATGGGTTGCGGACTGACCAGCAGGTTCCCCGGCCCAGCTCGAAAGGTCACAAAAATGTCCACGTCGAGTGTGGCGACGGGTTCAAGGTAGAAGGTCGCGCCCACCGCGCCGCCGATGGCGTAGCGATCAATGACACCGTCGGCCTGCATCTGGTTGATGGTGGTGATGACTTCTTTGATAACCATGCAGATTCGTTCGTCGCGTAAAAGGCTTACCGCCTCACGCGACAGGCCGCGTAAAAGGCCTTCAGCCTCACGTGGTGAACATCGTAGGATGGACACGGCCATTTGCAATTGCAAAACCGCGCCGCGCAAAAGGCTTTCAGCCTCACGCGGGATCTCGGGTCCTGGGTCTTGGATTTCGGGTCACAAAGAATTCGTGGCAACCGGCTCGCGACACCGACTTTGTCACGTGCTCGCGGAACGGAGTTCATCGGAGTTCGTGAAATTCGCGTAAGAAAATGTTTTTCGAGGACGAGAACGAGCCGTCTCCGTTACACTCCCGTCTTCACAACGTTTCGACGCGGCAAGTCGCCGCGCCAAAGGACGAGGACGATAACCCGCCTTCGTTCACTACGGCGCGGCAAGGGAGGCGAGCATTTCCCTTGAATCCGTCGCGGCGGGCGGGCAATTTGCGACGCCGTGAAGAATTTTTGCATGTTGCTGATCGCGTTGTGCCTGGCGTCCGGCCTGTCGCTGTCGCACGCGGCCGCCTTCAACGGCCAAAACTACGTGTCGCTCGCGGATTGGGCGCGCGCGAACGGCTTGAAATGTTCCTGGCTCAGGCGCGGCGACGAAATTGTGGCCACCAACCGCACGACCCGGCTGGTTTTTGACAAGGATTCACGCATGGTGGAGATCAACGGGATCAATGTGGCGCTGTCCTTCCCGGTGGCCCCGGACCGGGGCATGCTGCTCATCGCCCAACTGGATCTCAACACGGCCATCCGGCCGCTGTTGTTCCCGCCCCGGTTCACCGACCCCAAACGCATCATGACCATCTGCCTCGACCCGGGGCACGGCGGCAAGGACACGGGCAACCACACGTTCTGGCACAGCGAGAAGACGTACACGCTGGCACTGGCGCTGGAATTGCGCGACCAGCTCCAAAAGGCCGGGTTCAATGTCATTTTGACACGCAGCAAGGACACCTATGTTGATTTGCCCGACCGTCCGGCGCTGGCGAACCGGCGCGGCGCGGATTTGTTCGTGAGCTTGCATTTCAACGCGACGCCAACCGGGAAAGACGAAGTCGAAGGGCCGCAGACGTATTGCATCACGCCCGTTGGCGCCAGTTCAACCGACGCGCAGGGCGAAGGCGCCAATTACGGCCCGACCACGGCAAATCGCGTCGAGCAAAGGAGTTTGCTGCTCGCGTATCAAATGGAAAAGTCGCTGGTGCAAAGCCTGCGCGTGCCGGACCGCGGCGTGCGCCGGGCGCGTTACGCGGTTTTGCGCGACGCCACGATGCCGGCGATTTTAGTTGAAGGCGGTTACATGACGCATCCGGTTGAAAGCAAAAAGATTTACAACGCTGCGTATCGCCGCCAGATGGCGCAGGCAATTGTGAACGGCATTCTGGCCTATCAAAGATTGGTTTCACCGCCGCTGCCGGGAGTGCCGACGGTGTCGGCAAAGCCGGTCACCAAGGCTAAAGGCTAAATGCTAAAGGCTGAAACAAAACAAAATGCGGCCGAAATCCAAAATAACTTTAACCTTTAGCCTTTAGCCTTTAGCTTTTTTTTCAAATGGGCATTGCGACCAAAACCGGTGATGACGGCACGACGGCGTTGATGTATGGCCGGCGGGTGCCAAAAACCCACCCGCGCGTCGAGGCCTATGGCGCGGTGGACGAGTTGAACGCCGCGCTGGGTGTGGCGCGCGCGTCAGCGGAACACGATTTCGTGCGCAACAACCTGCTGGTGATTCAGAAGGACCTGATTGTGTTGATGGGTGAGACAGGGGTGGCAACGGAGGATTTGCCGCGTTACGTCAAGGACGGCTATTCGCTGGTCACGCCAGCGATGACGGCAACGCTCGATGCGCTGGTGCGTGAAATCGAGGCGCAGAACATCAGCTTCAAAGGCTGGGCGACGCCGGGAGCGACCCCGCCCAGCGCGGCATTGGACCTGGCCCGGACGATTTGCCGTCGCGCAGAACGGCGCGTGTGCGGCTTGAAGGAAACCGGCGAGCTGAAAAACGCGGAAATTATCATTTATCTCAATCGCTTGAGCGATTTGCTGTGGCTGTTCGCGCGTTGGGTGGAAACGAAGGCCAAGACCGGTTAGCGGCTCGTTAAAGAAGTAGCAGCCGACGTGAGGAGGCTCTGACCGAATGATCGCTTCTGAGGAAATTTGAGCCTCGTTACCTTGGCTCCTACGAAAGAAGAAGTTTTTGAACGGGTTGACTGGCCGGAGAATGTTACTTTATCGTTCAACCGGCTTTTAAACCGGCAACATGGGCGTTTCACCCCTGTTACGAACCGGTTACAGCCAGCAGTGCCGCCTTGTGAATAACATGGACTTTTCTCCCCGCTGCGGTGCCCGCCGAAACACGGCAAAAACCTCGTTTCCGATGCGCTTAAATGATTTGATTTGAAGGGGTAGTGCTCGCGCCAATCGGCGGAAACCTCTGCCATCAGCGATGGCCGGTGCGTTGCGCCCGCCGAAAATTTTCGGGCAGATCGTCAGATGCAGTTCGTCCACCAGACCGGCCCGGAACAGGGCGTCGTTCAATCCGCCGCCGCCTTCGCAAAGCAGGCGTTTGACACCCCATTGGTTGCGCAACCAGCAAAATGCCTCGCGGAAATTGATTTCCTGCCGGCCGCAAACCTTTACTTCGTCCGCCAAGGCCCGCAGTTGGCGCAGCCGGGCTTTCGATGCCCGTCCGGTGGTGAGAATGATGATGGGCGAAAAGCGGTGTTTGAAAACTTCTGCGTTGGGATTGATTGAGCCGTTGCCGCTGACAAGCACGCGCAAATTATACTCCATCAGCCCGTTATTAAAACGCAAGCGCCGGAATCTGGCCGGACCTGGTCCCAGGTTGATGGCCGCCGAATCCACGGTGCGCGCCCCGGCCATCACCGCGTCTGCCGTCGCCCGCAATTCCAGCAAGTGCTTGTGGTCGTGTGTGCTGCCGAACGACGACAAGGCGCGATTCGCCGTCGCGATTTTCCCATCCGCCGTCATCGCCAGGTTCACCAAAACGAAGGGCCGTGACGGGCGATGGATGACGGGTGACGGGTTCATAGAATGAGCATTGCATCGCCGTAACTGAAGAAGCGATAACGTTTGCGGATGGCCCCGGCGTAGGCGGATAAAACCATTTCGCGTCCGCGTATTTCACCCGGCGCGGCGAACGCGCTGACGAGCATCAGCAAGGTGGAGCAGGGGAGATGGAAGTTTGTCAACAGCGCGTCCACGATTTGAAATTGAAACGGCGGATAAATGAAAATGCGCGTCCGACCCTTGTAAACATTGAGTTTTCCGTTGTTTTTGGCGGCAATGCTTT
This sequence comes from Verrucomicrobiia bacterium, assembly GCA_049692125.1. Taxonomy (GTDB): domain Bacteria; phylum Verrucomicrobiota; class Verrucomicrobiia; order Limisphaerales; family UBA11358; genus UBA11358. Next base: position 32,544 of record JBAVOO010000042.1, on the reverse strand, counting down.
CAAGCACACGCACGGTCGTCGTGCCGACGGCGAAGACGCGGCGACCGGTGCTTTTGGCTTCGTTTACGGCGTGCGCGGTCTCTTCGCCAAGCTCGAATCGTTCTTCATGCATTTTGTGCGCGGCCAGCGTTTCGGTTTTCACCGGCGCAAACGTGCCGGGTCCAATGTGCAGCGTGACAAAGCAGAGGGTCACGCCGCACGCGCGAATTTCATCCAGTAATTTCCCGGTGAAATGCAAACCGGCGGTCGGTGCCGCGACCGAACCGTCGGTCCGGGCATAAACGGTTTGATAACGCTCCTTGTCCTCGCCCATTTCATCCGGATTGGCGCGGGTGATGTAGGGTGGCAGCGGAACTTCGCCCAGCCGGTCCAATTCGTGGCTGATGTCCGGCGTGCCGGAAAATTGCAGCCGCCGGTGCCCCTCATCGTTCACTTCCACGACGGTGGCGCAAATCCGGGTCATTGGGCGGTTGCTCTGAAAAACGATTTGCGTTCCGACGCGGGCGCTTTTGCCGGGGCGCAGCATGACCCACCAGTCGTTGGTTGCTTTTTCCTCAAGCAACAGGATTTCAAATTTGCCGCCGGTCCGGGCGTTCGCGCCGCGAAGGCGGGCTGGAATCACGCGCGAATTGTTGAGAACCAGCACGTCGCCCGCGCGAAAAACCCCCGGCAAATCCCGAAACTGACGGTGTTCGATGTTTCCGTTGGCGCGATGCAAGAACAGCAACCGTGATTCATCACGCTGAGGCGCGGGATGTTGCGCAATCAGTCCGGGCGGCAGGTCAAAATTGAAATCAGCGGTTCGCACGCAGCGAGTTTCAAGTTTCAGGTTTCAAGTTTCAAGCCGTCATGCCATAAGATTTCAAATTAAAGCCCTTAACCCCGGCTTTTTTGGTTGTGAATAACTTTTGAATAAAACGCAAAATTTTTATTGACATGGGGTGGGGTAAAGTGGATAAAAGTGGGTCGTTGTGGGGAACAAAGCAGTTTGGGGTCGGGATTGTGGACATATGAGGAACGCGGTGAACAAAGAGCCGACTTATTACAATTCTCTCTATCAGCATGGAGTGGATGAGAAGCGGCGCGTCCAAATCCCGGCCAAGTGGCGGCCGGAAAAGCCGGGCACGGAACTGACACTGATGCTTTGGCCGAAGGCGAAAGAGGGTCCTTGTTTGCGCGTTTTGCCGCCGGCGGAAATGGCGAAGATGGTGAAAGCCATTGACGCGATGTCCAACGGCGACGCGAACAAAGTGGTTTTGAAACGTTTCATCGGCAGCGAGTCGGTGCAGGTGAGCGTGGACAAGGCGGGACGGATTTGCCTGCCGGAAGGAATGGCGCACGCGGCGGGCATCAAGGACGAAGCCATGCTGGTCGGGTTGCTGGATCGCTTCGAGATTTGGAATCCGCAGAGTTACAAAAAGGTCAAGGCTTCCGACGCCGTGCTGGCGCACGAAGCCTTCAAGCTGATGGAATAATTATGAACCTTGCAAAATTATTGGTTGCCGGAAAAAGCGTCATCAACGGACGCGCGGAAGTTTCATATCGCGCCAACCGACACGTTTATCTGCCAAAATTCGGTCGGGCGCAAAATCCTTTCAAGTCGCCGGACGAGGCGAAACCGGCGAAACCGGCGGAACCGGAAGCGGAAACCATCGCCGCCCCAATCAAAACAACCGTCACGCCCGTTGCGACCAAAACACAGAAACTGCCGCCCTGGCCGCCGCGTCCGATGCGCGCGACATCCTGGGCCAGCAAATTGAATCCGATTTCGATGTGGCGCGGTTCGGCCCCGGCGGCGCCAAGCGCCCCGTGTCCGGTGCAGTCCGAACTTTCGCTGGACAGCGTGAAAGTCGTGCATAACGACCTCAGCGATGCCGACGTGGAAGTGGTGCCGATTAAATCGCGCACGGCGGACAAAACGGCCGTGCCGGTGCTGCCGCCCCCGGAAAAATCCTGGGAATTTCTGGCGGAGCGGATGTTTCACGCAACCGTGGATTAAACCAACGGCAAACCAATGCGCAGTGCCGGATTTCGTTCACAAAACAGTGATGGCGGCGGAGGCGCTGAACGCGCTAAAGCCGAGGCCGGGCGGACGGTACGCCGACGGGACGCTCGGTGGGGCTGGGCACGCAGCGGGCATCCTGGCCGCGAGTTCGCCGACTGGATGGCTGTTTGGGTGCGATCGCGATGGCGCCGCGATTGAAGCCGCGAAAAAACGGCTCGCGGAAAAATTCGCCGGACGTTTTGAGATCCGGCAGGGAAATTTTGCGGAAATGGCCGGATGGATTCCGGCGGCGGGTTGCGACGGCGTGTTGCTGGACCTGGGCGTGAGTTCGCCGCAACTGGATTCGCCCGAACGCGGATTCAGTTTCCAGCACGATGGCCCGCTGGACATGCGGATGGACACGCGGCAGACGCTGACGGCGGCGGACCTGGTGAATGATGCCGGCGCGGAAGAACTGGCGAGGATTTTTTGGGAATTTGGCGGCGAACGCGAATCGCGGCGGTTGGCGAGGGCAATGGTGCATGACCGTGAACGCCGAAGGTTTAAGACGACGCGGCAACTGGCGGAATTGATCGAACGGCTCAGTCCGCGCCGCGGGAAAAAGGCGCATCCGGCGACGAAAATTTTTCAGGCGCTGCGGATCGCGGTGAACGACGAAATGGGTTCTTTAAAGCGCGGGTTGGAAGCGGCGGTGATAATTTTGAAGCCGGGCGGACGGCTGGCGGTCATCACGTTTCATTCGCTGGAGGACCGGGTGGTGAAGGAATTTGGCCGGGAACGGACGTGCGATTACACGTTCAGCGGCGGGGTGGACGTGCCGGAATTGCGCCGGCCGCGCGCCCCGGAGTTGAAATGGGTGACGCGCAAGGCGATCAAGCCCGGCGCGGATGAGTTGAACGACAATCCGCGCAGCCGCAGCGCGCAATTGCGGGTGCTGGAGAAATTGTAGCGGCGGTCCATGACCGTCGGAGAAGGTGCGGCGCACAGAGCGCCGCTGCAGATACGGAAATGGCAAAAAATCGAAAAAATCAGTCGGCAGCAATCCGGTTTGGGCCGGCGCTGAAGGCGCTGTTTTTGTGCCTGCTGATCGCCGGTTCGGCGGTGGGTTACGTCTGGCAAAAGAGCCAGATTTACCAGCTCGGCCAGCAGATCCGGCAGCGCGAGATTCGTCTGGCGCGGTTGCAAAACGACGACCAAAAACTCGGCGACCAGCTTTCCATTTTGCGGTCGCCGACGATGCTGGATCGCCGCGCCCGCGAACTGAATCTCGGTCTTTCGCCGGCACAACCGATGCAGGTTTTGCGGCTGGCGGAACCTGCGTCCGCGCCGCCGGAAAATAATAATTTGACGCGCCAGTTTGCGGAAAGACCCGCCGGCGCAATGACCCAATAACATAACATGAAAATTTTGGCCGCCGCTCGTGACGCCGTTGGTTGAGGAACCGATCGCCACGGGCGGCCGGCCTTTTTTTGCGATGACCAAACGGCTGCAATTGAAACGGGTGCTGACCCTGTTGGGGCTGCTGTGCCTGGCCTTCGCCGGCCTGGGTTCCCGGCTCGTGGATTTGCAGGTGTGGCGTCACGACGAACTGGCCGCCAAGGCGCAGCAAAACACCCAGCGCGAGTTTTGGCGCGCGCCGCGCCGCGGCGACATTCTCGACGCGCACGGCAATTTGCTCGCCACGAGCATTTTTGTGAAAACGGTTTGCGCCGATCCGGTCTTGATTGGCCCCCAGCAGGCCGTCGTCGCCCGCTCGCTCGCACCGCTGCTGCAAATGAGCGAAGGCGATTTGTATCAGCGCCTGCTTCCCCGCCTGGTGAAAAATCAAAAGGGGGAAACGGTCACGAACCGTTACGTCGTGCTTCAACACAAGGTGGCGGATGAAGCGTGGCAGAAAATCCAGATCACGATGACCAACCTTTCATTCGGCGTGGACGAGAAAAAATTGTCCCGGGCCGGCCGCGCATTTTTCCGGGATTTGCGCACGAGCGCGATTTTTACCGATCCGGTGGACGATCAATTGCGCGTGTATCCGAACGGCTCGCTGGCGGCGCACGTGCTCGGTTTCGTGGGAACGGAGAATGGCAGCAACCACGTTTCGCAAACCGTCGGGCGCGACGGCGTGGAGCTGGTTTTGAATCCGGCGTTGAGCGGCGTGGCGGGCTGGCGCGTGACGCAAACGGATCGCCAGAAGCGCGAGCTGGTCGCGTTGCGCGATGAAGATGTGCAGGCGCGCGACGGCTTGAACGTGGTTCTCACCATTGACGCGGCGATCCAGCACATCGTGGAAACTTCACTGGCCGACGCGCTGCAAAAACACACGCCCATCAGCATCACCGCCGTCGTCACGCGTCCGCGCACGGGCGAGATCCTGGCGATGGTGACGCTGCCGAATTTTGATCCGAACAATCCCGGCGCTTCGTCCGCTGATGCGCGCCGCAATCGTGTCATCAGCGACGTGATGGAGCCCGGCTCGACGTTCAAGATCGTCGTCGTATCCGGGGCGTTGAACGAAGGCATTGTGCGCCTGACGGACACGTTCGATTGCGAGCAGGGACATTTTGCCTTCGCGGGCCGCGTTTTGCACGATCATGAATCTTATGGCGTGCTGACGACCGAGAACATCATCACAAAATCATCAAACATCGGCGCAGCGAAGATTGGCATTCGCCTGGGCGAAGACCGGCTTTACGATTACATGCAGGATTTTGGTTTTGGCCAGCGCACGGGCATTTCCCTGCCGGGCGAAGCCAGGGGAATTTTGTATCCGGTGAAAGACTGGAGCAAGGTTTCCATCGCGCAAATTCCGATGGGACAGGGGATCGCGGTGACGCGGCTGCAAATGGCCATGGCCATGAGTGCGCTGGCAAACAACGGCTGGCTCATGCGGCCAATGCTGGTGAATCGCCTCGAAGACCGCAATGGAAACGTGGTGCAGCAATACGCGCCGCAGCGCGTGCGGCAGGTTGTCGGCGAATCCACGGATAAATTAATGGTGGAGGCGCTCAAAACCGTCGTGACGCCGGACGGCACGGCGCCCGGCGCGGCGATGAAAGATTACACCGATGCGGGCAAGACCGGCACGGCGCAAAAAGTCGAGAATGGCACCTACGCCGAACATAAATTCTATTCCTCGTTCGTCGGATTTTTTCCGGCCGACAATCCGGAACTTTGCATCTCGGTCGTGATGGACGAGCCGAAGGAAGGTTATTACGGCGGCCAGGTTTGCGGGCCGGTCTTCAAGGAAATCGCCGAACGCTGCGCCAGTTATTTGAACATTCCGGCGGACAAAAATTTACAACCGGCGGCATCGTCGCCGCCGCTCGCGGCGGCCGGCGGTTCACATTCAACTCAAAATCCATGAATAATTCCCGCCCACAACTGTTTGGCCTGCTCGCCGGACTTTTTCTAGCCGCCGGGTTGGTGTTCTCTGCGATGCTCGGCACCAGCGCGTGGGTCAAAATCAAAAATTCACAATTCGTCACCGTCAAAGGCTCGGTGCAAAAAAACATCGAGGCCGACCTCGCCATCTGGTCCGGCAGTTTTCTGGTCGAGGCGGAAATGTTGCTCGATGCGCAGCACACGATTCGGACGAACCGCGCGCTCGTGGAAAAATTCCTGCGCGACGCGGGCGTGACGAATTTCATCTTTGCGCCGATTGGCATTGAGGAATTGAAGGCGACTCAGAAATCCACCGACGGTTGGACGCAACAGCGGACGGCCGGTTACCGTCTGAACCAGAGCGTGTCGGTGGAATCCGCCGACGTGGACCGGCTCGACAAGCTCGACACCACGCCACTGGTGGAGCAGGGCGTGATTTTCACTGTCGCGCCGCCGCAGTTTATTTACACCAAGGCCGGCGAGACAAAAATCGAGATGCTGGCCGAGGCGACGAAGGACGCTCGCGCCCGCGCCGAGCAAATTGCCACGCAGGGCGGCCGCGTCATCGCCCGGTTGCACGACGCGGACCAGGGCATTTTTCAAATTACGCCGCAGCACGAAACGCGGACGAGCTGGCAGGGCGAGAATGACACGACCTCGCTCCAGAAAACCATCACCGCCGTTGTCACCGCGACCTTTTTGTTAAAGTGAATTTGCAGTGGAAACACGCTCTTTGAAATTTGTCGCTGATGCCTGCGCCGCCGAACTCAGACGCGGGTCGGCGGAAACAGCCGTTCAACGCGTCGGCATTGATTCGCGGCAGGCGCAGCCGGGCGACCTGTTCTTCGCCATCAAGGGCGAGCGTTTTGACGGCCACGACTTTTTGAACGAAGTCGCGGCCAAAGGCGTTGCCGCCGTGGTCGTGGAACGAAAAAAAGCACCCGCGCCATTGCCGGGATGCGCAGTGCTCGTCGTGGATGACGCGCGCGCGGCGCTCGGAAAATTCGCCGCGGCGTACCGGCGGGAATTTGATTTGCCGGTGATTGCCGTTGCCGGCTCCAACGGCAAGACGACGACGAAGGAATTGATCGCATCGGCGTTGCGGCAAAAGCTGGCCACGGTCTGGAGCGAGGCGAGCTTCAACAACGACATCGGCGTGCCGCTGACGTTGTTGCGCCTGGAAAAGTCGCACCAGGCCGCGGTGCTCGAAGCGGGCACGAATCATCCGGGCGAACTCGCGCCGCTGGTGAAAATGATCCGGCCGAAATACGGCGTGCTGACGAACATTGGCCGCGAGCATCTGGACTTTTTTGGCGACCTGGCGGGCGTGGCGCAGGAAGAAGGCTGGCTCGCGGAATTGTTGCCGGCGGACGGCAGGCTCTTTGTCAACGGTGACAACGAATGGACGGAGCCAGTCATCCGGCGCACGCGCGCGACGGTCGTGCGCGTCGGACTCGGTGAAAAAAACGACTGGCAGGCGCGTTCGATTCGCCTGGACAAGAACGGCGTGACCTTTCGCGTGGACGCGCCGAAGGTTGAATTCAGCGGCGAGTATCGAATCAATTTGTTGGGGCGGCATCAGGTGACGAACGCTTTGTTTGCGGTTGCGGTCAGTGAGGAACTAGGCCTGGGCCGTCCCGCGGTGCGGGACGGCCTGGCCGAATGCCAGCCGGCGAAGATGCGTTTGCAATTTTGGGAGGTGGGCGGCGTGTGTGTACTCGACGACGCTTACAACGCGAACGCGGATTCGACGCTCGCAGCGCTGGAAACGCTTTGCGATCTGCCGTTGCAGGGCCGGCGCGTGGCGGTGCTCGGCGACATGAACGAGCTGGGCGCGCACAGCGAAGCGGCGCACGCGGAGGTTGGACGCCGCGCGGCGGAACTCGGCATCGGGCAAATGTTTGCCATCGGCAAAATGGCGCCGGTCACGGCGCGCGCGGCGCGCGAAGCGGGATTGAACCGGGTGATTGAGTTTGCGGATGTGGAAGCGGCGGTGAAAGCGGTGAAGGATTTTTTGAAGGCGGGCGATGTGGTTTTGTTGAAGGCGTCGCGGTCGTCGCATTTGGAGCGCATTGCCGGGACGCTAAAGTCGGAAAAGTCGTGAACCGGAACCATGTTTTATTATTTGAGCCAGCAGTTGCTCGATTGGTCGAAGGGAACGCCCTGGGCGGAACACCTCTCGGCGTTGCGGCTGTTTCGTTACATCACGGTGCGGAGCGCGGGCGCGGCGATCACGGCGTTGATGCTGAGCTGGTGGCTCGGCCCGAGAATCATTCACTGGCTGAAACAGTTGAAATTCGGCCAGGACTACGCGGACCGGGCCGAGGAGGCCGGCGGTCTGGCCGCGCGGGTTTTGAGCAAAAAAGGAACGCCGACGATGGGCGGCATTTTGATTGTGGCGGTGTTGTTTGTTTCCACCGTGCTGTGGACGCAATTGGACAACAAGCTGGTGCTGCTGACGCTGCTCTCGGTGCTGGTGCTGTCGGGACTGGGATTTTACGACGATTACGCAAAAATCATCCAGCAAACCGGTGGCGGCACCCCGCCGCGCGTCAAGCTGGTGGCGCAATTCGCGCTGGCAGCTTTTATTGCCGTCTATTTGTGGATGACCCCTTCGACGACCAGGCTGGTTTCGGAGGTCATGGTTCCGTTTTGCAAACACCCGGTGGCAACAGGCGCAGGCTTGATCGGTTTGCTGGTGGTGGTGCTGGCGATTGTCGGCAGCTCGAATGCGGTGAATTTGACGGACGGCCTCGACGGTCTGGCGATTGGCTGCACGCTGATTGTGGCATTTGTGTTTCTCGTGTTCACGTATGTGGCGGGCAACATCAAGACGGCGGGCTATTTGCAAATTCCTTATGTGCCCGGCGCGGGCGAGTTGACGGTGTTCTGCGCGGCGATGATCGGCGCGGGCCTTGGTTTTTTGTGGTTCAACTGCCATCCGGCGCAGGTGTTCATGGGCGACACCGGGTCGCTTGCACTCGGCGGCGCGTTTGGCATCATCGCGGTGCTGATCCATCAGCCGTTCGTGCTGGTGATTGCGGGTGGCGTGTTCGTGCTGGAAGCCGTTTCGGTGATTTTGCAAACCGGCTGGTTTCGCTTCACGCGAAAGTTTTACGGCACCGGCCGGCGGATTTTTTTGATGGCGCCGCTGCATCATCATTTCGAGAAAAAGGGCTGGTACGAGTCACAGGTGGTGATGCGATTTTACATTTTATGCGTGCTGTTTGCGGTCGTCGCCCTGGCGACGCTGAAACTGAGGTAGAAATGACGCTGACATCGGACCATAATGAAGTTTTGACCGGTCGCTTTGCTCCTTGCACAAGCGGCCTCCGGCTGTTAATAACTTTGGCGGCAGCGGCCAGACGCGCAATGGCCGGCGGAGTGTTCGTTTCACCAGCCGGTTTGAAATTTTGCGATGCCTTCAGCCCGTTGCCAATGAACAAAATGAATTTAACGCGCCGTGAAATTTGCCGAGGGAAAATTTCACTGCTAAAAAAATCAACCAACCTCGAAGAAAGGACGCAATCAGCGCCAAATCAATGAATAATCCGAACCCATTCGTACCCAAAGGCTCCCTGTTGGAGCAGCAAAGCAAACGCCGTTCGCGCATGAAACTCGGCGTGTTCTGCGTGCTCCTGGTTGGAGCCGCCGGCCTGATCGCAATGCTCATTCAGGGCTGCAAACGCGAACAGAACACCGAAACGGAAAACCAGCCGCCGGTGGACACCAACACGGCGGTCATGAATACGAATACGCCGCCACTTGAAGCTTCCAATCCGCCGGTGGCCCCGCCGGTCGTGGTGCAGCCGCCCGTGGCGCCATCCGGCGCCGAATACGTCATCGTCCACGGCGACACGCTCGGAAAAATTGCGAAGAAGAATGGCGTGACGCTCAGTGCGCTTAAAGCGGCCAACCCCGGCGTTGAGCCGACCAAGTTGAAAGTCGGACAGAAACTGACCATTCCGGCCGGCGGCACGGCCCCGGCAGCGAACGGCGCTTCCGTCGCGCCCGACACCGGCGTGGCTGGGGAAACTTACACGGTGAAATCCGGCGATTCGCTGACGAAGATTGCGAAGGCGCACGGCACAACCATCAAGGCGATCAGGGCCGAAAACAATCTGACCACAGACCACATCAAGGTCGGGCAGAAGCTGAAGATTCCTGCGCGGGCTGAAGCTGCGGCTGCGGCTGCGGCTCCGGTTGCGCCGCCGCCACCGCCGTCCACGGCGCCCGCGCCCGCCGGCGCGCCTGCCGGTCAGTAAGCGCCGGACTGATAGCGGCTGGTCCCGCTTTGCGGGATTTTGAGGCATTGAAATGAAGGTCGCCGTCACAACTTTGGCGTTTTGCGTCGCCGCCCTGCTGGCGCTGGGGCTGGTGATGCTCTACAGCTCGAGTGTGACGCAAGTTGGCGGGCACTACCTGATGATGCAACTCATCTGGTGCGCGTTCGGCTTCATTCTCTGTGTGGCGGCGACCGCCCTCGATTATCAATGGCTCAAAAAAATCGCCGGGCCGGTTTTCATCCTCGCGCTGCTTTTGCTCCTGCTGGTGCTCGTCCCGCACATCGGCAGAAAAATCAATGGCGCGCGCCGCTGGTTCGCTTTCCACGGCGTGCGCTTTCAGCCGTCCGAGCTCGGAAAAATCGCGCTGATCATCATGCTTGCATGGTATGGCGACCGTTACCAGCGGCAGATGCAGACCTGGAAACGCGGCATCATTTTTCCCGGCGCGCTCATCGCGTTGATGCTCGGTTTGGTCTTCGTTGAACCGGATCGCGGCACAACGATCCTGCTCGCCGCCGTCAGCGGCATGATGCTGCTCATCGCCGGTGTCCGTTTGAAATATATTGTTCCGCCCGTTCTGCTCGGTGCGGCCGGCCTGGCAGTTTCCATTCTGCACGACCCGATGCGGCTGCGGCGCATTTTCAGTTGGTGGGACATGGAACAGCACAAGGACGGCGTCGGTTATCAGGCGTATCAGGCCATGATTGCGCTTGGCTCCGGCGGCTGGACGGGACTCGGTCTCGGCAACGGACGGCAAAAGCTCGGTTTCGTTCCGGAGGACCACACCGATTTTATTTTTTCCATCATCGGCGAGGAACTCGGTTTGATCGCGACGCTGCTTGTCGTTCTCGCGTTCGTCATCATCGCCCTTTGCGGGATTTACATTGCGCTCCGTGCGCGCGACCCGTTTGGCAGTTTGCTGGCGGCGGGCATCACGTTCTTGATCAGCCTTCAGGCGGCCATCAACATCGGCGTTGTCACCAGCGCGCTGCCGAACAAAGGCCTGCCCCTGCCATTCATCAGCTACGGCGGCTCGAACCTGCTGGCCATGCTCGCGTGTGTGGGTCTGTTGTTCAGCATCGCCCGTCATGCGCCCGCGCGGGAAAAGGTCCGGGCAACGGCCGCGGTAATTGACGAAAATCCATTCGCCGCCAAAGCCACATGACTTCACCCGGAGCCAACACGCCCTTCGTCGCCATCGCCTGCGGCGGCACGGGCGGGCATCTGTTTCCGGGTCTGGCGGTGGCGGAACAACTTCAGAAACGCGGCTGCGCCGTGGCCCTGCTGGTTTCGCCCAAGGACGTGGACCAGGAAGCCGTGAAATCCGCGATGGAACGCCGAGCACCGTCTCGGCGTGAACCAGTGGATTCGCAGCGTGCCGAGCCGGTGCTCGGCGCTCCGATGGAAGTTTTTACGCTGCCCGCGGTCGGACTGCAAAATCGGAATTATTTCTCTTTCGCCGGCAGTTTTGTGAAATCGTTGTTCGCCGCGCGAAAGATTTTCCGCAAACGCCGGCCCGCCGCCGTGCTGGCGATGGGTGGATTCACCAGCGCGCCGCCGATCTGGGTCGGAAAGGATTTTGGCGCGAAAACTTTCCTGCACGAATCCAACATCATTCCCGGCCGGGCCAACCGTTTTCTTGCCCGGTTCGTGGACGAGGCGTTTGTCGGTTTTCCGTCGGCGGCGGCGCGCCTTCGCGCCCGCAAGGTGACCATAACCGGCACCCCGGTCCGTCCGCAATTTCGGTGGGGCGAGGCTACCGACGAGCCGGCTCGCGAGGACGCTCGCCCCACCAAAGCTACAAACAGTCGCATCGCGCTTGGTCTCGAACCCGATCGTCCGACCATTCTGGTCATGGGCGGCAGTCAGGGTGCGAGCGGCATCAACGACATGATTTTATCCGCGTTGCCGTTGCTGGGCAACCGAACCTCGGCCTGGCAATGGCTGCATCTCACCGGCCCGGGCGACGTGGAAAAGGTGGAACAAGCCTACGCCGCGCGCGGATTCAAGGCTGTGGTAAAACCATTCCTTGCGGAAATGGATCTGGTTCTCGGCGCGGCGACGATTGCCGTGAGTCGCGCCGGCGCGTCGTCGCTGGCGGAGATTGCCGCGGTGCGCCTGCCGTCGTTGCTGGTTCCGTATCCCACCGCGGCGGATAATCATCAATTTTACAACGCGCAGGCTTTTGAAACGACCGGTGCGGCGCGGGTGCTCGAACAGAAAAATGCGACGCCGGAGAAAGTTGCCGCATTGCTATGTGAATTAATTGAAGGCCCGGCCGCCCGCGTGAAAATTCAAGCCGCGCTGGCGCAATGGCACGCACCCAAGGCGGCGGAGCAAATCGCGGGAATCATGTTGGAAGCCGTGCCCGGTCCCGAAAAGCGGGCGCCGGGCATTCGCACCCCGCAACGGGCTCCTGCGGCTGCGCCGATAAGTCCGCGAAGCAGGCGGCGTCACTGGGCGCATGACGTTGACCGACTCCATTTTGGAACGACCGATGAAAACCGGGGCACAAATTGCCGGTGAGCTGGCCGGACGCGTATCGCTGGCGACGGACATTTGCCGTGACGAACCGCTGGCGAAGCACACCACCCTGCGCGTTGGCGGACCGGCGGACGTTTATGTTGAACCGGCGTCGGAAGAAGATTTGGCGGGCGTCGTAAAATTTTGCAACGAGCGCGACCTGCCGTTTTTCGTGATTGGCCGCGGCTCGAACCTGCTCGTGCGCGACGGTGGTGTTCGCGGCGTGGTGATTTGCCTGGCACACGCGGGTTTCAGCCGCATTGAAATTTCCGGTGAGCGATTGTATTGCGGTGCCGGGGCAAAATTGAAAAATGTCGCGGTCGAGGCGAAGCGAAATGGTTTGAGCGGCGTGGAATTTCTCGAAGGCATTCCCGGCAGCGTCGGCGGCGCGTTGCGCATGAACGCGGGCGCGATGGGCGGTGCGACGTTTAACGTCATCGAGTCGGTGCGGTTCATGGATCACGCCGGGAAAATCCAGGAACGCAGCCGGGCCGGGATGCCGGTGGAGTATCGCTGCTGTCCGCTGCTGAAAGATCACATTGCGCTGGGCGCGGTGTTCAGGTGCATGCCTGCGCCGCGCGAGGAAATCGAAAAGCGAATGAAGGAGTTCAGCGAGAAACGCTGGGCATCGCAACCCGCCGCGCCGAGCGCCGGCTGCACGTTCAAAAATCCCGACCCGATTCCGGCGGGCAAATTGATTGACGAACTGGGATTGAAAGGCGCGCGCGTCGGCGGGGCGGTGGTTTCCGCCGAGCACGGCAATTTCATCGTGAACGACGGCAATGCGACGGCGCGCGACGTTCTGGAATTGATTGCGATATTGAAACAACGCGCAAAGAAAAAGCGCGGTATCGAATTGCACACGGAAGTCGAAATCATCGGCGAGGAAATTCGATGAAAAACCCTAGCTCTAAAAGCAACCCCCGCTCGGTTTTGAGAGCCGCACTTTGGGGTGGCTTATTGTTTGCAGGTTTTTCTGCGGCGATGATGACAGTTTGTTATATCCGCGGTTCGAAAGGAGACCTTCTTGGTCCCGAAGCACTTATTGGAATTCCGACAGCGATTATTTTTCATGTTTTACATTTACATGGGACTATAATCGATGACTGGGTTTCACATGTATCAAATATAGACGTAAATAGCGTTGGATTCGATTATTTGGTTTCCGGCATAGAATTCAGCATCGTAAATGGCTTGCTTGGAGCATTTCTTTTCGCAGTTGTTGCACGCTTTAGGCAGTTCATCGTGAAGAAGGGCAATCATGAAAATCAAACTGCTGGAATTGAATGATTAAGCGAAGTTTTGTTGACATCCAAAATGGTTGCGTTATGGTTGCGGCATGATAACGATCACCATCAAGGGCATTTCGAAGGCAGCGCACCGCGAATTGAAGCGGCGTGCGGTGACGCATGGGCGCAGTTTGAACACCGAGGCGATTGCCGTGCTGGAATCCAGCGTCCGCAGCACGCCGGTGGACCCGCAGGCATTGCTCGCGCGGGTGCGGGCAAGACGGGACACCATGAAATTCAAAGGCAGGTCGTTGGACATCACGAAGCTTATCCGTCAAGACCGTGATAGTCACTGACACCAATTTGATCGCGTATTTCGCCGTCCGCGATGCGAATTCGGAACTGGCGGATGCAGTTTTTGAAACAGACCCGGTTTGGGTCGCGCCTTTGTTGTGGCGGTCGGAATTGCGAAGCACGCTGACAAAATACATTCGATACGCAGGCATGAGTCTGGAAGCGGCGTTGGTGGCATTGCGTTCGGCGGAAGAAGTCATTGGCGGGCGTGAGTATCGCGTCTCGTCGGAACAAATTTTGGAACTGGCCGTGCGTTCGAAATGCACGGTTTACGATTGCGAATATGTGACGCTGGCGCAGGATTTGGGCGTGCCGCTGGTGACGGCGGACAAACAGATTTTACGCGCGTTTCCGAAAACCGCCGTGTCGCTGGAAAAATTTGCGAAGAAGAAAAAGTGAGCCGGAAATTGAACATCACCGTGATGCTGGGCGGCCCGAGCGCCGAGCGCGAAGTGTCGTTGCGTTCCGGCGCGGCGGTGGCCAAGGCACTGCGCTCGCTCGGCCACAAAGTCCATGAACTCGATCCGCGTGATGAATCGTGGGTTTTGCCGCCGGGGACGGACGTGGTTTTTCTCGCGTTGCATGGGACCTATGGCGAGGACGGCACGGTGCAACGGCGGTTGGACGAACTCGGCGCGATTTACACCGGCTGTGACGCCGAAGCGAGCCGCATCGCATTTGACAAGGTGCTGACAAAAAAACGGTGCGTTGAAGCCAGGGTTCCAACAGTGAAATTTCTGGTCGTGAGTTCGGGAAAAACTCCGTGGCCGGAAAACTGGCTGCCACCACTGGTGGTGAAACCGGTGCGGCAGGGGTCGAGTGTCGGATTGCAATTAGTCGAGCGGGTTGAAGACTGGCAAAAGGCGCTGGCGGAAGCCCTGAAATTTGATTCGGAGGTTTTGGTCGAGGAAAAAATCGCCGGCCGGGAGACGACGGTGGGCATTTTGGCCGGCCAGCCGCTGCCGGTGGTGGAAGTCCGCCCCAAAACGGGCAGTTACGATTACAAAAACAAATATACGGCGGGTTGCACGGAATATTTTTGTCCGGCGGAATTTGATCCTGCGATGACAAAGCGCATTCAATCGGCGGCGTTCGGAGCGTTCCAGGCGGTTGGTGGTCGCGATTATGCGCGCGTGGACGTGATGGTGCGCGCCAGCGGCGAGCCGGTCGTGCTGGAAGTGAACACGCTGCCCGGGATGACGGAGACGAGTTTGCTGCCCAAGGCGGCGGCGGCGGCGGGGCTGAATTACGCGCAGCTTTGCCAGCGGATGGTGGACCTGGCACTGAAGCGAGTCACAAAAAAAGTACAACGAATCGAAAACGCCTAATGACGAAATCCGAATGACGAAAGAATGTCCAAATGCCCGAATGACGAATCGCCCTGGTCCGGTGATTCCGTCCTTTGTGATTATTTCGTCATTATGGTTTGGTCATTAGTCATTGAATCATGTGGTTTAGGCGCGAACAAAAAAACCGGCGGTTGCACCGCGGGCACGTGCTTGACGTAAAACTGCGTTCCGACCGGGTGCGCGCGATGCGCACGCGGCTGGCGGCGCTGACGGCGGGCATCCTGTTCGGCACGGTGTTCGGCCTTTATCTGCTCTGGCGAACGGGCGAGTGGGCGTTGGACAAATTCGTCTATGAAAACTCCGAGTTTGCCATTCAACACGTCGAAGTGAAGACCGACGGCGTGATTGCGCCGGATCAATTGCGCCGATGGTCGGGTGTGAAACTCGGCGACAATTTGATTGCGCTCGATTTGACGGCGGTGAAGCGGAATCTGGAACTGGTTTCGATGATCGGTTCCGTCTCCATCGAGCGCATCCTGCCGCGCACGTTGAAAATCAGCGTGACGGAGCGCGATCCGGTGGCGCAGGTGAACATCCCGCGCGCCGGCGCGTCGGGCGGCATCGCCGTGGCGGTGTTTCAACTCGACGCGGACGGTTATGTAATGCTGCCGCTGGACCCGCGTTTGTGCGTGGTTCCGCTGGCGCAGGTGAGCGACCAGTTGCCGGTGATTGCAGGGCTTAATGTGTATCAATTGCAGCCGGGTCATCGCGTCGAATCGCCGCAGGTGCAGGCGGCGCTGGAATTGGCCGGCGCGTTCGGCCATTCCCCGATGGCCGGGCTGGTGGATTTGCGGCGCATTGATGTGTCCCTGCCGGGAGTCGTGGTCGTTACGACGGGGCAGGGCGGCGAAATAACTTTCGGTTTGAACAATTTGGAGCAACAATTGCGGCGTTGGCGCGAAATTTACGATTTGGGACAGCGCATGAACAAAGCGGTGGCGTCGCTCAATCTGGCGGTTTCCAACAACGTTCCCGTCCGTTGGATGGAAGCGGTCGCTGTGCCGTCCGCATCGCCCAAGACAGTCAACCCCGCACATACCCGGAGGTAAAATGTTTGATGATTCATCCATCATCGTCGGTTTGGAAATCGGCACGTCCAAAGTCTGCGCCGTCGTCGGCGAGCGAAACGCCGACGGCTCGTTGAATGTCATCGGTCTCGGCCAGGCGCGCTCACGCGGCGTGCGCAAGGGCGAGATCGTGGACACCACGCAGGCCGAGGAGGACGTGCGCAACGCCATCGTCGAGGCCGAGCAGATGGCCGACGTGGAAATCCGGAACGTTTATCTCGGCGTCACCGGCGCGCACATCCGCGGCTTCAACAATCGCGGCGTGCATCCGGTGGTTTCCGCCGACCGCGAAATTTCCGAAGACGACGTCCAGGACGTGGTTAAAAACGCGAAGGCGATCAATTTGCCGACGGAAAACAACGTCGTCCATGCCATCCGCCAGCATTTTTTTGTGGACGGCCAGGCCGGCGTCACGAATCCCGTCGGGATGCTCGGTTCGCGGCTCGAAGTGGATGTCCACGTCGTTCATGGCAACACGAACCGTCTCCAAAACGCCATCCGCCTCGTCAAAGGTTTGCAGCTGGAAGTGGATGAAATTGTTTTCAACGGCCTGGCGTCGTCGCTCGCGCTGCTGTCCAACGAACAGAAGGAACTGGGCGCGCTGGTCATTGACATCGGCGGGGGCACGACGGACTACGTCGTTTACACCAATGGTGTCATCCGGCACACGGGCGTTCTGGCGATTGGCGGAGATCATGTTTCCAACGACCTGGCTTACGGCCTGAAAGTGCCGTTGAGCCGCGCCGAAAAACTCAAGCTCGAACAGGGCTCGGCGCTGGTGGACGAGGAAACCAAAGGTCAGACGATTACCCTTACGAACGAACTCGGCCTGCCGTTGAAAACGGTCAATGTCGAACACCTGCGCCGCATCATGTCGCTGCGGCTCGAGGAAATCTTCCAACTGGTCGCGCAGGATTTGGAGCAGGCCGGACTCTTCGATTATCTGCGCGCGGGTATTTTTCTGTGCGGCGGTTGTGCCCGCGTCCCGCAAATTGCGGCGCTGGCCGAGCAGGTGATGCAAATGCCGGTGTCGCTCGGACAGACCAATTCCGTCAGCGGCCTGAAATCCGCCCTCGACCAGCCGGAATTTGTCAGCGCCATCGGCCTCGTCAAGTTCGGTTCGTTCAAAACCCGCAAACGCGAAGGCAAACCGTCCCTGGCGCAGGGAATCAAGGGCACCATCGCCAGTTTTTTGCGCCGTTCATAAATCCGATTCATCATGAAAACCAAAGTTCAAGCTCCAGCGGCAATCCTCGAGCCGGCCCAGGCTCCGGCGGTGAAAATTTTCGGCGTGGGCAGCGCCGGCGTCGCCATGCTCGACACGTTGAGCGGCGGGGATTTTGCGGGCGCGGGTTTTGTGGCGATCAACACCGACGCGTCATCGCTGGCGTCGTCGTCTGCGGCCATCAAAATTCAACTCGAAACGAAATTGCTGCGCGGTCTGGGCACCGGCGGCGATCCCGAACGTGGCCGCGCCATTGCCGAGGAACAATTTGCCACGCTCAAGACCGCGTGCGAAGGGGCGGATGTCGTTTTGGTGATTGCCGGTCTGGGTGGCGGCGCGGCCAGCGGCATCAGCCCCGTGCTCGCACGCGCGGCGAAGGAAGCCGGCGCGCTGGTGCTTGGGTTTGTGACGCTGCCGTTCGCGTGCGAGGGCAACCGCCGCCAGCAACAGGCGCAGCAGGGACTCGACCAGCTCAAATCCGTCGCCGACGGCGTCATCTGCCTGCCGTGCCAGAAAACCTTCAGATTGATTGATGAGAACACCAGCGTGCTGGACACGTTCCGCATCACTGACGGACTGCTTGTGGAAAGTGTGCGCGGCGTCTGGCGTTTGCTCACGCGGAAGGGTTTGATCCGGATTCATTTCGACGATTTGTGCGCGTTGCTGCGCGACCGCCATTCCGAGAGTGTGTTCGCCTGCGTTGAAGCCACCGGTCCGGCGCGCGCGCGAGAGGTCGTCGAAAAACTGGTGGCGCATCCGCTGCTCGACGAGGGCCGGGCGCTGGCCGAGTCCAGCGCGGTGCTGGTGAGCCTGATGGGCGGGAAGGAACTGGCCATGGCCGAGGTGAATCGCGTGATGGAACAAATCGGCCGGCAATGCGAACACGCGCAAATCATCATGGGCGCGGCCGTGGACGAAACGCTGAAAAACCGTTTGTCCGTGACGGTGATTGCGGCCAAACCAGGCCCGGTTCCCATGGACTTGCCTCCCCTCGCGGCGTCCGGCGATTCAGTTGAACAAGTGACTGCGCGTGGCATAGTTTCGCGGCCGGGTCCGAGTTGCGCTTCGTCGGCGCCGTCCTTGACACCTGAGCAGCGCGAACAGTCGGTGGCCAAAAACGCCGGAACTCGCGCGCGGAAAGCCGGTCCCAAAATGCGCCAGGCGCAGTTGTCGCTGGCGATCATTTCCAAGGGACGTTTTGACAAAAGCGAGCCGACGATTCACAAGGGGGAAGACCTCGACATCCCGACCTACGTACGCCGCGGTGTGGCGTTGAATTAGGGAACCATGCCTGATGATAGGGCGCGTCAGTCCCCTGCGCGCACGGTGCATTGAATAAGGAAACCAGGAACCCGAACTCCGAAATTGATCTTGAACAAGAGCAAACCGAGTCAACGGAGAGAAGGCTTGGGCCGGAAAAGCTCTGGAACCAATGACTTTGAACCCACAGAAGCAAACGAAGGAAACGAAGGGTTTTTTTCGCTTTGTTTCCTTCGTTACCTTCTGTAAAAATCCCCGTGCATCCCTTGTTCCAGAAACGAGGGGTTCGCGAATGCTTTGCACTGCAGTCCCCTGGAGCCATCGTGGGCCGCGAGGATTCTGGAGTGCGGTGGCAGAGCGCAGCGGCGACACCGCTTTTCGGCTGCGGACAGAGCTTCCAAAGCGGCGTGGCGCTTCACTTCCCGCCGCAGTCCAAAAAGAAATGATTGCGCTTCTGCTCTCTGCGCCTCCCGCTCGCGCGTCAGCGGAGTTGCGTTAAGATTTCTTCAACGGGGGGCTGGCGTTGAATTGAATTTTGATCAGTAATTCTTCGACCAGGCAATCAATGTGCCGTTGATGTCGAAGGTCAATTGCAGCATCTGGCTGTTGAGACCGGATCCGATGGCTTGGCCCGCGCCGAAGCCGGTGCTGCCATAATAGGACATGCCGCTATTGAAGTGGGGAGCGACCGGGGGTTGGATAAACCATTTGTACATGACTTTGCCATCGCTGAGTCTGGACTGCCGGTTCGGCAGGCCCAATTCGCTTAGGGCCTGGTTATACGTGTAATGCCCGACGCGGCTGTCCCAGTCAACCGGTGGGGGTGTTGCGCAGCCGGTGAGAAACGCGACGGCCAGGGCCAGGATGACCGGCAATGAAAATTTCACGGCGAGGTTCATTTTCATAAATCCAGTTTAGCAGAACACATGCCACTTGCAAAGATGTCTTTCGGAGTCAAAGTGGAGCGCGGACAGCTTGTCCGCATGTTGGAGTTCAAGTGGAAGGCTGGACCCCCAATGTTCGGCATCCGTTTGGTGTACACGCTTTAGCGTGCCAACAAATACAAACTCACACCCTGAAGGGTGGACACCGAACAGACACCCGTGCAAACCTCTATCACACTTCCTTCCGCGGAAACAAGGGCGCCGGTTCGCCGATTTTGTGGCCGGCGGGCAAACCGCCCCAAGTCGCAGCGTCGAGTTTGTCCGGTGCGGCGGACAAACCGAGTTGCGCATAAATTTTCACCGCCGTGCCGGGCAGAAACGGCCAGAGCAGAACCGCGAGCACGCGGCAGGTTTCCGTCAGGTTGTAGAGCACTTCGTCGAGCCGTTTGGCCTGCGCCGGGTCTTTGGCGAGCTTGAACGGCTTCGTCTCCTCCACGTAGCGATTACTTCGTTCAACAAGGCACCAAATATTTTGTAGTGCGGCCTGAAGCTGATTTTGCTCAAGAAAGGTGCATGTTGCTTTAGCGATCCTAGCGACTTCGGTCGCCAGTTCATTTGATTTTGCTGGCACAATTCCGTTACGATAACGTTTCAGCATCGAGAGCGAGCGGTTGACGAGATTGCCCAAGCCGTTTGCCAGTTCGGCGTTGTAACGTGACTTGAATCCGGCGTCCGTCCAATTGCCGTCGGGGCCAATGTCCAATTCGCGCAAAACGTAAAAACGAAACGCGTCCAATCCCCATTCGTTAATGACCGCAACCGGGTCAACGATGTTGCCGGTGCTCTTGCTGATCTTGGCGCCGTCCTTCTGCCACCAGCCATGCACGAGGATTTGTTTCGGCAGCGGCAGACCCATCGCCTTGAGCATGATCGGCCAGAACACCGCATGAAATTTCACGATGTCCTTGCCGATGACGTGAATGTCAGCGGGCCACAACTCAATTTCGGATTTCGGATTTCGGATTTCGGATTTTAATGCCGCCAGAATGGTGGCATCGCCGTGGGCGGCGGGGATGCTGATGTAGTTCACCAGTGCGTCGAACCAGACGTAGGTGACATAATCCTTGTCGAAGGGCAGGGGAATACCCCAGTTCAAGCGCGCCGCCGGACGCGAGATGCACAGGTCTTCCAGCGTGTTATTTTTCAGAAAACCCAGCACTTCGTTCCGGCGATAATCGGGCTGGACGAATGACGGGTTCTTTTCGAGATAATCAATCAACCACGACTGCTGCCCGCCCAGCTTGAAAAAATAATTTTCCTCCTTCAGTTCGATGACCTCGCCATAGCTGGGATCGAAAGTCCCGTCAGGAAGACGGTCCTTGTTGGTCAGAAAGGTTTCTTCCTTGGTCGAATAAAAGCCCGAGTAGGTTTGTTTGTAAATCTGGCCCGCTTGGAAAACCTTGGCGAGTCCAGCTTGGACGATTTCCTTGTGGCGGGGTTGGGTGGTGCGTACGAAATCGTCGTTGGTCAGTTCCAGTTTTTTGGCGAAGGCCTTCCAATCCGCCGCCAGTTCGTCGCAGTAGGCCTGCGGCGATTTGCCTTCGGCTTGCGCGGCCTGCTGGACCTTCTGGCCGTGTTCGTCCAGCCCGGTCAGGAAAAAGGTTTCCTGGCCCAGGCTGCGACGCGACCGCGCGATGACGTCAGCGACGATTTTTTCATAGGCATGGCCGAGATGCGGCTGGCCGTTGACGTAATCAATGGCGGTGGTGATGTAAAACCGTTTGTTCATCGGGACGAACAGTGTGGCGGACAAAGGCGGCATTGGCAATCCTGCGCAACATAGCTTCGTCCTCGTCGTCGTCCTCGTAATCGAGTGGAGGCTTTGTCGAGGACGAGAACGAGGAGGATTTTGCGGCAAGAACAGCGCTTCATACTTGCCGCAAGGTCATTTTGCGTTATAATGCCTGCCGGCTGTGGCGGAAAACCAGCCGGCAAACAAAAACCGCATGACAACCGAACTTTCAAACTTTGCCGCGCGTTTGCGCGAACTGATTTCCAATCGGCAATCGGCAATCGACGATCGGCAATTCTCCGCCCTCGCCCTTGAACTTTTCACGCTGCAATTCAAACACAACGCCGCCTACCGGAAGATCTGCGCAGCGCGCGGCCTCACCCCGGAAGTTGTCGAACACTGGACGCAAATTCCGGCCGTGCCGACATCGGCGTTCAAGGAACTGGAATTGACCTGTCTGGCACCAAACGAACGCACCGCCGTTTTTCATTCCAGCGGGACGGTGGAACAAAAGCCCGGCCGGCATTTTCACAATGCGGAATCGCTGGCGGTTTATGAAGCGTCGTTGTGGTCGGGGTTTCAGGTGAACGTGGCGATGGGAGCGCCGAACTCCGATTCGGCGTGTTTCCCATCAGGTATTGTTCGTGCCGATTCAGAGATCGGCGCTCCATCGGCGCGGCAATTTCAACTCATCATCCTCACGCCACCGCCACCGCAAGCGCCGCATTCGTCCCTCGTCCACATGTTTGAAACGGTGCGGCAAAAACTTGGTGGGGCGGGCGTCCCCGCGCTTTCGTCACGACGAAGCCGCAGGGGCGGCGAAGGCGGAAGCCGGGCGGAATTTCTTGGCAGCATTGCAGCGGATGGTTCCTGGGCTTTGGATTTCGCCGCCGCCGCTGACCTTCTGTCCCCCAGACGCTCCCGCAATGCGGGACCAGACGCCGGACCCTTGCTCCTGCTCGGAACAGCGTTTTCATTCGTCCATTTGCTGGATTTTCTGGCGGATAGAAATCTGCATTTCGATTTGCCCGCCGGTTCCCGGGGGATGGAAACCGGCGGCTACAAAAACCGTTCACGTTCGATGCCCAAGACTGAACTGCACCAGCTCATCACCGAAAGGCTTGGCATACCGTCGTCCCACATCATCTGCGAATACGGCATGAGCGAGTTGAGTTCACAAGCTTATGACCCGGGAGCGCTGGCGTCCCGCCGGCGAGTTTCATCGTTGTGCTCGGAGCAGGTTGTCGGCGTGACGCCGGCGCTCCCAAGACCCGACACCCGTCACTTTCATTTTCCAGCATGGGCGCGGGTGCGGATTATTTCGCCGGAGACCGGGCGCGAGGTGGCCGACGGCGAAACGGGTTTGATTCGCGTCTTTGATCTGGCGAATGTCTTTTCCGTCATGGCCATCCAGACGGAAGATTTGGGAATTCATCATGGCCAGGGCTTTGAATTGATTGGCCGGGCGGCATTGGCCGAACCCCGGGGCTGTTCATTGATGGCGGCTGAAACTCGTAAATCGTAAATCGAACATCGCAAATTCTGTGAATCTACCAAACTATTTTCTCGCCGATTTGCCGCCGGAGGCGGTGCTGTCACCGGCAATGGTCACGGAGGCGTGCCAGACGCTGAAGCGCAATCGCGCGCAATACCTGGCACAGCGTTCGACGGACAGCCTGGTCAGGCTGCTGTGCGACGTGGCGGAGGCCTGGTTGAAACCGGACAACGCCTTTCGCCGGCTGGTGCTCGAATCCGGGCCGGAAAAAACCGGGTTTACCCGGGCAACCTTGCAAAAGGGCCTCGACAATTTTTTCCACCAGTTCACACCGGAAAATCTTCATGCGCTGCTGGTGCAGGAATTGGGCGACGCCGTCAGTGTGACAGGCGACGGGTGTCACGTGACAAGCGAAGCGGTTTCCCCGCGTCACTCGCCCGCCGAGCCGAAGCTTCCGAGCGAAGGCTGGTCGCCCGTCACCCGTCACTTTTGGCGCGGACCGGAATTGCTGGTGCACATCGCGGCGGGCAATCTCCCGAGCCCGGCGCTGATGAGCGTGGTGCTCGGCCTGCTGACCCGTTCGGCGCAGTTCGTGAAATGCGCGCACGGCGCAGCCTTCCTGCCCCGGCTGTTCGCCCACTCAATTTACGACGCGGATGCCAAACTCGGCGCCTGCCTGGAAATCGCCGAATGGCGCGGCGGCAACGTTGAACTGGAGGCGGCGTTGTTTGCCGGGTCCGATTGTGTCACCGCGACCGGCAGTGACGAGACGCTGGCGGCGATCCGTGCGCGGTTGCCGGTCAAAACCCGTTTTCTCGGCTACGGCCATCGTGTGAGTTTTGGTTTCGCGGCGGGCGGGGTTTTGCATGGTTCAACTGCCCGGCAAATTATCACCCGTGCGGCGGACGACGTGGTTGCCTGGAACCAACTAGGCTGTCTATCACCGCATGTGATTTACGTCGAGTCCGGCGGCGAAGTATCGCCGGAACAATTCGCGGAACGGCTCGCGGACGAACTGGAGCGGCGCGAACAAACCGAACCGCGCGGTGAATTGCCGGCGGAACATGCGGCGGCCATCGCGTCGCGTCGCGGGATTTACGAGGTCCGCGCGGCGCACTCGCCGGAGACACGGATGTGGCGCAGCAAGAATTCAACGGCGTGGACGGTGGTTCACGAGGCGGACGCGCGGTTCCAGTTATCGTGCCTGAACCGGTTCATTTATGTGAAGGGCGTCAAGGATTTGGCGGAGGCGCTGCAAAACGCGGAGATTGTGCGCGGCCAGGTCTCGACGGTCGGCCTTGCGGTGCCGGAACACAAACTGGAGGAACTGGCGGCGCAACTGGCGCGTTGGGGCGCGACGCGGGTGTGCCCGCTCGGCCGGATGCAAAATCCGCCGCTGACCTGGCGGCACGACGGCCGGCCGGCGCTGGGGGATTTGGTGACGTGGACGGACTGGGAAATGGGGTGATGGAGTGTTGGAGCAATGGAGTGATGAATTTTTGCATCAACCCAAAACTCCAGTACTCCATCACTCCAATTGCAAATTTGTTATGAAAATGGAATTGCGAAAAACGTTTCAATTCGAGGCGGCGCATTTGCTGCCGCGTTTGCCGAAGGCGCACAAATGCCGGCGATTGCACGGGCACAGCTTCAAGGTGGACATCGTGGTTGCGGGCGAGTGCGACGCGAAGCTCGGCTGGCTGATGGATTACGCGGACATTTCAGCAGCGGTCAAGCCGATTTGGGAGAAGCTCGACCATCGTTATCTGAACGACATTGCCGGCCTGGAAAATCCGACGAGCGAAGAAATCGCGGTGTGGATCTGGAAAAAGCTGAAGCCGAAATTGCCGCTGCTCACCGAAGTCGTCGTGGCGGAAACCTGCATGGCGCGCGCCGTTTATCATGGTGAATAAACCATGTTTGTGCCGGTGAGCGGGTCTTGTGGAACAGCCTTGAGATAATCCGGCACCAAATCGGCGATGCTTGCGGGCGGCTGTTTCTTTTCCAATTCGTAGGCGCGGGCGGCGATGTCAATCATCAATTGCCGTGTATTGGCTTGTTGCTTTTTGAGTTTCCGTTCAACGGTATCCTGGGCGCTCGTATGGGCTTTTTTCTTTGCAGAGCCAGACGTCATCAGTTCAGTCAATCGGTATCGGAGACTGGAAAATGTTCTGCGCGACCATGCGTTCGCCTGTTGCAAAATGTCCGCCCAGGATTGCCTTTGAGCATCGAGCGTTTCCAGGGTTGCGGCGGCTTCACGACACGTTTTCGCGTCGAGTTGGTCAACGAGTTTTTCCAGGCAAGCCGTTCCCATGGCTTCGATGGCTATGCCGACCAACTGGTCTATCAAAATACCGCCATGGGCGGACTTGTGTCCCAGACGAATCGCATCCAAATAAGATTTTGCGGCATCGCCCGGACGGTTCTCCATTTCTGCCAGCCGGCCTTCAGCCACAAACGCCTGGGCCAGCCTTTTGAAATCGGCCAATTCCGGAATGTGCCGGCTCATATAGTTCTCGGAAAACTGAAGCGGCACGGCGCAATCCTCTTGCAGGCCGGCCCGCGCCGCTTGCAGCGCGTCGGAGTTTTTGGCCACCAGCCTGTGCAATTCCTCCAGCTTCATTTCGTAATAATCCCCGGTATTGCTGTGGGCCATTGCTCCAGCTTTCACCAAATCATCGTAGCCGTTGGGATTGGGCAGGGGTTGGATGGGCGGCAATGGCCGGGCGGCGTCGAAAATCAACAAGCCGGTCACGGCGAGAATTACTGCCACCGGAATCGAAAGGAGCACAATGAGCCGGTTGCCCGATTTTTTCGTCATGCGGTTGCGGCAGGGTGGCAGAAAGGCGGTTGGCGTCAACAATTCAAGTATTGACGAAGCGCATTGAATTCCTTTAACGAATGATGGCAACGGATCAACAACTTGAGGTGACCATGAATAAAACCGGAAGCACAGCAGCCTGGCAGGACAAACTCATCGAATACGTCATCAGCCACAGCGGCGCGCTCATTTCGGCGCTGGTCGTGGTGGTGATTGGTTTCATTGTCGCGCGTTGGATCGGCAAACTGATGGACCGCTGGCTGACGGGCAAGGCGATGGAACCGCCGATGCGCAAATTACTGGTGCGCATTGTGCGGTTGCTTATCTTTGCCATGGCCTTGGTCGTCGCGCTGGGCACAGCGGGCATGGACGTGACGGCGTTGATTGCTGGTGTCGGCGTGGCCGGCTTGGGGATTGGTCTGGCCATGCAAGGCATCCTCAGCAATCTCATGGCCGGGCTGACGATTATTTTCACCAAACCCTTTCGTTTCGGCGAATACATTGAAATTGCCGGCGTGCAGGGACAGGTGACCAGCATCGAACTTTTCACGACCACGCTGCTGCATGCCGATCACTCACAAGTAATCATTCCCAACCGGAAAATTGTCGGTGAAATTTTGCACAACTACGGCCACATCCGGCAGCTTGATTTGTCGGTGGGTGTCGCCTACAACACAAACATCAGCGGCGCCCTGGTCATCGTGCGGGGAGTGCTGACCCGCAATGCCCGTGTGCTCAAGGAACCCGCGCCCGTCGTTGGCGTGACGATGCTGGCGGATTCATCCATCAGCGTTGCCATCAAACCGTGGACGGCGGTGGGCGATTACGGCCCGGCGCAGGCGGAAATTTACCAGGCCATTGTCGAGCAATTCCGCGCGAACAAAATCGAAATTCCCTTCCCGCAACGCGAGGTGCGGATGCTCGGCGGCGCGGCCAATTAAGCCGCGGAAAATCAGGCCGGCTGATGGGTGACGGCGTGAAATTCATCCGCTGCAAAGTTCCAATTCACGACGTTCCACCACGCGGCGATGTAATCCGCCCGCTTGTTTTGGTGCTTCAGGTAGTAGGCGTGCTCCCAAACGTCGAGGCCGAGGAGCGGTGTGCGGCCTGAACTCAACGGCGTGTCTTGATTGGGTGTGGATTCGATTTTCAATTGCCTGCCGTCGAGGACGAGCCAGGCCCAGCCGCTGCCGAATTGTCCGAGCGCGACCCTGGTGAAGTTGTCTTTGAACGCGGCGAAGCTGCCGAAGCCGGAATCAATGGCTTTGGCCAGTTCACCGGCCGGTTCGCCACCGCCGGCCGGCTTCATCATCTCCCAGAACAGCGAATGGTTGAAATGCCCGCCGCCGTTGTTGCGGACGGCGGTGCGGATTTTTTCAGGAACAGAATTCAAATTTTGAAGCAAAACCCCGGCGGATTTTTTACTGAGGTCGGGAATCTCCGGCCAGTCGGCGACCGCCTTGTTTAAATTCGCCACGTAGGCGGCGTGATGTTTGTCGTGGTGAATCTCCATCGTGCGGGCGTCAATGTGCGGTTCCAGGGCGTCGTAGGCGTAGGGCAACGGCGGCAACGTGAACGGGCCGCTGGCCGCGGGGGTGATCAGCGGCTGACTCAACTTGATGGACGGCGGTTCCTGGGCGAGCGCGCCGGGCGCGGTCGCCATGGCGCCGGCCACGAGCGCGGTGGTTTTGATTGCCTGGCGTCGGGTCATCATAATCTGGTCTCCGGGTTTGCGGGTTTCCACATTCGACAGTCAACCGGGACAAAAAGTTCAAGCGGCGGCGTGGGCCTTGGCGTGATGCACTTCGGCATGGACTTTCGTCAGGGTGTTGGCCAGCGCGTCCCAGTCGGCTTCGGTCGTCTCCCAACCGCTGCTGAAACGCAGCACGCGATACGCTTCCGCCGGCTTGAAACCCATCGCCGCCAGCACGTGCGACGGCTCCTCCTTGCCGGTCGTGCAGGCGGAACCGGTCGAAACCGCAAATCCGGCCTTGTCGAGTTTCGTCAGCCAGCGTTGCTGTCCGCCCTCGGGCATGAGCGCGGAAACGGTGTTCCATAAACGTGGCGCCGCCGCGCCGACGACGATCGAGCCGGGCAGTTTGTGCAAAAGCTGCCTCTCAAAATTCTCGCGCCACACGCCGCGCAGGATGTGTTCGCTGCGGGTGAGTTGTTTTTCGCGCGCTTCCAAGGCGGCGAGCATGGACACAATAATCGGGACATTTTCCGTTCCGGCCCGGCGGCCTTGTTCCTGTTTGCCGCCAAGCAGCAGGGGCGTGACGTGGCTTTTGTGCGGCACTTTCAAAAAACCAACGCCGCGCGGCCCGCCAAACTTGTGCGCCGCACCGCTCAAATAATCGCATTCACCCAGTCCCTTGGCCGGCATTTTGCCGAGCCATTGCACGGCGTCGGAGAAGAAGGGCACCTGGTATTGACGGCAAATCGCCAGCGCCTCGCGCCAGGGCTGGATGACGCCGGTCTCGTTGTTCGCGGCCATGATGCCGACGAGCCCGGGGCGCATATCGGCGAGTTCGGACGTCAACCAATCCAGATCCATCACGCCATCGTGCGCGACGGGAATCAATTTCGCGCGTTTGCCAAAATAATGCTTTGCGGATTCGTGGACGCAGGGATGTTCAATGGCGGAAATCCAGACCTCGCCCTTCGCATCGAGCGTCCGCGCAAAATGGTGCATGACCATGTTGTTGGCCTCGGTCGCCCCGCTCGTCCAGATGATGTCCGCCGGCTGGCAGCCGAGAAAATGCGCGAGCTTTTCGCGCGCTTCTCTGAGCGCGGTGCCGGCGCGACCCCCGATTTGATGCGGGCTGGACGGATTGCCCGTAATCTTCTCGGTGGCATCGAGCCAGGCTTCGCGCGCCTCGCGCATCACCGGCGCGGTGGCGTTGTAATCGAAATAAATCATCGGCCGGACAGGATACAATCGTTGGCCGCGCTGGCCAGTTTTTTGTGGTAGCACCCGCGTCCCGCGGGTTCAATTCGGCGTCCCGCCGAATTGTATCGGCGCGGGTCGGGTGGTTGGCGATTGTGCGAATGGCTGCAATCTTTGTTTGCCGATGGTTTCGGGCGCGACGCCCGAAACGACCCGCCGGAGGCGGGTGCTACCTCAAATGCCGGCCGTTGTGTTTCAAATGTGTGAGGATTTTTTTGTGTGCGGCGGTGAAGGCGAGATCGCGAAGCCGGGCCAGGGTCAGCCAGACCCCGCTGTTTTCGGAGGGGCGAGCTCTGCGAGTCCCAAATTTTTTGGGCGTCGTGGAACTCCGCCCTCCGAGTTGAACGCGAAACGCTTCCAGCGTGATGCGATAGCGCGTGATGGAATGCTTCACGGTGCAAAGGTGGTTGATGCTGGTGGGACTGGAACCAAACAATTGTGCCGCAACGGCCGCAACGCGGCATAGCCGCAACCAAATCTTTTTGGACTGCGGCGGGAAGCGAAGCGCCACGCCGCTTTGGAAGTTCTGTCCGCAGTCGAAAAGCGGTGTCGTTGCTGCGCTCTGCCACCGCACTCCAAAATCCTCGCAGCGCGCGCGGGTTCTGACGGAGAGCCGCGCTCCAATTTCGACGTTTGGAAATTCCCACAAGTGTGCGTTCACGACCCCGGCGGGCCGTTGCCGGACAAGGAATTTTCCATTGCGCTCGATGACGAAGGCAATGAAGCGACGCGTGGTGGTGGCGGTGCGCCGGCCAAGGTTTGGCAGTTCAGCCGCACGATTTTCCCGGAAAGCGACGCAAAGTTTTTTCACCGGGCAAACCGGACACTGTGGATTTCGCGGGGTGCAAATCAGCGCGCCGAGTTCCATCAAAGATTGATTTAAAAAAGAACAAGAACAGTTTTGTGAGCGGCCAACTTGATTTTGGTGGGGACGCCGCGCTGCGGCGTCCGGACAGCGCAGCGCGCTGTCCCTGCCTTTGATTTGCGTGCTTTGCGCCTTTGCGTGAGTCACCAATTCTTCCGCCAGCCGCCAGAGTTGCGCGTTGGTTTTCTTTTCGCGCGGATTTTTTGCAATGCCGAAAACCCGCGTCAGTACGCGGATGACATTGCCGTCGAGAATCGGGGTCGGCTGGTTGAACGCGATGCTGCAAATCGCGCCGCCGGTGTAACGCCCGATGCCGGGCAGCGCGAGAACGTCGTCGAAATTATGCGGAAACTGGCCACCTTGCTTTTCCATGATTTGCTTCGCGGCCTTTTGCAGGTTCCGGACTCGAGTGTAATAGCCAAGGCCCTCCCAAAGCTTGTGGATTTTGTCCGGACTGGCATCGGCTGCAGCTTTGACGGTCGGGAGTTCCTGCATCCAGCGTTTCCAATACGGCACAACCGTTTTGACCTGGGTCTGTTGCAGCATGATTTCGGAGACCCAGATGGCATAGGGATCGCGGGTGCGTCGCCACGGCAGGTCGCGGGCATTCCGGGAGAACCAATTCAGCAAAAGCTTGGTGAGCTTTTGCAGTTTTGAATTTTGAGTTTTGAATTTTAAGTTGGAACTCACGTGCAATTTGGTGGGGCGAGGCTACCGACGAGCCGCGTTTCGGGCAAAGGTTTTTGAGAACGGCTCGCGGGGACGCTCGCCCCACCGGCGGGCTGGCCTTCAAAAAACTTTGTGTTCTTTGTGTTCTTTGTGGTTATCATTTTTCAGTGAAACCGCTGACT
The DNA here is from genome assembly GCA_049692125.1 of Verrucomicrobiia bacterium. Taxonomy (GTDB): domain Bacteria; phylum Verrucomicrobiota; class Verrucomicrobiia; order Limisphaerales; family UBA11358; genus UBA11358. The sequence continues at coordinate 2,210 of JBAVOO010000042.1, read as the reverse complement.
TCCTACACGGGCAAGCTCACCGACGAACAGGCGTCGGCGCTCGAAGCCGCCTTGAGCTCGCGCGGCTTCAAGTTCCGCGCGGTGCCGTATGCGCGGTTTGCCGGCGAAAAGGACAAAATCAACGTGGTCTTTTATGAAAGCGGCAAACTGGTGGTGCAGGGGAAGGGCACGCAGGAATTCATCGAGTTTGTGCTGGAACCCGAGGTTCTGAAGCAGGCGCGGCTGGGCTACGAGACATTGTTGAATCCCGATTTGCTGCTGCCGCGCATCGGCGTGGACGAAAGCGGCAAGGGCGATTTCTTCGGGCCGCTATGCGTTGCCGGGGTTTACATCAATGAAAACGTCGTCAAGGCATGGAAAGATGCCGGCATCCGCGATTCCAAAAACATTTCCAGCGACAAGAAAATTTCCGACCTCGCGGCATTAATCCGCAAAACGCCGGGTTGCGTGGTGAACACCGTCACGATTGGCAACGAAGCTTACAACCGGCTTTATGCCAGGATGAAAAGCGTGAACACGATCCTGGCATGGGGCCATGCGCGCGTGATTGAAAATTTGATGGCGCTGCGGCACCAAATGAACCCCGTGCCGGTCAAGGCCATCAGCGACCAGTTCGCATCGAGCAAGGAAGTCGTGGCGAAGGCGCTGATGTCGCTGGGCCGGGAAATCGAACTGGTCCAGAAGCACCGGGCCGAAGAAGACCTGGCGGTGGCGGCGGCTTCGATCTTGGCACGGGACGGATTTGTGAAAGGGCTGGTGAAGCTGGAGAAACAATTCAACGTGGAACTGCCGAAAGGCGCCTCGGCGGCCGTGGACGAGGCGGCGAAGAAATTTGTGGCGGAGCAGGGTGTGGAAAACCTGTCAAAAATCGCCAAAGTCCATTTTCGCACCGCATTACGCGCGCAGGGTTTGCCGGAACCGCCGAAAAAGGAGTGGCGACGATAATTTGCCTATTGGTTGCCATGCGTATTTTTAAGCTCAAAACTTCACGACTGGCGTTAATTTTCTCCATCGTCACGCTGGTTGTTCATTTGGGAATCGGCTACTTGCTTGTTGCTGTGATTAAAAACCAAATGCTCGCCGGCATCTGGCAGCGTTCTTTGAAAGTTTATTGGCCTGCGATGGATCTGATTCAAGTTTTGAGGTTGAACGTAAACGTGGGGGTTTTGATGGGTGTGGGGATGATGACTATGGCCGCACTCTTGGAATGGTGGATGATTTTTTCAGCGGGCATCTGGCTGGTTCGTCTTTATTTTCGGAAACCGCCAATCAGCAATGGTTCAAAGATTGCGATACCCGTTGTCATGTTGGTTGTCGCTGTGTGTTTTTACGAAGCATGCCCGGAAACTCTGGGCATGAGCAAATACCAGCGTTTTCGTTTTGATGTTAGCGCTGGCAAGATTGAAAAGGTAAAGGAAATGCTCAAACACAATCCAGGATTCGCGAACAAAGTTCAACCGGGTTGGGGCACAGCACTCCATGAAGCAGCCCGAAGCGGTCGGGCAGAAATTGCAGAATTGCTTTTGGAGAATGGTTCTGATGTTAAGGCGACGGAGCTTGAAGGAGATACACCGCTTCACACGGCGATAAAATGGGGTGGCCATGAAGAGGTGGTAAAAGTTTTAATTACACACAGAGCAGATGTTAATGCCAGAGATAAGGATGGGAAAACTCCATTATACAGTGCTGCCGTATCGGGATACACCAACATTATTCTTTTGCTTCTTACTAACAGAGCCGACATAAACGCACGCGACAAGTATGGTAATTGTCCATTATCGGGTGCTATCTGCAACAATCGGTATGGGATTGTGCCATTGCTTTTATCGAACGGAGCGAATCCAACAGTTGAGGACGGGAGCGGAAATACGATGCTTGATCGGGCTGCACTTCAGGACAGTCCGGCGCTCGCTGAATCGCTGCTTCCCTATTTCAAAGACACAAATTCCACAAAATATTTGAGCAAAGGTTTTTCCAGTGCGTTTGAATTCGGTCACATGGACGTGGCAATTCCCATTTCGGTTGCCGCTTTACGCTTTGAAAGCAATTCTATCTACGAGGCAGCGTTCCAGGGCAATATTGATAGAGCATTTTCTATTTAGATAGACGTATTTGGTAAAGCCTGCTATTCTCTTTTTATGAAAAGGGAATTATGCGTCCTTTGAGTCAGGATTTGCGACATCGAATCATCGCCGCGCGGGAGCGCGGAG